>NZ_JAPDNC010000008.1:0-303508 GCF_025947915.1 Erwinia sp. INIA01
GCTACCGTTTCCAGTAGTTATCCCCCTCCATCGGGCAGTTTCCCAGACATTACTCACCCGTCCGCCACTCGTCACCCGAGAGCAAGCTCTCTGTGCTACCGTTCGACTTGCATGTGTTAGGCCTGCCGCCAGCGTTCAATCTGAGCCATGATCAAACTCTTCAATTAAAAGCTTGATTTGCTGAAACCAGTTCAGCGATGCTCATCTGTAAAACGTCATAATGAATTTCATTATGTGTTCACTCGTGAGACTTGATATTTTTTACGTCCGGAGACGTTGATATCAATCCTGCGAGTGCCCACACAGATTGTCTGATAAATTGTTAAAGAGCAGTGCAGTCAGTGCCGAGGCTTCCTGCTGCGAGGTGGCGTATATTACGCTTTCCTCCTTCGGAGTCAACTTCTTTTTGAGAAGTTTCTTCCGGCGGTTCAGACAACTTCCTGAACCTCTAACACGCTGGCCTGTAAGCCGTTGTTCCGTGTCAGTGGAGGCGAAGTATAGGGATTTTCTGGTGGCTGGCAAGTTTTTATTGCAAATAAATTACCAAGCGTCTTATTTTTAACCAAATGAATAAAAAGAATACAACAGACGATTAATAATCACCCGGCTATGACCAGAAAACAGCAGACGCCCATCACAAAATTGAGATGTGGGATGCTATTCTTGCTGCACCGCAGGCAGATTTCTGCTGGCTTCCAAATAAAAAAGGACGACCAATGATAAAATCCGCGCGCAGTATGGCCGGACTTCCATGGATCGCCGCCATGGCGTTCTTTATGCAGGCGCTTGATGCCACCATTCTCAACACCGCTCTGCCCGCTATAGCCCACAGTCTTAACCGTTCACCGCTGGCCATGCAGTCGGCCGTCATCAGCTACACCTTAACCGTCGCCATGCTGATTCCCGTCAGCGGCTGGCTGGCCGATCGCTTTGGCACGCGAAAGGTGTTTATCGTTGCCGTCTTCCTGTTCTCTTTCGGTTCCCTCGCCTGTGCGCTATCAAACTCGCTGGGCATGTTGGTGATCTCTCGCGTTATCCAGGGGGTCGGCGGCGCGATGATGATGCCAGTGGCGCGGCTGGCCCTGCTGCGGGCCTATCCACGCAGCGAACTGCTGCCGGTGCTCAACTTTGTCACCATGCCCGGGTTGATTGGCCCGGTACTCGGCCCTCTGTTGGGGGGCGTATTGGTCACATGGGCAACCTGGCACTGGATATTTCTCATCAACATCCCGATTGGGGCCCTCGGCATTATCTATGCGCGCAAATACATGCCGGATTTCACTACGCCGAAACGGCGGTTCGATCTGACAGGCTTCCTGCTGTTCGGTCTTGGACTGGTTGGGATCTCAAGCGGCATCGAGCTGTTTGGCGAGCGGGTCGTCTCCAGCCTTATCGCACTAAGTGTCCTGGTCGGAGGGATTGTCCTTCTTCTTCTATATATAGTGCATGCCCGCCGCCACCCTTCGCCGCTGCTGCCGCTGCCAATGTTTAAAACCCGCACGTTCTCCGTCGGCATCATTGGTAATATCGCCTCTCGTCTGGGAACCGGCTGTATTCCTTTTCTTATGCCGCTGATGTTACAGGTTGGCTTTGGCTATACCGCACTGATCGCCGGATGCATGATGGCCCCGACGGCGCTGGGATCGATTCTGGCAAAATCACTGGTCACAAGAGTTCTGCGCTGGTTTGGTTATCGTAAAACGCTGGTCGGTATCAGTGTGATTATCGGCGTGTTGATTGCGTCATTTTCCCTGCAATCAGCGAGCTGGAGCGTGCTGGCAATGTTAATCCCGCTGTTTATTCTCGGGATGGCGATGTCTACCCAGTTTACGGCGATGAACACCATCACCCTTGCGGATTTAACCGATGCCAATGCCAGCAGCGGCAACAGCATGCTGGCGGTAACGCAGCAGCTGGCGATTGGTTTTGGTGTAGCGGTTAGCGCGGCGGTCCTGCGCTTTTATGAAAACTTCGATGGCACAACCTTCCAGCACTTCCACGCCACCTTCCTGACAATGGGGATCATTACCGTGATTTCCGCGCTGGTGTTCCTGCTGTTGAAACCGGGAGACGGCCGCAACCTGATCAGCGACCGCGATAAAAAGAAGAAGGCTTAGCGTTCACCCACCGAAGCACGCGCCATAAGTTCCGGTGTCAGCACCAACAGCTGCTGGCTGGCATCGGGGCTACTCAGCCGGTGCAGCAGAGTATCAATCGCCAGCTCACCCAGCTCGTCTTTCGGCTGATGGATAGTGCTCAGAGGCGGCGTCATATAGCGCGCCAGCTCAATATCATCGTATCCCATCACCGCCATATCCTGTGGAATGGTCATCCCGGCCTGGAAGAGCGCCTGATAAACGCCAACGGCCATAGCATCATTACTGGTAAATACCGCCTGAGGTCGCGGGTCCAGGGTTAACAGCTGCTGCATGGCGTTGAAGCCACCTTCAAACTCAAAATCACCGTCAACAATATATCCGGGCAGGATCGGCAACTCCGCCGTGGCCATCGCACGTTGATAGCCTTCAAGGCGCAGGCGCGCTGGCGTTTTGTCCTGAGGGCCGGCAATACAGGCAATGCGCGTATAACCGCGGGAAATCAGATGCTGAGTCGCCATTTCTCCGCCCAGCAACGAGTTGTCCTGAATGATGTCGCTGCCGCCTTCAAACGGTGCCCAGTCCATCATCACCGAAGGAATAGAAGGATAGCGGCCAAGGATCTCGGCGGAGGGCAGATGGCTTTCGGTGCACATGATTAGCAAACCATCAACGCGCTTTTGCAGCAACGTTTCCAGGCTCCGATCCATACGGTCCTTATCCCCTTCGGTATTACACAAGATCAGGCTGTAACCGCGCTCATAACAGCTGCGTTCAACGCCACGCACCACTTCCGCGTAAAACGGGTTGCTGCTGGCGGTCAACAGCATGCCGATAGTGCGGGTCTGATTCAGCTTCAGGCTGCGAGCCAACGCTGACGGCGCGTAGTTCAGCTCGCTGATTGCCGAAGTGACCTTCTCTCGGATCGTCTCGCTGACGAATCGATTGTTGTTAATCACGTGGGATACGGTAGAGGTTGAGACGCCCGCAAGTCGGGCGACATCTTTCATAGTGGCCACGTTTACCCCTGCGATTGCAAGAAGCTGTCGATCTCTTCACGCCAGGGTACAGAGGGCTGAGCACCGTGGCGCGTGACGGCAATAGCCGCAGCAGCATGAGCAAAGCGCACCGACTCGGCCATCGGCTTTTTCTCCAGCAGTGCGGTAATCAACGCACCGTTAAACGTATCGCCAGCAGCAATCGTATCCACCGCTTCTACGCGGAATCCTGGAATACGCTGGCCGTTGCCCTGCTCGCTCAACCACACACCGCGGCTACCGAGGGTGATCAATACCGATTCAATCCCTTTAGCATGCAGCACTGCCGCAGCCTTCGCCGCATCCTCATCGGTTTTTACTGACACGCCAGTCAGGATCTGCGCTTCTGTTTCATTTGGGGTAATCATATCCACCAGCGACAGCAGTTCATCGGAAAGCGCCGTTGCCGGGGCCGGATTCAAAATAACCCGGGTCTGATTCTGATGGGCAATGCGCGCAGCGGCCAGCACGCTTTCCAGCGGCGACTCAAGCTGCATCAATAATGCGTCAGCGTCGGCAATCACCTGCTGATGCTGAGCCACACGCTCCGGCGTCAACGCCGCATTCGCACCGGCATAAATGCCGATGGTGTTTTCACCTTCGCCATTGACAAAAATCAGCGCCACGCCGGTAGACTCACCCTCAACGGCAATCACCGGAGCCACATCAATACGATCGTCCGCCAGCTGCCTGCGGATACGTTCACCAATATCGTCATGACCCACGCAGGCAATAAAGGAAATATCCGCGCCGCTACGCCCGGCAGCAACGGCCTGGTTCGCCCCTTTTCCACCAAATGCGACCTGATACTGCTTCCCGATCACCGTTTCACCCGGGCGCGGGAACTGCGCCAGATTAAGAATGTGATCTGCGTTGATGCTGCCAAGAACAGCCAGTTTGCCGGTATTTTTCATATGGGGAATCGTCCAGATAAGTGCGCCACCCGAGGGTGGCGCGTGCCATGCTTTTCTTTGATTTATTTGGTAACCAGCTTCAGGTCTACCGGATTTACCGCGTCGACTTTCTGACCTTTCAGTACTTTATCAGCAGTTTCTACACCGATAGAGCCGATCTGCTCCGGCAGCTGAGCAACGGTCGCGGCCAGTTTGCCGCCTTCAACAGCCTTCACCCCATCAGGCGTGCCGTCGAAGCCCACAACCACCACACCAGATTTACCGGCAGTTTGCAATGCGCGTAATGCACCCAGCGCCATTTCATCATTCTGGGCAAACACCGCCTGTACATCTGGATGTGCGGTCAGCAGGTTCTGCATCACGTTCAGGCCCTTGGTGCGGTCGAAATCGGCCGGCTGGCTGGCGAGGATATTAAATTTATGCGCATCGGCGGCCTGTTTGAAACCTTCACCACGTTCACGCGCGGCTGACGTACCGGCAATCCCCTGCAGTTCGATAATTTTTGCGCCATCACCCAGCTTCTCAGCAATAAATTCACCGGCCTGCTTACCACCTGCGCGGTTGTCAGAAGCGATATGGCTGACAACCTTGCCCTGCGTCGCGACGCGGTCAAGCGTGATCACCGGGATGTTCGCCTGGTTAGCCATTTTCACCGCATTGCCCACCGCATCGGAATCGGTTGGGTTAATCAGCATAACCTTGGTGCCGCGAACGGTCAGGTCCTGCACGTTCGCCAGCTCTTTCGCCGGGTTATTCTGTGAATCCAGCACCACCAGGTTATAGCCCAGCTTATCGGCTTCTTTCTGCGCCCCATCTTTCAGCGAGACAAAGAAGGGATTGTTCAGCGTGGATACCACCAGCGCGATAGTGTCTTTTGCCAGCGCATTGGTGCTCAGGGTAGCGCCTAACAGTAAAGCCAGTGCAGTCAGTTTTTTCATGTTCTTAATCCTGTAGGGTAATCAGTTATTTACTGCTTTTGTTGTCTACCAGCACCGCCAGTAAAATCACTACAGCTTTGACGATCATTTGGTAGTAAGAAGAGACACCGAGCAGGTTCAGCCCGTTGTTGAGGAAACCAAGGATCAGCGCACCGATCAGCGTTCCCATAATACGTCCTTTGCCACCAGCGAGGCTGGTCCCGCCGAGTACAACGGCCGCAATCGCATCCAGCTCATAGCCGGTTCCCGCCGTTGGCTGTGCGGAAGAAAGACGCGCGACTTCAATGGTTCCGGCCAGCGCAGCCAGCATGCCGCACAATGCATAAACGGTGATTTTTACCCGATTCACGCTGATGCCTGAAAGGCGGGTCGCCGCTTCGTTACCGCCAAGCGCATAGATGTAACGACCCAGACGGGTGTGATGCAGCATGTACCATGCGGCAAAGAAGACAATTGCCATCAGCCAGACCGGCGTTGGGATACCCAGCGGGCGGCCAATACCGAACCAGCCGAACAGATCCGCATTGTCGCTAAAGCCGGTATTCACCGGGCTGCCGTTGGTGTACACCATGGTCACCCCGCGCAGCAGCAGCATCATCACCAGCGTGGCGATAAACGCCTGAACCTTGCCTTTCGCGACAATCGTACCGGTAATACCGCCGATCAGGGCGCCCAGCGCCAGCGAAGCGGCAACCGCCACCAGCGCATTCACTTCCAGGCCAACGATCGATGCCGCCACCGCGCCGGTCAGCGCCAGCAGCGAACCGACGGACAGATCGATGCCCGAGGTCAGGATAACCAACGTCATCCCCACGGCCATAATGGCGTTAACCGAGGTCTGTTGCAGAATATTGAACAGGTTCGCCACGGTGAAAAAGTTCGGGCTCATGCTGGAGACAATGGCGATCAGCACCAGCAGTGCAATCAGCGATTTCTGTTCAAGCAGCCATGCCTTACTGATCAGGCGGCGTGAAGGGATTGTTTGCGTACTCATAGTTATGCCAGCTCCGCGCTGTATTGTTTGCCTACTGCCGCCGCCATCAGAATTTCCTGCGAGGCGTGTTCAATCGGGAAGTCACCGCTCAGGCGACCTTCGTGCATCACCAGCACGCGGTCGCTCATACCCAGCACTTCCGGCATTTCAGAAGAGACGAGGATGATGCTCAGCCCCTCTTCTTTAAACTGGTTAATTAGCTGATAAATCTCTTTCTTCGCGCCAACGTCCACGCCGCGAGTCGGTTCATCCAGGATCAGCACCTTAGGCCGGGTCATCAGGCCACGGGCAATAGCCACCTTCTGCTGATTCCCGCCGGAAAGCAGGCCGATCGGCTGATTCATCGAAGGGGTTTTAACGTTAAACAGCTTGATAAAGTCCCCGACGGCCAGCTGCTCTTCACCGTGCTTCAGACGACCGCCGGTATGGCTGAAATACTTCAGGGCGGTCAGCGACATGTTCTCTTTTACCGACATCCCCAGCACCAGACCATCGCGCTTGCGGTCCTCAGAGATATAGACGATACCGTTGAGCAGCCCTTCTTCTGGCGAACGCGCTACTACCGCTTTGCCGTCCAGAGTTACGGTTCCGGCTGAACGCGGCAGTGCGCCGTACAGCACTTTCATTAATTCGGTACGGCCAGCGCCCATCAAGCCCGCCACGCCAAGGATCTCTCCTTTACGCAGAGTAAAGCTGACATCGTCAACGCCGGAACCGCTCAGGTTTTCCACCTTCAGGCGAATATCACCCGGTGCTTTGTCCAGGCGCGGATACTGCTCTTCGAGCTTGCGACCGACCATCATTTCGATCAGCGACTCTTCGCTTAACGAGTTAACCTCCCGCTCGGCAATAAACTGACCGTCGCGGAAAATAGTCACGTCATCGCAGATCTCAAAAATCTCTTTCATGCGGTGGGAGATATACACAATGCCGCAGCCCTGCGCTTTCAGCTCGTTGATCACGCGAAACAGCGAGGCGGTTTCCGTATCGGTCAGCGCATCCGTTGGCTCGTCCATAATGATGACTTTAGATTCAAAGCTCAGCACTTTGGCAATCTCAACCATCTGCTGATCGCCGATCGACAGATCGCCTACCAGCTTGTGGCTGCTGAACCGCAGATTCAGGCGTTTCAGCAACGCGTCCGCCTTCTCGTACATCGCTTTCCACTGAATACGGCCAAAGCGATTAACGAACTCGCGACCGAGGAAAATATTCTCCGCAATACTGAGCTGCGGGATCAGGTTAAGTTCCTGGTGGATAATGCCGATACCCGCTTCCTGCGACGCCTTCGGCCCGTTGAACGTTGTTTCTTTACCCAACCACTCAAAGCTACCGGCATCACGAGCGTAGATCCCGGTCAGGACTTTCATCATGGTGGATTTACCTGCACCGTTCTCCCCCACCAGCGCCATGACGCGGCCAGGATAAACGGCAAGTGCAGCCCCCGACAGCGCTTTCACGCCAGGGAAGGATTTCTCAATGCCTTTCAGTTGCAGTAAAGGTTGCATAACGGCCTCAGAAGGTCACGCCAGCGTTAAGGATGATATTCGCATACGGAGAACACTCCCCGCTGCGAATAACAGCCTTACTACGTTGTGTTTGTTGTTTGAACTGTTCGTGACTGATATAGCTGATACTAATGGTATTACCCTGGTGTTGTTGCAAGGATTTAAGCAGAGCGATCAGTTCACTGTGGAGCTGCGGATTGTGCTGCAAAATCTCCTCCGCAAGGATGGCGCTCTCAACCTGCATTTCTTCAGTGACCGTTTTGGTTACCTGCAAAAAACTGGGAATACCGTGAGTCAGCGCAAGATCGATGCGCTGCGGGCCATGCGGGACAGGCAGGCCAGCATCGCCGATGGTCAGGCTATCAGTATGTCCCAGGCGGGAAACCACGGACGAAATATCAGAATTCAGTAAGGTGCCTTTTTTCATCTTTCACTCCAGAGCGAAACGTTTCGCTGACTGCAGTTTAAGCAACGGCCAGGGGAAAACAATCGCCAGATCGTGAAAATGTGATCGCCATCGAAACGTTTCGCTGTCGTTGCACGAAGATGAATTTACGGGGTCAAAGGGGCTTCAGAAAGAAAGTTGGGGGGATTTTGATATGAATGATTGCCTTGCGGAACAGCGCGAGATAATCCTCCAGAAAACAGCGTTTTCCGCCGATGCTGGAAGAATAGTTTATCGCTCGCGCTACCGGGAATGAGTCAGCCTTACTGACTGAGTTTTCTGATCTGCTTCACATCCAGCTCAAGGGAGTTAAAGTCTTTATCCAACTTGCCCTGAAGTTCGACATTATCTTTAGGGCCGACGGTCTGGCCTTCCCAGCGCTTGTGGTCAATCTCTACCGTCATAGTGCCGGTGGCATCGCGAAACAGATAGTCTTCATCACCGATACGCTTCTCGATATTACCGCGCATCGTTACCCAGGCGTCGTCTTTCATATCCTGCGCCTGTTTTACGGTCACCATCGTACCATTTGGCCCGCTAAAGCCCCCTTTCTGAACGACGGAGGTCGGCGCATTCGGGTCGACAAAGCCGCCTCCCTGTACGGCCAGAACCGGGGTAGAAATCAGGGCGGTAATCGCCAGTAATGCAGCTGTTTTTTTCATGTTCATCTTTATCACCTTTCTTCCTGAACGGAGGCAGCGTTCCACTGCCGGAGGGTCTCTGAAAGTGATTAAAACAAACGCTTCTTAACAGGATCTTAAGGAACATCAGCTGATGAGTTTATTTCTGTTTATTGCGTAAATTCAGGCAATTTCGCCGATCGTCCCTGTACAAGCGGCATCCTCATTCCGTATAAAACCGCTAACAGCCAAGGATAAGCCGATGAGAATTTTACTGATTGAAGACGACCGCCTGATTGGCGACGGGATAAAAGCCGGACTGGGCAAGCTGGGGTTTAGCGTTGACTGGTTTACTGAGGGAAATGATGGCCTGCTCGCCCTCAGCGCAGCACCCTACGATGCCGTGGTGCTGGACCTCAGCCTGCCGGGGATCGATGGCCTGGAGATCCTGCGCCAGTGGCGCCAGGAGGGCCGCGATGAGCCGGTGCTGATCCTGACCGCCCGCGATGCCCTTGAGCAACGGGTCGATGGCCTGCAGCAGGGGGCCGACGACTATCTGTGCAAGCCTTTTGCCCTCACCGAAGTGGCGGCACGGCTGCAGGCGCTGATCCGTCGACGCCACGGCCAGCTACAGCCCATATTGCAGCACGGCAGGGTGATGATGGAACCGGCTTCCCACAGCGTCACCCTGGACGGTAAGCCGCTGGAACTGAAAGCGCGCGAGCTGGCACTGCTGGAGCTGTTTCTGCTCAACCCTGGCCGGGTATTAACCCGCGCCCGGCTGGAAGAAAAGCTCTACGGCTGGGATGAAGATGTCTCAAGCAATGCGGTTGAGGTGCATATCCACCACCTGCGCAAAAAACTCGGCAGTGAATTTATCCGTACCGTTCACGGCGTTGGCTACACGCTGGGGGCATTATGAAAAAAAGAAGCCTGCGGCTGCGGCTGACTGTCGGTTTTCTACTACTGAGTATTCTGTGCTGGGGAGCGGCCGCGGTGGGTGGCTGGTGGCAAACGCGGCACAACATTAACCAGCTGTTCGATACCCAGCAGATGCTGTTTGCTAAACGACTGGCGGCGATTAATCCTGAACGACTGAGTAACGATCCTCTCACCCTGCCAAAAACTAAAAAGCTGCTGCGCCATCATCGCGGCGATCAGGAAGATGATGCGCTGGCCTTCGCCGTGTTCAGCCGCGAAGGGAAAATGCTGCTCAATGACGGTGATAATGGCAAAGATTTCCCCTTTAGCTATCAGCGTGACGGCTTTACCGACGGCAGATTAAAAGATGATGACGATATGTGGCGGCTGGTGTGGCTCACCACGGCGGACGGCCGCTATATCGTGGCAGTGGGCCAGGAGTGGGAATACCGCGATGATATGACCCGCGATCTGGTACACGCCAGTCTCAGCCCCTGGCTGCTGGCGCTGCCGGTGATGCTGCTACTGATGCTTTGGCTGGTCAGCCACGAACTTAAACCCCTCAAGTACATCGCGCAACAGCTCCGCCAGCGAGCGGCGGATGATGCCGCACCGCTCGAAGCTGAGCGCGTCCCACAGGAAGTTCGTCCCCTGCTGGACGAGCTTAACCAGCTGTTTGCCCGCATCGGTGCAATGCTGCTGCGCGAGCGGCGCTTTACCTCCGATGCCGCCCACGAACTGCGCAGCCCGCTGGCGGCGCTGAAGGTCCAGACCGAAGTGGCACAGCTGGCCCACGACGATACCGCTGCGCTCAGCCACGCACTGAGTAATCTGGATATCGGTATCGAGCGCGCCACGCGGCTGGTGGATCAGTTGCTGATCCTCTCGCGGCTGGATAATGGCCAGGATCTGCAAAAACAGTCGCTGGAAATGCAGTCTCTATTGCAGCAGGCCGTGGTCGAGCACTATGAACAGGCGCGGGAAAAAGGAATCGATCTCAGTCTGGATGCACCGGAAGAACCGCTCAGGCGGCTGGCAAACCCGCTGCTGCTGGCTCTGCTGGTGCGCAATCTGCTGGATAACGCTATCCGCTATGCGCCAGAGGGTAGCCAGGTGGCACTGGCGCTAACGGAGAACAGCCTGACGATAAGCGATAACGGCCCGGGTATTCCGGCAGATCTGCTGCCGCGCATCGGGGAGCGTTTCTATCGCCCTCCCGGTCAGCAGCAGTCCGGCAGCGGCCTGGGATTATCGATCGTTCATCATATTGCCCGGCTGCACGGTATGGGGGTCACGCTGAAGAATCGGGATGAGGGTGGATTAGTCGTGACGGTGTGGCTGTAGGGCGCAGTCATGTTCAGACCGCGCCCGTTCATCATATTTCGACCTGCGTACCCAGCTCAATCACCCGGTTAGGCGGGATTTCAAACTGATCCGGCGCGCGCAGGGCGTTCTTTTGCAGCATCAGGAACAGCTTGCCGCGCAGGCGCAGATACCACGGTCGTTTACCGATAATCAGCGATTCGTGGGACATAAAGAACGAGGTTTCCATCATCCGGCAGCTCAGCCCTTCCAGACCGCAGCGGTGGAAGATCTCCTCGACGTTTGGCGTTTCGCGCCAGCCGTAGCTGGCCACCACGCGCCAGAAGGTCGGGGAAAGCTGCTCAATTGTCACGCGTTTCACATTATGCACGTACGGCGCATCTTCGGTACGCAGCGTCAGCAGCACCACGCGTTCATGCAGTACCTTGTTATGCTTAAGATTATGCAGCATGGCAAAGGGGATCACGTTCAGCGCACGCGACATATACACTGCGGTTCCCGGTACCCTGACCGGCGGCGATTTCTCCAGCGAGGCGATCATCGCCTCCAGCGAATTGCCGTGCTCATGCATACGGCGCAGCAGGCGGAAGCGTTCGCTTTTCCAGGTGGTCATAATCACAAACATCACCAGCGCCAGCGCCAGCGGCAGCCAGCCGCCGGAGAAAACCTTCACCAGGTTTGCCGAGAACAGTGACACATCAATACACAGCATGGCCACGAGGATTAGCAGTGCCAGATAGCGATTCCAGTGCCAGTTCTTGATCGCCACGGTTGTACACAAAATGGCAGTCAGCACCATGGTGCCCGTCACCGCAATACCGTAAGCCGCAGCGAGGTTGCTGGAGTGCTTAAAGCCGATAATCACGATGACCACGGCAACAAACAGCAGCCAGTTGATCACCGGAATATAGATCTGGCCGGATTCCTGCTCTGAGGTATAAACAATACGCATCGGCGGCAGATAGCCCAGACGAACCGCCTGACGCGTGAGTGAGAATACCCCGGAAATCACCGCCTGAGAGGCGATCACCGTGGCCAGCGTCGCCAGCAGCAGCAGCGGGATCAACGCCCAGTCAGGTGCCAGCAGGAAGAACGGGTTTTTGATGGCTTCAGGATGTGCCAACAGCAGCGCGCCCTGGCCGAAATAGTTCAGCACCAGCGACGGCAGCACCACAATAAACCACGCCAGTCGGATAGGGAATTTGCCAAAGTGGCCCATATCCGCATACAGCGCTTCCACCCCGGTAATCGCCAGCACCACGGCACCCAGCGCAAAGAAGGACACGGTTTTATATTCAATAAAGAAGTGAACCGCCCAGTAAGGATTCATCGCCTGCAGTACATCCGGATTATTGAGGATACTGCGCGCCCCCAGCACCGCCAGTACGATAAACCACACCAGCATCACTGGCGCAAACAGCTTACCCACAATGCCGGTGCCGTGTTTCTGAATCACAAACAGCAGAGTCAGCACCGCGATGGCCAGCGGGACGATATAGCTGTCGAGCGACGGCGCGGCAATCTCCAGCCCTTCTATCGCCGACAGTACCGATACCGCCGGGGTTATCACCACTTCGCCATAGAAGAAGCTGCCGCCAATCAGGCCCATAATCAGCAGGATTGCGGTTGCCCGCCCGCCGGTATTGCGCCCGGCCAGCGACATCAGCGTCAGAATACCGCCCTCACCGGCGTTATCCGCGCGCATGACGTAGGTGATGTACTTGAGGGATACCGTCAGGATCAACAGCCAGAAGATCAGGGAGAGGAAACCAAATACCGCATCGCGCTCTACGCCAAAGCCGAACTGTCCCGACAGACATTCGCGCAGGGTATACAGCGGGCTGGTACCGATATCACCGTAGACCACGCCGATTGCGGCAAGAGTAACGGCACCAAGGGACTGCTTTTTGTCAGAGCTCATAGGTTAATCTTTTGTTGCAGCCGGCCAGCGCGGGATTGCGCACAGTTTACCTGGCTATCAAAAAGCGCACAGTATGCATGATTCATCACGAATGCCTATTGTTTATTGACGGGATATCGCCCAAACGGAACTAACTTCAATGGCCAGTGTCACCCTTTGATAATAAAAAAGCTGACTGCTATCAACTCTTTCAAGCATCATAGTCAGTAGTGTTTGCGCTCGCCAGCCACGATGCTGGCCTGACCGTAGAAAAAGGATGGATGTTTGATTATGGCCCAGTCTCACTTACTGGCGGAGCGTATTTCCCGCCTGAGCAATGCATTAGAGAAAGGACTTTACGAACGCCATCACGCGATTCGGCTCTGCCTTCTTGCCGCGCTATGTGGCGAAAGCGTTTTTTTACTGGGGCCGCCGGGCATCGCCAAGAGCCTGATCGCCCGACGCCTGAAGTTTGCTTTTCAGCACTCCCGCGCCTTTGAGTATCTGATGACACGCTTCTCAACGCCGGAAGAGGTGTTTGGCCCGTTGTCCATTCAGGCATTGAAGGATGAAGGCCGCTATCAGCGCCTGACCAAAGGCTACTTGCCCGATGCGGAAATCGTCTTCCTGGATGAGATCTGGAAAGCGGGCCCGGCAATCCTCAATACTCTGCTGACCGCCATTAATGAACGCCGTTTCCGCAACGGCGACAACGAAGAAAAAATCCCGATGCGGCTGCTGGTGACCGCCTCTAACGAACTGCCGGAAGCGGACAGCGGGCTGGAAGCGCTGTATGACCGCATGCTGATCCGCCTGTGGCTGGATAACGTCCACGAGAAGCAGAATTTCCGCAGCCTGCTGACCCACCAGCAGGATGAAAATCAGAATCCGGTGGCGGAATCACTGTGCATCAGCGACGAGGAGTATCTGGCCTGGCAGCAGGGCATTACCAAAGTTAACCTGCCGGATGATGTCTTCGAGCTGATCTTCCAGCTGCGCCAGCAGTTAGAAAATCAGCCAGAAGCGCCGTATATCTCCGACCGCCGCTGGAAAAAAGCCATTCATCTGCTGCAGGCCAGCGCCTTTTACAGCGGGCGCAATTCTATCGCGCCGATCGATCTGATCCTGCTGAAAGACTGCCTGTGGCATGACGTGAATTCGATGAAACTGCTGGATCGCGAAATTGATAATCTGCTGACCCAGCAGGCGTGGCAGCAGCAACCGATCCTGATCAAACTCCAGCAGATTAACACCCGCCGCCTGGCGCTTCAGCAGCAGCAGAGCGTGGAGCAGGCCATTCGCCTGGAGAAACACGGCGGCATGTTCAGCCGCAAGCCGCATTTCGAGCTGCCCGCCGCGCTGTCGGCCGATGAGCTGACCCTGATGCTACAAAAGCCGCTGACGCTGCATGATATGCAGGTTACGCACGTTACTCTGGCCCGCGAGGCGCTGCATCACTGGCTGCAAAAAGGGGGAGAGGTACGCGGCAAGCTGAATGGCATCGGCTTTGCGCAGATGTTGGATCTGCACGTGGACGCTCAGGAGTGCCTGACGCTGCGTGATATCAGTCTGCAAAGCACGCGGCTGATGCTGCCCGGTAAACTCCAGCAGGCGCTGCCGGAAGAGATTATTCAGGCGCTGGATGAGCTGGATACTCAACTTCGTGCCCAGCGCACGCTATTCAGTCAGCACCATCGCTGTCTGTTTATCAGCGATGACTGGTTGGCTCGCGTTGAGGACAGCCTGCAGCAGGTGGCCGAACAGCTGAAGCAGGCGCGGCAGTGATCTCACTCGATACACTGAGTATGTTGCTGACCATCAGCGAAAACGAGCTGATCGAAGAAGTGGCCATCGCCATGCTGGCCTCGCCAAAGCTGGCCGCTTTTTTCAAAAAATTCCCGGGGCTGAAAAATGCCCTGACTCGCGATTTGCCCAACTGGAAAGCGAGCGTGCTGCAACAGCTCAAATCGACCCCGGTTCCCGACGATGTTGCCGAAGAGTTCAGCCGCTTCCAGCACTTCCAGACGCTTAACTCCCACGAATTCAGCGCGCAGCTGCCCGCTTTGTTGCAGTGGCTGGATACCAACCACTCGCCCTTTGCAGAGAAAGCCCGTCACCTGGTGGAGCATACGGAGATCGGTCATCTGAGCCCGGCTCAGCAGACGCTGTTTCTCCAGCGCTGGCGGCTGAGCCTGACCCTGCAAACCCTGTCGCTGAACCAGCAGCTGCTGGACCAGGAGCGCGACAAGCTGCTGGCCGAGCTACAGCATCGAATGGCGATGAGCGGCCAGCTGGCCCCGGTACTGGCCAGCGATGATGAAGCCGCCGCAGGCAGACTGTGGGATCTCACCCGCAGCTCGCTGCAGCGTGAGGATTATCAGCTGATTGTGCAGTACGGTGATTTTCTGGCGGGGCAGCCCGAGCTGATGAAACTGGCCGAACAGCTGGGCCGCAGCCGCGAAGCCAAAGCCGTGCAGGCGGAAGAGGCGCCGCTGGAAGCCTTCCACCAGCTGGTGCGCGAACCGGAAAGCGTACCGGAAGAGGTCAACGGGCTGCATCAAAGCGATGATATCCTGCGCCTGCTGCCGCCGGAGCTGGCTACCCTCGGCATCAGCGAACTGGAATTCGAGTTTTACCGGCGGCTGGTGGAAAAGCGCCTGCTGACCTATCGCCTGCAGGGCGAGAGCTGGCACGATAAGATCACCGAGCGGCCCGTCGTTCATCAGCATCATGATGAGCAACCGCGAGGCCCCTTTATTGTCTGCGTCGATACATCCGGATCGATGGGCGGATTTAACGAGCGCTGTGCAAAAGCCTTCTGTCTGGCGCTGCTGAAAGTGGCGCTGGCGGACAACCGCCGCTGCTATATTATGCTGTTCGCGCATGAAGTCATCGGTTATGAGCTGACCGCCGGAGACGGTATCAGCCAGGCGATCCGTTTTCTCAGCCAGCGCTTTCGCGGCGGCACCGATCTTGCCGCCTGTCTGGACGAAGTATTAAAAAAACTCAGCAGCAGCCCGTGGCAGGATGCCGATGCGGTGATCCTCTCCGATTTTATCGCCCAGCGCCTGCCGGAAGAGCTGGTTAAACGCGTTCGCGACCACCAGAATCGCCAGCAGCAGCGTTTTCATGCCGTTGCCATGTCCGATCATGGAAAACCGGCCATCATGCGTATCTTCAACCATATCTGGCGTTTTGACACCGGACTAAAAAGCCGCCTTCTGCGCCGCTGGCAGCGCTAGTCCTCTTCCCTCAGCCCTTTGCGCAAAATACGGCAAACCTTATTTGCTATAGTCATATATCGGCTTTAGCCAATCGGCAGATGGGAGCATTACGTGACAGCACAACAACAGCATCAGAGCGGGCTTCCCGCACCAACCCGCACGCTACTTCTTGACGGCAGCGACCCCGAACAAAAACGCCAGCAGCTGCTCGCTTACTTCCGCCAGACCTGGGAACTCTACGAGCGCCTGTTTGACTGCCTGGCCGATGAACGGGCGTATTACAACAAAGCGATCCCGCTGCGCCATCCGCTAATCTTCTATTTTGGCCATACCGCCACCTTCTACATTAATAAACTCATGGCAGGCAGGCTGATTGACGCCCGAGTTGATGATCGGATCGAAGCCATGATGGCGATCGGCGTTGATGAAATGAGTTGGGACGATCTGGATAACAGCCACTACAGCTGGCCGTCGGTCAGCGAACTGCGTGACTATCGCGGTAAGGTTCGTAGCCGGGTAGAGCAGTTTATTGCAGAGATGCCGCTGTCGCTGCCAATTGGCTGGGACAGCCCGGCGTGGGTGATCCTGATGGGGATTGAACATGAGCGCATCCATCTGGAAACCTCCAGCGTATTGATTCGCCAGCTGCCGATCGAATGGGTTAAGACTCAGCCCCACTGGCCCGCCTGTACCGAAGCCCGCCACGATCGTCTGGCGGTGCCGGAAAATTCGCTTATTGCCGTCGCCGGTGGCCGCGTCACCCAGGGCAAAACCGACCCGACCTACGGCTGGGACAACGAATACGGCACGCAGGTCAGTGAAGTGAAGCCCTTCCGCGCCAGTAAAATGCTGGTCAGCAACGCCGAATTCTTCACTTTTGTAGCGGCAGGAGGCTACCAGCAGTCGCGCTGGTGGGATGAAGAGGGCGAGGGCTGGCGGGCGTTTTCCAAAGCCACGATGCCGACGTTTTGGATCGGCAGCGCCGGGCAGCCGGATAGCCTGCGTCTGCGGTTGATGACGGAAGAAGTGCCGATGCCGTGGGACTGGCCCGCCGAAGTGAACCAGCTGGAGGCCGCGGCCTTCTGTCGCTGGAAAGCAGAGGAAACCGGTAAGTCCATCCAGCTTCCTGCAGAAAGTGAGTGGATGCTGCTGCGCGAACAGGTCGCCGGCGATCAGCCCGACTGGGACACCGCGCCGGGCAATATCAATCTGGCCTACTGGGCCTCCTCCTGCCCGGTCGATCGCTTTAGCCAGGGGGATTTCTTCGACCCAATCGGCAACGTCTGGCAGTGGACCACCACGCCGATTAACGGCTTTGAAGGGTTTCGCGTGCATCCGCTGTACGACGATTTCTCCACGCCAACCTTTGACGGCAAACATGCGCTGATCAAAGGCGGCAGCTGGATCTCCACCGGTAACGAGGCACTGAAATCTGCGCGTTATGCCTTCCGCCGCCACTTCTTCCAGCATGCGGGATTCCGCTACGTCGTCTCCAGCCATCAGGAAACCATGGCGCAAAACCCGTACGAAACCGACACGATGGTGTCGCAGTATCTGGATTTCCAGTACGGTCCGGAATATTTCGGCGTGGCCAACTATGCACGTGCGCTGGTGGAAATCGCCTGCGGGCTGACGGATAAACGTCAGCGCGCGCTGGATATCGGCTGTGCCACCGGACGCGCCAGCTTTGAACTGGCGCGCCATTTCGAGCAGGTGGTGGGCATGGACTACTCGGCGCGTTTTATTGACGTCGCGCTGCAGCTGACCGGTGGTGAAGACTTCCGCTATGTCACCCAGGAAGAGGGCGATCTGGTGGAGTATCGCCAGGTCAGGCTGAAAGATTTTGGTCTGGACACTCAGCAGGCCAGCCGCATTCAGTTCGTACAGGGCGATGCCTGCAATCTGAAGCCGCAGCCGGAACACTACGATCTGGTGCTGGCCTCAAACCTGATCGACCGGTTACGCCAGCCCAAACGCTTCCTGCAGGATATCAGCGGCATGATCCGCAGCGGCGGCATACTGATGCTCTCCTCGCCCTATACCTGGCTGGAGGAGTATACGCCGAAGGAAAACTGGCTTGGAGGGGTCCGTGAGAACGGGGAAGCCCTGACCACTTACCAGGCACTGCAACGACTGCTGGCGGCGGATTTTGAAGAGATAGCACCCGCACAGGACATTCCGTTTGTCATTCGCGAAACGGCGCGTAAATACCAGCATACGCTGGCGCAGCTGACGCTGTGGCGTAAACGCTGATCTCCCCTATCCCGCAGGCATCCCACTGCCTGCGGTTTTTTTCAATCGATTGCCATCGCCTTCACGATCCCGCACAGTAACGCTATTCCAGGCACCCGCTAATAATCATGGAGCCACTATGCCCGAAAACATGCAGCCCGATAACCTCGATCGCGGCATTCTGATCGCCCTGATGGACAACGCCCGTACCGCCTACGCCGAGCTGGCAAAGCAGTTCAACGTCAGCCCAGGAACCATCCACGTGCGCGTAGAAAAGATGAAGCAGGCGGGGATCATTAAAGGCACGCGGGTTGAAATCGATCCGAAGCAGCTGGGCTACGACGTCTGCTGTTTTATCGGCATTATTCTCAAAAGCGCGAAGGATTACCCTTCTGCACTGGCTCGTCTTGAAGCACTTGATGAAGTGGTGGAAGCTTATTACACCACCGGGCATTACAGTATTTTTATCAAGGTGATGTGCCGATCTATTGATGCGTTACAGCAGGTACTGATCAACAAGATCCAGACGATTGATGAAATTCAGTCCACGGAAACGCTGATCTCGCTGCAGAACCCAATTATGAGGGCAATTAAGCCCTGATCGGGCGCTTGTCCTCCCTCCCCGCGGCAATTTCCGGGCGATCCTGTGAATCATTTTATGCACAGATGTTTTCCTGAGTGCTTAATGTAGTATCTGCATAATATCCCTACTTACCCACAGGTAGATCCCAGCCTGATCACAGAGTACAATGCCCACCTTTGTGACTCAGGGATCCATCATGGCCGACATTACCTTAATCAGTGGCAGCACCTTAGGCAGCGCGGAATACGTTGCCGATCATCTGGCAGAGAAGCTGAACGAGGCCGGTTATACCACCGAGACGCTGTATGGTCCGGAACTGGATGAAGTGAAGCCTGAAGGGATCTGGCTGGTGGTGACCTCCACCCACGGTGCTGGTGAACTGCCTGAAAATATCCAGCCGTTCTTTGATGCATTAAAAGAACAACAGCTGGATCTGAGTAACCTGCGTTACGGTGCGGTAGGCATTGGTAACCGTGAATACGATCTGTTTTGTGGTGCCATCGATCAGTTTGAGACATTGCTAAGCTCTCTGGGCGCTAAGCGTATTGGCGATTGCCTGAAAATCGACGTCCTCGAGCACGAAATTCCGGAAGATCCTGCCGGTGTTTGGGTGGAAACCTGGAAAGAGTCGATCTAAATATCACATCGATCGGGCTGAGATCGACGGTTAGATCCGTCCGATCGCCGTTTTCAGCCCGTGAGTTTTGTAAATTATGTGCTTTTTCGCCTGGTTTATCAGCATTCATCTGTGGATAAACATACTTAAATCACGGTAATAACCGGTTGTTATCCCAAGAACAACTTTATACCTTGCCTGTGGTTGTGCATAACATAGTATTTTGATCCCAGCTTATACGGATCGGGATCACCGATCATTCACAGCTAATGATCCTTCCTAATCGATTGATCGTTATCAGCAAAAAGCGCTTATCCACAGACCAGGACGATCCTAATAGAAGATCTAATAAAGAGATCTTTAAATAAAAAAGATCTTCTTTTTAATACGTGAAGATCCCGCCGCTTTCCCCGTCGTCTAAAGTTGAGTAGAATTCACGCCCCAGGCAACGATCCCTTAATCGCACAAACCGCGAGGTGCAGTACCATGTTTTATCCAGATCCTTTTGACGTCATCGTAATCGGTGGTGGTCATGCGGGAACCGAAGCTGCAATGGCAGCTGCCCGTATGGGTCAACAAACCCTGTTATTAACCCACAACATCGATACGCTCGGGCAGATGTCCTGCAATCCGGCGATCGGGGGTATCGGGAAAGGACATCTGGTTAAAGAAGTGGATGCACTGGGTGGGCTGATGGCCCATGCCATTGACCAGGCCGGTATTCAGTTTAGGATACTAAACGCCAGCAAAGGGCCAGCCGTCAGGGCAACTCGCGCTCAGGCGGATCGCGTGCTGTATCGGCAGGCGGTTCGCACTGCGCTGGAGAACCAGCCAAACCTGATGATCTTCCAGCAGGCGGTTGAGGATCTGATTGTTGAAAACGATCGCGTCGTCGGTGCCGTTACCCAGATGGGCCTGAAGTTCCGTGCAAAAGCCGTGGTGCTGACTGTCGGGACATTCCTCGATGGCAAAATCCATATCGGACTGGATAACTACAGCGGTGGCCGTGCCGGCGATCCGCCATCCATTCCGCTGGCGCGCCGCCTGCGTGAGCTGCCGCTGCGCGTTAACCGTTTAAAAACCGGTACGCCTCCGCGTATTGATGCCCGCACGATAGATTTTTCAGTGCTGGCAACCCAGCACGGTGATACGCCGATGCCGGTCTTCTCGTTCATGGGCAATGTGGCTCAGCATCCACAGCAGGTGCCGTGTTACATCACCTACACCAATGAGAAAACCCACGATGTGATCCGTAACAACCTCGATCGCAGCCCGATGTATGCCGGGATCATCGAAGGGATCGGTCCTCGTTACTGTCCGTCGATCGAAGACAAAGTGATGCGCTTTGCCGATCGTAACGCGCATCAGATCTTCCTTGAACCGGAAGGCTTGACCAGTAATGAAATCTATCCAAACGGCATCTCCACCAGCCTGCCGTTTGACGTGCAGATGCAGATCGTCCGTTCCATGCAGGGGATGGAAAATGCCAAAATCGTGCGTCCTGGCTACGCCATTGAGTACGATTTCTTCGACCCGCGCGATCTGAAGCCGTCGCTGGAAAGTAAATATATTCAGGGCCTGTTCTTTGCCGGACAGATTAACGGCACCACCGGTTATGAAGAAGCCGCTGCTCAGGGACTGCTGGCCGGTCTGAATGCCGGTCGCTTCTCTGCGGATAAAGAGAGCTGGGCACCGCGCCGCGATCAGGCTTACCTTGGTGTGCTGGTTGACGATCTCTGCACGCTGGGTACCAAAGAACCGTACCGCATGTTTACCTCTCGTGCTGAATATCGCCTGATGCTGCGTGAAGACAACGCCGATCTGCGTTTGACCGCTGCCGGTCGTGAGCTGGGACTGGTTGATGACGCCCGCTGGGCGCGCTTCAATGAAAAACTGGAGCGCATTGAGCTGGAACGTCAGCGCCTGCGAGATATCTGGGTTCACCCGAAATCCGCGACCGTTGATGAGATCAATACGGTTATCAGTGCGCCTCTGACCAAAGAGGCCAGCGGAGAAGATCTGCTGCGTCGCCCGGAAATGACTTATCAACAGTTGATGACGCTGAGCACTTTCGCTCCGGCGCTCAGCGATGAGCAGGCCGCCGAGCAGGTTGAAATTCAGGTTAAATATGAAGGCTATATTGCACGTCAGCAGGAAGAGATCGACAGACAGCAACGTAACGAAAATACGCTGCTGCCGGTGGAGCTGGATTATCGCCAGGTCAGCGGTCTGTCCAACGAAGTGATCGCCAAGCTCAACGATCACAAACCGGGATCGATCGGCCAGGCTTCGCGTATTTCCGGCGTCACGCCTGCGGCGATTTCCATTCTGCTTATTTATCTTAAAAAGCAGGGACTACTGCGTAAAAGCGCGTAACGACATCGACAGGAGCGGATGCTATCCGCCCCTGCCCGGCATTTCTGCTGCCGTAAATCTTAATTTTCTGGACCATCGCCTGTGATCAACAAACTCTCCGCCCTGCTTAAGAGCGCCAACATTTCCCTGACCGATCTGCAAAAACAACAGTTGATTGGCTACGTGGATATGCTGCACAAATGGAATAAGGCCTATAACCTGACCTCCGTCCGCGATCCTGAACAGATGCTGGTGCGCCATATCCTCGACAGTATCGTGGTAGAACCACATCTGGAAGGTGAACGTTTTATCGATGTGGGTACCGGCCCCGGGCTTCCCGGCGTGCCGCTGGCTATTGTACGTCCTCAGGCTCATTTCACCCTGTTGGACAGCTTGGGTAAACGCGTGCGTTTTTTGCGTCAGGTGCAGCATGAACTGAAACTGGAGAATATTACTCCGGTACAAAGCCGTGTTGAAGATTTTCCTGCTGAACCCCCGTTTGATGGCGTGATTAGTCGCGCATTCGCATCGTTGAACGATATGGTCAGCTGGTGTCATCATCTGCCAGGCTCTGAGGGGCGTTTCTATGCGCTGAAAGGCCTGCTACCCGAGGATGAAATTGCTGCGCTACCGGTGGGATTCGTCGTCGAAAAAATTGCCTCCCTTGTCGTTCCTGAACTGGAAGGCGAGCGCCATCTGGTGGTCATTTCGCCAAAGGGCTGACTTTTTAAGTGAAAAAAACCGCCACTTTTGATGCTGGCGGTTTTTTTTTCGCCATTTTTACCCTGTTGGGAGACGCTAATTCAAGGTACTATCAGTTAATAACCCTTGAATTTGTATGATTTTTTTGTGCATTTGAGGAGATACGCTCGTTGCTGAGTTTTAGCCGGTCATCTTTTTTTATTTTTTTCGGACCAATCAGCCTGGACGGAGCTGTTGCTATAGCGTTAAATCAGAGCGCGGAAACGCACTGACAACTTCGTTTACATTTAACGCTCTGTTCACAATTTATTATCACAACGATCACCTTATCCATGGCATTTTAGATAGAGAATAGTCACATGGGAAAATATATCTTCTTAATAAATTCTCGTAAGTAATGGCTTTGAAGTTGTTAAATATTTGCTGGCGATGTCAATAAGCGGTTTTAATCAAGATAACAATCTGTTTTGCTAATAGAACGAATTTAAGTGATTGATATTAAATGTATTACTTCTGTCTCAGTAATAATTATTAGCATCAATCTTGTTTCTATACCGGAAAGGATATTACTAATTTGTGATCTTCCGCACGCTTTGTGAGCAAATTAGCCTGTGTATTTCAGAAAAATGGACGAATGGGATGGAAGTCATTTGTTTCGGAAAATAGGCCGCTGGAAAGAATTTTAAATAATTGTTCACCTTTTCTCTACTTATCCATTGAAATCACAGGTGCGCCCCGTATAATTTGCACGTTTTTTGCTGCTTGACTCAAATGAGTAAAGGCAGTTTTATACGACACGCGACATAGCCCGAGCGGGGCAGGAGAGTTTCAGCGTCATGTCAGTGTCCCTTTACAGAGTAAAATTTGCCCGAACCGTGCTGATGTTACAGCTGGTGACATTCGTCTTAATCGGTGCGCTGTTTGCCCTTAAAGATTTGACCTGGGGCGTGTCCGCTCTGTTAGGTGGACTGGCAGCCTGGCTGCCAAACATGCTGTTTATGATTTTTGCCTGGCGCCACCAGGCGGGACATGAAGTAACAGGTCGGCTTGCCTGGACGTTCGTCTTCGGCGAGGCGCTGAAAGTGGTCGTTACTATTCTCATGCTAATCGTGGCGCTGGGTGTGTTTAAGGCGGCGTTTACGCCGCTGGGACTGGCCTGGTTATCGGTGCTGATTGTGCAAATCGTCGCACCGGCTGTAATCAACAACAAAGGGTAAGGGCATCATGGCTGCAGGAGAAATCTCTACGCCGCAAGAATACATAGGTCACCACCTGACGCACCTTCAGTTGGACCTGCGTACCTTCGAGCTAGTGAATCCGCACGACGCTCCGGCGACGTTCTGGTTATTAAATATCGACTCCATGTTTTTCTCTGTGGTGCTGGGACTGGTATTCCTGGTGCTGTTTCGCCAAGTCGCGAAGTCAGCCACCAGCGGTGTACCGGGCAAGTTACAGGCCGCTATCGAGTTAGTTGTTGGCTTTGTTGACGACAACGTTCGCGATATGTACCACGGCAAAAGCAAACTTATCGCTCCGCTGGCCCTGACGATTTTCGTCTGGGTATTCCTGATGAACTTCATGGATCTGCTGCCAATCGATCTGTTGCCATACATTGGTGAACATGTCTTTGGGCTGCCAGCATTGCGTGTGGTGCCTTCCGCAGACGTGAACGTTACGCTGTCGATGGCGCTTGGCGTATTTGTTTTGATTCTGTTCTACAGCATCAAGATGAAAGGCATTGGCGGCTTTAGTAAAGAGCTGACTCTGCAACCCTTCAACCACCCCGTCTTTATTCCGGTCAACCTGATTCTGGAAGGTGTGAGCCTGCTGTCCAAGCCTGTTTCTCTGGGTCTGCGACTGTTCGGAAACATGTACGCGGGTGAATTGATTTTTATCCTGATTGCCGGCCTGCTGCCGTGGTGGTCACAGTGGGTTCTGAATGTGCCTTGGGCCATTTTCCACATCCTGATCATTTCGCTGCAAGCTTTCATTTTCATGGTCTTAACGATTGTCTATCTGTCGATGGCATCTGAAGAACACTGATTTTTTTCTCAACACTACTGCGTTTTAACTGAAACAAACTGGAGACTGTCATGGAAAACCTGAATATGGATCTGCTGTACATGGCTGCCGCTGTGATGATGGGCCTGGCGGCAATCGGTGCTGCGATCGGTATCGGCATCCTCGGAGGCAAATTCCTGGAAGGCGCCGCGCGCCAACCGGATCTGATTCCTCTGCTGCGTACGCAGTTCTTTGTTGTAATGGGTCTGGTGGATGCAATCCCAATGATCGCCGTTGGTCTGGGTCTGTACGTGATGTTTGCTGTCGCGTAAATAACCGATTGTTTATCGCCGGCGCAGGTCAGCGATAAACGGCTTCTGCCGCTGTAAAGGCGGCAGAAAAAGTTAACTTAATAAGAGGCATTGTGCTGTGAACATTAATGCAACAATCCTCGGCCAGGCCATCGCGTTCATCCTGTTTGTCCTGTTCTGCATGAAGTACGTATGGCCGCCGCTGATGGCCGCTATCGAAAAGCGCCAGAAAGAAGTATCTGAAGGCCTTGCTTCCGCTGAACGTGCCAAAAAAGATTTGGATCTCGCGCAGGCTAATGCGACCGACCAGCTGAAAAAAGCGAAAGAAGACGCCCAGGTAATCATTGAGCAGGCGAACAAACGCCGTGCGCAGATCCTGGACGAAGCGAAAGCCGAGGCTGAACAGGAACGTAACAAGATCGTCACCCAGGCGCAGGCTGAAATCGACGCCGAGCGTAAACGTGCACGTGAAGAGTTGCGTAAGCAGGTCGCGATGCTGGCTGTTGCCGGCGCCGAGAAAATCATTGAACGTTCCGTGGATGAAGCTGCTAACAGCGACATCGTAGATAAACTGGTCGCTGAACTGTAAGGGAGGGGCTGATGTCTGAATTTACTACCGTAGCTCGCCCCTACGCTAAAGCCGCTTTTGACTTTGCGGTTGAGCATCAAAGTGTCGATCGCTGGCAGCAGATGCTGGCGTTTGCCGCCGAAGTGGCTGGCAATGAACAGGTATCAGAACTTCTTTCCGGCGCTCTGGCGCCGGAAGCGTTGTCTGCTGCGTTCATCGCAATCTGTGGTGACCAACTCGACGAAGCCGGCCAGAACCTGATTAAGGTTATGGCTGAAAACAAACGTTTGCCAGCACTTGCCGATGTACTGGATCAGTTCATCCAACTGCGTGCCGCACATGATGCGACCGCCGAGGTTGAAGTTATCTCTTCTTCTACATTGAGTGACGCGCAGCTGACCAAAATCAGCGCAGCGATGGAAAAACGTCTGTCACGCAAAGTTAAGCTGAATTGCAAAATTGATAAGTCTGTAATGGCAGGCGTAATCATCCGTGCGGGTGATATGGTCATTGATGGCAGCGTACGCGGCCGTCTTGAGCGCCTTACCGACGTCTTGCAGTCTTAAGGGGACTGGAGCATATGCAACTGAATTCCACCGAAATCAGCGAACTGATCAAGCAGCGCATTGCTCAGTTCAATGTAGTGAGCGAAGCTCACAACGAAGGTACTATTGTTTCCGTCAGTGACGGTATCATCCGCGTTAACGGCCTGGCCGATGTGATGCAGGGTGAGATGATTGCCCTGCCGGGTAACCGTTACGCTATCGCACTGAACCTGGAGCGCGACTCCGTTGGTGCAGTAGTGATGGGCCCATACGCTGACCTCGCCGAAGGCATGAAGGTTAAGTGTACTGGCCGTATCCTGGAAGTTCCGGTAGGCCGTGGCCTGCTGGGCCGCGTGGTGAACACCCTGGGTGCACCAATCGACGGTAAAGGCGCTATCGACAACGACGGCTTCTCGCCGATCGAAGTGATTGCACCTGGCGTTATCGATCGTCAGTCCGTTGACCAGCCTGTACAGACCGGTTACAAATCTGTCGATGCGATGATTCCAATCGGCCGTGGCCAGCGTGAGCTGATCATCGGTGACCGTCAGACCGGTAAAACCGCAATGGCGATCGATGCGATCATCAACCAGCGCGATTCCGGCATCAAATGCGTTTACGTTGCTATCGGTCAGAAAGCTTCTACCATCGCTAACGTGGTGCGTAAGCTCGAAGAACACAACGCGCTGGCTAACACCATCGTTGTTGTTGCAACCGCATCTGAGTCTGCTGCTCTGCAATACCTGGCACCATACGCCGGTTGTGCGATGGGCGAATACTTCCGTGACCGCGGTGAAGACGCGCTGATCGTATACGATGACCTGTCTAAACAGGCCGTTGCTTACCGTCAGGTTTCCCTGCTGCTGCGCCGTCCACCGGGCCGTGAAGCATTCCCAGGCGACGTGTTCTACCTCCACTCCCGTCTGCTGGAGCGTGCTTCCCGCGTGAGCGCCGACTACGTTGAGCGTTTCACCAACGGTGAAGTGAAAGGTAAAACCGGTTCTCTGACCGCGCTGCCAATCATCGAAACCCAGGCGGGTGACGTTTCTGCGTTCGTTCCGACCAACGTAATCTCGATTACCGATGGTCAGATCTTCCTGGAAACCAACCTGTTTAACTCTGGTATTCGTCCAGCGGTTAACCCGGGTATCTCTGTATCCCGTGTTGGTGGTGCAGCGCAAACCAAGATCATCAAGAAACTGTCCGGTGGTATTCGTACCGCTCTGGCACAGTATCGTGAACTGGCTGCGTTCTCTCAGTTCGCATCCGATCTGGACGAAGCAACCCGCAAACAGCTGAGCCACGGTCAGAAAGTGACCGAGTTGCTGAAACAGAAACAGTATGCGCCGATGTCTGTAGCGCAGCAGGGTCTGGTGCTGTTTGCTGCCGAGCGCGGCTTCCTGAATGACGTCGAACTGGCGAAAATCGGTAGCTTCGAAGCGGCACTGCTGGCCTTCGCGGATCGCGATCACGCTGAGCTGATGGCTGATATCAACCAGACTGGTAACTATAACGGCGAAATCGAAGAGAAGCTGAAAGGCCTCCTCGAGACGTTTAAAGCAACCCAGTCCTGGTAATGTCTGGCGGCTTGTCCCTTAGGGGGCAGGCCGCAAGGCTTTGAGGAGAAGCTTATGGCCGGCGCAAAAGAGATACGTAGTAAGATCGGCAGCGTGCAAAACACGCAGAAGATCACCAAAGCGATGGAAATGGTCGCCGCCTCCAAAATGCGTAAATCGCAGGAACGCATGGCGGCCAGCCGTCCTTATGCAGAAACCATGCGCAAAGTGATTGGTCACATTGCGTTAGGTAATCTGGAATACAAGCACCCTTACCTGGAAGAGCGCGACGTTAAACGCGTTGGCTATCTGGTCGTATCTACCGACCGCGGGCTTTGTGGTGGTTTGAACATTAACCTGTTCAAAAGATTGCTGGCGGATATGAAAGGCTGGGCGGATAAAGGCGTTGAGAGCGATCTCGCCATTATCGGTTCCAAAGGTCTGTCATTCTTCAGTTCTGTCGGTGGCAACGTGGTTGCTCAGGTAACCGGAATGGGCGACAAACCTGCCCTCTCCGACCTGATTGGCCCGGTCAAAGTGATGCTGCAAGCATACGATGAAGGCCGCCTGGACAAGCTGTTTATTGTCAGCAACAAATTTATCAACACCATGTCTCAGTCTCCACAGATCGAACAGCTGCTGCCGTTACCTGCAGCCGATGATTCGGAAGGCGTTGTGAAGAAGAGCACCTGGGACTATCTGTATGAGCCGGATCCGAAAGCGCTGCTGGACACGTTACTGCGTCGCTATGTCGAATCTCAGGTTTACCAGGGTGTTGTAGAAAACCTGGCCAGCGAGCAGGCCGCGCGAATGGTGGCGATGAAAGCCGCAACCGACAACGGCGGAAACCTGATCAAAGAGCTGCAGTTGGTATACAACAAGGCTCGTCAGGCCAGCATCACCCAGGAACTTACCGAGATCGTCTCGGGGGCCTCCGCGGTTTAACCAGGTATACCCTGCTGCGTTTCGAACCGGCGGGGTATAAACGAATTAGGTAGAGGATTCAAGATGGCTACTGGAAAGATTGTCCAGGTAATCGGCGCCGTAGTTGACGTCGAATTCCCTCAGGACGCAGTACCACAAGTGTACAGCGCCCTTGAGGTTAAAAATGGTGATGCTCGTCTGGTGCTGGAAGTTCAGCAGCAGCTGGGTGGTGGCGTGGTTCGTACCATCGCTATGGGTTCTTCAGACGGCCTGAAGCGTGGTCTGGAAACCGTTGACCTTGAGCACCCGATCGAAGTACCAGTAGGTACTGCAACACTTGGCCGTATCATGAACGTGCTGGGTGAGCCAATCGATATGAAAGGCGATATCGGCGAAGAAGAGCGCTGGGCGATTCACCGCGCAGCACCTTCATACGAAGACCAGTCAAACTCTCAGGAGCTGCTGGAAACCGGTATCAAAGTTATCGACCTGATGTGTCCGTTCGCTAAGGGCGGTAAAGTGGGTCTGTTCGGTGGTGCGGGTGTAGGTAAAACCGTAAACATGATGGAGCTGATCCGTAACATTGCGGCTGAGCACTCAGGTTTCTCCGTATTTGCCGGTGTGGGTGAGCGTACTCGTGAGGGTAACGACTTCTACCACGAGATGACCGACTCTAACGTTATCGACAAAGTATCACTGGTTTATGGCCAGATGAACGAGCCACCAGGAAACCGTCTGCGCGTTGCGCTGACCGGCCTGACCATGGCTGAGAAGTTCCGTGACGAAGGTCGTGACGTACTGCTGTTCATCGATAACATCTACCGTTATACCCTGGCCGGTACTGAAGTATCAGCACTGCTGGGTCGTATGCCTTCTGCGGTAGGTTATCAGCCAACGCTGGCGGAAGAGATGGGCGTTCTGCAGGAACGTATCACCTCTACCAAGACCGGTTCAATCACCTCCGTACAGGCCGTTTACGTTCCTGCGGATGACTTGACTGACCCATCACCAGCCACCACCTTTGCGCACCTTGACGCAACCGTGGTACTGAGCCGTCAGATCGCTTCCCTGGGTATCTACCCGGCGGTTGACCCACTGGATTCTACCAGCCGTCAGCTGGATCCACTGGTTGTTGGTCAGGAACACTATGACACCGCGCGTGGCGTTCAGTCACTGCTGCAGCGTTATCAGGAACTGAAAGACATCATCGCCATCCTGGGTATGGACGAACTGTCAGAAGAAGACAAACTGGTGGTAGCACGCTCTCGTAAGATGCAGCGTTTCCTGTCCCAGCCATTCTTCGTGGCAGAAGTATTCACCGGTTCTCCGGGTAAATACGTGTCGCTGAAAGATACCATCCGTGGCTTTAAAGGCATTATGGAAGGCGAGTTCGACCATCTGCCAGAGCAGGCTTTCTACATGGTTGGTTCCATCGAAGAAGCCGTGGAAAAAGCGAAGAAACTGTAATTTTTACCCTGAGTCATTCAGGCTGCAGCAATGCGGCCTGAAGTATGACGGGTTAGTTTCTCAGGAGGTTAATTATGGCTATGACTTTTCACCTGGACGTTGTCAGCGCAGAACTGCAAATGTTCTCCGGTCTGGTACAAAGCATCCAGGTATCAGGTAGCGAAGGTGAGCTGGGTATTCGCCCAAACCACGCCCCGCTCCTGACTGCCATTAAGCCTGGTATGGTTCGCATCGTTAAGCAGCACGGTGACGAAGAGGTGATTTACCTCTCCGGCGGCGTGCTGGAAGTGCAGCCTGGCGCGGTTACCGTGCTGGCTGACACCGCGATCCGTGGTACCGACCTTGATGAAGCGCGCGCGCTGGAAGCGAAACGCAAAGCTGAAGAGCATATGAACAGCTCTCACGGCGATGTTGACTTCGCTATCGCGTCGGCAGAACTGGCGAAAGCCATTGCTAAGCTGCGCGTCATTGAGTTGACCAAGAAAGCGATGTAACTCAGGTTTAAGCTGCAGAATGCCAGTCAGGAAACTGACTGGCATTTTTTTTGCCTGCCGTTTGAGATTTCCACCGTTCTGAAAGCTAATTTCGGGCCAAGAAAAATGTAGTATTCTTAGCGCTAAACCGCTTTACTTTCCTCATCAAAACAAGAATCAGGATGTCTATGTCTACCAGCCCGATGAGCGTGGTGATCCTTGCCGCTGGCAAAGGAACCCGCATGTACTCCGACCTGCCAAAAGTGCTGCACCTGCTGGCCGGAAAACCGATGGTTCAGCACGTTATTGATGCCGCTAAGGTGTTAAACGCGCAGCAAATTAATCTGGTTTACGGTCACGGTGGCGATCTGCTGAAAAGCACGCTGGATGATGCCTCTCTGAACTGGGTGCTCCAGGCCGAGCAGCTGGGAACCGGGCACGCGATGCAGCAGGCTGCACCTCATTTTGCCGATGATGAAGATATTCTGATGCTGTACGGCGACGTGCCGCTGATCTCGGTGGATACCCTGCGCCGCCTGCAGTCGGCTAAACCCGAAGGCGGCATTGGCCTGCTGACGGTGATCCTGGATAACCCAACGGGATACGGTCGCATCATCCGGGAAGGTGGCAATGTGGTTGGCATTATCGAGCAAAAAGATGCCGCACCGGAACAGCTGCTGATTGACGAAATCAACACCGGTATCCTGATCGCCAATGGTGCCGACCTCAAGCGCTGGCTGAGCAAGCTCACCAATAACAATGCCCAGGGTGAATACTACATTACCGATATCATTGCGCTGGCGCATCAGGAAGGCCGCCATATTGAAGCGGTGCACCCTGCCCGCACCACGGAAACCGACGGCGTCAACAATCGCCTGCAGCTGGCTACGCTGGAACGTGTTTATCAGGCCGAGCAGGCGGAAAAGCTGCTGCTGGCCGGGGTAATGCTACTGGACCCTGCACGCTTCGATCTGCGCGGTACGCTGGAGCACGGTCGCGATGTGGTGATTGATACCAATGTGATTATTGAAGGCCACGTTACCCTGGGTGACCGGGTAAAAATCGGCAGCGGCTGCGTGATTAAAAACAGCGTTATCGCCGACGACAGTATTATCAGCCCGTATACCGTCATTGAAGATGCGCAGCTGGCTGAAGCCTGCACAGTCGGGCCATTCGCCCGCCTGCGTCCGGGAAGTGAGCTGGCAGAAGGTGCCCATGTCGGTAACTTTGTTGAGATGAAAAAAGCACGCCTCGGCAAAGGCTCCAAGGCGGGACATCTGAGCTATCTGGGTGATGCCGAGATTGGTACAAACGTAAATATTGGAGCAGGTACAATCACCTGCAATTACGACGGCGTGAATAAGTCGAAAACCATCATCGGTGATGATGTGTTTGTCGGCTCGGATACCCAGCTTATTGCCCCGGTTACCGTCGCTGACGGCGTCACTATTGCTGCCGGAACGACTATTATGAAAGACGTGCCCGCCGCCGGGCTGGTCTACAATCGGAAAGAGCAGCAGCTGAACGCCAGCTGGCAGCGTCCGGTAAAGAAAAAATAGGTTTTCAACGGGCTGGGGTTCTCCCCTGCCCGATATAAAAAGCAGTAAACATAAAAATAATCCCCACTCTCTACAAGGCTCGGGGAACCGGTATACACCGGAAAATCAGGTCAGAAGACAACGCTGATGGCATATGAAATGCCATTAAGTCAGGAAAATTTACTATGTGTGGAATTGTTGGTGCTGTAGCGCAGCGTGATATTGCAGAAATCCTGCTTGAAGGCCTGCGTCGTCTGGAGTATCGCGGTTATGACTCCGCCGGTCTGGCCGTTGTTGACCAGCAGGGGCATGTGACCCGTCTGCGTCGTTTGGGCAAGGTCGTTAACCTGGCCGAAGCGGCGGAAGAAACGCCGCTGGTGGGGGGAACCGGTATTGCTCATACCCGCTGGGCAACTCACGGAGAGCCGTCGGAGGCCAATGCGCATCCGCATATTTCCGACCATATCATCATTGTTCACAACGGCATTATCGAGAATCACGAACCGCTGCGCGAGCTGTTGATCGAGCGCGGTTACTCATTTGCTTCCGAAACCGACACCGAAGTGGTTGCCCATCTGGTTCACTGGGAGCAAAAACAGGGCGGATCGCTGCGTGAGGTGGTGCTGCGCACCATTCCTCAGCTGCGCGGTGCCTACGGCATGGTCATTATGGACAGCCGCGATCCGTCTACGCTGGTAGCGGCACGCTCCGGTAGTCCGCTGGTGATTGGTCGCGGTGTGGGTGAGAACTTCATCGCCTCCGATCAGCTGGCGCTGCTGCCGGTCACTCGCCGCTTTGTTTATCTGGAAGAAGGCGATATTGCTGAAATCACCCGCCGTGATGTGATCATCATCGATCGCAACGGCAACACGGTGAAACGTGCGGAAATTGAATCCAACGTGCAATATGACGCCGGTGATAAAGGGATTTATCGACACTATATGCAGAAAGAAATTTATGAACAGCCCGTCGCGATTAAAAACACCCTGAGCGGGCGTTTCAGTCACGGCGAGGTGGATCTCTCCGAGCTGGGGCCAAATGCCGATGCGCTGCTGTCCAACGTTGAGCATATCCAGATTGTGGCCTGCGGCACCTCCTATAACTCCGGTATGGTGTCCCGCTACTGGTTTGAATCGCTGGCTAACGTGCCGTGCGATGTGGAGATCGCCTCTGAGTTCCGCTACCGCAAATCCGCAGTGCGTAAAAACAGCCTGTTGATCACTCTTTCGCAGTCCGGTGAAACCGCCGATACGCTGGCGGCGCTGCGTCTGTCAAAAGAGCTGGGCTACCTGGGATCGCTGGCCATCTGCAACGTGGCAGGTTCTTCACTGGTTCGCGAGTCGGATCTGGCGCTGATGACCAAAGCCGGTACTGAAATTGGCGTGGCCTCCACCAAAGCCTTCACCACCCAGCTGACCGTGCTGCTGATGCTGGTGGCGCGCGTGGGCCGCCTGAAAGGTATCGACCCGCAGGTTGAGCACGATATCGTGCATGCCCTGCAGGCGCTGCCGAGCCGCATTGAACAGATGCTGTCTCAGGATGAGCTGATTGCCGAGCTGGCGGAAGATTTCTCTGATAAACAGCATGCGCTGTTCCTTGGCCGTGGCGATCAGTATCCGATCGCTATGGAAGGGGCGCTGAAGCTGAAAGAGATCTCCTACATTCATGCGGAAGCCTATGCGGCGGGCGAGCTGAAGCACGGTCCGCTGGCGCTGATTGATGCCGATATGCCGGTGATCGTGGTGGCGCCAAACAACGAACTGCTGGAGAAGCTGAAGTCGAACATTGAAGAAGTTCGCGCGCGCGGCGGCCTGCTGTATGTGTTTGCCGATGTCGATGCCGGGTTTGCCAGCAGCGAAGGGATGCGGATTATTCCGCTGCCGCACGTTGAAGAGGTGATTGCGCCGATCTTCTACACCGTACCGCTACAGCTGCTCTCGTATCACGTGGCCTTGATTAAGGGCACCGACGTCGATCAGCCGCGTAACCTGGCGAAATCCGTCACCGTAGAATAATTTCTGCTTCGCCGTTTCTGTTCGCAGATCCCGGCTAAAATATAATCCAGCCCGCTGACCTTCAGCCGGCTGGATTTTTTTTATCTTTCGGCAGCGGGATTATTCGGACGGGTTGCAGGAGCAGGACATGTTACTGAAAAAGTTGATGGCGATACTGATGGGGCTGGGCGGGCTGTTAGGCCTCTCCGGCGGCGTACAGGCAGCGCGTCCACCGCAGCCTGCAATGGATGCACCGGGGGAGTGCCGAGACAGCGCCTTTTTACAGCAGCATCCGCTGACGGAAACCCTGCGTGCCGAGCCTTTTGTTATTTTCTACACCCGCAGCGGTGACAATGCCCCACCGCTGGAGGACACCACCGGCAGCGGCACGCCGGACTACGTCAAAAACGTGGCGATCCAGCTGCAGGCCGCCAATCAGTACTATCAAAAGATGCTGCGATTAACTCCACCGCTGGAACAGCCGCGTTACCGGCTGGCAAAAGCCATCCATGTTTATCTGTTTGACCTGCCGCGCGGCAACGGTATGGCCTTCGATGAAGTGACGCGGGTGAAGGGAGAGGACGGTAACTGGCTGCCCTGTGCCTTAACCATCCGCATCAGTTCTAAGCTCAATCAACCGCTTAATCCCACCCCGGCTCACGAGCTGTTTCATCTTTATCAGTACGGCTACACCCAGTTTAAAGTCGGCTGGTTGCTGGAGGGGATGACACGCTGGATCGAATCCGCGTATAACGGCGAAATTGTCATGTCGAAAAAACTACAGGCGCGGCCGCCGCTGAAAGGCGCTGAGCTTTATGCCCTGCGCTATTCCGCCTGGCCTTTCTGGCAGCGCCTGGCCAGGGAGAAATACGGCACGGTCACGCTGTCGCCGGAACTTGAGGCCGTACGCTATCTTGACGGTAATCCGGTCTTTCGCACTACCACGCTGCCCGGCGGAGAGGCGCTGGAACCTTTGCTAACCCGACTTCAGGAGTTAAGTAAGGAACAGTCGCGACAGGCGAACTTGCCCTACTATCAGTGGCCGGAAAAACTTCAGCAGTCACATCAGTTTGACGATGTTATCTGCCAGGCCATGGAAGGAATTGAGTGTTCTCAGCCGTAATAAACGTGAATGTCCCTTCGCGCAATATCCCATCAGGTATTGCGCGTTAATTCAGCGTCACTGATTTAAACCCCGTCTGTAATGCCTCAGGGTGCATGTCATAAAAGTGTAATATTTCGTACATTTTACTGTCACCAAACTGTCCTATTTTGCCTCCAGCAGCAAACATTAATCAGATAAACACAGCACTGGCCTGACTTTTAATCCCGTGGAGGGAACATGACACTGATGCACAAAACCCTGGCTCAATTCGTCGCCGTAACCCTGTCTCTGAGCGCGGTTTCTGCCATGGCAGCCACCAACCTGACCGGCGCTGGCGGTACTTTCCCTGCTCCGGTTTATAACAAGTGGGCTGCTGAGTACAACACAGCAACAGGTACTCAGGTTAACTATCAGGGGATCGGTTCCTCCGGCGGCGTTAAGCAGATCATCGCTAAAACCGTAGATTTCGGTGCATCTGATGCGCCAATGAAAGATGAAGATTTACAGACTAACGGCCTGTTCCAGTTTCCGACAGTTATTGGCGGCGTGGTACTGGCGGTTAATATTCCTGGTATCAAATCTGGCCAGCTGATCCTCGACGGTAAAACCGTCGGCGACATCTACCTGGGCAACATCAAAAAGTGGAACGACGCGGCGATCACCAAGCTGAACCCGGGCGTGAAACTGCCGGACTCTGACATCAACGTGGTACGCCGCGCTGACGGTTCCGGTACCTCTTTCGTGTTCACCAGCTACCTGTCTAAAGTGAACAGCGACTGGAACAGCAAAATCGGTAAAGGCAGCACCGTTAACTGGCCGGTTGGTCTGGGCGGTAAAGGCAACGACGGCGTAGCTGCATTCGTACAGCGTCTGCCGGGTTCAATCGGTTATGTAGAATACGCTTACGCTAAGCAAAACAGCCTGGCGTACACCAAGCTGGTGGATGCGGATGGTAAAGCAATCGAGCCAGGCGAGAAGAGCTTTAGCGATGCCGCTAAAGGCGCAGACTGGAGCAAATCGTTTGCTCAGGATCTGACCTTCCAGAAAGGCGACAACGCGTGGCCAATCACCTCTACCACCTTTATCCTGGTGCACAAAGAGCAGGCTAACGCTGAGAAAGGCGCAGCCGTACTGAAGTTCTTCGACTGGGCTTACAAAAACGGCAGCAAAACCACCGCTGGCCTGGACTACGCTTCACTGCCTGAGTCAGTGGTAACGCAGATCCGCGCAGCATGGAAAGCGAACGTGAAAGACAGCTCCGGTAAAGCTCTGTACTAAGCTTCGGCTGACTATCCCAGGGGTCAGGTTCGCCTGACCCGATACTTATCCGCAGTATCAAAATCGAGAAGACTATGGCTGCAACCAAGCCGACATTCAAAGCCCCCGGCAAACAGGGTGACATTATTTTCGGTGCGCTGGTAAAACTGTCCGCGCTGATTGTTCTGCTCCTCCTCGGTGGCATTATTGTTTCCCTGATATTTTCCTCCTGGCCCAGCATCCATAAATTTGGTTTCTCCTTCCTGTGGACCAAAGAGTGGGATGCGCCTAACGAACAATTCGGTGCGCTGGTTCCGATTTACGGCACCATCGTCACCTCTGTTATTGCCCTGATCATTGCCGTTCCGGTGAGCTTTGGTATTGCACTGTTCCTGACCGAGCTGGCTCCAAACTGGCTGCGCCGTCCTCTTGGCGTGGCAATTGAACTCCTGGCAGCAATTCCAAGTATCGTTTACGGCATGTGGGGCCTGTTTATCTTTGCGCCGCTGTTTGCGAAGTACTTCCAGCAGCCGGTCGGTGATGTTCTGTCCAACATCCCGATTGTGGGTGCGCTGTTCTCCGGCCCGGCATTCGGTATCGGTATCCTGGCGGCGGGTATCATCCTGGCGATCATGATCATTCCGTATATCGCCTCGGTGATGCGCGACGTCTTCGAGCAGACGCCGGTGATGATGAAAGAGTCCGCCTACGGCATCGGTTGTACCACCTGGGAAGTCATCTGGCGCGTCGTCCTGCCGTTCACCAAAAACGGTGTAATCGGCGGCGTGATGCTGGGCCTGGGGCGTGCGCTGGGCGAAACGATGGCGGTGACCTTTATTATCGGTAACACCTACCAGCTCGACAGCGCCTCGCTGTTTATGCCTGGCAACAGTATTACCTCCGCACTGGCTAACGAATTTGCTGAAGCCGAGTCCGGCGTGCATACCGCTGCGCTGATGGAGCTGGGGCTGATTCTGTTTGTGATTACGTTCATCGTACTGGCCTGTTCCAAGATGATGATTATGCGTCTGGCGAAAAGTGAAGGAGCGCGCTCATGACCACGATGGAAATGCAGGCTCGCGCTGAGCTGGAAGCATCGCGTCGTAAAATGCAGTCCTGGCGTCGGACCAAGAACCGTATCGCCCTTACCCTGTCGCTGCTGACCATGGCATTTGGCCTGTTCTGGCTGGTGTGGATCCTGTTCGCCACCGTGACACGCGGCATCGACGGCATGTCTCTGTCGCTGTTTACCGAAAACACCCCTCCGCCAAACACGGCGGGTGGCGGCCTGGCTAACGCCCTGGCGGGCAGCGGCCTGTTGATTTTCTGGTCAACCGCGTTCGGCACACCGTTGGGCATTATGGCGGGGATTTATCTGGCCGAGTACGGCCGTAAGTCCTGGCTGGCTGAAATTATCCGCTTTATTAACGATATCCTGCTCTCAGCACCGTCGATTGTGGTGGGCCTGTTCGTCTACACCATCGTGGTGGCGCAGATGCAGCACTTCTCCGGCTGGGCTGGTGTGGTTGCGCTGGCGCTGTTGCAGATCCCTATCGTTATTCGTACGACGGAAAACATGCTCAAGCTGGTTCCTGACAGCCTGCGTGAAGCGTCCTACGCGCTGGGTACGCCAAAGTGGAAGATGATTTCGGCGATTACGCTTAAAGCGTCAATCTCCGGCATCCTGACCGGTGTGCTGCTGGCGATTGCCCGTATTGCCGGGGAAACCGCTCCGCTGCTGTTTACATCACTGTCGAACCAGTTCTGGAGTACCGACATGATGCAGCCGCTGGCGAACCTGCCGGTGACCATCTTTAAGTTCGCTATGAGTCCGTTTGCCGAATGGCAAAGCCTGGCCTGGGCGGGTGTGTTGATTATTACGCTGTGCGTACTGTTACTTAACATCCTGGCACGCGTAGTTTTCGCCAAGAGTAAACATTAATTAAGCAGCGCGGCTGCGGCGGCGCGGACTAAGTGAGAGCAAAATGATTAATACTTCCGCTAAGATGATTCAGGTTCGCGATTTGAACTTCTATTACGGAAAATTCCACGCGCTGAAGAACATCAACCTGGATATTGCGAAAAACCAGGTTACCGCGTTTATCGGTCCGTCCGGCTGTGGTAAATCCACCCTGCTGCGTACCTTTAACAAGATGTTTTCTCTTTACCCGGAGCAGCGCGCGGAAGGCGAAATCCTGCTGGATGGCGACAACATTCTGAATGCCAGCCAGGATATCGCCCTGCTGCGTGCCCGTGTTGGGATGGTGTTCCAGAAGCCAACGCCGTTCCCGATGTCCATCTATGACAACATCGCCTTCGGCGTGCGCCTGTTCGAAAAACTGTCGCGTGCCGATATGGATGAGCGCGTGCAGTGGGCACTGACCAAAGCCGCGCTGTGGACGGAAACCAAAGACAAGCTGCATCAGAGCGGTTACAGTCTGTCCGGCGGCCAGCAGCAGCGCCTGTGTATCGCGCGCGGCATCGCGATTCGCCCGGAAGTACTGCTGCTTGATGAGCCTTGCTCAGCGCTGGACCCGATCTCAACCGGCCGCGTTGAAGAGCTGATTACCGAGCTGAAACAGGACTACACCGTGGTGATCGTGACCCACAACATGCAGCAGGCCGCACGCTGCTCCGATCACACTGCGTTTATGTACCTGGGTGAACTGATTGAATTCAGCGATACCGATACGCTGTTTACCAAGCCGGCCCAGAAGCAAACAGAAGATTACATTACCGGCCGCTACGGCTGAAAACAGGCAGTTACCCTTGCCAATTTGCGGTGGCGGACGGTCCGCCCCCAAACTGACTGCGTTCTTAACGCCTGTTTTAAACAGGTCTGGAGTTTGAGATGGAAAGCTTAAATCTGAACAAACACATCTCCGGCCAGTTCAACGCCGAGCTGGAGCATATTCGTACCCAGGTGATGACCATGGGGGGAATGGTGGAGCAGCAGCTGACTGACGCCATTACCGCTATGCATAACCAGGATGGCGAGCTGGCCAACAAAGTGATTGAAGGCGATCACAAGGTCAACATGATGGAAGTGGCGATCGATGAAGCCTGCGTGCGCATCATCGCCAAACGTCAGCCGACCGCCAGCGACCTGCGCCTGGTCATGGCGATCATCAAAACCATCTCAGAGCTGGAACGCATCGGTGACGTGGCGGAGAAGATCAGCCGTACTGCACTGGAGAAATTTACCCAGCAGCAGCAGCCGCTGCTGGTGAGCCTGGAATCGCTGGGCCACCACACCATTGAGATGCTGCACGACGTGCTGGATGCGTTTGCGCGCATGGATCTGAATGCGGCAATTGAAATCTATCGCGAAGATAAGAAGGTTGACCAGGAATATGAGGGCATCGTGCGCCAGCTGATGACCTATATGATGGAAGACCCTCGCACCATCCCAAGCGTGCTGACCGCACTGTTCTGCGCCCGCGCCATCGAGCGTATCGGTGACCGCTGCCAGAATATCTGCGAAATCATCTTCTACTTCGTGAAGGGCCAGGATTTCCGCCACGTTGGCGGCGACCAGCTGGATAAACTGCTGGCCGGTGACGACAGCGGCAGCAATCCTGCCTGATAATCAGCGGGGCCGCCAATCGCGGCCTCGCTTTTCCTCTGCTCGCATCTTCATACTGCCGATCTGGTTTTTTTCCGCTGCCGACATTCTCCCCGACTGTTCTTTTTTTGTTCTACACCTTGTCTGCGACGGCCTCACTGAAGTTTCATTTCTCCGCCAAAGCGTAACCGACGACAACGCTTTTGTCCCACCCGCTGCCCGGCAGATGCAACCGGATTTATTTCAGGTATATACTTGGCGCACAATTTGAACGATATGGCTTTGAAATAATGTCTTCTTCTCCTTCTGCTAAACGTGGCGTGACGCCGGGTAAAGCGATGGTTGCCGCGGTCAGCGGCTATGCAATGGATGGTTTTGACCTGCTGATTCTCGGCTTTATGTTGCCGGCGATCAGCGCCTCGCTGGTGCTTAACGCGTCTCAGGCGGGATCTCTGGTGACCTGGACGCTGATCGGTGCGGTGATCGGTGGAATTGTCTTCGGTCACCTCAGTGACCGGCTGGGTCGTATACGCGTATTGACCTTCACCATTCTGATGTTCTCGGTGTTTACCGGACTTTGCGCCGTGGCGCAGGGTTACTGGGATCTGCTGGCATATCGCACCCTGGCCGGTATGGGGCTGGGCGGTGAGTTTGGCATCGGCATGGCGCTGATCGCGGAGGCCTGGCCCGCCAACAAACGTAACCGCGCCTCGGCGTGGGTGGGCATGGGCTGGCAGCTCGGCGTACTGCTGGCGGCGTTTATCACCCCGTTCCTGCTGGACATTATCGGCTGGCGCGGCATGTTCCTTGTCGGCCTTCTCCCGGCGCTGGCCTCATTTGCCATCCGTCGCGGCATGGGCGAACCGGAAGCCTTTACGAAGCATGTCGACGTGAACCAGGGGCTGTCGTTCCCGGCACGCATCCGGCTGCTGTTTGCCGACAGGGCCACTTCGAAAGCCAGTATCGGTATTTTTATCCTCTGTTCGGTGCAGAACTTCGGCTACTACGGGCTGATGATCTGGATGCCGAGCTACCTCTCCTCCAGCTTCGGCTTCTCGCTGACCAAATCCGGCCTGTGGACGGCGGTGACCGTGGTGGGCATGACCTTCGGCATCTGGCTGTTTGGTGTGCTGGCGGATCGCTTCGCGCGCTGGAAAATTTTCCTGATTTATCAGGTTGGCGCAGTGGTGATGGTGGTGGTTTATGCCCAGCTGCGTGACCCGACGGTGATGCTGTTTACCGGCGCGCTGATGGGAATGTTTGTTAACGGCATGATTGGCGGCTACGGCGCGCTGATCTCTGACACCTATCCGGTGAAGGTGCGCGCAACCGCGCAGAACGTCCTGTTCAATCTGGGCCGTGGCGTTGGCGGCTTTGGTCCGCTGGTGATCGGCCTGCTGGTGGGCCAGTGGTCGTTTACCGCCGCGATTACTCTGCTGGCGCTGATCTACCTGCTGGATATCTTCGCCACCCTGTTCCTGCTGCCGAAAAAGCAGGGCAGCGAGGATGTGCTGGGAGCGATTGGCTGATACTGGCCAGGCCCGGATGCGATGATCGTCCGGGCCGAGCGGGTCTGTCGCGTAGAGATCCGCGCTTCACACGACTGCAGTAGTTCCCCGCTCAGATTGCAGACTCTCACTCCCTTGCTGTTCCGTCAGCGTACCGTATTGACATGATGCATAACGTTTCCCTTCAGATTTAATGGGCTGCCGACGATGCGACCAGCCGCTGAAAGGCGCGGCCCTGGCTGTCGAACAGGTAGCAGCACTCTACCGGCAGGCCAACGCCAACGGTATCTCCCACCCTGATCGTTGAGCGTTCGGGATTGCGCACGACCCAGGGTTCACTGACGTTGCCGTTATCCAGATAAAGGTAGGTTTCTTTGGCCATATGCTCAACAAACATCACTTCGCCCTGATATTCACACTGCGCCAGGTTGCCACCGCGGATATGTTCCGGGCGAATACCGATATTGACGCTTTGCCCCTCGGCTTCGGGCGGCGTCGCGATGGGCAGCACCAGTGATTTACCGTTATCCAGCTCCACCACGCTCTGCTGTTCTCCGGCGCGGCGCAGAACCGCCGGGATCAGATTCATTTTCGGTGAGCCAATAAACTGGGCGACAAATTCGTTGGCCGGATGGTCGTACAGCTCCAGCGGCGTGCCAACCTGTTCAATATTTCCCTTATTCAGTACGACGATGCGGTCGGCCAGAGTCATGGCCTCCACCTGATCGTGGGTGACATAAATAATCGTCGAGCCAAGCCGCTTGTGCAGCGAGGCGACCTCCATCCGCATCTGTACGCGCAGTGAGGCATCGAGGTTAGAGAGCGGTTCATCGAACAAAAACAGCCGGGGTTCGCGCACAATCGCCCGGCCAATCGCCACGCGCTGGCGCTGACCGCCGGAGAGATCCTTCGGTCGCCGCTCCAGCAGCGGTTCCAGCTGCAGGATTCCGGCGGTTTCATGTACTCTACGCGCGATGTCATCCGCCGGATGGCCCGCCAGCTCCAGCGCGAAGGCCATATTCTTGTACACGCTCATATGCGGATAGAGCGCATAGGATTGGAAGACCATGCCGATGCCGCGTTCTGAAGGGCTGTCGTCGTTCACGTAGCTACCGTCGATGTACATGCCGCCGCCGCTGATCTCCTCCAGGCCAGCGATCATGCGCAGCAGCGTGGACTTGCCGCAGCCGGAAGGCCCGACCACCACCACGAACTCGCCGCTGTTAATCTGAAGATCCAGTGACTTAATGACTTCCGCTTTGTTGCCGTAGCGTTTTTGCAGGTTTTTCAGCGTTAATTGCGCCATATTCTCTCCACTCAGCATTTGCGATGGGTAGACGGAGCGCCGCGGCGCCCCATCCAGGGCTTATTTCAGGTAATCAAGCCACGGGCTTTGACGCGATATCATCACGTCCACCAGTTCAGGAATGGCGCGGCACTTGTCGTTAACCGAATCCACCAGCAGCGCCTGAATCACCAGATCGCGCGAGCCGTTAAGAATTGCCTCTGCGGTCAGATCGTGGATACCAATCTGGTTGCACAGCAGCCCGGCGATGCCGGACGGAACCTCAACCGGAATGCCATGGATGCCTTTACGATCGATAATCGCCGGGACTTCCACCGCGATAAATTCCGGCAGCTGTTTGATAAAGCCACGGTTGGGAATATTGACCGCGGCCTCTTCGTAACCGGAATCGTTGATGATCCCCTCCATGATTGCCACCACCCGCTCTTTCATCTTCAGTTCGATCGACGGCTGAACGTGGCCGAGGTAGTTGCGGTAGAAGGTATAGAAGTCGAGGATACCCCGATGATCGCTGACCTCGCTGGCCCAGCGAATGTACTCGCCGAAGTGGCTGTCGCTGGTGATCGGCAGATAATTAAACTTCTGCAAAATTTCCTTAAACAGCGTGCGGTCCGACCACTCCCAGGCGCTGTCCCGGCCGCCCAGCGCGGCGCGTTCGGTAGCGCCTTCCGTTTCCAGCACTTTCCCGTGGATGCGGGTGTAGGCCAGGATATCGCTGTAGCCCGGCAGGCGGGAGAAATAATCCGGCGCTTTCGCACGAACATCGGCATAGGCATCCTCGCCGCTGTCCTTGTAGCGCGCTTCCAGCAGCACGCTGAAGTGGTTAAGCCCCCCCGCTCGCAGGCTGAGATTATCAAAGGATGTTCCTAACATTTCCGGCAGATAGCGCTCCAGCGAGGCGATTTCGTGACACATGCCGACAAAGTTCAGCTCCGGGAAACGGCGATGTACGGTGGTACAAATGCGGCTCATCGGGTTGGAGTAGTTGAACACCCAGGCCTGCGGGCAGATATCGGCAATATCGGCGCAGATATCCAGAATCGGCGGGATGATGCGCAGCGAGTGGAACAGGCCGCCGGGGCCGCCGTTTTCGCCGTACACCTGCTGAATACCGTACTGCTGCGGGATCTGCCAGTCGAGATCCCACAGCGCGAAGCGATCGCCCACCTCGATGGAGATAATTACAAACTCCGCGCCGCGCAGGGCTTCACGGCGGTCGGTGGTGGCGCTGATGATAAAGGGCAGATCTTCATGGGCAATAAAATCACGTGCGGTTTTTTCCGTCACCGCCAGCGCGGCAGGATTGATATCGAGCAGCACGATCTCGCTGCCGTACAGCGTGGTACTCTGGAAAATATCCCCGAGCGTGCCGTAGCCGAACTGTGCACTGCCCGCACCCACTAAAACGATTTTTGTAGCCATTTGCTTATCTCCTTGAGGTAAATCGACATTAGCCTTTAACTGCGCCGTTAGTTAATCCGCTGACGATGCGGCGCTGGAACAGCAGCACCAGCCCGACGATCGGCAGCGTGACGATGACCGAGGCCGCCATGATGGTGCCCCACGGAAGTTCATATTGAGAGGCACCCTGTAGCATGCCGATAGCGACGGGAACGGTGCGTTTGCCGCTGGAAATCACGAAGGTCAGCGCGAACATGAACTCATTCCACGCGCCGATAAACGCCAGCAGCCCGGTGGTAACCAGCGACGGCCCCATAATGGGGGCGAAAACGCGGGTGATGATGGTCCAGGTACTGGCACCGTCGACGATTGCCGCCTCTTCCAGCTCCACCGGGATAGCGCGCATAAAGGTGGTCAGCACCCAGACGGTAAACGGCAGCGAGAAGGTGGTGTACGAGAGCACCAGCGCGCCAAGCGAGTCGTACAGGCCCATAAAACGCACCAGCTCGAACATGCCGGAAAGCACTGCCACCTGCGGAAACATCGAAACGCAGAGGATGGTAAACAGCAGGTATTTGCGGCCGCGAAAGCGGATGCGCGCCAGCGCAAACGCGGCGGTGATGGAAACCAGCAGGCACAGGCCTACCGTCAGGGTCGCCACCGTTATCGAGTTCAGCAGGCTGCGGGCAATGCCGCTTTCCATCAGTGCATTCAGGTAGTTGCCCCAGTTTAGCCCGTCCGGCAGATAGCTGATGCGAAACAGATCTTTCCCCTCGCGCAGCGAGGTGACGATGGCGTAATAAAACGGGAACAGGCAGAGAATACTGGCCAGCGCCGCGCCGGAAAAAATCAGCGCCTTATGGCCCATTCGCTGCTGGTGACGGCTCAGTTTCATTTGTTTTCTCCGTTATTAAAGCGGCCCGCCGCCAGGAAGCAGGCTGCGATACCCGCGACCATCATGAACACCAGTACCGAGGCGGCAGAGCCGGAACCCATCTGCTGATAGCTGACCATCAGGTCGCGGGCATAGCCGGAGACCGACACCGTGGCTTCGCTGTTGGAGGTCAGGACGTAAATCAGGTCAAATACCCGCAGCGCATCCATCACGCGAAAAATCAGCGCAACGATCATCGCGGGCATAATCAGCGGCAGCGTGATGCGGCGGAAACGTTGCCAGGCGTTGGCCCCGTCAACCCGGGCGGCTTCATACAGATCGCCGGGGATAAGCTGCAGCGCGGCCAGCAGCATCAGCGCCATAAACGGCGTGGTTTTCCATACGTCGGCGATAATCACCGCCCACATCGACAGATTCGGTTCTGCCACCCAGGCCAGCGGCGTGCTGATAACGCCCAGCTTCAGCAGAAGATCATTCACCACGCCGTACTGATCGTGAAACATCCAGCCCCACATCTTGGCGGAGACGATCGTCGGGATAGCCCAGGGAACCAGAATGGCGGTGCGCACCAGGCCCTGACCGCGAAACTTCTGGTTCATCAGCAGCGCCAGCAGCATGCCAAACACCAGCTCCAGAGATACCGAAATCAGGCTGAAGCGCAGCGTATTGCCCACCGCCAGCCACCACTGCGGATCGGCCAGGATGCCGAAGCGATGGCCGCCGTCGGCGAAGTCGAGGTAGTTAGCGAAGCCGACGAAACGATAATCGTCCGGCGTATCCAGCATGGCATCGGTGAAGCTGTAGAACAGGGTGCGCAACAGCGGCCATCCCGCCACTGTCGCCAGCAGCAGCATAGCGGGTGCCACCAGCAGCCAGGCCACGCGGCTGCGCCGCTGCTGATGATTCAGTTTGCTGCGTTTCGCCGAGGTTACCGCGTGCGGCTCCGGCGTTGCCGTCAGGGATAAGGAACGCGTTTCATCTTTCATCGTGCAGGCTCCGGTAGGTTTACAGGGCGATATCAGCGCCACTCTCTGGCTTTGATTCTTTCCAGGCGCTGCTGCAGACCAGCGACTGCCGTTGCGCCATCGCTGCTGCCGCGAAGCACATTAAAGGTGGCGTTGTAGATAGCCCGGGAAACCTGGGCGTACTGGCGTTTAGTCTGGGTGGCCGGGCGCGGAATGGCCCTGGCGAAAATCTCCTTGAAGCTGGCCAGATAGGGCACCTGAGCCAGCACCTGCGGATCGTCATACAGTGCGATACGCGACGGCGGCCAGCCCATCAGCGTCAGCCCTTCGCGCTGCGATTTGGCATCGCTGACGATTTTCAGCAGTTCGAAGGCGGCATCGGGGTTTTTGGTGTAGGCGCTGATCGCCCACTGCCAGCCGCCAAGCGTACTGAGTGAACGGCCTTCATCGCCTGCGGGCAGCGGCATCAGGCCCACTTTGCCCTTGATTGCGCTGCTGCTGTCCTGGGTCAGAACCCAGGCGTACAGCCAGTTGCGCATAAACAGCGCATCGCCGTTCTGGAATACCGCGCGTGACTCCTCTTCCATGTAGCCCAGCGCGCCGCGCGGCACGATGTTGCCGATCCAGCCCGCGGCTTTATCCAGCGCCAGCGCCGCCTGCGGGTTATTGATGGTGATCGCGCCGTCCTGAGTAATAAAGTCGCCACCGCTCTGCGAAGCCACCCACTCCAGCACGTTGCAGGTCAGTCCCTCGTAGGATTTGCCCTGAAACACCAGGCCCCAAAAGTTTTTATGCCCGGCCTCGCGTTCCTGCTGCTGAATGCGCGTACTGATGCGGGCCATCTCATCCCAGGTTTTTGGCGGCTGTTCGCCGTAGCGCTCAAGCAGGTCTTTGCGGTAATAGAGCGCGCCGGTATCCAGAAAAGCGGGTACGGCTTTGACCCGACCGTTAACCACGTTATTTTGCCAGGCGGAGGGGAAGAAATCGTCGCGCATCGAGCCGACGCGATCGGTGAGATCCAGCAGATGCTTATTCAGTACGCCGATCCACACGGTATCGGCCTGAAACAGATCGATGGCGCTGCTGTCTTTCGCCGCAAACAGCTGTTGAAACAGCGACAGCTTTTCATCCGAGGCGCGGGGGAGATCGATAAATTCCAGCGTATGGCCGGTCTGCGCTTCAAAGCGCTGCTTGATGTCATTACAGAACTGGCGGCCTTCCCTGCTGGGTGGGCACTCCATACGCAGGGTATCGGCCAGGGTGGGAGCAGATAGCAGCGCCGCCGCGCAGACAAGCAGGCTCGGAATCACTTTTCTCATGACGTCCTCTCAGTTAGCGGCCGGGTGCCGTTACCGGACAAGCTAGCGAAAGCGGATCATTGAAGGAAATCGATTTAATTGGCTATGCTATAGAAAATATCTATGTCACTTGCGGAAAATATGATCGTGGACAAAATTTTACGTCAGTTTATCGAAGTCGCGATGTTGGGAAATGTGAGCCATGCGGCAAACAAACTTTGCCTGAGTCAGCCCACGTTGACCCATAACATGAAGAAACTGGAAGAGAATTTAGGCGTGCAGCTGCTGGAGCGCACCTCAACCGGGGTGAATACCACGGAATTTGGTGAGCTGCTGCTGGAGCAGGCCCAGATGATGCAGCGCATCTACGATAACACCCTGATTAAGCTGGCTTCGATAAAAGCCCGACAGGGGCAGAGCCTGCGGATGGGGGCGGGACATGCCTGGTGGTATATGTTCGTTCGCGACAGCTTTAACGCCTATCGCACCCTGCATCCCACGGTCAATATTCATATCGATCTCGGCAATCACCTGCGCCTGATGGATCTGCTGTTAGGTGGCGATATCGATCTGTTTATTGGACATGAAATCAAAGGATTGAATCCGAAGGCGGGCATCAGTTTTCTGCCGCTGTTCAGCACGCGCGATAGCATGTTTGTCCGCGGCGGGCATCCGCTGCTGGGCAGGCCGGTGGAGGAGTACGAGCTGCTGGGATACCCCTATGTGGAGCTGACGCCGGACGAGAGCCGCTACCAGCATATGATGGATGATATGCAGCACAAAAGGCAGGCGCGTAATCGTCTGCACCTGGCCGAACGGGTGATCTGGTCTACCAGCTCAATGATGTCGGCGGTGGATATGATTAACGACTCTGACGCAATGATGCTGAACTACCCTTCCTGCATGGCGGGGTATTTTGCCCGGTATGGCCTTGAGCCTTTGCAGCTGGCAGAAGAAAGCCAGCCGTGTACGGTCGGCATCTATTTGATGCGGGAAAAGGCCGATGCGCCCCATGTGGTGCAAATGCAGGAGCTGTTACATCAGTTCCTTGAACCGGTTCGCCATCTGGTGTCGTAGCTACTTTTCACCGACCCGTTCGACCAGCGCCTGATACAGCGGCCGCGACTGGCCCGGCCCCATCACCAGCTGGAATTCCGTGAGCTGCGGGGAAAGGGTGACTTCCAGCAGCGCTCTGACCGGGGGCTGCTGCTCAATCAGCTGCCGGTCAATTTGGGTGTTATCGTGCAGTTTTAGCCGAACGCGGCTGGCGCAGTAGCGCAGTGCGGCGACGTTATCCGCGCCGCCCAGTGCCGCCAGTACGGCGGTAGCAAGTCGTTGGTTTTCCATATTCTCTCCTGGCCGATGCCTGTGCTGCAGCAGCATAGGGTCAGGGAGGGGACGAAGTGAAATTGATTTATTCCGGCCGGATATAGACGGTTTCTATACCCGGCGCTGGCCCGGCCGCTAGCGCGTCAGCTGCCAGCCTTTTTCACGCCACAGGGCGGGAAGCTGCGCCATATCGGTAAATACGGTGACCAGCGGATGATCGAGAGTGGGATTGTGCGCGTCCGCGCAGTAGTAAAAAACCGGAATACCGGCGGCGATCCCTGCTTTTGCCCCGGCTTCGGAGTCATCCACCAGGATGCAATGCTCAATCGGGATGCCCATCTGCTGCGCGGCGTGGTGCATCAGCTCCGGCTCGGGTTTCCAGTGCTGGATATCGTAGCCGCTGTAGAGGCGATCGCTGAAAAACGGCAGCAGCCCGGTCAGGCCCAGCGAGTGCTGCATTTTCGGTACTGTACCGTTGGATACGACACACATTGGCACCTGAATGCTTTCGACCAGCGCTTTAGCGCCGGGGATCGCCTTCAGTTCCAGATCGAACAGTCTTGCTACTTCGGCGCGGTAGGCCGGTTCAAGCACCTCAACCGGGGTGGTCAGGCCATGCTGTTCGCAGACATCGGCCACGATGTCATACAGTTTTACGCCTTTATATTTCTCGAACATCTCCTGCAGCGAAAGCGTAACGCCAAACTGCGCAAAGGTATTCACATAGCCCTGGGTACAGAGCACTTCGCTGTCTACCAGCGTTCCATCACAATCAAAAAATACACACTCCACTGACATCTGCGCGTCCTTCAGGTCGGTTAGGCTTTCTTTTCTACTTTACGCGACTGTAGCAGGATTGCGACTGCAAATGTCAATTACGGTTAATGGTAGTGATTCGACGGCGAAAACAGCGTAATCGGTTGCGAAAAAACCGGTTACCCCCCATCCAAAACGCATCATTATGGGGTAGGATAGCCGTCGACATTTTTCTCCGTTCTGGAAACACATAATGACTAATCCCGGTTTGTTACAACGGATTTTTAAATTGCAGGAGCATGGCACCACAGCACGCACTGAGGTGATTGCCGGCTTCACCACGTTTCTGACGATGGTGTACATCGTTTTTGTTAACCCGCAGATCCTCGGCGTGGCCGGTATGGACACGCAGGCGGTGTTTGTTACCACCTGCCTGATCGCCGCTGCCGGTAGCATCCTGATGGGGCTGGTGGCTAATCTGCCGGTTGCGCTGGCACCGGCAATGGGCCTGAACGCCTTCTTTGCCTTCGTGGTGGTGGGTGCGATGGGAATCTCCTGGCAGGTGGGTATGGGGGCGATCTTCTGGGGCGCGACCGGCCTGCTGCTGCTGACCATTTTCCGCGTGCGCTACTGGATGATTGCCAATATCCCGGTCAGCCTGCGCGTGGGTATCACCGCCGGTATCGGGCTGTTTATCGCGATGATGGGCCTGAAAAATGCCGGGATCATCGTGCCTAACGAAGCCACGCTGGTCAGCGTCGGCAATCTGACCTCGCACAGTGTGCTGCTGGGGGCGCTGGGCTTCTTTATCATCGCGATTCTGGCATCCCGCAATATTCACGCGGCGGTACTGGTGTCCATCGTGGTGACCACCGGCATTGGCCTGGCGATTGGTGATGTGAAATACACCGGCATTTTCTCTGCGCCGCCGCCGGTTACGTCGGTGCTGGGCCAGGTGGATCTCGCAGGCTCACTGAATATCGGAATGGCCGGGATTATCTTCTCCTTTATGCTGGTCAACCTGTTTGACTCCTCCGGCACGCTGATCGGCGTTACCGATAAGGCCGGTCTGACCGATGAAAAAGGCACATTCCCGCGCATGAAGCAGGCGCTGTACGTTGACAGCATCAGCTCGGTAGCCGGTTCATTTATCGGTACTTCCTCTGTGACTGCCTACATCGAAAGCTCTTCCGGCGTGTCCGTCGGCGGGCGCACGGGGCTGATGGCGGTCGTCACCGGAATTCTGTTCCTGCTGGTGATGTTCCTGTCTCCGCTGGCCGGTATGGTGCCCGCCTATGCGGCAGCCGGTGCGCTGATTTACGTTGGCGTACTGATGACGTCCAGCCTTGCACGCGTGAAGTGGGACGACCTGACCGAAGCCGTTCCGGCCTTTGTCACCGCCGCGATGATGCCGTTCAGCTTCTCGATTACCGAAGGGATCGCGCTGGGCTTTATCTCTTACTGTGTGATGAAGCTGGGAACCGGCCGCTGGCGTGAAATCAGCCCGTGCGTGGTAGTGGTGGCGCTGCTGTTCGTGCTGAAGATTGTGTTTGTTGACGCACATTAAACGCCCTGAAACCGCAGGGTGGCCTTGTGCCACCCTGCTATCAGGAATAGTAGTGCTGCTTCTCGGCGGGCAGGCTGGTTAAACGCAGCGCCCGTGGCCCCATATTTAACGAATAGACGTTAATACTCTGCAGTGAATTCCACCCTTCAGTATCGTCATACTCCCACAGCTGTAGCCGATCGGTTCCCGGCGAGAGTGCGCAGGACCAGACCATCAGCGCTTCCACATCACAGATAGCCTGAATATCGGCCAGCGTTGAAGAACGCAGCCTTCCCGAAGCGGGATGCAGGCGCAGGGCATCAAAACCACCGTTACCTTCCCCGGTCATCTTCAGAATACTTTGGCGAAGAGTCCAAATCTGGGTACAGGCTTCAGACGGATCGTTCTGGGCGTTAATCCAGGCTTTTTCACCGGATGAAAAAGAGTGCAGGTACTGCTCTAAAGTCTGGCGGCTGTGCGCGCGAACAATTTCCATATCCAGACCGGCGCGGCAGCCCTCTTCCGCCAGCAGAACACCCACCACATTACCGGCGTAGGAGATGCTGAAATCAGGAAGGTCGGGATCGGAAAAACAAGGGCGTCCGCCCTCAGCAAGGCGGATATCAGGGAGCTGGGGGATGCCGTAGACCCGCAGCATCAGTTCCGCCAGCAGCGTTCTGGCCGCGAGGTAGCGGCGTCGACGTCTCTCCGCCAGACTGGCTGAATGCTCTACCAGCTGCAGCGGAAGTCGGTGAACCTGTGCTTTCGTCTGGACAAGTGTCCATCGTGCAAAATGACTTGCCATCTGTCACTCCATGAAAATGGTCGGGTAATCATCAACTCTATTGTAAGAATAATCCTACGAATTTTCACCCGTGATTCCCTTAACGGGGCGAAATTCGGATTAATATTATTTCTCCTGGGGTTAAACCGAGAAGATCAATACGTAATAGGAAAACAGCCAGATAATCATCGCTTTTAATGCCATTTTCACAGCATAAACACCACAAACCCGCTAAATCTTGATCATTCCCCGCTATATCCTTCCGTTGAACACCTGCTGCTGCATTTGCAGCATCTAAACAACATTTATGCTGCAAATGCAGCATTTTCTCTCAGGGTTTTTAAGTCTAATTAACTGAATTAAAAGGAAAATAACCATTTCCAACTTTGGCACGCATTCTGCTTACGTTCTTATAACTTAAAGGTTGGTTTGTATATTTATAAATTGCAAATAGTTATATGAGAAAGCGGCAAAGCGATCGAAAGCGCTGCTGACCAGGAGAGAAATATGTCGTTATCAGAACTATCCCCGACCTCGCTGGCGGCACTGCGACAATCGCCGTTAGCGGGTTACTCAGCCGAAACGGCCAGAGCCAGAAAGCCGGGCGCATCGCTACAGCTTTCTGGTATTTCGCTCTCATTTGGCGGGGTTAAGGCCTTAAGTGACGTCTCGCTGCGGGCGGAACCTTCATCGTTAATGGCGATTATCGGCCCGAATGGCGCGGGGAAAAGCACCCTGCTGAATGTGATTTCCGGTATTTACCGGCCCGATCGCGGCGAGATCGGTCTTGATGAGCATCGTTTTCGTTCAATTCGCCCGGAAAAGCTCGCCAGTGCGGGCGTGTCTCGGACCTTCCAGAATCTTGCGCTGTTTAGCGGCCTTTCAGTGGTCGATAACATTTTGCAGGGGCTGGCACACCGTCGGGAAACATCTCTGCTGAGCGAGGTTTTCGGACTGCGGCGCGCACGGCATGAGAGTGCCAGTCAGCTTCAGCAGGCGCAGGCGGTGATGAATTTTTTCGGTCTGGATGCGGTGGCATCGCGCCTGACGACCAGTTTGTCCTACGGCATGCAAAAACGCGTTGAGCTGGCGAGAGCGCTGGTTGCCCACCCTCGCCTGTTGCTGCTCGACGAACCGATGGCGGGAATGACGCTGGCGGATAAACAGCAGCTTAGCGAGCTTATTCGCGAGATACGCCGCCATTTCGGCACCACCATTTTGCTGATCGAGCACGATATTGCGGTGGTGATGAGCCTGTCCGATCGCGTTGTGGTACTGGAGTACGGGCGCAATATCGCGACGGGAACGCCGGATGAGATCCGGCAAAATCCGGCGGTGATTGCCGCCTATCTGGGTTCAGCGGCGGAAACTACCGCACCGGGAGCCCGAGGATGAATATTGACTGGCTGTTCCTGATTGAAGTTAGCGTCGGTGGCCTGCTGTCGGGGGTGATGTATTCACTGGTCGCGCTGGGGTTTGTGCTGGTCTACAAAAGCTCCGGCGTCTTCAACTTTGCCCAGGGTTCGATGCTGCTGTTCTCGGCACTCACCTTCGTTTGCCTGATCGAACGCGGCTGGACGGTATGGGCGGTGCTTCCCATTACCCTGGTGGCGATTTCGCTGCTCGGCATGCTGATTGAATTCTCCGTGCTGCGGCCGTTAGTGAATCAGCCGCCGATCGTGCTGTTCGTTGCCACGCTTGGCGTGTCGTACATCATCGAGGGTGCTGCACAGCTGTTGTGGGGAACGCAGGTTCACGCACTGGACCTGGGCATCGACGACACGCCGTTTGAAGTTGGCGGCGTGCTGATCAGCCAGTTCGATCTGTTTGCCGCCGGCGTTGCCGGGTTGATGGTACTGCTGCTGAGCCTGTTCTTTCGCTATACGCACACCGGACTGGCTTTCCGTGCGGTGGCGGATGACACCTTTGCCGGGCTGGCGGTAGGCCTGAATATTGGCCGCCTGTGGGCGGTGGTCTGGGCGGCGGCAGGGATTGTCGCGCTGGTTGCCGGGCTGCTGTGGGGGGCAAGGCTGGGCGTACAGTTCTCACTGTCTCTGGTGGTTCTGAAAGCGCTGCCGGTTCTCGTACTGGGCGGATTTGATTCGGTGGCCGGGGTGATCGTTGCCGGGCTGCTGGTTGGCCTGATCGAAAAGCTGGGATCGGTGTATCTCGGTCCGCTGCTGGGCGGCGGAATCGACAGCTGGATCGCCTACGCCGTAGCGCTGCTATTCCTGCTGATCCGTCCTGCGGGCCTGTTTGGCTCCCACCGCTTATCGAGGCTGTAACGATGTTGACTCTCTCACCGGACGTTCGTCGTACCCTGCCTCGCCTCAGTGCTGGCGGGATTATTCTACCCGCCGTGGCGTTTATTCTGCTGCCGCTGATCGGTAACGAATACCTGTTTGATGCGGTACTCACGCCGTTCCTCGCGCTGTCGCTGGCTGCGCTGGGGCTGAACGTGCTGGCAGGCTATACCGGGCAGATCTCCCTCGGCAGCGCCGCCTTTATGGCGGTGGGTGCCTACGCCGCGCTGAATCTGATTGGTCGCCTGGACCTGCCGCTGCCGTTGGTGTTACTGCTGGCAGGCGGTATCAGTGCACTGCTGGGACTGATCTTCGGCCTGCCGAGCCTGCGGCTCAGCAGTTTTTATCTGGCGATTTCTACCCTGGCGACGCAGTTCTTTGTCCAGTGGGCGCTGAACAACTTTAGCTGGTTTTCGATGAACAGCGCGTCCGGCGTGGTATCGGTGGCTCCGCTGCACCTGGGTGCGTGGATCATCGACAGCTCCGAGCGTCGCTATCTGTTTACCCTGACGGTGGTCAGTTTGTTGACCTGGCTGGTCTGGCGGCTGGTTAACAGCTCGGCCGGGCGCAACTTTATCGCCGTACGTGACAACCCGCTGGCGGCGAGAGCGATCGGTGTACCGGTGCTGCGAACCCGGATGATCGCCTTCGGCTTCTCCTCTTTCATTATCGGCATTGCCGGCGTGCTGTGGTCATTCACCTATCTGCGCAACGTCGAACCGGCGGGTTTCAATCTGGATCGCTCATTCCAGCTGCTGTTTATCATCATTATCGGGGGATTAGGCACGGTTCGCGGCGCGTTTCTTGGCGCGGCGCTGCTGACGCTGTTTCCGCTGCTGCTTTCCCGGCTTGGCGCATGGCTGTTTGGCCAGCAGGTGGATTCCGGCGTGCTGGAGCTGGTGCAGAACATCATTGTCGGCGTTTTGCTGATCGGGTTCCTGATTGCCGAACCAAAAGGGCTGGCGGCGCTGACGCAGCGGCTGGCGTCGTACTTCACCTCGCGGAGAACATCATGACTGACCGTAACGCGCTGCTTGAGGTAGCGCACCTCAGCGCCCGCTATCAGCGCCATATCGTGGCGCTGGAGGATATTTCGCTCACCGTTGGCGAAGGGGAAATTGTGGCGCTGCTCGGGCGCAACGGCGCAGGGAAATCGACCACCCTGCAGGCGATCTCACACCTGCTGCCCGCGCGTCGCGGTGAGGTCAGCGCGGGCCGCGTGCTGTGGCGCGGCGCGGATATTACCGCCGAAGCCCCGCACCGGCTGGTGAAGCGCGGCATCGTCCCGGTACTTGAAGGGCGGCACTGCTTCGTTTCACTGACTCTGGAAGAAAACCTGATTGCCGGTGCGCTGGCACGTTCGGCCTCCCGGGTGGAGATTCGCCAGGGACTGGAGGAGATCTATCAGATTTTCCCACGGCTGAAGGACAAACGACAGCTGGCCGCCGGGCTGGCTTCCGGCGGCGAACAGCAGATGGCGGCCATCGGCCGCGCGCTGATGGCGAAACCCCAGCTGCTGCTGCTGGACGAACCCTCAATGGGCCTTGCACCGCTGATTGTTGAAGAGATTTTTGCGGTGCTGACCCGCCTTAACCAGCAGCAAAAGCTATCGATTCTGGTAGCGGAACAGAACTCCACGGTGGCATTACGCCATGCCCATCGCGCTTATGTGCTGGATACCGGCAGCGTGGCGCTTTCCGGTGATGCGCAGGCATTAAGCCAGCAGGAAGACGTACAGAGAATTTATCTGGGATTTGCAGCATAACTTTTATACAGGAGAATACCGATGAGTACGCTTCAGACCGAAGACGCAGTAACCGCCTCTCAGCCACATCCTACCAATACTACACCGCGTGGCGTGCCGGGCTATCCGCGCCCGGCGCAGCCCGCGCATATTATTCAGAGTGATGAAGAGGCGATCCGCGTGGCTACCGAACTGGCCGCGCAGTTTGTTCTCACCGCCGCCGAGCGCGATCGCGATCGCATCCTGCCGATTACCGAGCTGGACGCGTTTTCTCAGAGCGGGCTGTGGTCGATCAATGTGCCGAAGCGCTTCGGCGGCCCGGAGGTCTCCTACGCCACGCTGGCGAAGGTGGTGCAGATCATTGCCGCCGCCGATCCCTCAATTTCGCAGATTTCCCAGAACCATCTTGGCGTGGTGGCGGCGATCCGCACGGTCAGCGATGAAGCGCAGCAGCGTGAACTGTTTGTTCAAGTGCTGAGCGGCGTGCGCTTTGGCAACGCCTTCTCTGAGTTTGGCAGCAAGCGCGCGGCGGATTTCGAAACGCGCTTTGTTGATGACGGCGATCATGTGCTGGTGAGCGGCAAGAAATTTTACTCCAGCGGTGCGCTGCTGGCGCATCTGGTGCCGATCGTGGCGCTGGATGATCAGGGCCGGGCGTGGTACGCCATTGCCGACCGCGATGCGCCGGGGCTGACGGTAATCGACGACTGGTCTGCCTTCGGCCAGCGCACCACCGCCAGCGGCACCGTGCTGTTGGATAACGTGCGGGTGCCGAAAACCCATCTGGTTCCCGGCTATAAAGGCTATGAAGCGCCCAGCGCCGACGGCGCGATTTTCCAGATTGTGCAGGTGGCGATTGATTCCGGCATCGCCGAGGCGGCCATTAACGAAACCATCCGCTTCGTACGCGAGAAATCACGCCCCTGGGTGGACAGCGGGTTGGATCGCGCCTCCGACGATCCTTACACCATTCAGCGCGTCGGCGATCTGACGCTGCGGCTGCACGCCGCCGAGGCGCTACAGGAAAAAGCGGGCCTGTGGATCGATCGCGCGGTGGCAGAACCGACGGCGGATAACGTGGCAAAAGCGCAGATTGCCGTGGCGGAAGCCAAGGTGCTGAGCACGGAAATCGCCATTGAAGCAACCAACCGCCTGTTCGAACTGGCTGGCACCCGTTCCACGCTTGCCGAGCACAATCTCGATCGTCACTGGCGCAACGCACGTACCCATACGCTGCACGATCCGGTGCGCTGGAAGTACGCCATCCTCGGCAACTACGCGCTGAACGGGGTCAATCCACCGCTGCACGCCTGGAGCTGACGGTTTCGCCGGGCAAAAATAATTCTACTAATAACAGGGCATGAAAATGGTGAAAATGAAGGTGATATCGCTTACCCGGCTTATCGTCGGGGTTACGCTGCTGCTGGCGCAGCTCTCGCTCGGCGCCAGGGCGGATGAACAGTATTTCCCGTTACAGAGCTATCGCGTCGGGCCTTATGCCGCCGCGGGCAGTGGCTTCTTTGGCGGGTTTATTGACTACTTACAGCTGATCAATCAGCGTGACGGCGGAGTTAACGGCGTCAAGCTTACCTGGGACGAGTGTGAAACCCAGTATGAAGTGGAGCGTGGCGTTGAGTGTTATAAACGCCAAAAAAGTAAGCCCGGCGTTGCCGCCTGGAACCCGCTTTCCGTGGGTATTGCCTATGCGATGATCGATGACGTCACCCGCGATAAAACGCCGCTGATCACCATCGATCATGGTCGTACCGACTCGACCGATGGCCGCGTCTTCCCGTATGTTTTCCCGCTGCTGCTTAACCCGTACAGCGAAACGTCGGGGATCATCAAATTTATCGGCACCCGTCTCGGCGGCCTGGACAAACTGCAGGGTAAAAAAATTGTCGTGTTGTACCACGGTTCGCCATACGGCAAGGAAACCATCCCGATTTTTGAGCTGCTGGCGAAAAAATACGGCTTTGAAGTACAGCAGATCGAAGTGCCGCATCCGGGCAACGAACAGCAGTCGCAGTGGCTGACCATTCGTCGTGCGAAACCGGATTACGTGGTGCTGCGTGGCTTTGGCGTGATGAACCCGGTGGCGCTGAAAACCGCGCAGAAGGTTGGTTACCCGGCGGATCACATTATCGGCAACGTCTGGTCGAATTCCGAAGAGGACGTGATCCCTGCGGGGAATGCGGCGAAGGGCTATATCGCACTGACCACCCAGGCATCCGGCTCGGTGTATCCGGTAGTGAAAGAGATTATTGATAAGGTCTACGGTGCCGGTAAAGGGAATCTGCAGGATCGTAAACGCATCGGCAGCGTTTATCATAACCTCGGCATCGTTAACGGCATTCTGAACGTTGAGGCGATTCGTATCGCGCAGCAGAAGTTTGGCCACCGCACGCTGACCGGCGATGAAATCCGTTGGGGCTTCGAGCATCTGCAGCTTGATCCTGCCCGTGTGGAAGCGCTGGGCGCCAAAGGCCTGTTCCACTCGATTAACGTAACCTGTGAGGATCACGAAGGCCAGGGCCGCGTGACCTTCCAGCAGTGGGACGGCAGCCAGTGGAAAGTGATTAGCGACTGGATTTCACCGGACTGGGCGCTGCTGCGTCCGATCATCGAGAAATCCGCCAGCGCCTACGCGAAGGAAAACAATATTACCCCGCGTAACTGCCAGGCTGAGAATTAATTATTGATAAAAACCTGCATTAACAGTCCGTTAGTGCAGGTCAGTAAATGCTCACTTTGAGATGCAACTTACACGCTATAGACGGTAGAGTTAGTATTACCGCCTGTAGCGTGTAATTATTGTTTTACCTGCTAAAGCGTGTAATATTTATCCTACCGCCCACAACCGGTAAGGTGTAAATAATGAAGGTTACTAACAGCAAACAGCTGAGTAGTTATCTGAAAGATGTCCGCATCACGCAGAAGCTTTCACAGGGGAAAGTGGCTACTAAGGTGGGGATTCGCCAGGATACAGTATCCAACTTCGAACAGTATCCAGATTCCACCAAGCTGGAAACCTTCTTTAAGATCCTTTCGGCATTGAATTTAGAATTGACCGTCACGCCCAGGAATAGCGGTGCCGACAGTAATGAGGCTTCCGGGGCAGCATCTTCATGGAAAGAGGAATGGTAATGGCTGCGCTCGATGTTTACATGAATGGCTATCATGTAGGGGTATTAACAAAAACGGGGAGTGGAGCACATCATTTTACCTATGATGCGAACTGGATTGGGCTACCGGGTAGTCGCCCTGTCTCACTCTCTATGCCGCTGCGCCATCAGCCCTATCAAGGTGATGAAGTTTATAATTTCTTCGACAATCTGTTGCCTGATAATCTGGATATCAGAAGACGAATTGTTACCCGACATCAGGCTGATTCCACCCAGCCCTTTGATCTGTTGGCTAAAGTGGGCCAGGACAGCGTTGGTGCGTTGCAATTAGTACCACAGGGAAAATCTGTCAGCGATATAAAGCAGATCGAATATAAATCCCTTTCCGAGCAAAAATTTGAAAGCATATTGATGGGATATCTGTCCGATGCCCCCCTCGGAATGATTGACTCGGAGGATGATTTTCGTATCTCTCTTGCCGGTGCCCAGGAAAAGACAGCACTGCTTTTTAAAGATGACCGCTGGTGCCTTCCCATCAATGCCACGCCAACTACGCATATCATCAAGTTACCGATTGGTAAAATCGAGAGCCACTCCTATACGATAGATATGTCTGACAGCGTTGAGAATGAATATCTATGTATGATGATTGCCCGCGAGTTCGGGCTGCCGGTACCGCAATGCTTTATGCTCAGAGCCGGAAAGATAAAAGCGCTGGCGGTAGAACGGTTCGATCGTAAATATGCCTCGGACGGTCGCTGGATTATGCGACTGCCGCAGGAGGATTTTTGCCAGGTGTTGAGTGTCCCCCCCGCGCTGAAATATGAAAATCACGGTGGACCAGGAATTTCCGCCATTATGTCGTTTCTGTTAGGGGCGGTAGAGCCAGAAAAAGACCGCTATAGCTTTATGAAGGCTCAGGTGTTGTTTTGGCTATTGGCAGCCACGGATGGGCATGCAAAGAATTTTTCCGTGTTCATTGAGTCTGAGGGACGATATCGTCTCACGCCTTACTATGACATCCTCTCCATGTACCCGGGGATTGGTGGCCGGGGTATTGATCGCAGGGATGCCAAACTTGCCATGGGGCTGACTGGCTCAAAGGGCAAGAAATATGCCATTGAGCAGATTTTCCCTCGTCACTTTTTTCAGACGGCTCAAGCTGTTGGGTTCGCCAAAGAATCGATGGAAAGTATTCTGACTGAATTTGCACAGTCGATGGATGCCGTTGTAACGAAAGTCAGAAACCAGCTACCTGCTGAGTTCCCCGCTCCGATAGGTGATTCAATTCTTGAAGGCATGCAGGCCAGAGCAGGGCGATTAGTGACTGGCTGGACGTAGGCACCTTATCGGTGCCTCACTGTTAATTACTTACCAATACAGAAACTAGAGAATATCCGCCCCAGCAGGTCATCGGAGCTGAATTCCCCGGTGATTTCACTCAGACTTTGCTGCGCCAGACGCAGCTCTTCCGCCAGCAGTTCCCCTGCCCAGGCCCCAAGCAGCTGATGTTTACCCTGTTGCAGATGTTCTGCCGCCAGTTCCAGCGCCTGAAGATGACGGCGACGAGCGAGGAATCCACCCTCCATATTGCCCGAGAAGCCCATACTGGCCTTCAGATGCTCGCGCAGCACGTCCACTCCTTCGCCGGTGCGGGCGGAAAGGCGAATAAGTGAGTGACCGTTTACTTCTATAATTCCCAGCGTTTCACCGGTCTTATCGGCTTTATTACGTACCACGGTGATCGGCAGCGCCTCCGGCAGGCGGGCAATAAAGTCCGGCCAGATCTCGCCCGGTTCTGTCGCACCGGTAGTGGTGCCGTCGACCATAAACAGCACACGATCGGCCTGTTCGATCTCTTTCCACGCACGTTCGATGCCGATGCGCTCAACTTCGTCGCTGGCTTCACGCAGGCCCGCAGTATCAATGATATGCAACGGCATGCCGTCGATATGAATATGCTCGCGCAGCACGTCGCGCGTGGTGCCGGCAATATCGGTGACGATAGCGGCATCGCGGCCAGCCAGCGCATTTAGCAGGCTGGATTTACCGGCGTTGGGCCGCCCGGCGATCACGACCTTCATCCCTTCGCGCAGCAGGCTGCCCTGGCGCGCTTCGGCACGTACGCCGTCCAGATCGGCAATCACCTTGTGCAGCAGCGCTTCAATTTTACCGTCTGATAGGAAGTCGATCTCTTCATCCGGGAAGTCGATGGCCGCTTCCACGTAGATCCGCAGGTGAGTAAGTGCTTCCACAAGGTTGTTAACGCGGGTGGAGAAAACGCCCTGCAGCGAGTTAACGGCCGAGCGCGCCGCCTGCTCGGAACTGGCGTCGATCAGGTCGGCAATCGCTTCCGCCTGGGCCAGGTCCAGCTTGTCGTTGAGGAAGGCGCGCTCGGAGAACTCACCCGGGTTGGCAATGCGCAGCCCGGGCAGCGCCACGATGCGTTTCAGCAGCAGGTCGAGGATCACCGGGCCGCCGTGGCCCTGCAGCTCCAGCACATCCTCGCCGGTAAAGGAGTTAGGGCCGGGGAACCACAGCGCGATACCCTGGTCCAGGGTGCTACCGTCGGCGTCGCGAAACGGCAGATAGTCGGCATAGCGCGGCTTGGGCAGCTTGCCCAGCAGCAGCTGTGCTACTTCCGCCGCTTTGCTACCGGAAACGCGCAGAATACCTACGCCGCCGCGTCCTGGCGGGGTTGCCTGGGCAACAATCGTATCGCTATGGCTCATGGTTAACTCTCTTTTGATGCAAAAAAATAAGGCGGTCTGAGTGACCGCCTTAGTGTAAACAGTGTGTTCGGTATTGGCACGCGGCAACCGTAAAAAGGCTGCCCCGTGTTATTACTCTTACGCTTTCTTCTTGTCGCGGCTGTGCAGGCCACGTTTTTCCAGGCCGCGATAAATCAGCTGCTGCTGGATAATGGTCACCAGGTTACTGACGATGTAGTACAGCACCAGACCTGAAGGGAACCACAGGAAGAACACGGTGAAGATGACCGGCATAAAGGTCATGATCTTCTGCTGCATCGGATCGGTCACGGTGGTCGGCGACATCTTCTGGATGAAGAACATCGTGACACCCATCAGGATCGGCAGGATGTAGTACGGGTCCTGCGCGGACAGATCGTGGATCCACAGTGCAAACGGCGCATGACGCAGTTCTACCGAGCCCATCAGCATGTAGTACAGGGCCAGGAAGATTGGCATCTGGATAACCAGAGGCAGACAGCCGCCCAGCGGGTTAACCTTCTCAGACTTATACAGCGCCATCATTTCCTGACTCATGCGCTGTTTGTCATCGCCTAAACGCTCACGCATCGCCTGAATCTTCGGCTGCAGCATGCGCATTTTCGCCATGGAGGTGTACTGCGCTTTAGTCAGCGGGTACATGATGCCACGAACGATAAAGGTGATAACGATAATCGAGAAGCCCCAGTTACCGATGAAGCTGTGCAGGAATTTCAGCAGCTTAAACAGTGGCTGAGAGATAAACCACAGCCAGCCGTAGTCTACGGTCAGATCCAGGTGTGGGGCAATCGCCGCCATTTTGTCCTGAATTTCCGGGCCAACCCACAGCGTGGCTTTCAGCTCTTGCTGAGAACCTGCCGCGATAGTCACCGGTGCAGATTTGAAGCCAACTGCCGCTACGCCGTTACCCAGGTTGCTGGTGTACAGCGTGTTGCTGCCAGCGGTCTGCGGTACCCAGGCCGTCGCGAAGTACTGCTGCAGCATCGCCACCCAACCGTTGGTGGTGGTGGTGCTCAGGTTTTCGTTTTCGCTGATCTTATCGAATTTATACTTCTCGTAGTTGGTCTCACTGCTGGAGTAAGCCGCGCCACGGAAAGTATGCAGAGCAAAGTTGTTGCTGCCGGTATCACGATGCTTAGGCAGATCGATAGTCTGTTTCAGCTGACCGAACATCGACACTTCCAGCGGCTGCTGGCTGGCGTTGTTGATATGATAATCGACGCCAATAGCGTATTCACCGCGTTTCAGCACGAAGGTCTTGGTGTAGACCGCGCCGTTTTCAGCGGTAAAGGTCAGTGGGATACGCAGTTCGTTCTGACCATCGGCCAGTTCGAAGCTATCCTGAGAAGCCGTGTAAAGAGGACGACCGCCGTTTGCCGGATTATCCGGGCCGTTACGACCGGTCAGGCCGCTCTGCGCCTGGTACAGGAAATCAGGGGTGTTTTCCAGCAGCAGGAAAGGCTTATCGGAACCCAGTGAGTCCGGATAGGTCAGCAGCTGTGCCTGGTCAATATCACCACCGCGAGTATTAATGCTTAAAGACAGGACATCGGTCTTAACGGTGATCGTTTTGCCCTGGCCGCTGGCAGGAACACCCTGATTAGCGACATCACCCGCTGCTGTCGTGGTCTGCGTGGTCTGGGTTTGCAATGGCTGAGGATTATTATCCGTCTGCCAGGCTTGCCAGATCATAAAAGACACGAACAGAAAAGCGATGAGAAAGAGATTGCGTTGCGAATCCATCGTTAATGTTCTCTGGTATCAATGGTTGTTTGGCGGTACCGGATCGTCGCCACCTGGGTTCAAAGGGTGGCATTTTAATATGCGTTTCATCGTCAACCAACTCCCTTTTATCACCCCAAACCTGCGCAATGCCTCAATTCCGTATTGCGAACAGGTAGGATGAAATCGGCAGTGAGGTCCCAGTAACGGGCTGATTACGCGCTGATAGACGCGAATCAGCGCGATTAGGAACCGCGAGCCAGGCGACAATGGCGGCGCCATAATTTCTCCAACGCTTCCGTCAATGCCTTATTATCCAGGTCAGCGACCCCTTTCTTCGCCACAATCACAAAATCCATTGCGGGAAGTTCATGCTGGCGCAGGCGAAAGCTTTCACGGGTCAATCGCTTGATCCGATTACGCTCGTGCGCACGCTTAACATGTTTTTTTGCGACGGTCAGACCGATGCGGGGATGCCCCAGCGTGTTCAGGCGGCCGAGAATGGTGATTTGCGGCGTGCCAGCCCGTTGTGGCTGCTGGAAGACGAAAGTGAAATGAGTGGGAGTTAACAAACGTAACTCCCTGGGAAATGCGAGCTTAACCACTCAGCGGTTAGCTTTTATTACTTAGAAACGGTCAGACGAGAACGGCCTTTAGCACGACGACGTGCCAGAACCTGACGACCATTTTTATTTGCCATACGAGCACGGAAACCGTGTGAACGGTTACGCTTCAGTACGGACGGTTGAAAAGTGCGTTTCATGGCGATTTCTACCTAAACTTGAATAATTTCACTTAGTGACGCGTTAACTGGCCCGAAAAACCGACCGACGCCTCAGTGTATCTTTAATAAAGAGGCGGGATTGTAATAATTGTACAGTCCAGAGTCAATTTACTTCGCGTGAAAACCGCGCCCTGATTGCCCGTTTTGACCCGCAAAAACAGCCATAAGGGCCACGGCGCAGCACGCCGGGGCAAGAATTATACGGCCTCCGTTAAAAAGCGCAAGGATCGTGCAGGATCATCTCGCGATCCCGTTACATTGTTTTTGCGGCAATAACGTGATGGCACCATTAAATTTCACTGAATGCAGACGATCCTGAATGTCTTTTGCGCAAGGTGGCGTAAACTAATCTGCGTTGTATGCGCCTGTGGATAAATTGGATCAAAACTGTGTAGAAAGTGAAGATCTCTGCGACGGTTTACGCTATGATCCGCCGTTCCGCTAACGATCCTTCGGGTCGTCTTGCTAACCGCATGCTTCCAGGATGCCGGGCTAGAGTGGAGTAACCGTAGATAACGGTTCGCATGCGTCTCATCGGCATGCGTCAACAATGATGAAATTATCGCTTCAGCGCCCTTATTTTTTCTTATCGAATTTTTTTTCGAGTGGAGTCCGCCGTGTCACTTACGCTTTGGCAACAGTGTCTTGCCCGTTTGCAGGATGAGCTACCTGCCACAGAATTCAGCATGTGGATACGCCCCTTGCAGGCCGAACTGAATGACAACACGCTGGCATTATATGCACCAAATCGGTTTGTACTCGACTGGGTTCGGGATAAATACCTGAATAATATCAATGCACTGCTAAATGACTTCTGTGGGCCGAACGTTCCGCTGTTGCGTTTTGAAGTGGGCAGCAAACCGGCGGTACAACCTGTCAGTCAGCCGGTCATGGCCAGCGCGCACGCCAGTGCGCCGGGTACAAGCAGCCGCGCGGCTCCGGTTCGCCCAAGCTGGGACAGCGTACCTGCACCGGCGGAACTGTCATACCGCTCTAACGTCAATACCAAGCACAACTTCGACAATTTCGTTGAGGGTAAATCAAACCAGCTGGCGCGCGCGGCGGCGCGTCAGGTGGCCGATAACCCCGGCGGCGCATACAACCCGTTATTTCTGTACGGCGGTACGGGCTTAGGTAAAACGCACCTGCTGCATGCGGTCGGCAACGGCATTATGGCGCGCAAGCCCAATGCCAAAGTGGTGTATATGCACTCCGAGCGTTTCGTACAGGACATGGTAAAAGCATTACAAAACAATGCGATAGAAGAATTTAAGCGTTACTACCGTTCGGTCGATGCGCTGCTGATCGATGATATCCAGTTCTTTGCCAACAAAGAGCGCTCTCAGGAAGAGTTCTTCCATACCTTTAATGCGCTGCTGGAAGGTAATCAGCAGATCATTTTGACCTCGGATCGCTATCCGAAAGAGATCAATGGGGTAGAAGATCGTCTTAAATCCCGCTTTGGCTGGGGCCTGACGGTGGCGATCGAGCCGCCTGAGCTGGAAACCCGCGTGGCGATTCTGATGAAAAAAGCAGATGAGAATGACATCCGCCTGCCGGGTGAAGTGGCATTCTTTATTGCCAAGCGTCTGCGCTCTAACGTCCGCGAGCTGGAAGGGGCGCTGAACCGCGTTATCGCCAATGCCAACTTTACCGGGCGTGCCATCACCATCGACTTCGTCCGTGAAGCGCTGCGTGACCTGCTGGCGTTACAGGAAAAGCTGGTCACTATCGACAACATTCAAAAGACGGTTGCCGAATATTACAAAATTAAAGTGGCCGATCTGCTGTCTAAACGGCGATCCCGCTCGGTAGCCCGCCCGCGCCAGATGGCGATGGCGATGGCGAAAGAGCTGACCAACCACAGTCTGCCGGAGATCGGCGACGCTTTCGGGGGTCGTGACCATACCACCGTGCTACATGCCTGCCGTAAAATTGAGCAGCTGCGTGAAGAGAGTCACGACATTAAAGAAGATTTCTCAAATCTAATCAGAACATTATCTTCCTGACTATGAAATTTATTGTAGAACGTGAGCGTTTGCTTAAACCATTACAGCAGGTCAGCAGCCCGTTAGGCGGCCGCCCTACTCTGCCGATCCTTGGTAACCTGCTGCTGCAGGTCGATGAAGGCACCCTGCGGCTGACCGGTACCGATCTTGAGATGGAAATGGTCGCGCGCGTGGCGCTGACTCAGGATCATCAGCCTGGCGCCACGACGGTTCCGGCACGTAAATTCTTTGATATCTGCCGTGGCCTGCCCGAAGGCGCGGAGATCACCGTGATTCTGGAAGGTGACAGAATGCTGGTGCGCTCCGGCCGCAGCCGCTTCTCACTTTCCACTCTGCCCGCCAGCGACTTCCCGAACCTGGACGACTGGCAGATTGATGTCGAATTCACCCTGCCGCAGGCGACCATGAAGCGCCTGATCGAAGCCACGCAGTTTTCGATGGCGCATCAGGACGTTCGCTACTACCTGAACGGTATGCTGTTTGAAACCGAAGGCGAAGAGCTGCGCACCGTAGCCACCGACGGACACCGTCTGGCGGTCTGTTCAATGCCGGTGGGTCAGTCTTTGCCAAACCATTCGGTGATCGTGCCGCGTAAAGGGGTGATTGAACTGGTTCGTCTGCTCGACGGTGGCGATACGCCATTACAGGTGCAGATCGGTAGCAACAATATCCGCGCGCACGTTGGTGACTTCATCTTCACCTCGAAGCTGGTTGACGGCCGTTTCCCTGACTATCGCCGCGTACTGCCGAAAAATCCGGACAAAACCCTGGATGCCAGCTGCGATCTGCTGAAGCAGGCATTTTCCCGTGCGGCGATTCTTTCCAACGAAAAGTTCCGTGGCGTGCGTCTGTATATCAGTGAAAACCAGCTGAAAATCACTGCCAACAACCCTGAACAGGAAGAAGCAGAAGAGATTCTGGACGTGAGCTACGGCGGCACCGATCTCGAAATCGGCTTCAACGTCAGCTACGTGCTGGACGTTCTGAATGCGCTGAAGTGCGAGAACGTGCGTCTGCTGCTGACGGATTCGGTTTCCAGCGTGCAGATTGAAGATGCAGCAAGCCAGAGTGCGGCCTACGTTGTTATGCCAATGCGGTTATAATTCCGGGCTAACCTGCACGTTGCCCGTTAATGCACTGGCCTGACGTACAGAAAGGACAGGGTGCTGTTATATCGCCGGTATTGAGATTTTGTCTGCTATGGCTTTAACCCGCCTTCTTATTAAAGATTTTCGCAATATCGAAAATGCGGATTTGACGCTGGCCCCGGGGTTCAACTTTCTTGTTGGCCCCAACGGCAGCGGTAAAACCAGCGTGCTGGAAGCGATCTATACCCTTGGTCATGGGCGTGCGTTTCGCAGCCTGCAGGCCGGTCGGGTAATCCGTCATGGCCAGGATGCCTTTGTGCTGCACGGCCGTATTGCTGGCGCCGAACGCGAGATCTCGGTCGGCCTGACCAAAAATCGTGCCGGTGACAGTAAAGTCCGCATTGACGGCAGCGACGGCCATAAAGTGGCCGAGCTGGCGCAGATGTTACCGATGCAGCTGATCACGCCGGAGGGATTTACCCTGCTGAACGGCGGGCCGAAATTTCGCCGTGCCTACATAGACTGGGGCTGCTTTCACAACGAGCCGGGCTTTTTTAACGCCTGGAACAATCTGCGCAGGCTGTTAAAGCAGCGCAACGCCGCGCTGCGCCAGTTGACGCGCTACCAGCAGATTCAGGCATGGGATCGTGAACTGGCTCCGCTTGCCGAGCAGATAAGCGCATGGCGTGCGGCCTACAGCGAAGCGATTGCCGCCGATATCAATACAACCTGTGCGCAGTTTTTACCCGAGTTCGAACTGAGTTTCTCTTTCCAGCGCGGCTGGGATAAAGAGAGCGACTATGCGGAACTGCTTGAACGTCAGTTTGAGCGCGATCGCGCACTGACCTATACCGCCAGCGGCCCGCACAAAGCGGATTTCCGCATTCGTGCCGAAGGGACGCCGGTGGAAGATTTACTCTCACGCGGCCAACTTAAGCTGCTGATGTGCGCCCTGAGGCTGGCGCAGGGTGAGTTTCTCACCCGACAGAGCGGGCGTCGTTGCCTGTATCTGATAGATGATTTTGCCTCTGAGCTGGATGAGACGCGTCGACAGCTGCTGGCGTCGCGTTTAAAAGCCACTCAGGCCCAGGTTTTCGTTAGTGCCATTGGTACTGAACATGTGTTCGATATGGCTGGCGAAAAGGGCAAGATGTTCCACGTAGAACAAGGTAAAATAGCGGTTCAACCTGAAGATTAAATGAGCGAGAAACGTTGATGTCGAATTCTTATGACTCCTCAAGTATTAAAGTTCTTAAAGGACTTGATGCTGTACGCAAGCGCCCTGGTATGTATATCGGCGATACGGATGACGGTACCGGTCTGCATCACATGGTCTTCGAGGTCGTGGATAACGCCATTGACGAAGCACTCGCCGGCTACTGCTCCGATATTGTTGTTACCATTCATGCCGATAACTCTGTTTCCGTGCAGGATGATGGCCGTGGAATCCCGACCGGTATTCACCCGGAAGAAGGGGTTTCCGCTGCCGAAGTGATCATGACCGTGCTGCACGCAGGCGGTAAATTTGATGACAACTCTTATAAGGTTTCCGGCGGTCTTCACGGCGTGGGTGTCTCAGTGGTTAACGCCCTGTCGGAAAAATTAGAGCTGACCATTCGTCGCGACGGTCAGGTCCATCAGCAGGTTTATGTTCACGGCGTGCCGCAGGCTCCGCTGAGCGTGACCGGCGAGACTGAACTCACCGGAACCCGCGTGCGCTTCTGGCCAAGTCACCAGACCTTTACCAATGTTACCGATTTCGAATATGAGATCCTGGCAAAACGCCTGCGTGAGCTTTCCTTCCTGAACTCCGGCGTTTCTATCAAGCTGGAAGACAAGCGCGACGATAAGAAAGATCACTACCACTACGAAGGCGGTATTAAGGCGTTTGTGGAGTATCTGAACAAGAATAAAACCCCGATTCACCCAAACGTGTTCTATTTCTCTACTGAGAAAGACGGCATTGGCGTGGAAGTGGCGCTGCAGTGGAACGACGGTTTCCAGGAAAATATTTACTGCTTCACTAACAACATTCCTCAGCGCGACGGCGGTACGCACCTGGCCGGCTTCCGTGCGGCGATGACCCGTACGCTGAATGCCTACATGGATAAAGAAGGCTACAGCAAGAAAGCCAAAGTCAGCGCCACCGGTGACGATGCGCGTGAAGGCCTGATTGCGGTCGTGTCGGTGAAAGTGCCGGACCCTAAATTCTCCTCGCAGACCAAAGACAAGCTGGTTTCCTCTGAGGTGAAATCGGCAGTTGAGCAGCAGATGAACGAACTGCTGAGTGATTATCTGCAGGAAAATCCGGGCGATGCGAAAATCGTCGTCGGTAAGATTATTGATGCTGCGCGTGCGCGTGAAGCCGCACGCCGTGCCCGTGAGATGACCCGTCGTAAGGGCGCGCTGGATCTGGCAGGCCTGCCGGGCAAACTGGCCGACTGTCAGGAGCGCGACCCGGCACTGTCTGAAATTTACCTGGTGGAGGGTGATTCTGCGGGCGGTTCAGCCAAGCAGGGTCGTAACCGTAAAAACCAGGCGATTCTGCCGCTGAAAGGTAAAATCCTTAACGTGGAGAAGGCGCGCTTCGACAAGATGCTCTCTTCGCAGGAAGTCGCGACGCTGATCACCGCGCTGGGCTGCGGCATTGGTCGCGATGAATATAACCCGGACAAACTGCGCTATCACAGCATCATCATCATGACCGATGCCGACGTCGATGGTTCGCATATCCGTACGCTGTTGCTGACTTTCTTCTACCGTCAGATGCCGGAAATCATCGAGCGTGGCCACGTGTATATCGCACAGCCGCCGCTGTATAAGGTGAAAAAAGGCAAGCAGGAACAGTACATCAAAGACGACGAAGCCATGGACCAGTACCAGATCGCTATCGCTCTTGATGGTGCCACGCTGCACACCAACGCCAATGCGCCTGCGCTGGGCGGTGAGCCGCTGGAGTCGCTGGTGGCTGAATTCAACAGCACGCGCAAAATGATCAAGCGTATGGAGCGCCGCTATCCGGTGTCGCTGCTGAATGCGCTGATCTACAACCCAACGCTGAGCGATCTCTCTGCGGAAGCGGCGGTGCAAAGCTGGCTGGATACCCTGGTGACCTGGCTGAACGAGAAAGAGCAGCACGGCAGCAGCTACGTTGGTGTGGTGCGTGAAAACCGTGAGCTGCATATCTTTGAGCCGGTGGTTCGCATCCGTACTCACGGTGTGGATACCGATTATCCGCTGGATACGGAGTTTATGCTGGGCGCGGAATACCGCAAAATCTGTACGCTGGGTGAAAAACTTCGCGGCCTGATTGAAGAAGATGCCTACATTGAGCGCGGCGAGCGCCGCCAGCCGGTTGCCAGCTTCGAGCAGGCAATGGACTGGCTGGTGAAAGAGTCACGTCGTGGCCTGTCCGTACAGCGTTATAAAGGTCTGGGTGAAATGAACCCGGAACAGCTGTGGGAAACCACCATGGACCCGGACAGCCGTCGTATGCTGCGCGTGACGGTGAAAGATGCGATTGCGGCCGATCAGCTGTTCACTACCCTGATGGGTGATGCGGTTGAGCCACGTCGTGCCTTTATCGAAGAAAACGCCCTGCGGGCGGCAAACATCGATATCTAAGACCCGATGCAGGGGCGGCTTGTTTTCGGGCCGCCCCTGAATAACCTCTCTGCCTCTGCCTCTGCCTCTGCCTCTGCCTCTGCCTCTGCCTCTGCCTCTGCCTCTGCCTCTGCTGTCTCTGTCTTGATTCTTTTTCTGCTGCTCCAGTTGCATTACCCGTATCCCAGACGCGTCCGCCAGCGATCGTGACTTTCCCGTAATCCATCGGGCTAACAACTAACTGTGTAACCTGCTGGAGATCGCCAGCTGAATCGCGCTAGCATGGAGCAAAACAGAAGCTAAGGAGTGTGGCATGGCGATTAAATTAATAGCGATTGATATCGATGGGACGCTGCTTAACCCGCAGCACGAAGTGACGCCCCGGGTGAAGGCGGCGATTGAAGCGGCGCGCGATAAAGGCGTGGCGGTGGTGCTGGCAACCGGACGGCCGTTCCTCGGCGTACAGCGCTACCTGCGCGAGCTAGGCCTGGAGCAAGAAGGCCAGTACTGCATCACCAACAACGGCGCACTGGTGCAAAAAGCGAACGATGCCAGCTGCGTGGCTGAAGTGCCGGTGACCTTCGATGACTACCTCTACTATGAGCAGATGTCCCGCGAACTGGGGGTAAACTTCCAGGCGCTGACCCAGAGCCACCTCTATACCGCCAACAAAGATATTAGCCGTTACACCGTCCACGAAGCGGGCCTCACCGGCATGCCGCTGCGCTACCGTACCGTGGAAGAGATGGACCCAACGTTAATCTTCCCGAAAATCATGATGATCGATGAGCCTGAACTGCTGGACGCGGCGATTGCCCGCATTCCTGCTGAAGCTTACGAACGTAATACCATCATGAAAAGCGCACCGTTCTTCCTGGAAATCCTCAATAAAGAGGTGAACAAAGGGGCCGGTGTTAAGCTGCTGGCGGAGCTTCTTGGCCTGCAGCGCGACGAACTGATGGCGCTGGGCGATCAGGAAAACGACCTGGCGATGCTGGAATTTGTCGGTACGGGCGTGGCGATGGGCAATGCGATTACGGTGGTGAAAGAAATCGCCCAGTTCGTAACGACATCCAATCGTGAAGACGGTGTCGCCGTGGCAATTGAGAAATTTGTTCTGTAAAAGGGCTGCCCGATGAGTGAACAACAGATCACCTTCGCCCCCCGGCATCATCAGCTGACCAACATAAACGTCTGGACCGCCGACAGCCAGTGGCTGGTCTATGACGTGCGCCCTTCCGGGGCGTCTTTTACCGGTCTGACTATTGAGCGGGTCAACGTCAGCAGCGGCGCGGTGGAGGTGCTGTATCAGGCGCGGGACGGTGCGCGCGTTGGCGTGGTCACCGCCAGTCCTGATCTTCCGCCGCGCTACGTCTGTATTCACGGGCCGGAGCATCCCGACAGCCTGTGGAAATATGATTTTCACCACCGGCGTGGAGTGATTATTCAGCACGGCGTGGCGGAGAATCTGGACGCCTGCGATATTACGCCACCCTTCACGCCCGGCGCGCTGCGCGGTGGTTCCCACGTTCATGTCTTTAGCCCGGACGGCAGCCGCTTAAGTTTTACCTACAACGATCATGTCATGCACGAGTGGGACAAAACCCAGGATTTGCGCAACGTTGGCGTTGCCGTACCGCTGCATGCGGTGTGCCCGCCGAAACGTCACCCGCGTGAATACGACGGCAGCCACTACTGCGTGCTGGTCAGTCAGACCACGCCAACGCCGCAGCCGGGCAGCGATGAGATCAATCGCGCTTACGAAGAGGGATGGATTGGCTCCCGTGGCTATCAGCGGGGTGCGCAGCGGCAGCGATGGGCGCTGGCCTTTATTGGCGATACGCTGGCGGCAAACGGTGAAAAGGTGGCGGAAGTGTTCGTCGTCGATCTGCCGGAGGATAACGCTGATTTTGCCGTTCCGGGGGCCTTTCCGCTGGAAGGTACGGCAACGCGCCTGCCTGCTCCGCCTGAGAGCGTACAGCAGCGGCGCGTTACCTTTACCCATCAACGCCGCTATCCCGGTCTGGTCAGTACACCGAGGCACTGGCTGCGTAGCTCACCGGATGGCAGCGCAATTGCCTTTCTGATGAAGGACGATCTCGGTGTGGTTCAGCTGTGGACGGTATCCCCGCTGGGGGGCGAACCGCGCCAGATTACCCGGTCGGAAAGCGGCATTCAGTCCGCCTTCAGCTGGCATCCCGACGGTGGCAGCCTGGCGTTTATCTGCGACAACAGCGTGACGCTCTGTACGCTGGCAACGGGAAAACTGCGCCGCATTACTCCACGCAGTGAAACCGCACCCTCAGCGGATGCGGTGGTATTTTCTCCCGACGGTCGGCACGTTGCTTACCTGCGCAGCCACGACGGGTATCAGCAGATCTTTATGGCGTCGGTGAATTAGAAACCATCGGGGCCGCCTGCGACAGTCCGTCGGCGGTCCTGTTTTGCTGTTCGCTTCGGCGCACGCGCTCGCGCGGCGAGTCCGTATCATCGGTACGATAGTAATCCCACGGCAGCAGCAGCGTATCCATCACCGCAGAAAACGGCAAATCAATTGCCGCCAGCGGTTTCATCGCCCAGCTGCTGTCGTCATCGGTCAACACGCTGGCGCTGGCGCGCGTTCCTGGATAATAGCCCTGACTGGGGCCGGTATGGGTCATAACGCTTGAGCAGCCGCTGGTCGCGCCAAGCGAGGCGCAGGTAAGCAACCCTGCAGCGGTATACTTCTTTAATGCCTTCATCATTTACTATCCCTTCAGTCGTTGCAGCCTGCTGAGATCTGTCGTCAAACGCGGGGAAATCCCGGTCCACTCTGCGGTGGCTGGCACTAAGGCCGACGAACTCATCCCTGAGTGTATGACATTCAGTGCGATCGGGTTAAAAAAATCACAACTTCCCCTTGAAAGCGTCACTGGTGTCACCATTTTACTACTACGGTCAGTGAAGTACCTGCGCCGACAGGGCGGTACTTACTGAGCCAGCGACTCGTCCATAGTGGAGAGTCGATATCTTAATAACTCGCTGTATATCAGGAGCTTAAACATGCGTAATTTCGACCTTGCCCCACTGTATCGTTCATCTATCGGCTTTGACCGTCTGATCAACCTGCTGGAAACCAGCCAGGGCCAGGGGAACAACGGCGGCTACCCTCCCTACAACGTGGAGCTGGTGGCGGAAAACCACTATCGTATTACGATTGCCGTGGCCGGTTTTGCGGAAAGCGAGCTGGAAATCACCTCCCACGACAATTTGCTGACCGTTCGCGGTTCACATCCTGAAGAGCAGGAGCAGCGCACCTATCTGTATCAGGGCATCGCGGAACGTAACTTTGAGCGTAAATTCCAGCTGGCGGAGCACGTCCACGTGCGGGATGCTCGCCTGGAGAATGGTCTGCTATACATCGACCTGGAACGCGTGGTGCCTGAAGCCAATAAACCGCGCCGCATTGAAATTCTGAAATAATGCTGATGCAGGGGCCGCCGTTAAGCGGCCCCTGTTGTTTATCCTTCGCTTCTCGCTCGCTCTATCTCTTCCGCCAGAATCGCCACGCCCCGCTCAATCACTTCGCTATCCGGAACGTAGTTCATGCGCATGCACTGATGCGTGTGAGGCCACTCAGCCTCCAGCCCCGGGAAGAAGAAATGCCCCGGCACCATTAGCACGCCGCGCTGCTTCAGCCGCTGATAGAGAACCTCAGTCGAAATCGGCAGGTCCTTAAACCACAGCCAGAGGAAAATCGCGCCTTCAGGTTTATGGATCAGGCAGCGATCTTCCGGCAGATAGCGGCGAATAACCGCGATTGTCTGCTTAACACGTTCCTGATAGAAGGGCTTAATCACCTCTTCCGACAGCCGCAGCAGATCGCCACGTTGAATCATCTCATGCGCCATGGCCGGGCCAATGCTGCCGGGGGCGAGGCTGATAATCCCGTTCATATTGCTGATGGCCGAGATCACCTTCTCATCGGCGATGATGATGCCGCAGCGTGAGCCCGGCAGCCCCAGCTTGGACAGGCTCATGCACAGAATGATGTTCGGATTCCACAGTGGGCGCGCTTCGCTGAAAATAATGCCCGGGAAAGGAACGCCGTAAGCATTATCAATCAGCAGTGGAATATCGTGCTGCTGCGCCAGTGCGTCCAGTTTCAGCAACTCGTCATCGGTAATCACGTTACCGGTGGGGTTGGTTGGTCGGGAGACGCAGATCAGGCCGGTATCTTCGCCAATGTGCAGATGTTCAAAGTCCACGTGATACTTGAACTGGCCCTCCGGCAGCATTTCGATATTCGGTCGCGTGGAGACAAACAGGTCCTCATCCAGCCCGGCATCGGCATAGCCAAGATATTCTGGAGCCAGCGGGAAAAGTACGCGCTTTTTCTGGCCGTCAGTGCGATGCCCGGCATACAAGTTAAACAGATAGAAAAAGGCGCTCTGGCTGCCGTTGGTCAGGGCAATATTTTTCGGCGAAATCTGCCAGCCCTGCTCTTTACTGAGCAGCTCCGCCAGGGAGTTCAGCAGAGTGCTTTTACCCTGCGGGCCGTCGTAGTTGCACAGCGCATCCGTCAGCTTGCCTTCATCGTGCATCTGCTGCAAAAGCTGATGGAAATAGTCATTCATTGCGGGGATCTGCGCGGGGTTACCGCCGCCTAACATCACCGTACCCGGCGTGCGTAAACCCTCACCCATATCTTCCATCAGGCGCGTAATGCCTGAGTGGCGCGTAAATTTGTCACCGAAAGCCGAGAAGCTCATACCCTGTTAATCACTTGTTATTCACTAAGGGTGACCACCTTAACGCTGGCACTGGTGTGATGCAATATTCGTGCATCAGGGACAGCACGCGGGCAGGAGGGGTTGCCTGGAAATGATGATTTTTCACTGGCCCTGAAAAACTAGCTGAATCGTTAAGTCTTGTTGGATGAGTAAATGACTTTATGTCGCATTAATAATGAAACAAACAACGCCGTATGCATTTTTTAGTGAGAAGTAGCACGATTATTCGACTAAAAATGGCTAAAAGTCCATGCGGTGATGATTGTCACATTTTTCTCCCGCGCTGATTTGTAGTCTTGACGCGGTCAAAGCTAAATCAATTCAGCAAAAGGGATAATACGATGAAGAAAAGACTTCTGGCAGGGGTAATTACGGCGTTAATCTGCGGTCAGGCATCGGCACAAAGCTGGCTGCTGACGGATGCTGAAACCAGTGTGGAAAAGGGAAACTGGCAGGTAAACAGCCAGCAGCTGAAGCTTTCCGGTGAGAACTTCAGCATTCAGCAAAAAGTTCTGCACGGCGGCAAGCAGGAAGGCTCGAAAGTGCTGACCATCACCAGTAAAAATGGCCTGACCATCGCCCTCAGCCCGACGCGAGGCATGGATCTGCTGCATGTTAACGGCCATGGTGTGCGCCTTGGCTGGGATTCCCCGGTCGATGAGGTCGTGAATCCGGCTTACATCAATCTGGAAAGCCGCAACGGCCTGGGCTGGCTGGAAGGGTTCAACGAAATGATGGTGCGCTGTGGCTTTGAGTGGACCGGCCACCCGGTCACCAAAGATGGCGTGATTTACACGCTGCACGGCAAAGCGGGTAATACCCCGGCTTCAAAAGTTGAAGTGATCGTCGATGAAAAAGCACCGCATGAAATCCGTATTCGCGGTCTGCTGAAAGAAACCACCTTCAAAAAAGCGAAGCTCGAAACCTGGACCGAGCTGCGTTACGTGCCCGGCTCTGACTCCTTTACCGTGCACGATGTGCTGACCAACCACGCGGACTATCCGCACGATTACCAGATTATCTATCACAGCAACTTCGGTACGCCGATCCTTGAGAAAGACGCACGGTTTATCGCGCCGCTGAAGTCGGTTTCACCGTTTAACGACTACGCGAAGAAAGGTCTGAACGACTGGAATGTTTACGGCGCGCCGACGAAAGACTTCGACGAGATGGTGTTTAACCTCACGCCGAAAGCTGACGAAAACGGTAAAACCGTGGCCGCAGTGATTAACAGTAAGGGCGATAAGGGCGCATCAATTGAGTTCGATATCAAACAGCTGCCGCTGCTGACCATGTGGAAAAACACTGATACGCAGAAGCAGGGTTACGTGACCGGGATTGAGCCGGGTACCAACTATGCCTATCCGGTGACGATTGAGAAAGAGCAGGGTCGCGTGAAGCAGCTACAGCCAGGGCAGAGTACCGAGTTTACGCTGACCTATTCACTGCTGAAGGATGCCAGCGCGGTGCAGCAGGTTGAGCAGCGGGTGCAGAAAATCCAGGGTGATGAAACCGTAGCGATTAGCGAAACGCCGATCGCGACAGAGTGATGAATTGTAGTGTTACGGGGGATCTTGTCGCTTCACGTTTAGTGCATCAGTTAACGCGACGAGAGTCCTCTCTCGCTTCAGGATTTGTGCATCGGTTAACGTGACGAGATGCTTTCACCGCTTCTGGATCGGAGCATCGGCGACCGTTACGGGCATAACGGCGGGACGTCGTGAACCCAGTCCCTGAGGACTTGGATGCCGCGTCCCTGCGGCATACACCCGGCTTATCTGCACCGTAACGTTCTCCTTTCAAGCTGATTGATTGCTGCTTTCTCGTCACCTTTACCGTTCAGGTTTTGGTGTTGCAGCATTTTCGCCACGTTCACCGTTCAGGTTTTGGTGTAGCGGCATTCTCGTTACGTTCACCGTTCAGATTTTGGTGTTGCTGAATTCTTGTCACGTTCACCGTTCAGGCTTTGGTATTACGCCGTTCTCGTCACCTTTACCGTTAAGACTTTACAGTGGTGCCGCAGCTTCTCATTGCATTCGCTTCGTCGCTTTAGAGTTCAGCACTCACTTTCTCTAATCTATGCACTTCCTTCTATCAGCCTGTTTTATGGCGAGTGCTCCCTGAGCAATTTCAATCCGGTAAACAAGAGTGTGAAGCCGGAAGAAACAGACTTTAAAACAGCAACACCTTAGTTTACGGGCAATCGGGGATGGACGGGTTAGCGGACCGTCCGAGCACAGGGAAGTGCGAGGCCGAGCGGACATGGACGTGACAGCGGGTCCGCGTTCCGGATAACCCCGATAGGCCATGGGCAGAATATGCAGCAACCTGGACTCACCAGCACTACCTTAGTTAACAGGTAATCGGGGGTACCGGATAAACTGGCCCACGAGCACAGGGAAGTGCGAAGCCGAGCGTACATGGACGTGGCAGCGGGTCCGCGTTCCGGATAACCCCGATAAGCCATGCGCAGAACGTGCAGCAACCCGAACTCACCCGCAACCCCTATTCGCTAAATATCATCAGTATCGCCCCGGAAAAAATCACCACCCCGACAAAAAACAACACAATCGCCACCGCTGAATTATCTTTTTTCATCTTATCCCCCTCAGAACCACTGGCCGAAACGGCGGATGTAAAGACGCTTCATGCCCTGCGCGACCACGCAGTAGCCCAGCAGAGTGGCCAGCAGCCATGGGAAGTAGCTCCACGGCAGTGGCACCAGCCCGACGGCATGGCCCAGCGGCGAGAACGGGATCAAAATCCCGGCAATCATCACCAGCCCGGTGGCCAGCATCACCGGCAGCGCGGCACGGCTCTGAATAAACGGAATTTTTCGGGTGCGCAGCATATGCACTACCAGCGTCTGCGACAGCAGCCCCTCCACAAACCAGCCGGACTGGAACAGCGCCTGGCTTTCAACGCTATTGGCGGCGAACACCGTCCACATCAGCCAGAAGGTGGTGATATCGAAAATGGATGACGTTGGCCCAATCCACAGCATAAACCGGCCGATATTCTTCGCATCCCAGCGGCGCGGCTTGCGCAGAAACTCTTTGTCCATTTTGTCCCACGGCAGCGCCAGCTGCGACAGGTCATACATCAGGTTTTGCAGCAGCAGATGGATCGCCATCATCGGTAAAAACGGAATAAACGCGCTGGCCACCAGCACCGAAAAGACGTTGCCGAAGTTAGAACTGGCGGTCATGTTCAGGTATTTGATGATGTTGCCGAAGGTTTCGCGCCCGGTCATCACGCCCTGTTCCAGCACCAGCAGGCTTTTTTCCAGCAGTATGATATCCGCGGATTCTTTGGCAATATCCGTGGCGGTATCCACGGAGATGCCGATATCCGCCGCCCGCAGTGCCGGCGCATCATTAATACCGTCGCCGAGGAAGCCGACCGTATGTCCGTTGTGTTGCAATGCCTGCAGTACGCGGGTTTTTTGCTGCGGCGTCAGGCGGCAGAACAGCGTACGCTGCTCAACCAGCAGGTAGAGTTCATCATCGCTGAGCTGGGCGATTTCACTGCCGCATAGCGGTTCTCCCGGCTCCAGACCCACATCGCGGCACACTTTGCTGGTAATAATCGCGTTATCGCCGGTCAGTACTTTCACCGTCACGCCGTTTTCGTGCAGGGCAGCAATGGCTTCTGCCGCGCTCTCCTTCGGTGGATCGAGGAAAGTCAAAACGCCGCTGACAATCAGTTCGCGCTCGTCATGGATACTCAGCGGCAGTGAGATCGGGCTGCCTTCAATAGCCCGCCAGCCGACCACCAGTACGCGGAAGCCCTGCTGGTTATAGTTCTCTGCCTGATCGCGAAGGCGCTGACGCGCGGCCTCATCCAGCGGGCGGATTTCATCGCCGTCGCGCCAGAAGCTGGAAACCGCCAGCATTTCGTCCACCGCGCCTTTGCAGACCAGCATCTGCTGCTGGTTCTGGTCCGCCAGCAGAATCGACAGGCGGCGGCGTTCAAAATCGAACGGCAGCTCGTCGATTTTGCGATAGCGCCACAGGTCGTTGACCGCCATATTGCCCTGGCTGAAGGCCAGAACGGCCTTATCCATCAGATTTTTTACGCCGGTCTGATGGCGGCTGTTCAGCCACGCCAGCTGTAGTACGCGTTCGTCGCTGCGGTCGTGCAAATCCAGGTGGTGAGACAGAATGATGCGATCCTGAGTCAGCGTGCCGGTTTTATCGCTGCACAGCACGTCCATTGCGCCGAAGTTCTGGATGGCATTGAGCCTTTTCACCACCACTTTCCGCCGCGAAAGGGCAATCGCGCCTTTCGCGAGGTTAGAACTGACGATCATCGGCAGCATTTCCGGGGTCAGCCCCACCGCAACCGCCAGCGCAAACAGCAGCGCATCGCTCCAGTCACCTTTGCTGTAGCCGTTCAGCAGCAGAACGATCGGCACCATGACCAGCATAAAGCGGATCAGCAGCCAGCTGACGCTGTTGACCCCGCGATCGAACGCCGTTTGCGGGCGCTTACCCAGCAGTGAAGTTGCCAGCGAACCAAACCAGGTATGGCCGCCGGTAGCCACGACTACTGCCGTCGCACTGCCGCTGGCCACGCTGGTGCCCATCAGGCAGATGCCGGGCAGGCTGAGCAGCTCCTGTTCACTGAGCGGTCCGGCAACGTTCGGGCTGCTTTGGGTGTCATATTTCTCAATCGGTAACGCTTCACCGCTCAGCGCCGCCTGGCTGACAAACAGGTCGCGCGAGGCCAGCAGGCGCACGTCGGCCGGGATCATATCGCCCGCCGAAAGCCGTACGATATCGCCCGGTACGACCTGCTGTAGTGGGATTTCCATCTCCATCGCTTCACTGTGCGCATGGCTGCGTCGAATCACCGTGGCAGTCGTGCGCACCAGGGATTTCAGCGCTTCCGCCGCTTTGTTCGTGCGGTATTCCTGCCAGAAACGCAGTAAGCCGCTGAGGCTGACCATCACCAGCACAATGATCACGCCGGTCAGGTCGGTATCTTCACCGCGATTCAGCGGCAGCAGATAATCGGTAACAAAACTGATGGCTGCCAGCGCGGTCAGCACCCAGATAAACGGATTATTGAACGCCTGCACCAGCTGTATTGCTGCTGCCGGGGCTTTTTCGCTGGCAACCTGGTTGGTGCCAAAGTGTTCCAGGCGTTCTGCGGCATCCTCAAAGGTCAGCCCGTGGCGTTGAGTATTAAGTTGAGCGAGGGTGTGTTCCTGGCTCCGGCTGGCTGCGCTGGCGATCGCCAGATCGCGCGCCTTTTTCAGGTCAGCGTGATGCATTTTCATCTGCCTGCTCCTTGAATGAAGTTTTTTTACGTGCAGGAGAAGGTCCCTGCAAACGAGGTTTTTTCAGTAAATTCAGGGAAGGAGGCGTGGCAGGCAGACGGAAAGGAGAAGAAACGTTAGTGCGTTATCCTCCCGTGTTCATCCTGCCATCGCCTCTCTCGTGACGGAGGTTCTTTCATCGTGTGCTCCTGGGTTAATCTGCCGCGCAGCGAAAATCGCGCGTACAGCAGAGGATGCTCTGATAGTCAGCCACGCAGCTATGCCGCTGGCGAAGACCAGATCGAATGAAATTGATTTACGGGATGAAACAGCTCGGAAGAGAGTTGCAGCATGGCCCGCCGTTTTTACGGCAGGCACACATTAAACGGAGTGGACCTGCCTTCAGTAATGTTCAGGTAAAGGGTGACTGTCCAATGAAATGCAGGCTCCGTTAGTAATTTGCCGAGATTCTAATCGCCGGGCTACGCAATGTAAACCCGGAGATTAATTACGGGAAGTAATAAAGATTATAAAAATAACATGATGATTTTAAAGTAATAAAATTAGTATGGCGTTAAAAAATGGCCGGTTTTTTCCTAAACTGTTTATCAACGAATGTGCAAAACGTCATTTTATGGCGTGGATGAAGGGTAAATCGTCCGCATCCAGTTTTCGTCCGGGCGATCGGGATAACTGATTAATGCCTCCCGCCTGACCGACCTGGAAACGGTGGTCAGCCATCCGCCATCACGCCAGACAAACGCTTCCTGGACGGCACACCAGCTGGCTGAAAAATGCAGGTAGCGGCCTGCGATGCGCAGGTCATCATGGCTGAAGGGCTGGGGCGATTTGCCGCTTCGCTGCCGTTTCCCCTGCTCACGGGCGAATTCGCAGAGTGGAGTCAGCTCCGGCGGCAGGCTGAATTCGGGATCGTCCTCATCGATATTTGCCAGCATCACACCGGCCTCCTGCGCGGCATCCACCATTACCCGCAGTGCGAGCTTCGCCCAGTCGTTACTCAGACGACGGCGAAAAACTACAGCGGCCCCAACCCGTTTGCGTGCAAGCCCTTCCTGACTGGGAGGCAGCCATTCGTCATGCCAGCTCTCAACCTTCATCTCTCCACTGTTCAGCAGCGGCTTCAACGCTGGATTGCCCTGCAAAATTCGCATATTTTCATTGGCCTGCTGCACAACGTCGGCCATCTCGTCCGGAGTTTCGGCAGGTAAGTAAGTGAACTCCGGCTGGCTGAGGAACTGGTGCTCTTCTTCCTGCGGATTGTAACCCCCGCCGATATCCGAGTGCGCGCCGGGGAGAACCAGCTCGGGATACTCAGGCGCAATGCTTTGCAGGCAGAAGTTGTAGCGATACTCATGTGCTGCCGCAATTTGAAAGACCCGGTGCGCAATGCCCGGCGGTAATGACAGTTTCAGACCCCCGTCGTGCGGGCTGTGGGGATTGAATGCGTTGGTCATATTCGCAATACCGGCCACACCGTCGAACAGTCCGATAAAGCGAGTCTCGATCGCCGGGAGAGCGCGATCTCCCCGCTCTTTTAAGCCTTCAACAATAGCCGCAGTCAGTAGCGGATCTTGCCCTGCAACACGATTAGCAAAGTGGCGCGCCGACGCCGCACCGCGGCTGAAGCCGAAAAGGTCGAATGCCAGCCGGGTAATCTGCCCTTTTTCTTTATCCTGGCGTATTATTTTCTTTAGCTCAGCAGAGAGTGCGGCAATTGCCTCATCCGTTTTGGCAATAATGCCACTTTTCCCTTCACCAATCGCAAAACCGCTAATACTGTCCGCATCACCGGAATGTGTACCGGTCCCACTGATATATAAACCTGTTTGAGATTCAGCCTGGTCGTCCCTGGGAGATTTATAGAGAGTAAACAGCCGATAAATATTGGTGTAATACTTATCATAACTACTGCGTGAGATATCACCGGGTCTTGCCCCGTTAATTGTCTCCGAAAGGCAAGATTCATCATGGGTATGTTTGTTGTATATATCCATGCGTTTCATGGTGTTATAGGCGTTATTCCCGCTGCCGTCGAAAAAGATCCCTATCGAAAGCACTCTGCTGCGATGTTTATCGGATAGGGCGGAATGCGCGCTGTTCAGGACAGAAGTATCACTGCGAGTAATTTTATCCATAATAACCTTTCCCTGGTGATTGTTGATATTTACTACAGATTTTTTATGCCGTCGGAGAATGTATTTTAATTAAAATTGGGTCGGCATTAATTGACTTAAATTACAAATAAGTCATCTGCATAGAAAAGAGACAGTGAATGTGAAGTGAGAAGTAGTCAAAAACCCTGGCTAAAGGTCACTATTTAGCCAAAGAGGGGCATTTATTACTGGCTCCTAACTTTTATTTGCCATTTTTTAGTGATTAACTCTAAAAAACATTTCATTTTCCCTGCCATGTTCTCGCAAATATCGCATATTAAACATTATCCTCTTTTCCCGTAGGATCTATAAACTCACTGGGCACTTTCACCATTGAATGCGATTAAACCTCTGCGTAAGATTCTTTTTCGTTTATTAGAATAAAGAAACAATTATGCAAGCCTCCATCGCTCCATCTATCGCCGCTGAAGACGCTGCACCCGTAAACTCCCGTAGTAAAGTGGTGGTTGCTTCTCTGGTCGGTACGGCTATCGAATTCTTCGATTTCTATATTTATGCTACTGCGGCGGTGATCGTCTTCCCGCATATTTTCTTCCCGCAGGGTGATGCCACCGTGGCCACGCTACAGTCGCTGGCGACCTTTGCTATCGCTTTTGTGGCCCGCCCGATCGGCTCTGCGCTCTTCGGCCACTTCGGTGACCGCGTTGGCCGTAAAGCCACGCTGGTGGCCTCGCTGCTGACTATGGGGATCTCTACCGTCATCATCGGCCTGCTGCCGAGCTACAATAGCATTGGCGTGTTTGCTCCCATGCTGCTGGCGCTGGCGCGTTTTGGTCAGGGTCTCGGCCTGGGCGGCGAGTGGGGCGGTGCTGCTCTGCTGGCTACTGAAAATGCGCCTGCGAAAAAACGCGCGCTTTACGGCTCATTCCCACAGCTCGGCGCACCGATCGGCTTCTTCTTTGCCAACGGCACCTTCCTGCTGCTTTCCTGGCTGCTGACCGATGAGCAGTTTATGAACTGGGGCTGGCGCGTACCGTTCGTACTCTCTGCCGTGCTGGTACTGATTGGTCTGTACGTTCGCGTCTCGCTGCATGAGTCGCCGGTGTTTGCCAAAGTCCAGAAAGAGAAAAAACAGGTTAAAGTGCCAATCGGTACCCTGCTGAGCAAGCACCTGGGTGCGACCGTGCTTGGCACCTTTATCATGCTGGCGACCTACACCCTGTTCTACATTATGACCGTGTACTCCATGACCTATGGCACAACACCGGCTCCAAACGGCCTGGGTATTCCGCGTAATACCTTCCTGTGGATGCTGATGGTTGCGGTGATTGGTTTTGGCGTGATGGTGCCGATTGCCGGTATGCTGGCCGACCGCTTTGGTCGTCGTAAGACGATGATTGTGATTACCCTGATGATTATCGCTTTCGCGCTGATCTTCCCTTCCATGCTGGGTTCAGGTAATCAGGCGCTGGTGATGGCGTTCCTGCTGTGCGGTCTGAGCATTATGGGCCTGACTTTTGGCCCGATGGGTGCGCTGCTGCCGGAGCTGTTCCCGACCGAAGTACGCTATACCGGAGCCTCGTTCTCCTACAATTTGTCGTCAATTTTAGGGGCATCCGTAGCGCCGTATATCGCCACCTGGTTAGCACACACCTATGGCCTGTTCTACGTTGGCGTTTACCTGGCTTCCATGGCGTTCCTGACGCTGCTCGCGCTGATTAAATGCCGCGAAACCCGTCACGAATCACTGTTTGATTAAATCTTCCTGGCGGTTATGCCGCCTGAAGCACGCATCAACCCTCTTCGCCGCCACTTGACCGTGGCGGTGATTTTTTTAGCTTTTCGTCCGCAGCCTTCCTCGCTTCCTCTGACTAAAATGCGTCACGCTGCATTGGTTATTTCCCCTTCATCTGCCCAAGGACCTTCGTACACTGATTCTGATCGTTCTCGCTGGGGGAAATGAGCGCCAGCAGGGCCGCAGCCGGAGCGACCACCGCACCTAGCGCTACCGCAGCAGCACCGCGAGCAATCAACGGGCCTGCTTTCACCCCCGCATCAGGATTTTTAAAGGTGCCGCGCACGTACAGCGGCGAGCGCAGGGTGATAATGCGGATGCCTTTACTTTCCGGATCGATTGACAGATCCAGGCGTTCGTTAGCGAAGTTGGTGGTGCCGGTAATATTGATTACCGCATTTTCCGTATCAAAAACAAATAGCTGAGACGAAGCCAACCCGTTTTTGACCTGCAAATTCGCTGCCGCGCAGTTGATTTTCACTTCATCATCGCCAAACAGTTTGCTCACCACGTAGTTGCCGACGTTAAGCCCGACAATTTCCATCAGGCTGCGGCTGATCAGGCCGTCGTTCATCAGCAGCTTCAGGTTGCCGTTACTGGTTGCCAGCAGGTCGGCCACCGAATTTCCCCGCCCGCTCAGTGTGGCATCACCGTTCAGCTGCCCCAGCGCGCTTTGCATCGCCTGCACATCAGGGAACAATTGACGTAGCTTGAGGCTGCGGGCATGCACATCGGCCCGCCCCTGCAGCGGTGTTTTATCCCCTTCCAGATGGATGCTTGAGTTTATCGTGCCGCCCGCCATGCCGAAGCGCAGTGGGTCGAGGCGCAGATCGCCGTTTTTCAGTATCACATGGGTTGAAAGATCGCTCAGCGGCAGCGAACTGCCGTGTTCGATGCGTTTACCGCTGAAGCGCACGTCCGCGTCCATCACGTTCCAGCTTTTACTGTCGAACTTATCATGCGGCAGCACGCGGTCGGCAGGCTGCGTGGAGGCTTCACCGCGTTTCTTTTTCGCCTGCTCGGTTTTCTCACTGCCTTTACCCGAGTTCACGCCGATTAACGGACCCAGGTCGGCCATCCGCAGCTGGCGCGATTCCAGCTCGCCCTCCAGTTTTGGCCGCGGCTTCGTCTGGCTGTAGGTTAAGGAACCACGAATATCACTGTCGCCGATATGACCATTAAAGTTCTGATAGCGGAACACTGCGCCCCCGGTTTCGCGGAAGCGGGCGCTAAGGTGCCCGTCGGTTTCATACGGCGGGGTATCCGGCAGCAGCACGCCGGTCAGGCCGTAGAGGTTCGCCAGCGTATCGCCGGAGAAGCGCAGCCGAAGGTCAACGCCGCCGGGATCCATCGGATTCTGGATGGTCCCCGCCAGGCGAACCCGGGTTGTTCCGCTGCGTACGTCGGCCTGCACCGGGAACGGCGTTGTCTGGCTGCGCAGTGAGAGCATGCCGCCAATCTTGCCTTCGCCGGTCAGTTTTTCCTTGTTATAGGTGCCGCTGGCCTGCCAGCCAAAGACAAAGTCGGCCGCGCCCTTCTGTTTGTCATCGCCTCCCGCCAGCTGGGCGTAGGGCACGGGTTTACCCAGCGGATCGACCGTTACCTTAACGTCGGCTTTGTTAATCGCGTCGCGGTAGCCGATGGTGCCCTGGTCAAAAACGATATTGTCCAGCCGGAATGACCAGGCGGAAGGTGGCTGATTCGGGTCTTTGTTTTCGCTGCCGGCCAGGTTAAAGGTCCAGTTGTTCTTGCCGTCAGCGGTTTGTACCAGCTTCGCCTGCGGCTGCTGTAGCTTGATCCACGGTAGCCACACTTCTTTTCCCAGCAGCGCCAGTGGCGAAATCGACGCATCAACGCGCTCAAGATGCGCCATGGTCAGATCGGGGATTTCCGGCGGGTTGCCCAGCATAATGTCCTGAGCATGAATATGTGGCCACGGCAACCAGCTGCGCCAGCCCGGCTCGCTGCGGTTACGTTCCCAGGCGACGCCCAGATCGCCACGGATGGCGAACGGGCGGTTAATTTCCTGCGAAACCTTGCGGTTGATCGTCGGCTTTAAACGGTTCCAGTCGAACGTGGCAATCAGCACCACCAGAGCCACGAGCAGCAGAACCAGGACCCCCGCAGTCCAGCTGATTATTTTCCCGGTACGCGACATGCGCTTCTCCTTCCCTTTTTATGCTTATGTAAAGATAGCCCAGGGGGGAGGATCTGGCATCCGTGGGAGCGGCAGCACGCGTGAACGCAATAATTAAACTGACATCACGATAAAAATAAAACATCGTTTTAAATATTGACTGGGCAGCTGCGGGCGGCGAGACTGGATAAAAAATTTCCTACGGGCCGAGAAAAATGACGCAACAGAAAATTGCCGTAATAGGCGAATGCATGATTGAGCTTTCCCAGCGCGGCAGCGATATGAGCCGGGGTTTCGGCGGCGATACGCTGAATACGGCAGTCTATGTCGCCCGCCAGGTACAATCCCAGGCGCTGCGCGTGGACTATGTTACCGCGTTAGGGAAAGACAGCTTCAGCAATGAAATGATTGACGCGTGGCAGAGCGAAGGATTGCACACCGACTTGATCCAGCGGCTGGAGAACAAGCTGCCGGGGCTGTACGTGATTGAAACCGATGCCCAGGGCGAGCGCACCTTCTGGTACTGGCGCAACGATGCCGCCGCCCGCTTCTGGCTGGATAGCGAGCAGGCCGACGCGATCTGCCAGCAGCTGGCGCACTATGACTATCTCTATCTGAGCGGCATCAGCCTGGCGATCCTCAGCCCGCAGAGCCGCGAAAAACTGTATGCCCTGCTGGCCGCCTGCCGCGCTAACGGTGGCAAAATTATCTTCGATAACAACTATCGCCCGCGCCTGTGGCAAAGCCGGGAGGAGGCGCAGTCTGCCTATCAGGCAATGCTGGGCTACACCGATATCGCGTTCCTGACGCTGGATGACGAAACGCTGCTGTGGGGCGAGGCTGATAGCGCCGAGGTGATTCGCCGTACCCGCGCTGCGGGCGTACATGAAATCGTGATTAAACGCGGGGCCGATACCTGCCTGGTGGATACGAGCGCGGAGCCGCTGCTGGAGATACCTGCAGTGCGGCTGCCGGCCGATAGCGTAGTAGATACCACCGCCGCAGGGGACTCGTTCAGCGCGGGCTATCTGGCGGTGCGCCTGACCGGCGGCAGCGCAGAAGAGGCCGCTAAGCGCGGACATCTGACGGCCAGCACGGTGATCCAGCATCGCGGTGCGATTATTCCCCGTGAAGCGATGCCGGTATAGAAACGCAGGGTAATTCACTAAACCGGCTGCAAACAGTTAAGCGGGCAATATCGACGCTGAGCAGTCGGGTATGGAAGGCGATCTCGATTGCAGTGAAGCCCGTCAGCGGCTGTAGGCGGGCACTGCCAGCAGCCAGCTGGCTCGCAGGGCATCGAGCGTTGCACCGCGAGCGGCACCGGCTGCGGGCAGCGTCCAGTCAGCCCGTTCGATTTGTTGCCGGTACCGCTGGCTTTGCAGCTGGTTATCCGCCTGTACCAGCAGCGGAATCAGTCTGACGCCAATATGATCGAGGCTGGGGTAAGGCCAGTGCTTCGCGCCGTCGCTCCAGGGTGCCATAAAGTCCAGCGCGTTTAACAGCCCGGAACCCTGCGGCGTCCGGTAACGCCATAAATCCCCCGATCCGTTCTTAGCGACAACGGTCGCCAGCGCGGTCAGCGCCTGCAGGTTAAACCAGCTGTAGTGAAACGAGCGGGTGCGCGCCAGTTCCAGAGGCTGACGGCCGTCGGCGGTCAGCTGACCGGCCATCCGCCGTTGTGCCTGTTTGAACATCTGGCGGATAACGTCAGGTCGCTGAACGTACCAGGCAATGCCCGCCACCTGCGCGCTGTACCAGCTGCCGTGGTTATTCTTCGCCGCCGCCTCGCCCCGGCCCTCGCGGCTGGTCAGCAGCCACTGGAGATAATCTTTCATCCAGCGCTGTATCTGCTGTTCGTCCTCTTCCTGCCACCCCGGAGCCTGCCGCAGCATGATCAGCGAGTCGACAATGCGGGTGGCGAAGTAGCGGCCGTCCAGCACGCCGGTGTGCCGTCCGTCTGCGATGCCCGGCACGCCCTGGGCATACTCCAGGTTGGGATTCATGCGTGTTGCCGGGTTAATAAACCAGTGGCGGATCAGCGCGATGGCTTTATCCGCATAGCGCTGGTCGCCGGAGAAATACCAGGCGAGGGTTAATGTCTGCACGCTGGCAGTAAATGTTGCCAGCCGCACGCCGTCGCTTTGCTCATTTTTACTTGCCGGATTAACGTGACCGTCGCGCTTGACCCAGGGCAACCCGTCCGGTTTATTGCCGTCCGGCCACCAGTAGGCGCTGAGGCTCAGGTAGTCATGCTTTGAACCGCTGGGCGGAGTCATTCCTTTATCGGTGACGCTGAGCAGCGGTTGCTTCAGCGCTTTATCGGCCGCACGATGCAGCGCCTGCCAGGCGGTAAGCGTCGGTTCGGGTGCCTGCTGCTGTAATAAACGCTGGCGGTTCAGTACCAAGTCGCTGTCGTTAAGGAAGGCATATTCCTGTGCGCAGAGCGCAGAGGAGAACGCTGAGAGGATGAGCAGCAGGAACGGAATCGCCCCGCGCAAAGAAAAAGGGCGGCCCTGAAAGGCCGCCCTGCGGTTACTGCGCTGGCGCATCCGTTGCTACCGCCGGGTCGGCTGGCGTTGCGGGGGCCTGAGGCGCGGCGTCAACCGGCTTCATAATTTTCTGCCAGCTTTCCTGCAGCTGCCCGGCATTGATTTCCGGTTCGCCCTGCGGCTGCATCAGCATCATGGTGATATCCTGGGTCAGCTGCTGGCGCAGCTCCTGGTTCAGCATGTCCAGCGTCAGGCCGGAGAGAAATGCCTGGCGCAGCTTCTGGTACTGTTCCGGTGCGATATCCACCACCGCGTTCTGCTGTGAACGCAGGCGCTGGCTCATCAGCACATCGGTATCGGTGCGGGCATAGGTAGCGAACAGCTTGTTCAGCTCGGTATTTTTCTGCGCCATCAGCGTATCAAATTCCTGCTGCGTCAGGCCGTTGTCACGCACGTTAGCCATCTCTTTGGCGATCAGGTCCAGGTTGCTACTGAGCGCCGCGTTGTCCGAATCAATATTGATGGCGCACTGGGCGCGCTGATACAGCACGCGGCAGTCAAAGCCGACCTGTACACCCTGAGCTTTATTCTCGCTCAGCACGCGCTGAACGTGCCAGAACAGCGCTTCGCGCGCCAGATCGCCCTGCCAGTAGCGTTGCAGATTCTGCGATTCCCGGATTGGCATCCAGGGATTATCCCAGACCAGCGACAGGCGGTCCTGGCCGAGTGCCGGATTGACCAGATTTACCGGCTGCGGCGGCAGTGGAGAAAGCGTTGGCAGAGGCGCGGGCTGCTCACGTTTACCTTCCAGCGGCGAGAACACTTTGTTGATCTGCTCGGCCAGGCTGCGGCTGTCAACGTTGCCGACAACAAACAAGGTCATCGCATCCGGGGTATACCACTGTTTATAGAATGCATTGAGCTGGGCCAGATCGACCGGCACTTTCACCGCTGACGCCGGGTCGTGGCCGAGCAGCGTGGAGCCTTTCAGCCGGTAGCGCCACCAGACATCCTGAGTATTACCGGGCCAGGTACCGATGGGATCGTCGGCATTCAGCGCCGTATTCACCACCTCAGTATTGATGGTCATTTTATCCACGGTCGCGGCCAGCCAGTTCAGGGCCTCTTTCACCATTTCCGGGCGGTTATTAGGCAGGCTGAGATTATAAACCGTGTAGTTATACGAGGTGATGGCTGGAGGGAGTGGATGCTGTGGATCGATGCTTTGCTGCCAGAGAGAACGCTGCTGAGCGGGTTCAAGAGCGGCGTTGTGTACCAGCGCCAGGCGTGGCAAAAGGTGGCTGTAGCCGATTTGCTGGGCGCTTTCAACCAGCGATCCGGTATTAACCAGCAGGCGAATTTCAATACGATCGCTTGGTCGCTGAGGTGTTGTTAATAACTGCCAGCTGAAACCGTTATCCAGTTTTCCCTGCTGCCAGGCGGGATCGGGTTGGAGAGTTTCAGCCTGTACCGTGCAGCTGGCTGCTGCCAGTACTACCCCACCAATCAAAAGACGAATTCTGGTGCCCTGCATGTGAACCCCTACTCAATCACAAACCAAAAAGAATCACTGGTGATCTGTTACCTGCTGCCCGCGACGTTTCAGCCGGTCAAAAACCCCAGGGAAGCCGCTGTATTTTAAAGGAACAGCTTGTTAGACCACGCATCGGCGAGGATGTCACACAGCGTAGAAAAAAATCGTAAAAAAAGCATTGGAGGTTATTATGCAAATGCCCGCCGCGAGGGCAAGTCGCGGTGGGCATTTCAGTGAAATTTTAATAAATTAAGTGCTTAATTAGCGCTATCAGTGAGATTTTTTTGACTCTTACCGGCATTAAGCGTCGATTTTAGCTGTTTCTCATCCAGCTGGCCGACCCATTTTGCCACCACTACGGTGGCCACACCGTTACCCACCAGGTTGGTTAAGGCGCGGGCTTCCGACATAAAGCGGTCGATGCCGAGGATCAGCGCCAGCCCGGCGACCGGCAAATGCCCCACTGCGGATAGCGTGGCTGCCAGCACGATAAAGCCGCTGCCGGTGACACCTGCGGCGCCTTTGGAGGAGAGCAGCAGCACCACCAGCAGGGTAATCTGATGGAAAATATCCATATGGCTGTTGGTGGCCTGGGCAATAAATACCGCCGCCATCGTCAGATAGATCGACGTCCCATCCAGATTGAACGAGTAGCCGGTAGGGATCACCAGCCCGACGACGGATTTTTTACAGCCGAGCTTCTCCATTTTATCCAGCATGCGTGGAAGCGCCGATTCGGAGGAAGACGTACCCAGCACGATCAGCAGTTCTTCTTTAATATAACTGATAAACTTGAAAATATTGAAGCCGGCCACGCGGGCAATGAATCCCAGTACGAGCACCACAAACAAAATACAGGTGATATAGAAGCAAACGATCAGCTGGCCCAGCTGTACCAGTGAACCGACGCCATATTTACCGATGGTGAAGGCCATAGCACCAAATGCGCCAATCGGGGCGAGGCGCATAATCATATTGATAATGCCGAAAATAACCCGCGAGAAGCTGTCAATAAAGTTGAATACCAGCGTGCCTTTATCGCCCAGGCGATGGAGTGCAAAGCCAAACAGCACGGCGAACAGCAGAACCTGTAGAATATTACCGCTGGCAAATGCGCCAATAACGCTACCGGGTATCACATCCAGCAGGAAGGCAACAATGCCCTGCTGTTCTGCCTGCTGGGCATAGACCGCCACGGCTTTCGCATCCAGTGTGGCAGGATCAACGTTCATCCCGGCACCTGGCTGCATCACGTTGACGACGATCAGACCGATGATAAGAGCGATAGTGCTGACCACTTCAAAGTAGAGCAGCGCGACCGCGCCGGTGCGGCCCACGGCTTTCATGCTTTCCATACCGGCAATACCGGTTACCACGGTACAGAAGATTACCGGAGCAATAATCATCTTAATAAGCTTAACGAAGCCGTCACCCAGAGGCTTCATTTGCGCACCCAGTTCGGGATAGTAATGGCCCAGCAATACGCCAATAGCAATGGCGGTCAGTACCTGAAAATACAGGCTTTTAAACAGGGAAAGTTTCATAAAATATCCGTTATCGGCGGGAATACGATAGGGCGAAAATAACACCCGGGTAACGGGATTGATATAACCGGAGGGAATACGGGGTCAGCCATAACGCAAATTTATGAACTGAATCACTTCAGCAGAAGATTCCTATAACCTCAGGTAAATTAACATTCTTCACGGTGATTTATCACTTTTCCAAGGGAAAAATAATAACGGTCGAACTGGCCTCGCGGTAAAGGTTCCGAATAGAGATAACCCTGACCGATATAGATATCACGCGCCAGTAGCCAGTCGCGCTGTGCTTCGGTTTCTATCCCTTCCGCCACCACATCCAGCTTGCTGATGGCGGCTATTGACGCCACAATTCGCACCATCGTGTCATCATCCGGCAGCGCAGACACAAAGCTGCGGTCGATTTTAATTTTGCTGATCGGCAGGGATTTAAACTGATTCAGCCAGTTCAGATTGGCATAGCCCATACCAAAATCATCCAGCGCAACGGAAATCCCCGCCTCATGCAGCGCCTGTAACAGATGCAGCGCGTGGTCAGACTCACCTACCTGTGCGGTTTCGGTGATTTCCAGCACCAGGCTGCCGGGAGTAATGTTATGCCGATCGATATGTTCACGCAGATGGGTAACCATATCGGCATCGCGCAGCTGAATCGGCGACAGATTAACGCTCAGTGTCAGCTCTATGCCCCGCTGCTGCCAGTCTGCCAGCAGGCGACAGGACTCCTCAAAGACCCAGCGCCCAAGGGCATTAATCACGCCGATCTCTTCTGCATTAACAATCAGGTCGCTCGGCAGGCACCAGCTGCCATCCGGCTGCTGCATGCGCAGCAGGGCTTCTGCACCAATCACTTCGCCGCTGCGCATATCGATCTGCGGCTGGAGCCAGAGGGCAAACTTACCCTCTTCGATCCCCTGCAGAATGTCGAATTCCTGGGTCAGGCGCTTCTCGGCTTTTTCCGCCAGTTCAGAATCAAAGAACAGGATCTGATTTTTGCCCTGATGGCGGGCGGACATCATCGCAGAGACGGCACGCCCCAGCAGCTCAGTGGCGTTCTGCCGGGTTTCCGCTCGCTGCGCCATACCGATGCTGACGTTGGGCCTCAGCTGCATATGCTGAAGACTAACCGGTTGATTAAGTGTTTGTAACAGGCTGTTCGCCAGCCGCAGCGCGCGGAACGGGTTATCCGCCTGTTTGACCAGCAAAGCGAAGTCACAGTTGGACAGCTGCGCCAGCACCGTTTGTTCATCAATGCAGCCGCGGATTTTATCCACCAGCGTCAGCGTTAGCACATCCCGTTCGCTATCGCTGACGATGCCGTTGGCGTCCAGCAGCGTCTCAATGCGCAGCACCAGCACGGTGAAGACGCCACCGCCTTTCACCGATCGCAAATGCTGTTCCAGCAGCGCCAGGAACAGGGTTTTATTCGGCAGATCGGTGAGCGAATAATGCGTGCTCAGTCGGCTGATGTCCTCGTTCATCGCCCCCAGCGTTAGCTGGTTGCGGTTGTAATTGCGGATCAACAGGCCGATTTCATCGTTACGGTGGTAGCGTGGCAGCGCCAGCTGGTGGCTCAGTAGCTCCTGCGGCGAAAGGTCCTGCAGATCCTGGGCGATTTTACGCACGGGGCGAACAATCAGGCGGTTGATACACCAGCTGATAGCGACAGAGAGGATCAGGGCCAGCAGCAGGAAGGTGGTCACCATGGTTGAAACGGCGCTGAGGATAAACTGATACACCCGCCAGGAGTCGGCCTGCAGGATCAGCAGCGCCAGCGGTTTGGGGTTTGCGGGCTCAATAGAGTAGAGCGGCACGGTGATCTGCACCGGCAACTCAAACAGGGTGGCGATAAACTGCGGTACCGGTTTTTCCGGTTCGAAATCGGTGTGCAGCGCCTGCAGGCCGTTGGGCAGCACCACTTCGGCACGCGCCAGGATTCCCGCCGGGCGCAGGGAGTTTAGGATGAATTCAGCCTGGGGAATATCCGCCTTCAGCACCGCCTGAGACAGCGGCTGGCGCACCGTATGGGCAACATTTTCCATTTGCTGGGCGTAGTCAATTCTGCGCTGCTGCACAAAGTGGAAAAGCTGTATAACGATAAAGATGCAGATGGTGACGACCGCAACGCCCGACACCGTTGCCATTTGCTTAATCGTTAGTGAACGACTGACGCGCAAGCCTGTTCTCCAAAGCCTGAATCCCCGGATTCGTGGCGCATAAGGCAAAAAACTGCCCTGAGTATATCCTATGGCAACCGCTTGTTAAGCTATCACGCTCTGCGACTATCGGTTTAAGCGTTTTCCGATCGTTTCCCTCTCCGTCGCGGAAAGGCGACTGGCTCCTGAGAGCCAGTTATTGCTGCTGTTGCAGAAATGCCAGCCAGGTCAGCAGATGCAGGCTGGAGGAGTAGTAATCTTCGTTACTGCTCAGCGCATCGTTGAGATAACCGGTTTCATTCAGCGTTAAATCGCGCACCGACAGCAGGCCACCGGCCATATTGTACGGGGCTTTCTCGCCGCTTAACACATCGATCCATGCCGGTGTTTGCAGACGCTGGAAATCACCCCAGAAGCGCTGGAACGGGACCAGTTGAGGATTCTGCGCGTCGTACCAGTGCAGATAGAGCGGGATGCGGATGGCGTCATAGCTAAAGCGCGGCGGCCAGGCTGCGGCCGGAGCAAAGGTGCCGTCGGCGTTCAGCGCTACCCAGTCCAGCGGCAGATTCGTATCGCCAAACCGCATTTGCGCTAGCAGTTCCATTCCGTCACTAATCAGCTGATTCCACACCTGAAGATGGCTGCGTCGGGCGAAGTCACGCCATGCCGGAAACACAAAGTAGGAAGGATTCAGGATCACGTAGCTGTTTTTATTGAAGCCCTGAGCGCCCGGCAGCATCACCGTGTAGCCGCCAAACGGGATAACGTTCTGTGCCAGAATGGCCCGCTGAATGGCGTCTGACGCTTTCAGGTAGGCCTGAACGTGCCATTTTTCCCCAGCCTGCTGTAGCGCCCACGCAATAAGCACATCACCATCGGAGGCATTGTTTTTATCCGCCACCGGGTCAGCCTGGGTCGGAATATAGCGCCAGTAGAACAGGCCATTGTTCGGGTTTTTTAGCGTGTTTTGCGTCCAGTTCCACAGCTTGTCAAAACTGGTGCGGTCGTTGTATTGCACGGCCATCAGCATGGCGTAGCCCTGCCCTTCCGTGTGGCTGACGTTTTTGTTACCGGTGTCCTGAATGCGACCATCACTGGTCATAAAGCGTGTCTTAAAACTGCCCCAGCCGTCCGCAGCAAAGGCCTGGGTACATCCCAGTGCCATTACCAGCATAATTACCGTCGCCCTCAACATCGCAATCATCGTATCACTCAGGCCTTATAGCGGAAGCGGAGTGAAACATCGCTGGTCGCTTCCACGCTTAGTGAAACGCGATCGTATCCTCCCTGCTCACGCAGCCAGCGGGCGTACAATCCGGTCAATACTGCGCTCAGAGCGAGGTGCCACTGATGCAGCGGCAGTGCGCCATCTGCTACCGGCAGCGCCAGATGTTCAATAATCATTGCGCTGTCGGAAGGCTGAATGTCGATAAAGCCCCAGTTAAAGCGCGCCAGCACCTGGTTAATCTGCTTTTCCAAATCGCCAACGGTCGCCGCTTTACCCAGCGGGTAACGGCCCGCGAGGCTGTCCCCCATCTGCTGCAGGAAAGCCTGGCTCTCACGCTCGCCGGCATTGCCCATCATGCCGCCGATCATCACGCTCAGCAGGTCAAACCAGCCTGGCTGACACTGCTGCTGACGATAATATTGCAGGGTACGATCCTGTAACTGGCTCATGCTTATTGACTACCTCCCAGCATGTAACGGAAATAAAGTTGCGCCGTGCTTTCGTTATATTCACCAAAGGTGTCATAACCCAGCTGACCACCGACGGTGATATTTTTATTAATCTTGTAATCCGCACCCGCATGAAGATTATAGCCAACTCCGCTCTTACTGCCGCCGGAATAGTAGGCTTCTTTCGCAAAACCAGCAGTAACTGCTGATTCCAGCGCGGATTGCCACTCAGGATTGTTCGGATAATAGGCGCTGCGATCCTGGGTATAGGCCTGATAACCCGCCGAGCCGCCGATACGCACGCTCAGGTCGTCATAGCTTTGCGAGTAGTCGATCGGGAAGGCCACGCTGACGAAGTTTTGCGGGCTGAAGTAGCCGCCCTGGCCGTAGCTGTAGTAGCTCAGGTTCTTTTTGAAGTCCATCCAGCTCAGGCTGATACCGGTTTTCAGTTCGCGATCGTCGTAATGGTACGGACGAACGTAGGCACCGGCGTTGGCGACCAGGCTCTGGTTGCTGGCCACGTTCTCACCCAGATAGCTGTATGCCCCTGCGCCGACGTAGAATCCGGCATCGCCGTCGTCATAGCTTAACAGGGCGTTACCGCCGTTCTTGGTCACCCGCCCCCAGTTGCTGCCGGAGAGCTTATCCTGCACGCCCACATAGGAGAGCAGACTGTCGGTGACGGCACGACGCTCACCGGTGAGGATCAGCGTCAGGTAGTCGGTCAGCTTCGGTGCCCACTTCACGCCACCGACCATGGTGCTCAAGTCCTGGCCCAGCGGCGTGCTGCCGAGGTCGATCTTGTAGCTGGTGCCGGTCAGCGCCAGGTTCAGCTCAACGCCGCTGGCGTTCTGCGAGTCGCTGGTGCCGGTACTGGCACTGTCGACGCTCGGTTTACGCGTGGAGGCGATGAGATAGTTTTTCAGCGCCGTGTTGTTGTTCAGGCTGGTCAGGTTTTTCAACCCGGTGGCGGTCAACGGGTTTAAATCTTCAAATTTCACACCGTCGAGCGCGGTCAGCGCGGTCGCTACCCCCGGATTGGTGGTGTTGAAGGTCGTCAATTCGGTATCGGTTAAGCCGCTGACGTAGGTCTGCTCGCTTTCGATGGTGCTGACCAGGTTGCCGATAGCCTGTTCGGTTGCGCCGGAACCGAGGCGGCGATAGGCATCGCCGGTGGCGCTGCCCGAGCTGAGATTAATCGGCGTAACGGTAAAGTCAAAGTGTGCATCGCCCAGCGGTGAACTGGTCCAGGTCAGCGGCGCTTTGGCTTCGGTCAGTTTACTGAGGCCACTTTCACCGTCACGGCTGCGGATCTGCACTCCGGCCTGCATCCAGGTTCCGGTGTCTTTTTCCAGATCGGCCATCATGGTATCAATCTGGGCCAGCGTCTGGTTTTCTCTTAACAGCGGTGCATTACCCATGGTGAAGGTGGCGCCCGGAATATCGCGGTAATCACGATAGGTCGGCGACAGCTGCCACGGCATGGTTTTACCGTAGGTTGACGGTGAAGGACGCGGCGAAAGCGTGGTGCGGTTGATAAACGGGTTATCTGACATCGCCAGACCGCCGATCCCCGCACTGCTGCCGGTATCCGCGCCCGAAAGCCCGATCACCTTGCCACGTGCGGTGCGCAGGTAGCTCAGCGCTTCGTTATGGTCGCCGTCGGCATTCGCCACGCGAGCCAGCAGCAGCAGGCGCTCAGGTGACTGCTGACCGCGCAGGCCGGTACTCAGTGAGCGCGCGCGTGGGACATCGTTCAGTGCCAGCGCCACGTTGATAGCGCCTTCACGCGCATCCTGATTCGGCGTATCGCGGGTCATCAGGTAGTCGTAGACCACGCCGGCTTCTTTATTCATTTTGCCGGACTGATAAAGCCGCGCCATGGCAAACATCAGGTCGGTGTTCTGCGGATCTTTCTGCAGGGCCGTAATCAGTTTGTCGTAGGCCGCAGCGTACTGTTTTTGCTCGCGCAGACGGTCGACTTCATTGATCACGCCACCGTTGCGAATACCGGCCAGCTGAGTTGGCGTACTGCGCGACTGGATTTCCGGGCTGCTGAGGAAGCTCTGCGCCTCGGCACCTAATCCTGCCTGCTCAAGGACGGCGGCCTGTGCGGCATAGTCCCCGGCGTTGCCCTGCACGCCACGGCGCATGTTGCCGCGTACTACCGACACGGCGGTGCTCATATCGCCCGCCTGGGCCAGGGCTTTCGCCAGATTACCAGCATCGGACGGGCTGGACGGCGGGTTGGCTGCCAGCACTTTCAGCGTATTGGCGGCGGCGGCACTGTTGCCCTGCGCCAGGTACTGTTTTGCCACATCCATCTGCTGATTAAAGCTGGCCCGCTGTGCCAGCGTGCGCATATCGGCGTTCTGGCTGCGGGCCGGAATACGCGACAGCAGGCTGTTGGCCTGCGCCCACGATCCTGTTTCGCTGGCAAACAGCGCGGCGGCGTAAACTTCGTTGCTGGAGGCACCGTTGCGGTAAGCGGGCTGCATGACACCTGCGGCCTGAGCCGAATTGCCCTGCTGCTCATAGATACGAGCCAGATCGAGGCGCAGCCACGGATCCGACGGGAAGCGCTGCATCCCCTGCTGTAGGATCGACACCGCACGCTGCGGGTTACCCGCGGCCAGCGCCTGCTTAGCCTCGTTACGCACCGGATCGCTGGTGGCGACCGGGCGCGGCGTGACCGCAGCTCGAACGCTGGCTGGCAGTGAGGCCAGCAGCGTATTGGCTTCCGCCGTACGATTCTGCTGACGCAGCACGTAGAACAGCCCTTCTTTGGCCGGGCGGTTGTCAGGCTCGGTTGCCAGCACGCTGCGGAAGGTCTGTTCCGCCTGATCGAGCTGGTTGCTGCGGCGCAGCGCATCGCCACGGAACAGTTTGGCGGAAACGCCTTTTTCACCGGCGGCCTGAGTCAGTGGCTCGCTGAGCGACAGCGCCTGTGCGGTATTGCCGGATTTCAGCGCCTGCTGAGCGGTGGCCAGCTGACCATAGAAACGGGCATCATCCGCCTGCTGCTGACGCTGCTGGCTGTTATTGCCGCCCAGTTTGGCCGCACGCTCAAGGTAGTCGGCGGCCTGAGTATAATTGCCGTTGCGCTGGGCAACGTAGCCCAGACCGGCCAGCGCATCCGCATCTTCCGGGTTAACCTGAAGTACCTGGTCGAATGCGTTTTGCGCGCCGGAAACGTCGCCGCTGTTCAGTGCGTTAAAGCCCTGACCTTTGGTTTCTCCACCGACGTTTTTACGGTAGTAGGCCATCACCGCCGTATCCTGCGGATGACGCTGCTGGTAGTTCTGATACAGCGCATCATCGGTCGGTTTCGGACCCAGCCACAGCAGCGCCTGGCGCAGCGAGCGGTCGGCATCCGGATTGGCCGGAGCCATCGTTTCCAGCGACTGCAAGCCTTCACGACGAGTGGATTCCTGATAGGTCAGCGCTTTGGCCAGCGCCAGCTTGGCGGCGTTATCCTGCGGGTTCTGGGCACTGAACTGGCGCAGGTTATCGATCGCCTGCGGCAGCATGTTACGGTCACCGGCCATCGTCAGATAGTATTCCGCCGCCACGCTGGCAGGCGGCTGGTTGCCGCTGAACGTGTTGCGCCAGGTTTGCAGCGCGGCGGCGGTGTTGCCGGTGCGCGCCTGCTGACGGGCCAGCGACAGCTGTGCTGCCGGAATCGACTGCATCTGGCGGGCGTTATCCAGCTCAACCAGACGCGGGTCCTGCGGCGACACCTCACTCAGCTTGGTACGCCATTTGGTCATGCCTGCGGTGTCGCCGTTCTGCTGCGACCACAGGGCCATCAGATACATCGCCTGGGTGTTGTTACCGTCCACCATCAGCACTTTCTGTAACGCTTCACGCGCCAGATTGTCATGCGATTTCTGATGCCAGTAGTTTGCCTGGTCAAAAAGCGCCTGAACGGCCGGGTTGTTATCAGCCGCCATCAGCGGGAAGGAGATGACCGACAGCGCAAGGCTGCCGCCGATCATCCAGCGATGGCGAATTCTGGCGCTTAACTGTGTGAGTTGTGTTTTCATCATTCTTTTTTCTCGCCAGAGGAACGGGATGATTTCGGTGGATGCAGGCGACGCCATGAGTGGCGTTTCAGCAGCACGTAGGTACTTAATCCCACTAATGTCGAACACAGCAGTGCCACAAGGGCCATCAGAACGGAGTGCTGGTTGGCATACCAGACCACCATCATGTACCACGGCATTTGTCCGCTGGGGAACTGGGCGCCAACGCGGAAGCTGCGCACACCGGTTTCATCCGTAATGATAGCCGTATCGCCGCGAATACCGGCGTTGATGCGCTGCAAGGTTAAATCGTTGCTCAGGCGGTTCAGCTGATCGTCGTCGGTCGCGATGGTCATCACCACCAGACGGCTGCCGTTCCACGGCGAGCGATAGCTGACAAACCCGCGCCAGTCTTCGTTAGAAGAGAGATCGCGGTCTGCATCCAGCGATTGCCGTGACCAGTCGCCGGTCAGCCAGCTGCGAAGTTTTTCCAGCGTTCCCTGCACTTTCACGCCCAGCGTATGGCCGTGAACTTCATACGGTGAAGCGGCCAGTATCGACTCGTTGAAAGCAGTTTGACCGAGCGTGGACACCGCCAGCACATCGCTGTTTTCCAGACGTTCGCGCATCGCGCCGCCGCCAGGTACGCCGAACACAACATTGTTGTAGGCCAGTGCTACGCCGGTGGCATTACCGGAACGTCCGGCCATGTTTAACAGCGCGCTGATTTCGGCATTAGCTGGCTTCTCAGGCAGCATCAGTACGGTCTGGGAATAGTCAGCCAGACGCGAGAACGGGAACGAGGCACCGACGAAGTAAGACAGGTTCGGCAGCATCGCGAAGTGGCGCGTGTGGCTCAGATCGATCGACGAGTCTTCTTCGATTCGGCTCTTAATATTGTTGTTAGTCAGAACGCTACAAGGTGCGTTGGCCTTCGGTTTGATATTGAAATAGAGCTGCAGCTGGTTATCACCGTAAATCAGATACGGGTCCAGTTTCAGCGTGTATTTCTCCTGGCGTGCGTCGCCGCCCAGGCGGTGCCAGATATTTTCCAACAGCCCGAGTTTATTGACCGTCAGATTACGCAGGAAAGTGCCGTTCAGGGTGACGTTAAGAACGGAGTTATCTTCATCAATCCAGTTTTCAGACGGGAAACGATAGTTCAGCTGCAGCGGCAGCGTATCGCCGTCCCACAGGAACAGATCCGGTGCCGCGCGGAAGTTAACCCGCAGCGCGTCATGCCAGATGCCGTTGGCAGTCAGGTTCTGATCCTGGCGCAGCAGCTCGCTCAGGCGAACCGGGCGCTCGGTATTAATCCAGCGCGGAGCGTCATAAGGTTTACGCAGCGGCAGCGTTTGCTGGCCCACTTCCAGCTGGGCGCTGTCTACCTTCATTGGCTGTAGCAGACGGGTTGCCGCCTGGCGCAGTTGTAGATCGTCCTTCCCCACCACCAGTAGCAGTTTGTAGACCGGGTTGTCCGGGTTATCGACGATTTTCACCAGCGGCACGCTGGTTTGCGGCAGCGTCAGGCTGGAGATCACTTCACCCGGGTGGCCGAACACCACGCCGTTTTTGTCCGGCAGCTGGCCGCGCAGCACCGGGAAGGTAATCCCACGGTAGTCCGCCTGAATGCCCAGCCACGACGCCAGGATTGCCGCCGCGCTGACTTCGCCCGGCTGAATATTTTCGCCAAACGCCATGGAGACGCTGGAGGAGTTCATCCGCAGCGGATCGAGGAACGGCCGTGGGAAATTGCTCAGGCTGGTGCCGATGTTCAGCTGCTGGCCTTCCAGCGACAGCGTGGTCGTTGGCAGGATCGTCACCTGGTACTGATCTTCGCTATCGCGCTCGCACAGGAGCTGGTCGGCATCGTTAATTTTGAAGCTCAGGTTGTTGCTAGAGACCACCATCGCCGCCGGGATATCCAGCTGATAGTCTTCACTTTCTTTATCCGACGCGCTCAGCGGCAGCGTACCCAGAGGCTGACCGTTCATCATCAGCTGCAGTGAGGTATTACGCGCCGCCAGCGCGGAAGAGACCTTCAGCGACAGATTCAGACGCGCATTGGTGATCACTTCATCGCCCGGCAGCGTAAAGGTGATACCGGACTGCAGCTGGCCACCGGTCAGCAGCACGCCCTGTGGCTGGCCCATCTGTGCAACCGTCACCGTACTGGAGAGCGGCTGATTCAGGGAGACCATCGGTGAGGTATCCGCAGGCGGAGCAGGAAGCGGAGGCAGCCCCGGCAGCTCGGCCACCGATCCCGGCGGTAGTGCCGGTTCGTTGCCCGCAGGCAAGCCGTTTTCCGCGCCCGTTGCCGGTGCCGGATTTTCTGATGCCGCAGCGGGCTGATCGTTCTCTTCAGCTTCCTCGCCGTTACTCTGGTTGGCAGGAACAAAGTTATTCAGTAAGTTGCCAAACTGCGAATTGTTGTTGGCCGTATCTGCGGCGTTGAGATTGCTCAGCGTCAGCGCAGTACTCAGGCACAGTGCGCGAAGTATCAATTGCTTCATGCCACTCCATCCTTCTCAGCACGCATACGGCGCTTTTTATTCGCGCGGCGATCTTTCCAGGTCAGCCAGAACAGTTCGAATACTGTACGAATGATATTCACCAGCGAGCGCAGCGGATTATCTTTTGGCCCTTCAGGTTTCAACCAGGCGTCAGCACGGGACAGCACCACGCGCACCAGCTCGCGGCGGCGCGACAGCGGAATATCCTTAAACTGGAAGCGCAGTACGCCGGAATCAGCGCTGATCAGATGAACCGGAATCGAGATAGCGCCGGAGTGCAGCATCAGTTCGATCTCTTCAATTTCATCATTCTCGAAGCGCTGATCCGGTGCGGTTAGCTGTGCGCCGCCCATCGACAGGTTGATGGTGTGGCAGCGTGAGGAGATACCGCTGGCATAGTGCACAATTGCCGGGATGTTCACGTCGATACGAATGGTTTTACGTACCTGCTTGGTTTCGCGCGCTACGGCAATCGCTGCCATCAGTATCACCAGGCTGAAGGTGGCCCAGCCGACGTTCAGCGCAATAACGTAAGGGTCTACGCCGAAGTAGTCGTGAGCGGTGGCGCGTACGATGCCGCTGATCACCCCGGCTGCCAGCAGCAGGGCACAGATCACGTGTGGACGTACGATGTTGAAGTCGAAGAAGCCCACATCCAGCAGGCCGCCTTTATCCGTTACGTTAAACTTACCGTGCTTCGGCGAAATCATCGTCAGCAACGTCGGGATCACCAGGTGGAATGCCATCACCGTTTCGTAAATTTCACCCCAGAAGGTGGCGCGGAAACGGCCATTCATACGGGAGTTCACGTACAGCGACAGCACCAGGTGCGGCAGCACGTAGGCGAAGATCAGGCTGGCCGATGAGTGAATAATGTTCAGGTTAAACAGCAGGTAGGCCAGCGGCGCCGTCAGGAACACCACGCGCGGCAGACCGAACTGGAAGTGCAGCATGGCGTTGAGGTAGCACAGGCGCTGCTGCCACTTCAGGCCACGGCCCAGCAGCGGGTTGTCCACGCGGAAAATCTGCGTCATGCCACGCGCCCAGCGGGTACGCTGAACGATATGCAGACCCAGGCGCTCGGTAGCCAGACCGGCAGCCAGCGGGATGGCCAGAAACGCGGAACCCCAGCCCAGTCGCTGCATTTTTAATGCGGTGTGCGCATCTTCGGTCACGGTTTCCACCGCAAAACCATTGATCTCTTCCAGCGCGGAACGGCGAATAACGGCACAGGAACCACAGAAGAACGTTGCGTTCCAGTTATCGTTACCCTGCTGTACCGGGCCGTAGAACAGCGCGCCTTCGTTAGGGATTTCGCGAGCGGCTTTCAGGTTACGTTCAAACGGGTCCGGCGAGTAGAAATAGTGTGGCGTTTGCAGCAGCGCCAGCTTGTCATCTTTCAGGAAGGCACCCACGGTGGCCTGCAGAAAGGTGCGGGTGGCTACGTGGTCACAGTCAAAGACGGTAATCAGTTCACCCTTAGTGATTTTCATCGCGTGGTTCAGGTTACCGGCCTTGGCGTGGCGGTTGTCGTCGCGGGTGATATAACCCACGCCGACGTCGGCGGCGAAGCGGGCAAATTCGCTGCGCTTGCCGTCATCCAGCAGGTAGATCTTCAGCTTGTCGCGCGGGTAGTCGATACACTGCGCGGCCAGCACGGTGTCGCGAACCACATCAAGGCTTTCGTTATAGCTGGGAACGTAAACGTCCACCGTCGGCCAGAGTGAAATATCATCCGGCAGCGGTTCGATGGTGCGTTTTAGCGGCCAGGAGGTCTGCAGGTAGCCGAGAATTAAAATCAGCCAGACGTAGAGTTCGGCGATAAACAGGCCGATACCCAGAATCGCTTCCACTTCGGAATTGAAGTGCAGGGTTTCGGTAGCGCGCCAGTATATATAGCGGGTCGACATGATCGCGGAAAGAAATACCATGATCAGCGAGACCGGCTTGCTCTTAATAAAGCCCAGCAGGAACACAATACCAATGGAAATCAGACCAAAGGTATATTGTTTCTGGCTATCCATCGGAGTGATAACGATTACCGCCGCAACGGGCAGTAAGATGAGTAAGAGCAGATAAAACAGGACTTTATTCATAAGTCATCCTGAACACGTGTGGGTATAATTCTTCGTGGCGCATTTCACCACGCGTCTTCAGGCATCCGTGCCAGGTTCCTGTGACCCGTTCTAGCGAGACTGAAGCGGCGCATGCATCTCGCCGTCGCCGACTTTAATATCAAGCAGCGCGGAAAGACGTTTACCGATCAGCTCGATATCGAATGCGGCAGCGGATACGGAACTGAAATCAAAAATAGACTGCTGTGAGGCATTCGCCTCGGCCACGCTTTCATCACGGTTTACTACACCGATAAGCCTGTCGCCCAGGCGCTGCTGCATAAACAGCGTCACATCGCGGCTGATATTGCGGCGGCTGTCGCTCTGGTTCAGCACAAAATAGTGGCCTTTACGATGATTCAGGGCGCTGCCAATCAGTTTTTCATTTTCCACCTGCGGCAGCAGTGACAGCGAGGCCGTGTCGGCCAGCATCACCACCAGGTGCATATCGGCCAGTGCCGCCATGGCTTTCAGCGCCGGGCCAGGGCCCGGAGGGAAATCAGCGATAATCACCAGACCGGGATAGTTCAGTACGGTGTTCAGACCCCGGATAATAAAGTTCGGATCGTGGGTCAGATTATCTTCGAACTGCATACGCTGCTGTTCGGTAACATCACCGTAAGGCAGAACAAAGATGTTCCCGCCGGTGGTGAGAATGGACTGGCTCCAGTCGGAAGATTCGGCAGATTTGGCGACAAAGCCGCGTCCGTCCGACAGCGGTACACCAAAATGCAGACGCAGCGCATTCTGCACGTCAAAATCGATCGCCAGCACTTTGCTACCGTTGCGGGCAAGCGCGTGTGCAAGGTTGGCTGCCATGGTGGTTTTACCCACACCGCCTTTAGGGGAACAGACGCAAACTAACGGCATGAGGCAATTTTCTCCAGCAGGGATTGTAATGGCATCTCTTTAGAAACGATCTGTTCAGCCGAGCCGTGTGCCGGGCTGAATAACTGTTTATAGCTGATATTTTAAGATGTTGCCGCAGGCTGCGCGTGCGGCTGTATCGCCTGGCTACTGGCAAAAAGCGGCGAGGTTGCTGGCGGCTGCGACTGATAAAGCGGTGCGGCCTGCTGCTGTGGATAAATGGGCTGCGGCGCGACCTGCTGTGGTTGCGACTGGTACAGCGGCTGCGGTGAAACCTGCTGGGACGCATAGTACGGCTGCTGCACAACCTGCTGTGGCTGATACTGTGGCGGCACCTGCTGCGGATGCGGCTGATACTGCGGTGCGGCAACCTGCTGAGGCTGTGGCGCTACCGGCGGCGACTGCAGCAGTGCATTCAGCTGTGGTTGTACAGGCGGAGGCGGTAGCGGGAAGCCTGATTGCAGCAGGGGCTGAGCGCCCGGCGCCGTTGATTCCGGCTGCTGTTGTAACAGCGCGTTGAGCTGCGGCGCAGTGGGCTGCTCAAGCGGAGCATCAGGCTTTTTCTGCGCAGTGTTTGGCTGTGATTTCGCCAGCTGATCGAACAGCGAGCCTGACGCCTGAGCAACAGACTCCGGACGCAGATCGGCGACTTTGGTCAGCACCGGTTTCGCTGGTGCAACAGGTGCAACAGGCGGAACTTCCGGCTGCGGCGTAGCGGGTACGGATGCTTCAGGCGGTGTGCCTGGCTTCAGCGATGATGAAATGCTGTCGAATAACGATGCGCCCACCGATGGAGTGCGGTCCTCCAACGCGGAGAATGACGGCAACGGCTGTGCGGGCGCAGCGGCTACCGGCGGAGCCAGCAGCACCGACGGATCGATAGGCTGAGGCGCAACAACATCAATCCTCTGACTCTTATCCAGCACCGGGTCGGAGCCATCACTGAGCAACTGCTTGATAATGGCCCAGTTTGAGCTGTCAGAATGGAGTGACTGCTCGGACATATCTTTGAATTCGATGTGGTTTGTTTGCGTCTTTTCTTTAAAACGCTGCAAGTCATCATAACTTTTCATAGAAGCGATCGCGCAGAAGGAGGATTTTACGGCAATATAACACACTCTTTTTGAAATCGTCAGATTAATCTCAGTGCGCAGTTTGCTGATTTTCAATCAGTAAATTAACGGCTTACTAGCAAAATTATTTATTGCCAACGTCACTTATCATAATAGTGACTATGTTAATAAATTGGATAATTTTACCGGGTTAAAGGCTTTCATTTCACAAACTTGAAATAGCTTAAAAATAGTTATTAACTTCTTTTCCTTAATTTTCCTTTAAATTATTAAGGTTATCCGTTAACTCGTTCTCACTACTGGAAAAAATTACCTTTATCGGTAAAACGACTCTTTTACTTATCTTAAGTGTTTAAGGTGTGTACAGTTTCAGCGTTGTTAAAAAGAAAGCGGAGCTAATCTCCGCTTTTGCATTCTGACCGTTTTCAGGCGGCCGGTTCGCTCTCATCCTGCTCAACGGCAAAGCAGGCGACCTGCTGCCCACCCCAGGATTTTAGCTGCGGCTGCAGCTGGGTGCAGGTGCCAAGCCGCCGACGGCAGCGGGCGTTAAACGCACATCCCGGCGGCGGATTCAGCGGGCTGGGTAGCTCGCCGGTTAGTTTGATACGCTCGCGTCGTTCGTCCGGGTTAAGGCGCGGAGTCGCTGAAAGCAGAGCCTGAGTATAAGGATGCCGCGGATTAGCGAAAATCTCCTCTTTGGTTCCCTTCTCTACGCAGCGCCCCAGATACATCACCATCACTTCATCGGCAATGTGCTCCACCACCGACAGATCGTGAGAGATAAAGATGTAGGAAAGCCCCAGCTCCTGCTGCAGGTCCATCATCAGATTCAGGACCTGCGCCCGTACCGATACATCCAGCGCGGAGACCGGTTCATCGGCAATCAGTACGTCAGGGTCAAGCATCAGGCCACGGGCAATAGCAATACGCTGGCGCTGACCGCCGGAGAACATATGCGGATAGCGATCGTAGTGCTCCGTTTTCAAGCCCACTTTCGCCATCATCGCCAGGGTTTTCTCCCGGCGCTCGGCTTTAGTCAGGTTGGTATTGATTACCAGCGGCTCTTCCAGGATCTGACTGACTTTTTTACGCGGGTTGAGCGAGCCATACGGGTTCTGGAAGACAATTTGAATCTTCTGTCGCCGCATCTGCTGCGCCTGCGGGTCGTGCTTCAGCAGGTCCTGTCCCTGATAGAACAGCTGGCCTTCGGTTGGCGTTTCAATCATCGTGAGCAGGCGGCCCAGGGTGGATTTACCACAGCCGGACTCCCCCACCACCGCCAGCGTTTTACCGCGTTCGAGGTTAAACGATACGCCGTCCAGCGCTTTCACCAGTCGTTCCTGGCCAAACAGGCCTTTTTTAACCGGGTAATGTTTCTTCAGATCGATCGCCTGCATCAGCAGGGTCGGATTCGTTCCTTCAGGCTTCATAAGTTGGTCTCCCGGCATCATCCAGTGGGAAGTGGCATTTGGACTGACGCCCTGCAAGATCGCGCAGCGGCGGCTCTTCCGTCCGGCAACGGTTGGTGGCGTACGGGCAGCGCGGATTCAGCAGACAGCCGTTGGGCCGGTCATATTTACCCGGCACGACGCCCGGCAGCGAGGCCAGTCTTGCCTTGTCGGTGGAAAATTCCGGCAGTGCGCGCAGCAAAGCCTGGGTGTAGGGATGGCGCGGTGCTTTAAAGATATCCACCGCTTTACCGGTTTCCACCACCTGTCCGGCATACATCACAATGATGTGCTGCGCGGCTTCGGCGACCAGCGCCAGATCGTGTGTGATGAGGATCAGCGCCATATTTTCCTGGCGCTGCAGATCCAGCAGCAGCTCGATGATCTGCGCCTGAATGGTTACATCCAGCGCGGTAGTTGGTTCATCGGCAATCAGCAGCTTGGGTCGACAGGCAATCGCCATCGCGATCATCACGCGCTGACTCATGCCGCCCGACAGCTGATGCGGATAGACATCCAGCCTGGAGGCCGGATCGGGGATACCCACCTGGTTCAGCAGATCGATCGCGCGCTGGCGACGGGTACGGCGATTACCGCCCTGATGCACCTTTATGGCTTCCATAATCTGGTAGCCCACGGTGTAGCAGGGGTTCAGGCTGGTCATCGGGTCCTGGAAGATCATCGCGACCTCCGAACCCACCAGCTGGCGGCGCTCTTTCTCGGAAATCTGCTGCAGGTTGCGCTGATCGAAGACCAGCTGATCTGCCATGACCTTACCGGGGTAGTCGATCAGCCCCATGATTGCCAGTGAACTGACGGATTTACCGGAGCCGGACTCGCCGACGATACCGACCACCTGCCCCTGTTCAACCTGGTAGCTGATGCGGTCTACGGCGCGGAACGGTGCTTTTTCGTCACCGAAATGCACCGAGAGTTTATCTACAGTTAATAGTGCCATCTCGCTGCCTACTGTTTGAGTTTCGGGTCAAGAGCGTCGCGTAAGCCGTCGCCCATCAGGTTGAATGCCAGTACCGTCAGCAGAATGGCAACACCGGGGAAGGTGACCACCCACCAGGCACTTTGCGCATACTGCAGTACGTCGGAGAGCATGGTGCCCCACTCCGGCGTAGGCGGTTGCGCCCCCATACCCAGGAAACCCAGCGCGGCCATATCGAGGATCGCGTTGGAAAAGCCAAGAGACGCCTGCACGATCAGCGGTGCCAGGCAGTTCGGTAAGATATTGATAAACATCTGGCGCATCGTCCCAGCTCCCGCCACGCGCGAAGCGGTAACGTAGTCGCGGGTCACTTCTACCAGCACCGCAGCGCGGGTCAGGCGGATGTAGTGCGGCAGGGCGACAAAGGTCAGCGCCAGCGAGGCGTTGACAATTGACGGGCCAAAGATCGCCACCAGCACTAGCGCCAGCAGCAGGCTTGGCAGTGCCAGCATGATATCGACCAGGCGCATAATCGCCGCATCAATCGCACCGCCTACGTAGCCGGCAATCAGGCCGAACACCACGCCCATAATCAATGACAGAACCACCACCAGGCAGCCGACCAGCAGCGACAGGCGCGCGCCGTACATCAGGCGGGAAAGAACATCGCGGCCAACATCATCCGTACCAAGAAGGTACTGCCAGCTACCGCCTTCCTGCCAGGCCGGCGGGCGCAGCAGCGCGTCGCGGAACTGCTCTGCCGGTGCATGCGGTGCCAGAACGTTGGCAAAAATAGCGATTAAAATCATTACGACGACGTAAACCAGGCCGATCACCGCGCCTTTGTTACGCTTAAAGTAGTGCCAGAATTCCTGTAACGGGGTCATCGGCTTGGGTGCAGCAGGGACGCTGCCCGGATCTACAACAGACATAGTGGCCCCTTATTTCTTGTGGCGTATGCGTGGATTGACCACGCCGTAAAGCACGTCGACCAGCAGGTTAACGAGGATAATCAGCGTGGCAACCATCAGCACGCCGCCCTGTACGACCGGGTAATCGCGGCGCTGGAGTGCGTCGATCAACCAGCGACCCAGGCCTGGCCAGGAGAAGATGGTTTCGGTCAGGATTGCGCCGGCCAGCAGCGTACCGACCTGCAGGCCGATAACCGTCACCACCGGCAGCATCGCATTGCGCAGGGCGTGGACGACAATCACCCGCATCGGGGTCAGCCCTTTGGCGCGTGCGGTACGGATATAATCCTCGCCCAGCACTTCCAGCATCGCCGAACGGGTCATACGCACAATCACCGCCAGCGGAATGGTGCCCAGCACCACGGCAGGCAGGATCATATGCATCACGGCATCAATAAAGTCGCCCGGCTCGCCCCAGATCAGGGTGTCGATCAGCATAAAGCCGGTCAGCGGCAGCGTGTCGTCGAGGAAGACCGTATCGCTGATGCGCCCGGACACCGGGGTCAGGTTGAGCTGCACCGAAACCAGCATGATCAGCATCATGCCCCACCAGAAAATCGGCATGGAATAACCGGTCAGGGAGATACCTACTGCGGTGTGATCGAAAATTGAACCGCGTTTAACCGCGGCCAGCACGCCAACGGGGATACCGACGATCACCGCAAACAGCATGGCGCAGATGCCCAGTTCCATTGTCGCTTTGAAGCGCGGAACAAATTCGTCCCATACCGGAATACGGCTCTTCAGCGACATACCTAAATCGCCGTGCAGCACGTTCCATACATAGGTGAAGTATTGCTGCCAGAGTGGCTTATCCAGACCAAGCTGGGCCAGCAGCTGAGCGTGACGTTCAGCGGAGATCCCGCGTTCGCCTGCCATAATCAGCACCGGGTCGCCGGGGATCATGTGGACAAACGCGAAAGTTAACAGGGTGATACCAATAAACGTTGGGATAACGAGTCCCAGCCGTCGGAGTATGAACTGCAGCATATTCCGTACTCTCTTCTGTTTCCCGCCGGTCTTAGCCTGCGGGATTATTATTGCTCACATCTTGTAGCCGGGTAGACCCGGCCACGACGCAGCGAACTGCGCCTTGACCTGAATAAACAAGGATTAAGCGGGCTTCGAAACATCGAAAGGGGTTGAACAGCCACCGATGTAGCTCTTCAACCCCTTATCGGGTTCGTTACTCGGCGATATCAACCTGGGCAAAGTAGTGTCCGCCCAGTGGATCAACCACGTAGTTCGACACTTTTTTGCTCACTGGCTCATACACGGTTGAGTGGGCAATGATCAGCGCCGGAGCCTGGTCATGCATCACTACCTGAGCCTGCTTGTACAGTTCGATACGCTTGTTGTGATCGTCAGTCGCACGTGCAGGCTGAATCAAATCTTCAAACGATTTGTCACACCAGCGTGAATAGTTCGAACCGTCTTTGGCTGCCGCACAGCTGAACAGAGTGGCGAAGAAGTTATCCGGATCTCCGTTATCACCGGTCCAGCCCATCATCACGGTCTGGTGTTCACCGGCTTTCGCGCGCTTCAGATACTCGCCCCACTCATAGGTGACGATCTTGGCCTTCACGCCAATCTTCGCCCAGTCGCTCTGGATCATTTCCGCCATGCGGCGAGCGTTCGGGTTGTACGGACGCTGTACCGGCATTGCCCACAGATCGATGGCAAAGCCATCGGCCATGCCCGCTTCTTTCAGCAGCGCTTTGGCTTTTTCCGGGTCGTAGGCGTAGTCCTTCACGGCGTCGTTGTAGCCCCACATGGTTGGTGGGATCAGGTTTTTCGCCGCCTGTCCTGCACCCTGGTAAACCGCGTCGATGATTGCCTGCTTGTTCACCGCCATGGTCAGCGCCTGGCGAACTTTCAGGTTATCCAGCGGCTTTTTCTCAACGTTAAACGACAGATAGCCGACGTTCAGACCCGGCTGCTCCATCAGGTTGATTTTGGTGTCTTTTTTCATGCTGGCGATGTCAGCAGGATTTGGATACGGCATCACCTGGCATTCGCCTTTCTGCAGCTTGGCGTAACGCACCGAGGCATCAGGGGTGATGGAGAACACCAGGCGGTCAATCTTCGGCTTCTCGCCCCAGTATTCCGCGTTGGCTTTATAGAGGATGCGTGAATCTTTCTGGTACTGCTGCAGCTGGAATGGACCGGTACCGACCGGGTTAAGATCGACTTTTTCCGGCGTGCCCGCTTTCAGCATGTTGTCGGCATATTCCGCAGACAGAATCGAGGCAAAGTCCATTCCCAGATCGGCGAGGAACGGCGACTCAGGACGGGTCAGGACGAAACGTACGGTGTTGTCATCAACCTTCTCAATTTTGCTGATCAGGTTAGGCATGTCCATGCCTTCAAAGTATTCGTAGCTGCCGCCGGAAACGCCGTGATACTTGTTGTTTTTATCCAGCTGGCGTTCGAAAGTGAAGACCACATCGTCGGCGTTAAAGTCACGCGTCGGCTTAAAGTCTTTGGTCGTTTGCCACTTCACGCCCTTACGCAGATGGAAGGTATAAGTTTTGCCATCTTCGCTGACGTCCCATTTTTCCGCCAGAGCCGGATGCAGTTCCGTGGTACCGATGGTGAACTCTACCAGGCGGTTATAAATCTGGCGCGAGCTGGCATCGTAGGTGGTACCGGAAGTAAACAGCTGAGGGTTAAACCCTTCCGGCGATCCTTCAGAACAATAAACCAGGGTTTTCGCCTGTACGCTGGCGGCCATCATTAGTGCGATCGCGCTGAAACCGACCTTCAGCATCCCAGATTTAGTCAGGGAAATACTCATGCTTAGCTCCAATAGTGATGTGATGTTGTGTGTTGCGTGCCGACCGATAATTTTTTTGTGTGGTCTGGCGTAATGCCTTGCGGCGTCAGTCCTGGGAGTGGAGTTTGCGGTTTCCATACGATTGAGAAACCTTCAGACAAATCTCCTTACCTTTTGTGCTGGGGTTTCAATTTGTCAACAGTTTCAAGGAACGTCAATACAATCGTAGTGTATTTACGCAGAGTGTGAGAAACCGCATGCAAATATTAAAAAAACAATTAGCTCTATTTTGCGGATTAAAAACTTATGACTTCGTCACAAAACCAGATTAATCGCTAAATACACCGCTGATATCCAGCGGATCGCGTTGAGAAAAAACCTTTAAAATAAACCGAATTACCCCGTCTGTGGCGCGATAAAATTATCCATATGGCTATCTTATAGATAAATATGCTGCAACGGTCCGGTGAGAAATCGTCGTTTCACGTGAATCGGACATCAACATAATTCGTCGCGAATTAAGATTTTATTTACATATATAACATGATGTTAGGTTGTTTTTATGTCGGGTTTAATGCGGTTTGAAACGGTGGATAATTTTGCAACAGTAGAGTTTTATGTTGGGGGTGGGGAGATTGTCGGACGGGTATAAAGCCACTGGTACGCGTGAAGTGATTGGCTGGAATATTGGTGTTGCCTTTAACGCTGGTGGCGTTCGCTGGCGGGTTCCGGCTCTGACCGGCAGGTCCTCGCGCCACGCGCTGCGTGGTTCCCTCACGCCGTTCGTCAGCCTGTCGGACCGCCTCAGACGGGCCGTCCTGGCCCGGCTGCGGCTTTTGGCCGCGTCCATGCGGCCAAATCCTGGCTTCCTCTCTTCGTTCAGCGCTGTGGATTGCCGGTTCAGAGCCGGAACCCGCCCGCTCTTTGGGTTTAGCGCCGTTTGTTTTAATGGCTGGAGAGGTATTTAAGCGGGCTTGAATACGGGTGGAAAGGTTGGGCTGGCGGGGGGATTCAGCCGTGAGGGAATCGGGCGGGAGGTTTCTCCTGCCCGATTAGGCTGTAAATCTACAAAAGCCAGCACCACGCCGGTCCATCGACGTGATTGAGTGTGGGATAGCTCAGCGAGAGGGCTTATTTCGCCGCGCTGCTCTCTGTTACCGCTTTCGGGTCGGCACACCAGTTATTCGCCTGCTTAATACCGCCGTTGGGTGAGGTATAGCCCAGGCAACCCATAATGGTATCGAACAGCTCTACGTGGCGATGCGTTTTGCCCGCGCGTTGCTGCTCCTGCAGGCGTTCAAATGCACTTTTGTTGTTGGCATCAGCCAGATACTTGTCCGACGCCCAGACAATCATCGGCACGCGGAACTGCTCCGGTGGTGCCATATTGCGCGGCGTGCCGTGCAGGTGCATGTTGTCGCTGATGGATTCACCGTGATCCGCCGCGTAGAAGACAATGGCTTTCTTATCGCGCAGCTGGTCGAACACGCTGTCCAGTACCGTATCGGTATACAGCACCGAGTTGTCGAAAGCGTTAATCAGCATGGCTTTACTGCATGTGTCATCCACCCCCATGCATTCCGGCTGATAGCGCGCGTACTCACGTGGGTAACGCTGCGAGTAAAGATAATGGGAGCCTTTGGTATGCAGTACAACCAGATGTTTCCCCTGCGGATGGCGATCGATTGATGCCTTCAGCTCCGGGATCAGCAGCATATCGTCCACCGATTTCCCCTGATTGCGCTGCTCTGAGCCAATCTGCTCGCGGAAGACATAGTTGTCGGCGTCGGTATTGTTGTAGAACCAGACTTCGCTCTGCATAGCGAACAGCTCGGAGCTGAAACCTAACTCTTTCAGCACGGCGAAGACGTTTTGCTCTTTCAGCGTGCGCCCCGGGTTGTCCATGGTGCCGCCCTCGCGAACGAACATGCAGCGCAGGGAGAGTTTGGTGGCGGTATCACAGGATTCGCCACGGAAGGCGACCAGATTTTTTTCCTGCGAAAGCTTCGGCGTGGTATCGCGCTCATAGCCCAACAGGCCCATGTGGTCCCAGCGGGTGGTTTCACCGATTACAAATACCACGTAGGTATCGTCAAGACCCGCAGCGGGCGCAACGTAGCTAAACTTCTTCGCCGGATCGAGCAGGTCATCATGCTCCATCTTTTCATCGTAGCTGGTGTAGGCAAACAGCCCCAGCGCCGAGAGCCAGTTTGACGGCAAATAAGAGTGAGCCACGACGCCACCGTAGCTTGGCAGGTCAATATTGGTCAGTTTCTCGTTGGCGCTTTGCAGCTTGTCGAAATAGCGAATCGGCAGCCAGACCAGAGCGACGGCCAGCAGCAGCGTCAGCAGCGGTTTAATGCGCTGGCCCGGCGTTTTAAGTTGTTCCAGCAGCGTCATGCTTTGTTTATTGGTCCAAATCAGTGCCAGTGGCACGACGCTGACCAGCACCATCCAAAGAATAAAGTGGTAACCCACGACTTCTTTCGACAAATCAACATCGGTAGTCATGACCGATGCGACAATCCCATAACCAATAACAACGTTGAAGAAGGTCATGTAATAGCTGGCCGAAACAGATATCAGCACCAGCAGGGTCGCGGTAACGCGATAGAACCATTTCCCACCCAGCGACAGCAGGCGCATCAGGAAGAAGGTGAGCAGAACCGCTGCGGTCACTTCAGCCAGTGCGGAGAGCCACTGCATAGGTTTAAAACTGGAGAATAGAGGGTCAAAACGTCGGTAAAATACTGAAATGTTGAGGAAAATACCGATATAAACGGCCAGCATCAGAGATAACTTTTGCTGGGTAAGCATTCTAATATAATTCATTGGGATTTTAGTCCTGGCGTGACCTAAACAATTTCTATACACATTCTGAACATTTATCAGACCCTGGTGCTGTCAGAGAGTTCGGAAAAAACCTATAAACCTAAATTCCCTTTTATAAACAAACTATTCTTACAGCATAAATGCCGACACAGATGACCATGGCCGATCGTTAACCATGCTGCGCGATGGCATTCTGTTAACTAACCATTCAGCCGATGCAATCGCCTCTTTTCGAAGCCAATCGGGGAAAATAACAATGCATACACTCGAAGAACGTGCCCGGCGCTATGCGACTAAAGCGCATGCGGCGGCTGGGCAGAGACGCAAGTATACCGATGAACCCTATATCGTCCACCCCGAAGCGGTAGTGGAACTGGTTCGCAGCGTTAGTGATGATGAAGAAATGCTGGCTGCTGCCTGGCTGCATGATACCGTTGAAGATACTCCCGGCACACTCGGTGATATTAAAGCGCGTTTTGGTGAACGGGTCGCTGCACTGGTTTCTATGCTCACCAACAGTGGAAATCTTCCCGGCCAGAACCGTGCCGCGCGTAAAGTCGCTCACTTTCGTCATACGGCTGAGGCGTCACCTGATGCCCAGACGATAAAGCTGGCCGACATTATCGACAATACCCGTTCCATTATTCATTTCGATCCGCATTTCGCCCGTATTTATCTGGTGGAAAAGCGCGTGCAGATAGCCCTGCTGACCGCTGGGAATCAAACGCTATGGCAGTCCGCCAATCAAATTATCGAACAGGGTATCCATCAGCTTGGCCAGCCACCTTACAATGTCCCCGCCAGCTGGTTTGTTCTTCAGGAAGCAAAATATCGGTAAGTATTGATAACCAGCGGACACAGGTTCTGTTTCTAAGCAGCCGGCTACCCTGGCATTCTGTGCCATTGTATGGTCCACGGCATAGAATGCCAGGAATCAAGATTTCACATCCTTATAATTGCCCGGAGATTAGTTTACCGGGGGCAATAATGTCTGAAGATCTGCTTACAATTAGAAATAAAATTGGTGTTTTTTTTATCTTTGCAGTATTTCTTAGTGCGATGATGGGGTTAGTCTTTATTGATGTAGTCTGGATGAGTGATGAGGTGCATGAAGCTTCATTTACGGAAATCACTCAGGAAGTAATACTGGGTGTGATCGTATTTTTGTTTATTCTTCATGCGAGAGATTCTGTAGATCAGCAGCCGATACGAATTCTGGTCGCTGGCTTTTTTGCCTGCATGTTGATTCGTGAGCTGGATTTTTTGTTTGATAAAATCAGCCATGGAAGTTGGTTTTGGTTCGCTCTGGCAGTAACGTTTGCTTCACTTATCGCTGCGCTCAGGCACCCTCGTTATCTGGTTTCGGGCCTGGCTGATTTTATGCGACATCCCGCGTGGGGAATGATGGTGGCCGGTATGCTCACTATCCTGGTGTTTTCACGCCTGTTTGGTATGAATGAGTTATGGCGGCATCTGATGCCAGACGGTTATAATCGCACGGTGAAAAACATGGCAGAAGAAGGGAGTGAACTGCTGGGATATACCCTGTGTCTTTTTGCCACGCTCGGGTATTTATTCACTGAAAAGAAAAAGTAAAAGAAAGATTGATCGCGCAATTAAGATGGTTTTTTAAACATGTTGCTTGTTAAATGTGCGATCAATTTTATCAGTGTAAACTTTATTGACTTGAACTGTAATTATCAAAAAACTCATATGAATTATGTTTTTTAATAATATACAACTATAAAATAGTGATAAATTTTCAATAAAGAACAAAGTAAGTTTATTTTTATGTCGCAAGCTGTTGAGTGTTTGCCAGGCATTCACTCCTGGTCTGACGATAGATACCTGATTGAGCCTTTACTTTTGATAATTTTTCAGTTTTACCTGAAATTCTAACCTCCTCAACCTTAATCTGATGGCATAAGCGGCGTGTACCCTGAACTTTTACCTTTCTTGTCTGGCAGATTATGACTTCTGCCTTGCGTAAAATATAAGATAATTGAAATGATGCCCGGCGCTCGGTAATGGCAAATACGGTAGAGACTTGTTTATGGCCAATCCAGGTTTTCTGCATCAGACCCCACAGTGCAATCAGGACATACAAAGGTTGATCTGCGTATTCGCTCAATTCAGCGGGTATGCGACCACCGTCATGATTACTCTGTTTTACAACCTTTGCTGTCCCATTACGCGGAGAAGTAACGTTTTCGAATTTACTCATAATCATGCCGTCCCTGTTAGATAAGAAATGTACAATGCTGATGAGATTCAAGGCTCATTTTTTTTATGTGAAAACGGGAAAAATGGGCAAAGAGTTTTTGCCCAACCCGCAGTGACACAGAAAAAATAGCTATGTGTAGCTAGAAAATATTTCCCCATTGCGATGAGCAATGGGGAGAGGTTTTACCAGGAGTAATTCACGCCCACATTTGCCTGCCATGGACGTTCAAGATTATCCCCAGTGGTGTAGTTGAAACTGGCATAACCACCCACATTCTTCATCAGCTGAACTTCTGCACCGCCGCCAATTTGGAATGCGGCGCCATCGATGCTGTTATTCATAATAACGTTGTTCAGCTTCATTTCATTGCTATCAGCAAATTCGTTGAGAGCGGCCAAATGCAGATAAGGTTTGATATAACCCTGGTTCAGATCGAACGTATAACCAACATCCGTACCGATTTCACCTACCACTGATTTGAAATCATCACCATTAACAACCATACCGTTATTCATGGTGTAGTGCGCGCCGTCAATGGCACGACCGGTCGCTTTGACGTACGGTTCAGCAAAGTAACCGCTGTCTTCCCAGGTGTAACCCAGTTTCATACCCAGGCCGTAGCCGTTGGTAGAAAAGTCAGAACGTGAACGCTGCCCATCCAGGGTACGGGCATCACCGCTGTTGCTGAAATGGTTATACTGCGCCGAGGTATCAACAAAGATGCCATTTTCGAAGCGACGGGACAGATAGAACTGTGCGCCGTAGCTATCCAGGTCGCCACTGCTGTTCATCACATTAAGGTCTGAACGCGCTGACGAGAACGCCAGGCCGGCCAACCAGCTGCCGCCGTTTTTCGCATCGAACAGGTTATCAACGCCCAGCATAACGCCGTTGGTGTCTAACTTATATCCCGCGCCGGCTGATGTCGTATTGTGATTTTTTCCACCGAAGTAAGAGATCCATACACCACCGTCATCCCTGGCGTGGCGTGAAGCATTCATATGCAGGTTTAGTGCATCGGACTCCATGCTGGCAACGTTAACCTGCGCGGCTGCCATGCTCAGTGCTGTTGCTGCGCTGTTTGACAGATGGCCGTTATTTTTAAAATAGACGTTACGCTCATCGTGTACTTTGTCATTCAGGATATCCTGAACGTCGTACTGGTAGACACCCAGCTCGGTGCGACCCGTGAAGTGTGCATCGCTGCCTTTATCCAGATAGTTAACGAAGCTATGAGGATTTACGCCGTTAATGCGGTCGCGATCGGCAACGTAGCCGTCTTTAACATAAGGTTCGACGCCAGAGTTAGCGATTTCCAGGTGGTATTCCCCTTTCGCTGTGCCTTTGACCTGCACTGAGCCATACGCGTAATCGCCACCCAGATTAAGCAGAGGTTCAGCCACGGCTTTACCGACGGTGATTACCGATGCCTGATAATGGCCCGTACTGTCTTTGTCCTGGTTCAGATTGCCATGAACAACAACGCGCGCAGCGCCGAGGTCTTCATAGCGTCCGCGATCGCCCAGGGTTGGGGTATCGTCTGCCAGATTGATCAAGTTCAAAGAGGAGGCGGACAGATTCATATCGTGTACGTCGCTGATTGCCAACCCACCGTCAGCTGTTGCAGCAGCGTTCCACACCGCACCATTTTTGACGTTGATGCCCGGGTTCCATGAAGAAACCAGGCTACCGTCAGGGCGGCTCACGTTGGTGATGCCGCCCACTTTACCGTTCAGCGTGCTGTGATTCAGGCTGACGTTGACCGGTGTCCATGCATTGCTGGCATTAGCCAAAATGGTATTACTAACGCTGCTTACGGCATTGTTATAGATAGAGGTTGCAGACAGTGAGGCATCGATTGCACCCTGGCCCAGAATAACCGGCGCATTAGCATCTGTTACGTCAGTCAGCTGCACAACGTAGCCGGTCGTACCGCGTGCGGTGATATCCCCATTCAGCACGGTATTATTGGTCAGATTTAGCGTCGTGCCGTTGTGCTCACGGTCCATCACCTGTGGGTTCGTAATGCTGGCACCGCTTGCTACATAATCGCCGGTCTTTGCATCGCGAACCACGGTGACGTTGATCGTCGGAATATAGCCATCATGGGTCAGATTGACGTTACCATTCAGCGTTGAGTGATTCACATCTACGCGGTTAGCATGGCCGGACAGGTTCAGTGCGGAACCGGCGTTGTTTACCCCTCCGGTCAACGTTGAGTTATTGGCCACCGACACGAATAAACCGGAACCGGAGATGGCCACTGCGGTTGATTTGCTATCAGCGTCGCGGCTGTAGTTGCCGTTATTTTTATGGCTGCCGTCATAATTATCGTCTTCACGAACGGCGGCAATGTTTTTAGCCGTAATCTGAGCATTGTCTAAAATAACGTTTGGTGCCTTCGCCACCTGATGGGTCAGCGTTTGACTGGCCGCAATATGATTGCCTTTGCTGTCAACGGCATAATTTACGCTGCTGCTGTTAATACTTAAGCCGGTTGCGGAAGGGCGTTGGGTATAGACATGCTCTTCCCCGGATACATTCCCTGATGGATTAACCGCTACGGAATCCGTATTGAGCGTGTTATCGATAGTGGTGTTTTTAATGATCAGAACATCGCGAGCGCGGTCATGGGTGGCGCTTTCCTGCAGATTACCGTCGACGGCGACTGCTGCGACACTTTGATTCAGACTTTTCACCTGGGAATAAATAGCCGCATTTTGCAGGCCAAAAACACCGCCGGTGCTAGCGACTGGTTCGATATAAACATCAGAGTTCCGGTCAAGAACAATCGCTTTACTGACGGTTAATGGAATTTTATTTCCGGTAGTATCGAGCACAAAGGTGCCATCGGATTTTTTCTGATACTGAATAGCGCCGCTGGCATCACGCTGATAAATCGTTGCGGTTTGCGTTTTCTGATAACGATTATTTGCGGTGCCCATTTTCAGGCCTTCAACCACACCAACCGGAACCGAATAACCGTTCGCTGCTGTCGCTTTTGCCAGGCGCTCACCGTGAACGGCGCGCTGATAGTCTTCGAAAATAATATAGTTAGCATCACCGGGCAGGCTGGGAACGGTGGCATTAAGATACGCTTTGTAGCCGCTGCTGTTTACCAGTGCGTTAAAGCCTTGAGTATCCGTATTAATCGCAACCCATTCACTGCCGGTCACGGTGTTATTAATAATGGGCAGGTCGCTGCCACCAATAAATACGGCACCACCACCGGTATAATGTCCCTGGGTGTTATGGCTCAACGCGGCTTTGTCTTTCACTGCGATGGACGATGACGCGGTGGCGGCAAATGCTGGAGTACTAAGGCTGACGATGACTGAGGCCGCCAGGACACTCAGCTTAAAACTGTTTTTTTTCATCACTGCAATTCCTTTTATAATAAACAATTAAACAGTTCGCCTCACTGGCTCCTGTTTTACTTCATTAATTTTTAAGCATAAAATCTCGCGCCAGAAATAAATGAAATTATCTCAGCGAAAACTAATTACAGAATTAACTCAGAAGAAAATAAATTCCTTCAAATCATCCCCCATAAAAATTAACTGAATATTACAAATCCTGTTGATTGCAGCTAATAAGAGTAAAGCAAAAAATAGTTATCATCTTGATAGAAATCTCTTATCGATGCGATGAGGGAATATGAATGATAAAATCAACCTAAAAATCACTAATCAGACGTTTTTTATGAAAATGATATTAAGGTCTCATGGCGGTAAATTAATGAAATTAAATATCGAATTGGCGTTGATTTAACGGTTTCTTTGTTGTTCTCGGCGGTAAATTCACTCTTTTTTATGCGGTTACGATAGTCTGATTATTTTAAATAATCGGTTAATGAAAAAAGATTTCAACGGGAGGGGTGTTTTTCGGAGGGGGAGAGGTGAAAAATGTCGGAGAGTCAACAACTCCCCGACATCAGGGTATGCTCTAAAAATATTAGAAGTTCAGTTCCAGCGTGGTTCCAATTGCGCGCTCACGAAGCGTAATTGGCGTATTTCTGTCGTTGGCGCTAATACTCAAACTGTGATCGTTATCAAATAAGTTCTGCGCATACAGCGTCGCGCGACCATATTTGAAGGTATAAGCCAGCTGCGCATTAGAAACCCAGTATGGGGAAATCCGGCCACGATTGTCATTATCATAGGCTGAGTAATAAGATCCGCTGAATTTCACGTTACCGCTCAACTCAACGCCCGGCAGCAGCATATATTTCGCGCCCACGTTAGCCGTATAGCCCGGTGCTCGTGGCAGAACATTGCCTTCGTTGGTGCTGCCGTTAAACTCTTTGATCTTGGTTTTCAGCAGGCCAACGGAGGTATTCATTTCAAAATCAATGCTCGGCTTCCAGATAGCGCCAAACTCTGCACCATAGGTCACCACTTTGTCCGCATTGTCGATAATCGATGAGCCTGATGACAGCGTATACGGCAGCTGCATGTTTTTGTAATCGTTATAGAACACGTTACTGGTCAGATCGAGGTCGGCCGCATCAATGTGGTGACGGGTATACAGTTCATAGTTCCAGACGTATTCCGGATCGTAGGTGTAGGTGACCACCGGCGTGGCGAAGGTGATGCCCGCACCACCGGCGTTATAACCGCGAGCGATTTTGGCACCGAAGGTCTGGCCTTCGATCGGCTTCCATGCCACGTCCAGTTTCGGCAGGAAAACGTTGTAGGTTTCATCGAAATTCACTGCGGATGCACCACCGCTACCAACGCGGCGGCGATGCTCGCGTTCCAGGCGGCTGGAGGCGGTGACATCAACCTGTTCGGTCAGCGCATAGGTCAGTTCGGCGAAGGCCGATGAAGTTTTGGTTTCATCCTTGAAGAAGCTGCCGCCGTAAAGGTACACATCCTCATCCTGGCTGGCGGTGAAGTAGTTCAGTCCGGCCAGACCGCGCCAGACGTTATCTTCGGTGGCAAAGTTCACCAGTGGTGACATCTGGAATTCATGGCCATCGACGTTAGCACTGACGTTGCTGGCGTAGGTATGGCGATGCTGATTGAACGCGGTATACAGCGCTTTGTTCGACAGACGCAGCTGTTCCGACTGATCCCAGGAGATATCCCAGATCGTGCTGTTGTACTGATTCTGGAAGACCGGACGGCGGCGATCGTAGCGGGCAACGGTGTTGGTTTCCGGGCTGAGCGCTTCGTTCTGTGGTGCGATGCTGTCAAAGTGGTTGACTGTCAGCTTGGTGCTCAGTTCGCGTAGCGATGACGGGTTATACAACAGCTTCATACGCGCGGTATTGGTTTCAACCTGCTTCACTTTCCCCGGATAGGGATCGTAATCAATCAGGTCGACGGTGCTCTGGCGGCGCTGGCGATCGAGGCTGACGCGGAAGGCCAGTTCATCTTCGATCAGTGGCCCGGAAACCATGGCGGCTGTTTGCGAGGCGTGTTGATTACCGATACCGCCTTTTACCGCACTTTCCCATTCAAACGACGGATCGCGCGTGGTCATTACCACCGCACCGGCAATGGCGTTACGTCCCTGCACATAGCTCTGTGGGCCGAGGAAAACTTCGGTACGGTCCACATCCCACAGCGACTGGCTGCCGAATGCCATTTCGTTATAGCTCAGCGAACGGCCATCGACGGACATGTTGATACGCGGGCGTGAACCGGTGAAGAATGCGGTCGCACCGGTTGCCGGACCGGAACCGTCCAGGCCGCGAATGGTAGGCAGATCGTTACCCGGGCCCACATCGGTAATGTTCGGGATCATCTGCATGATGTCGCGAATTTCCACTGCGTGCGGCAGGGAATCGATTGCGTCTTTGTCGTAAACTTTGACGCTGGAGCCGGTGTCATAGATCGAGCGGTTGGTCTTCTCACCGGTGACGATCATCGTGTTATCAACGGCGGTTTCGGTTTCTTTTTGATTACCTTCTGCCACTTTGTCATCAGCCACTTTCTCTTCAGCTGCCGCGGCATTACCTGCGCCTAACACGCATAAGCCAATTAACAGCGATGAAAATGTCCGTTTGAAAACCCGTCCTGCTTCGGGCTGACGTTGAGCCTGAGTCTGCTCGGCCATGTGTCTTTCTCCTTTCCCAGATGCGCACTGCTTTTATTGTTTTTACGAGGGTGAAACGACAATAACATTCACATTACTAATGACTTTATCGGCCATCCTGGCTTTTGGTTATGTAATACCTACGCTGACTTTCTGCGAAAATAATAGTCACGCTGGTAAATTATGCTTTTTAACCATGATGTTAACGCGCCATCAAGAGATTCAGCTGAGAAGTGGTCACTATGAGGTAAGTAATACCGCGCTAAAAAATCGTCAAAAATAATAATGATTTGCACATGTTAATGCAAATCATTATCAAATGTAACAAAAGTAAATTTTGGTTTTATATGCCGGGGAATGATTCTGTTGCAGTTATTTGTACTGGAGATGGTTTAAATTTGTCGGGTACGGGTCAGCAGCCAAAGCAAATAGATCCCGCCAATAATTCCGGTCATGCGTCCAACGGGAACGGTGATCCCTACAGGCATTAGCTGGGTGAATAGATCGGCCAGAATCAGCAGGCAGGCACCCATTAATGCGGCCCCCATCACCGGCACTCCCCGCCCGGCGGTCAGGCGAACCACCAGTTGTGGAGCGGCCAGCGCCACAAAGGCTATCGGTCCGGTAGCGCTGGTTGCCACTGCCGCCAGCATTACGCCGGCAAACAGCATCAGTAAGCGCATACGTTCAACCGGAACGCCTAACTGACGGGCCAGGTCATCGCCCATCTCCATTAAATTCAGACGATGTGCCCCAAGCAGGACCAGCGGCAATAGTACGATCACACCGACAATCACCGGAATAGCATGATCCCAACTGCGTGCGGCGGTAGTACCTGAGAGCCACAGATTTGCCATGATGGAATTATCGAGATCGCCTTTAACCAGCAGTAATCCGTTGAATGCACTGAGGATCGCGCCTACGCCGATGCCGGTAAGAATCAGCCGGTAGCCCCGTACCGCGCCTCCCTGGCGTGCCAGCAGGTAGACCAGCAGTGCCGTCAGCATCCCGCCCGCCAGCGACCAGATCACGACCTGTAGCGTTCCGCCATCAAACAGCACAATCTGCATGATAGCCCCGCTGGCTGCCCCCGTGGTAAAGCCGATAATGTCAGGCGAACCCAGCACATTGCGTGAAATCGACTGGAAAATTGCCCCGGAAACACCGAGTGCCGCCCCGACAAATAGCGCCACCAGTACTCTCGGCAGGCGAATATTGCGGATAACGTGGCCGAAAATCCCCTCATCACCGCTGCCGGACAGTGCAGCAAGCACCTGCGGAATGCCAATCGGCAGGCGGCCGACGGTCATGGCGTAACAGCCCAGTATGAGCGCCAGCACCAGCAGGCAACAACACACCAGCAGATTGCGCAGTGACAAGCGGAGTGAAAACCGTCGCCACTGCCAGACGCGGCCCGTAATCGGCAGATCCTGATACTTCATGCCTGTACCCTCTTCCAGCGTCTCACCAGCCAGATAAATACCGGTCCGCCAAGCAGCGCGACCATAATGCCTACGCTGACTTCTCCGGGATATCCCACCAGACGCCCAAGCGTATCTGCCGCCATCACCAGAATGGCCGAAATCAGCATCGCCCAGGGCAGCAGCCAGCGGTGATCCGCGCCGGAAAATGCCCTGGCGAAGTGCGGCGCGGTCAGTCCGATAAACCCGATCGGTCCGGCGGCGGCGGTTGCCGATCCTGCCAGCAACACAATCGACAGCGCCGCCAGCAGCCAGATGCGCAGCGGATTCACTCCGAGGGATTTGCCCAGGTCGAGGCCGAGAGCCAGCGTATCCAGTGCCGTCGCAAGGATAAGCGCCAGCACCACGCCGGTTAAAACCAGTAATGACACTGGCAGCAGCACCACATAGCCTCGCCCTTGTAATGAGCCGACAACCCAGTGGCGAAACTGGTCAAATACGGCCTCATCGCTATTAACGGTAATCAGCTGAGTCAGTGCCAGCATCACAATCGACAGCGCAGCCCCGGCCAGCACCATCCGCACCGGGTTGTTGCCGCGCAGGCCACCCAGTGCACATACCGCACCGCCGGTCAGTGCAGCACCTCCCAGGGCGAACCAGATGTACTGATTGATATCGGACAGCCCGAGAAAGGCGATCGCCATAACGCTGGCGAGCGTGGCTCCGGCATTCACGCCGAGGAGACCCGGGTCGGCCAGCGGATTGCGGGTTAGCGCCTGCATTACCGCACCGGCCGCGCCCAGCGCCACACCGACAACCAGCCCGAGCAGCGTGCGCGGTACCCGTAAATAGTGCACCAGCAGATGTTCACTATTACGTGGATCAAAATGTACCAGCGCCTGCCAGGTGGTCGCAGGCGAAATCGCCCGGGTGCCGATAAACATGCTGCAGATGGTCAGTAAAACCAACAGCAGCATGCCCCAGAGCAAACCGCTGCGGCGAAAATCCGGACTGAAAAGTTGATTCATTGCCCGCTGGCTGCCGGGGTTTTAGCGAAGTTTTTCACCACGTCACGCACAATCTCACTGGCACTGTAGTAGTCAATACGGAAGGAGTTGATCCCCAGACTGTAAACCCGCTTCGTTTGCACCGAAGGCAGATTCGCCAGCATCGGATCGCGAAGAAAAGCATCGACCCGCTCCTGCGGCGCGCGCAGCAGGAAGGTGGTGGCCGCAGTCAGCTGGGTCAGATTCTCGTAGGTTGCCCAGACAAAATCATTCTGCGCTTTGACCGTGGTTTGCCAGGCCGGGTTCGGATCTTCCATTTTAAAGCCGAGTGATGCCAGCAGGCTGCTGTGCACGCCTCTTGCCGTCGCGATCGGATTAGGGATACCGGGGCCGTTATAGCTGATGATATTGGCCTGGCCCGGCGGGACGGTGATTTTTTCCCGCGCCTGCTGCACGAGGCTGTCAAACTCGCTGATACGTGCGCTGGCTTCTTTTTCCAGTCCGCTGGCTTCACCGAGCAGCGTCGCCAGTTCCTGCCAGGTTTGTCCACCGTAGTCAACGACGATCGTTGGTGCAATCTGGCGGAAGTCTGCCAGCTGCGCCTTGGCGGAATCCGCTCCGCCCGTGGAAACCACAATCAGATCCGGGGTGACTGCGTACGCCTGTTCCAGATCGACGGTGCCCGCCGACCACAGTTTTTCCAGCTTGCGCTCTGCCGCTACCGGCTGCCACTGCGCGTACCAGTCGCCGTTCACGCCGGTGGCGCTGCCCGCCAGCGGCGCATCAATGGCCAGCAGCGTACCCGTCACGGTGACCGATGTGGAAAGAATACGCTTTGGTTTCGCCGGGATGGTCGTGGTCGTGCCATCCGCATTGTGGAACTGGCGCGGCCAGCCTTTTTCACCTTCAGCCTGGCTGGAAAAAGCCGTTATCAACAGCACCAGAGATAATAAGTATCGCAAATTTAGTTTAATTTTTTTCATATATCCCTTCATTTGTAAGGACTATTTTGCACAGCACACGCTGCCCTGCGCCATTGCGTATTCATAAAACGACGGGCAGTATATTCCGCACGCACATCCACAACAACATCAGTAAATGCAAGGATATAAGGAGAATGGAGTGAATAATAACAGGCAGCTCTGCGTCGGGTTATCGCTTGCTGTAACCTGGCTAACCGGCAATGGATGGCGCCGAAATGACAGTGACGTAGAGTCAATTTACTCAAGCGAATTTTATGTTGATATCGCCCGGCGCGCCGAAGCAGCAAAGCTCGATTTCCTGTTCCGTCCCGATGCGATGTGGCTATCACGCCAGGCTGTGGTTGAATCTCCAGCCTTCAGCAGCGTTGATCCTACTCTGCTGATGGCATCCATTGCCGCGCACACCAGCCGCATCGGGCTGGTTTCCACCGCCTCAACGACGTTTATGCCGCCCTACGTGGTGGCGCGCCAGTTCCAGTCGCTGAACCAGCTCAGCCGGGGCCGCGCAGGTTGGAACGTGGTGACCTCACTGGCCGGGAATCTGAATTTTGGCCTCAGCGAAATGCCTCCGTCGGCGCAGCGCTATGCTCAGGCGCTGGAATTCACCGAGGTGGTGCGCAAACTTTGGCGCAGCTACCCGGCAGAGGCGCTGCGCATCGATCGTGAAGCGGGCGTGTATGCCGATTTTGATAAAGTGGTGCCGATCGATCATCAGGGTGAGCACTTCAGCGTTCAGGGCCCGCTTAACGTGCCTGAATGGGACGGTCCGCGCATTCCGCTGTTCCAGGCGGGGGCTTCCGATTCCGGCCGTGACTTTGCAGCTCGTACCGCCGATGCCATTTTTGCCGCTACGCCTGATATCGCTGCGGGCGTAGAGCTGCGCAACGATCTGCGGCGCAGGGCGGTGGCGCACGGGCGCAGCGCTGATGATATCCGCCTGATGCCGGGCGTCAGTCTGTATCTGGGCAATACCCGGGAGGAGGCGCAGGAACTTTACCGTGCCACGCAGGAAGGGCTGGACCCGGAGCGCAAATTCGCCCGCGCCAGCGAGCTGCTCGGCATTAACCTGCGCGAGCTGTCGCCGGATACCCGTATTACGCCGGACATGCTGCCACCACCGGGTAAAGTGTTCAGCCAGACTCACGCCAATCTGCTGCGACGGCTGATCGAGCGCGAGCAGCCGCTGCTGCGCGATCTGATGACGCGGCCGGAGGTGGTTGGTTCCGCCTACTGGCAGGTTATCGGCACGGTGGAAGATGCGGTACGCGAAATTCGTGAACGCTTTGAGGCCGGTGCGCTGGACGGTATCATCGCCATTCCGGGCGGCTCGCCGGGCTGTATGGATCTCACCCTCAGCCAGCTGATGCCGCGCCTGAGTGAAGAGGGCCTGCTGCGCCGCGAGTATTCATCCACAACGCTGGCCGGGCATCTTGGGATTGGCTGAGTGTTATCGGACTGTCGCTTCCCGGCAGTCCGTTTTTTGTCGTATAAACGTCACGTTTCGGCAATAAAAACGTCATTCCGCACGGCGAGGATAGGGCTCTTATTTATTGCCTGGATCTGCTGCACGATGTCCCTTAAAACGTTGCCAAATCCGCTTTCCCAGCCGCAGCGACTGGCGCTGGGCGAGGCCGGAATTCTTTATCAGCCCCCTGCCTTACGCTCGCCTAACCCCGCCGACAGCACCCTGCGATTTGGCTTGATTGCCGATCCTCAGTATGCGGATGCCGATCCCGATGTGGAAAATAACCTCTATTACCGCCACGGGCTGTGTAAGCTTTCCTCGGCCATTAGTGCGCTGAACGATCTGTCACTCGATTTTGTTGCCACCCTGGGCGACCTGGTCGATCGCCAGTGGTCAAGCTACAGCGAGCTGCTGCCGCGCTATGATGCCCTGCACCATCCGCATGTCGCGGTGATCGGCAATCATGATGCGCAGGTGATTTCCGAACATCTGGCCGCGCACACTCCGCCGCTGGGCCTGCCGAAAAGCTATTACCACTTCCGCCTCAGCGGCTATCGCTTTCTGGTCATCGATGGCAACGACATCAGCCTTTACTGCAACGCGGGCAACGGTGACGATCTGCAGCAGGCTCGTGAACAGCTTGATGAACTGATTGCGCAGCAGCAGCCGCAGGCCCAGCGCTGGAACGGTGCGGTCGGCGAGAAGCAGCTGGCGTGGATTGAGCAGAATCTGCAACAGGCGCAGGCGCTGGGTGAAACGGTTATTGTGTTTGGCCACTATCCGCTGGCTCCGCTAAAAAAACACATTCTGTGGAATGGTGAAGCGGTGGCGGATCTGCTGTGCCGCTATCAGGTTCGCGCCTACTTCGCCGGTCACGATCACCGTGGCGGCTACTACCGACGTGGAAATACCGATTTTATTACTCTGAAAGGGATGCTCGACGGCCCGGATAACGTGCCTTTTGCCGTTGCCGAACTCAACGGGAACAGGCTTATCATCACCGGTTTTGGTGGTGAAATCAGCCGTATTCTGCCACTAAGCCACAGCGAGCCGCTGCACGAGGTGGATAGCGAGAGCCGTCTGTAAAATCCGGGTCAATTATGTGATAGCCTGTCACGAACTTAACCCGGAATATTATCGTCATGAAAGAATTACCGCCTGCCGTGCAGCCGCTGATGGCCGGTTCCCGTGAAGGATTACAGGCCCGCATCGCGGAAGATCTCGCACTGCTGCTGCGGGTGTTGGAAATTTACGATCGACGGACCGTTGCCGAACATTTGCAATCGGTCGGCGGTGACGGCTGGACGCGTGAGTCGGTAAGCTGCTGGATAAGCGGAAAATCCGCCGCACAGGCATTAACCGCAGCGGAAGTCAGCGCGCTTGAGGCCATGCTGCCGCAGCCACCGTCGCATCATCCCCACTATCCGTTCCGCTTTATCGATCTCTTCGCCGGTATCGGGGGTATTCGTAGCGGCTTTGAGGCGATTGGCGGTCAGTGTGTGTTCACCAGTGAGTGGAATCCGCACGCGGTAAGAACCTACCGGGCTAACTGGTTTAACGATGAGCACGAGCACACGTTTAATACTGATATCCGTAAGGTCACGCTGAGCGATAAACCCGAGGTGGCCGAAGCGGAAGCCTATGCCCATATCGATCGGCAGATCCCCCAGCACGATGTCCTGTTAGCGGGCTTTCCCTGCCAGCCGTTCAGCCTGGCGGGCGTCAGCAAAAAGAATTCCCTCGGCCGCGCGCACGGTTTTGAATGTGATACGCAGGGCACACTGTTCTTCGATGTGGCGCGAATTATCGCCGTCAAAAAACCGGCAATCTTCGTGCTGGAGAACGTAAAAAACCTGAAAAGCCACGATAAAGGCAAAACGTTTCGCGTAATTATGCAAACGCTGGATGAGCTGGGCTACGACGTCGCTGATGCTGATGTTAACGGTGCGACCGATCCCAAAATCATCGACGGCAAACATTTTTTACCGCAGCACCGCGAGCGTATTGTGCTGGTGGGATTCCGCCGCGATCTTGGCCTGGCAAAAGACTTTACCCTGCGCGATATTGCGAAGTTCTATCCGCCGCAGCGCCCCGCCTTTGCCGATCTGCTGGATAAGCAGGTTGAGAGCAAATATATCCTGACGGTAAAACTGTGGGAGTACCTCTACAACTACGCGAAGAAACACCAGGCTAAAGGGAATGGTTTTGGTTACGGACTGGTGTCACCCGCCGATCGGCAGGTTGTTTCGCGCACCCTTTCCGCGCGTTACCACAAAGATGGTTCTGAGATCCTGATCGACCGGGGGTGGGATAAAGCGCTGGGCGAGAAAGCGTTCCACGATGCAGCCAACCTTGAACACCGCCCGCGCAGGTTAACGCCGCGTGAGTGCGCTCGCCTGATGGGCTTCGAAAAGCCGGGGGAAAAGACGTTTCGTATTCCGGTGTCGGATACCCAGTCCTATCGTCAATTTGGGAATTCGGTGGTGGTGCCCGCTTTTGCTGCCGTGGCCCGGCTGCTGGAGCCGGTGATTTTGCAGGCGGTGAAGAAAACTCGCGCTGCGGAGAAAACGGCGGGATAAACGGCCGGAAAGCGGGGGGCATCCCCCTTTCCGGCAAGCGCTATCTCATCTTCATCGTGGTTCTGGCGTTATGCTTTTCGCTTTGGCTGCAAGGGCTTACTGCCAGGTAAGGTAGTTGCGCTGAATGGCAATCTGGTCAGCGATATATTTGGCGTCGTGCCATACGCCCCAGATAAATGACGAACCGCGCCTGGAGAGCCACGGTAAACCGAGGAAATAAACCCCGGGTTCCGATGATACGCCGCGCTGATGCTGCGGTTTGCCCTGTGCATCACAGGCATTAACGTTCAGCCAGCGATAATCCGAGGTAAAGCCCGTCGCCCAGATAATCGTGGTGATGTTGTTTGCGGCCAGATTCAGCTGTAGATCCGGTGAGGTCATACAGGCAGGCGCCGGGCGAATGATCCGCGCCTGCGGCTCTTCCGGAAAATCCTGACCATTGCGTGTGACCCACTCATCTGCAGCATCAAGCAGGGAGAGATAGTTTTCATCCCCGCGCACGATGTTCTGCGCCAGATCGTTTTCAAATTCCACCACACCGTTGGCAAAACGCTTCGTGCGGCCAACCAGCCTGACCCCTTCCTCCGCCAGCTTGCGGAAATCAACCGTATGGCCGCCGTTTGCGCCGCTGACGGCGATCGTCACGTGTTCTTTACCCGGCTCCGTGGTCGCTTTATCCCACAGGCCAAGCACCCCTAACCACCAGCAAAAATCGCGCCCGCGATAGCTGCGCGGCGGCCGGTCGTGCGGACCAACGGAAAGATAGACTTCTTTCCCGGCGCGATTCAGTTCCTCGGCGATCTGCACACCGGATGAACCCGCACCGACAATCATCACGGCTCCATCCGGGAGCTGCGCGGGGTTGCGATAATGTGCCGAATGCAGCTGCGTCAGTTCTGCGGTCTGCGGTGCAATGGGCGGAATGGCCGGGCACTGGAACGGGCCGGTAGCCACCACCAGATGGCGGGCTTCAAACACCCCGGCGGAGGTTTCTACACGAAAGCCGGGCTTGCCAATGTTGCGATCGACCCGCCGTACCTCTACACCGGTGCGAATGGGGGCATTGAAGCGGCTGGCGTAGGTTTCCATATAGTCCGCCACGCGCTCTTTAGGTACAAAGCCATCAGGGCTGATACCGGAAAACTCCATGCCGGGAAAGCGATCGTGCCAGGCGGGGCCATTGGCGACCAGTGAATCCCATCGGCCGGTGCGCCAGGCTTCAGCAATACGATTTTTTTCTAACACAATGTGGGGGATGTCCAGCCGCGTCAGGTGTTCGCTCATTGCCACACCTGCCTGACCGGCACCGACAACCAGCGTATCAATGAAGGTTATTTCTGGCGTCATCTCTCTATCCTCAGGCTTATGGAATCGTCAAATGCAGCCTAGGGAGCGAATCAGAGACGGTAAAATATTATTAAGTTCATCATTGACGATAAATTAACGATTCAGGCCGCGGGAGTTCGTTCCTGCTCAATGTTATCCATATGTCTCAAGTGTTGAAATTTCGTTAAATCACCACTGGTTTGCCCTGCCAAGTTTTTTCATTCTCTCTGACCATAAACTTACTAATTTACCCGTCGAAAAAAGAGTGCGCATTATCGCCTCAATAAAAAAACGATGCGTCGACGCCTCGAAATCCCCTGCACTTTCTGACATTGGAGCCTGCTATGTCGCCAACAGAAACATCGCCCCCGCTGATTGAGAAACACACTATTGGCTATGTTCCCCCGGCCGATCGTCACGGTAAAACCCGCGATCTGTTTACCCTGTGGTTTGGCGGAAATATCGCTCCGCTGCCGATTGTCACCGGCGCACTGGCCGTTCAGCTGTTTCATCTGAACTTGTTGTGGGGCGTGGTGGCCATTCTGGTCGGCCATCTCGCTGGCGGTGCGCTGATGGCGCTGCACTCCGCACAGGGGCCGCAGATGGGGATTCCGCAAATGATTCAGAGCCGTGCGCAGTTCGGCTCGCTGGGTTCCTTGCTGGTGGTGTCGATTGCCGGAGTAATGTACGTCGGCTTTTTTACCTCGAATATCGTCCTGGCCGGTGAGTCGCTGCACGGCATCGCTCCCGGCGTACCGCTGCCGGTCGGGATTGTTATTGGTGCCGTGGGGTCCGGGATAATCGGCATTATCGGCTACCGGTTTATCCACGTGCTGAACCGCATCGGGACCTGGGTGCTGGGGATCGGTATCGTGCTGGGCTTCGGCTATATCTTTAGCCATATCCATACGGCGGATTTCCTGACGCGCGGCGGATTTTCACTTTACGGCTGGCTGGCAACGGTATCGCTGGCGGCACTGTGGCAGATCGCTTTTGCCCCCTATGTTTCCGATTATTCCCGCTATTTGCCGGAAAATGTGTCCGTAGCAGGTACGTTCTGGGCGACTTACTGGGGATCGACGCTCGGCTCCAGCCTGTCATTTATCTTTGGTGCCGTGGCGGTGCTGGCGACCCCGCCGGGCCTGCAAACCATGGACGCCGTCAGGGCTGCCACCGGTGCGATTGGGCCACTGATGCTGGTGCTGTTTCTGCTGAGTGTGATCAGCCATAACGCCCTTAACCTGTACGGCGCGGTGATGTCGTTAATTACCCTGGTGCAAACCTTTTTCTGGCGCTGGATACCCGGCAGTAAAAGCCGGGCCGTGCTGTCGGCAATCGCCCTGGTGATCTGCTCGGTGGCGGCGATCTTTGCCTCGGCGGATTTCATCAGCCACTTTGTGGATCTGGTTCTGGCGCTGCTGGTGGTGCTGGTGCCCTGGACTGCGATCAACCTGATCGATTTTTATGCCATCCACAAAGGCAACTACGACATTAGCTCCATTTTCCAGGTGGATGGTGGGATTTATGGCCGCTATAACCCGCAGGCACTGCTGGCTTACGGCATCGGCATTGTGGTGCAGATCCCCTTTATGAACACCCCGCTCTATGTTGGCCCCGTTTCCGCGTGGATTAACGGCGCGGATCTCTCCTGGCTGATCGGCCTGCTGGTGACCTCACCGCTTTATTACTGGCTGGCCAGCCGCAACAGCGCGTATCGCCGCAGGCAGCAGAGCTACTGCCGACCCGCCTGAATTTTCCACCGGCCGCGTTATGCGGCCCCATTTACCCGTTTTACAGGAGTTAAAAGATGAGCAAACCGACGCATACCCGTATTCGCATGTTCAATACCAAAGTGACCTATCCAAATCAGAGCTTGGATAACGATCTGTGCCAGGCGGTACGTGCAGGTAATACCGTTTACGTGCGTGGCCAGGTGGGTACCGATTTTTCCGGGGCGCTGGTGGGGCTGGGCGATCCGCGCGTGCAGGCGGAGCAGGCGATGAAAAACGTGAAACAGCTGCTGGAAGAGGCGGGAAGCGATCTGTCGCACATCGTCAAAACGACCACGTATCTTATCGATCCCCGCTACCGTGAGCCGGTCTATCAGGAAGTCGGAAAGTGGCTGAAGGGCGTTTTCCCCATCTCTACCGGGCTGGTGGTGTCTGCACTGGCGCAGCCGCAGTGGCTGATGGAAATTGATGTCATAGCCGTTATTCCGGATGAGGAGGCGCTGTGACCTTCTCAATCGCGGCACGCTGTAGTGAAACCGGGCAATTTGGCGTGGCCGTCAGCTCCTCCAGCATGGCGGTGGGTGCCCGCTGTCCGTGGGTACTGAGCGGGGTCGGTGCAGTATCCAGCCAGAACATCACCCTGCCCGCTCTTGGCCCGGAAATCCTCGCGGCACTGGATCAGGGGGCGACCGTGTCGCGAGCGTTAGATGATGCGCTGGCCCGTGACGCACACTGCCAGTATCGCCAGGTGACGGTGATTGGGCGCGATGGCCACACCGCCATATTTAGCGGCAGCCAGACGCTGGGTGTGCATCATGCGGTTCAGGGGAGAGCGTGCGTGGCTGCGGGAAATATGCTGGCAGGGAAACAGGTGATCGTCGCTATGATCAGCGCATTTGAAAAAAGCCAGGGTTCACTGGCAGAGCGCCTGATCCTTGCGATGGAAGCTGGGCTGGCGGAGGGAGGAGAAGCTGGCCCGGTCCATTCCGCCGCGCTGAAAGTGGTGGGCGATCAAAGCTGGCCGCTGGTTGACCTCAGAGTTGACTGGGCGGATGCTGCTCCATTGGCCCGGCTGAACGATCTCTGGCGCGCCTGGCAACCTCAGGCGCAGGACTATCTGACGCGAGCACTCGATCCGCGCCAGGCCCCCGGCTATGGGGTTCCCGGCGATGAGTAGCCCGGTACGCGATTTACTGGCGCAGCTGCTGGCGTTCGATACCACCAGCCGTGAATCCAATCTTGCACTGATTCACTTTGTTCAGAGCTGGCTGGCGGAACACGGCGTGGCATCCCGGCTGCTGTATAATGACAGCGGCAGCAAGGCGAATCTCTACGCGGTGATTGGCCCCGATACAGCGGGTGGCGTGATGCTCTCCGGCCATACCGATGTGGTGCCGGTCGAGGGTCAGACGTGGAGCGTGCCGCCGTTTGCGCTGACGGAACAGGAAGGCCGCTATTACGGGCGCGGTAGCACCGATATGAAGGGATTCCTCGCCTGCGTGCTGGCCTCGGTTCCGGCATTTGTTGCCGAACCGCTGCGACTGCCGCTGCACCTGGCATTCTCCTACGACGAAGAGGTCGGCTGCCTGGGCGTGCGCAGCCTGGCGGAGCTGCTGGCTGATGCGGCCAGTAAACCGACGTTGTGCATTATTGGCGAACCCACTGAAATGCGGCCGGTTTACGGCCATAAGGGCAAAGTGGCGATGCGCTGCGACGTGCGCGGCCACGCCTGTCATTCCGCCTACGCACCGCAGGGGGTGAATGCGATTGAGTATGCTACCCGGCTGATTACCCGGCTGATGGATGAGGGTGACCAGCTGGCTGAGGTGCAGGACAGCCGTTTCGATCCGGCATTCAGCACCCTGCAGGTTGGTACGATTTCCGGCGGCACAGCGTTAAATATCGTGCCGCAGTCCTGCCAGTTTGACTTTGAAATCCGCCATCTGCCCGATGCCCCGGCTGACGCGGTCATTGAGCGGATCGCACAGTATGCGCAGTGCGAGCTGTTACCCGCTATGCGGCAAAAAGCCGACGGCTGTAGCATCACCTTTCAGCCGCTCAGCCAGTATCCCGGTTTGCTGACCGATCCCACGTGTCGGTTCGCCAGCCTGCTGGCCGAATGGTGCGGCTGCGACCGTTTCAGTACCGTTGCTTTTGGTACGGAAGGCGGATTATTTCAACAGGCGGGTATGACTACGCTGGTTTGCGGTCCGGGTAGTATGGAACAGGGGCATAAACCGGATGAGTTCATCAGCGTGGAACAGATCGATGCCTGTATGAAAATGCTGGGTAATCTGACCCAATGGCTGCGCGCCTGAACGGCGCGCTGATCCGTTTACAGCATGCCCGGTAGTTCGGCTTTGCAGTATTCCACGAACAGTCCGGCGGGTTTGGTCAGCCGATCGCCAGCCAGCCAGGCGGCGGCCAGCCCGGAACCCTCCACCTCATCTTTCAGCTCCACCATGGCCAGCGGCTTCCCGTCGTAGCTGAACTTGCCGCTCGGGCGGGTTACCAGCACGGCAAAACCAAAACCGTGGCCAACCATACCGCGCACCATTTCAATCGATGGCGAGCTAAAGACAATATCCGGCGTGATGCCTGCGCGGGTAAACAGGCTGATAAAGTAGTTACGGCTGGGCTGTACATCCAGCAGGATCATCGGTTCATCGGCCAGTTCAGACAGGGAAACCGCACTCTGCTGCGCCAGTCGGTGCGCCGCAGGCAGCAGAATGTACGGTTTCCTTGGTGCGACCAGCGGTTCCACGCTCAGGCTGTTGTCGAGATCGTGCTGATAGAGCAGCGCCACGTCGAAGCGGCCTGCGGCCAGTCCCTGCAACAGTTCGTGCTGCTCGCCGTCGCGGATCATAATCTCCACGCCGGGATACAGAGCCTTAAAGCCGTGGATCAGCTTTGGCAGAATCAGTGGAGCGACCGTTTCAAAGCAGCCGATATCGATTTTACCCGCCACAATGTCCGTATCGGCCAGCGCATTTTGCTCAAACTCATGGGCCATTCGCAGCAGCCTGACCGCCTTACGATGAAAACGGGTACCGGAAGGCGTTAGCGACACGCCCTGTGCGTGATGGCGAATAAAAAGCTGTACGCCAAAGCTCTCTTCCAGAATCTTTATTGCCGTTGAGATCGACGGCTGTGCGATAAATAACTTGCGGGAAGCTTCCGCCACGCTGCCACATTCAACCGTCGTGACGAAATACTTCAGCTGGCGCAATGTGTAGTTTGCCATAGACCATCCTTATTCGTTCTCAGGATCATATCCGGCAAAATGGCGGCGATAAAGCGTTTATCTGTGTTGAACTTCACGTATTTTGCAGTCAGTTTTAGCGATTTGTATGAGTGCGTGATTGTCAAGGACAACTCCTGACATTGCGGCGGCGGCGACATTATTGTTATCTGATAAGCGGATAAATCATGCCCGGGACTGGGCATTTAACTTGTGCAAAGAGACTCAATGAACGCTGAAATAACCCTGCCCCTGCGGCAGCAGAATAGCAATATTCTTCGCCTTGCCACCGCTCAGGCGCTGGCGGGTGCGAATGCGGTGGTGTTCTATACGACGGGGGCGATTGTCGGTAATAGCATTGCACCGGACAGCACGCTGGCTACCCTGCCGCTGACGATTTTTGTGCTGGGGATGGCCGCCTGTATTTTACCGCTCGGCGCGTTTGCCCGAAAATATGGCCGCAGAGCGGCCTTTCTGCTGGGCACCGGTACCGGGGTGATCACCGGCCTGGCCGCCGCACTGGCGGTGGTCATAGGTTCGTTCTCTCTGTTTTGCCTTGCCGCGTTTATGGGCGGAGCCTATGCGGCGGTGGGGCTGTCATTTCGTTTTGCGGCCACCGATGGCGTGGGCAAAGAACGGCGGGCACGGGCGCTTTCGCTGGTGATGGGCGGCGGCGTGGCGGCGGGCGTTATCGGCCCGATGCTGGTGACCGGCACGATGGATCTCTGGCCGCCGCATACCTTCGCGGTGACCTTTATTGCCCAGGCGCTGGTGGCTGCGATTTCCGCGCTGGTGCTTTCCGGCGTGAAGTCGGCCGAGCCGGTGGCGCAGAATAAAGCTGGGGCCGCTGGCCGCGCGCTGGCTGAAATTATTCGCCAGCCGGGTTTTGCCCGCGTGGTGTTTACCGGCGCGGTTGCCTATATGGTGATGAACTTTCTGATGACCGCCGCACCGTTGGCGATGCATATGCACGGCATCTCTCAGGAGGCATCTAACCTGGGCATCCAGTGGCACGTGATTGCCATGTACGCGCCGGGTTTCTTTACCGGCGGGCTGATTAGCCGCTTCGGTGCTTCTCGCGTTGCTGCTGCGGGGCTGGTGATTACGGCTCTTTCTGTGCTGGCCGGGCTGGCCGGAACGGAGATCGTACATTACTGGGTGTCGCTGATCCTGCTGGGCGTTGGCTGGAACTTTGGCTTTACCGGTGCTTCCGCGCAGATCGTTGATTTCCATCGCCCCGAAGAGAAAACTCAGGTGCAGTCGCTGAATGATTTCATCGTCTTTGGCGTGATGATTATTGGTTCATTTTCTTCCGGCGCGCTGCTGCATCTTTTCGGCTGGAATGCCGTACTGTGGGGATCGCTGGTGCCGGTAATAGTGGCGCTGCTGACGCTGATATCGATAAAAAAACTAGGATAACCAGGCATATACGGATAACGATTAAGTTGCAGACAGGCAGACAGGCAGACAGGCAGACAGGCAGACAGACAGACAGACAGGCAAGGCAGACCGGCGCTCAGCAGCAGACAGGCTGAGCGCCTGCCCGCTGGCGAACGTGAGTATTACCAGATGCCCACGATTTTCATCCATGCGCCGCCGGCCAGCAGCCAGATGGCGATAGACACGATCGATACCAGCAAGCTGACGCCCCACCACTGGCCGGTAGAGTTATAGCCGGAGCCGAACAGTGCCGGGCCGGGGCCGCCGGAGTACTGGGTCAGGCCCATCGACAGATTGGAGGTGTAGCCCAGCGTCAGCGCGGCCAGCAGCGGCGGCACGCCGACCGAAACGGATACCGCCAGGAAGGCCAGATACATCGCTGAAATATGCGCCATCGCCGAGGCAAAGAAATAGCGGGTGTAGAAATAAACCAGAATCAGCACCAGGAACACCAGCAGCCAGTCAAAGTGGCCGATGTAGCCCACGATGCCCTTAGAAATCCAGGCAATCATGCCGTATTTGTTCAGGGCGTTGGCCATCATCACCAGCACAGCGAACCAGAACATCGTATCCCACGCCGTTTTCTCTTCAATAATGTTCTTCCACGACATGATGTTGGAGAGCAGCAGGATCGCCAGGCCAATAAAGGCTGACAGCGTGGCGGGGATCTGGAAGAAGATATCGCCCGCGGTCCACAGCACGATCAGCAGCACGAAGTCGAACGCCAGAATTTTTTCGGCAAGGGACATCGGACCCATTTTGCGCAGTTCTTCCCGCGCGATGCCCGGTATTTCCGGCGTTTTTTTCAGTTCCGGTGGATAAATATAATAGAGGCACAGAGGAATAATCAGCAGCGTCAGCAGACCGGGTACGATGGCACCTAAGAACCAGATCCCCCAGTTAACCTGAATCCCCTGGCTGGCAGCCAGCTCGGCAATCAGCGGGTTCCCGGCCATCGCCGTCAGGAACATTGCGCAGATAATGGCATCAATCTGCGAAACGCAGATCATCAGAAACGCCCCGGCCTTTCTGGCCGTTGGCCCCGGCTCGGACTGGTATGCGGTAGCAATCGACTGGGTGATGGGATACATAATGCCGCCGCCGCGCGCCGAGGCGGAAGGAATGCCCGGGCCGAGTACCATATCGGACAGTGCCAGACCGTAAGCCACGCCGAGCATGCTGTGCCCGCATTTCGAGATAAACCACAGCGCGATGCGTCTGCCCAGCCCGGTTTTAATCACCGCGCGGGAGATAAACATGGCGATACCGATCAGCCAGATCGTGCCGTTGGCAAAGCCGGACAGCGCGGCTACTTTGCCGCTGCCACCGCCGGAGATCGGCGTCAGCCCGGTCATTGCCGAGACGACCAGCGCCACCATGGTTACCGCGCCCATCGGCATCACTTTTAAAATAATCGCCAGAATGGTCGCGGCGAAGACCGCAAACATATGCCACGCAACAATATCCAGGCCGGTGGGTGGTGGCATAAACCAGATTAGCAGGCCCACAAAGAGCGTTAAAACGCCCTTCCACAGTGGAAATGCCAGTTTTACCTGCACTTGTTCAGTCATCATTATTTCCCTTTATTTTCCCCTACCTCCTTTTTGAACAAAAACAGGCATGCACATCTTGATGGATATCAAGAATGGTAATTAATCCATCTTAATTTACTTATTACAGGGGGAGGTGAAGCTTATCCTGCCCCGGCGGGAGCAGGATAACGGGGTTTATGCAACGCTCAGATTCTGCGTTTTATAGCGCTGCAGCTTATACAGCGTGGCTGCCGCCGCGAGCAGTGCCGGCACGCTGAGGAACATCAGGATACTGTCGGCCTGCCATTGCTGAGAAAGCAGCTGTGCGCTCATCATGGTGCCTGCCACGCCGCCAAAGCGCCCGACGCCCTGCATCCACGCAATTCCCGTGGCACGGCAGTGGGTTGGATAAAAGGTGGCTGCCAGGGTTTGCAGGCCCGACTGCGCACCGTTCATGGTAATGCCCATCAGGAAGATCAGCCCGCCGAACAGGACGATATGGTTGTTCTCAAAGCCCAGCGCCAGCGCAAACAGCATTGTCAGGGCAAAACCGGTCATCACCACTTTGTGTGCTTCCCACCTGTCCATCATCCAGCCCGCCAGCAGGATCCCCGCCGTGCCGCCGAAGGTAAACAGCGAGGTCAGCCAGGCGGATTCCGCCAGTGGATAGCCCATCCCCAACATCAGTGTCGGCATCCAGCTCAGCAGCACGTAATAGATCACCAGCCCCATAAAATAGGTCATCCACAACATCAGTGTACCGGCCAGCCACGGCTGGCTGAACAACTGCGCCACGCTGCCTTTTTTGCCGGTGGTACGATCCTCGTCCAGATAAAAATGCGTCACCTGCGCCAGGTTCCCGGCAATAAACCGCTGGGCAATGCGCCGGATTTGCACAATGTCTTTACCGCGATGCACCAGAAATTTGACCGACTCCGGCAGGAACAGAACCAACAACACGGTGAGCGCCAGCGGCGCAATCGCTCCGGCCAGCAGCACGCTGTGCCAGCCATAGTTAGGGATCAGCCAGGACGAGATCGCCCCGCCGCCCGCCGCACCCAGCGGAAAGCCACAGTACATGGTGTTTATTGCCATAGAACGGCAGCGCTTCGGGGCAAACTCCGAGACGAGCGTAATCGCATTCGGCATCGCCGCACCCAGCCCGAGGCCGGTCAGAAAGCGCCACAGCGTCAGTGTATTCAGTGTTTGTGCATAGGCGGTACCCAGGCTGGCAAGCCCGAAGAACAGGCAGGAGAAAACCAGCACCTTTTTACGCCCCAGCCTGTCCGAGGCCGGCCCGGCGATTAGCGCACCGATGGAAAGCCCGAGCAGCGCGGCGCTTAATACCGGCCCGAGGTCCTGCCTTTTAATTCCCCAGTCGCTGGACAGCGTGGGGGCGATATAGCCCATCGCCGCCGTGTCGAACCCGTCGATGGCGAGGATCAGAAATCCCAGGATGATAATCACCCAGTGAAAGCGTGAAACCGGTGCTTCGTCGATTGCCTGCTGGATATTCACTTTACCCGAATAAACCATGTAACCCCCGCCCGTTGTGATGTTGCAATGTGTGTCTTCTGTTCATGTATTTTCCTGTATATACATTTGCAATCGACACAAAAAATTGTCAAATCGACTTAGCGTAAGTGTTAAGTAGTCGTTGTTTTTGGATAAAAAATGGACGGTTGATGAGGCTGGGGTTTTGAAGGGAAAGGGGGGATCTGAGGATGAGAAATAATGTGCTAATTAGACTGGCCCCATAGATCACAAGACGCTTGCGTCTGGATATATAGGGGCAAACCCAATTCAGTTCGGGTTGTGGCTTCTGTATGATGCTGGTTTTATAACCACTTAGGCCGTGAGGGATTATGGCAACGGGATTTTTTCTGTATCACCTGGATAAAACCACCTGCGGCGGGCGCATTCTTGCTGGCGCATCCGATGACACCTACGAAATCGGTGGCATCGAACGTCAGCAGGTCAGGGCGGGCGACCCTGTAACCAGCGGGAAGCATGAAGGTCGTTTCCGCGTCTGTGGCGGCATGGGTGACACTTATGAGGTCGGTGGCGAGCTGAAGGAGTGGGCGGGTTCGCTGGATAGTTACAGCTCCTGCCCGTGCCGCGCACGCTTTATCCCGTCAGTTCAGACGCATGCCTACGAAAGTAACTGTAATTCCGGCAGGATGGCAGAGCGGGAGAATACTGCCCGCAAGAAAAAACTGGCTGAGGCGAAGGAAAAGGGGCTTGAACCTATGCCTGTTCCAGCCCTGATTTATCAGACAAAGAACCGGATGGATGACTATCAGGCCAGGGACATGCATCACGGCGATCTGGATATCCTGACGCTCAGGAACCATTTTCGCATCGATGTTGATAATGTCTCAACAAAGGTTAATCCATACACCCTGACAGCAAAGGAGTTGTTTAACTCTTATCCATTTTTGTCCCCTTATGAGCGGGCCATGCTGCCGGATGAACCTGCCAGGACGGTGAGCAAGGAGGAAAGCGCGGGGCTGATGTTTGATGAATTCCGGGCGTTGGCGAAGGTGTTCTCCTTCCAGGGGGAATATCAGAACATCATTACGGAAATGATCGGTCATATGCAGGGCAACAGCGGCACACCGTACAGCAGTCCACTACTCGACAGGGCGCTGAAAGAGCAAATTCTGAATGACCGTTCCGAGCAAAGCTCTTTGCTACTAATTCGAGATATTCTGACGCCTGCTATTAACTACGAGTATGGATTTATTCCACTCGATAAAAAGGACAAGTTATTTGATGAGAAGGGCAACTTTAAGGACTTTAGCGGTGCTGTACTGCCTAAATTTGACCATCTTACAGATCGGACTAACGGGCTGGTGATTACCATCCATGATACCTGGTCGACGCATATTAGGCTGGAGTCGCTGGAAGTTGAGAGAGAGAGTTTCAGGGCAAAGGTGCATTATCGCATTCAGGATCACTTTGGCCTCGATGATGATGATGTACTGAACCCGCTATACCGGGAATTTCGTATCTTCCGGCTATGGTTCACGCTTCAGCGCTGGGATGAATACGGCTACAGACCGTTTATCACCGAGATGAATGCCACGGTAGAAATCAGCGGGAGGCGGGGTGAATAAGCGACTGATCGCGGGGGTTATCGCCACAGCTATCAGCGGTTGTCTACTCTGGCAGTACCTGACACCGGTTGAGATTGTGGCTGTACATAGAAACGTTATGCTTATCAGACATTTTCCGTATCTGAAAAGCCGTCAAATCGCCTGGTGGGAAGCTAACAAGGACATGATCCAGGCTAAATACGGTATACCGGGTAAAGGCGAAGCTGATTATTACAGTGTAGTCATTATGGACTTTGGTGAGGGGTATCGTATCGACAGAGGAACGGATGAAGATTCTGATCTACTGTGCTTTGATGAAATGTCCGTAGAGGCAAGATGTATCGAAAAACATCCCCGCCTGTGGATTCGGTTTAGTCAAAGTACAGGTCTGTTTTATCGTTAATCATATCCACTTCAAAAAGCATCTTCTTGAGATCCTTTTTTCGCGCGTAATCTCGCCCTGTAAACAAAAAAACCACCGCTACCAACGATGGTTCTTTTGCCGGAATTGGCGGAAGATCACAGGAGTCGAACCTGCCCGGGACCGCTGGCGGCCCCAACTGAATTTGAAGTCCAGCCGCCTCACCGGAGACGACGATCTTCCTTTTAATACAGAAGCGCGGCGAGTATACCATCGGTGATACCCTTATAAAAACCATGGTTTCATTAAATAAGATGTTTGATGTCCCGCAGCGGCAGCAACGTGTCCGTTTCTGACCTTCTTTCCCCCGCTTATCCTTGCCATCATAGGGTTATCCCTCTCAGGTAAGGAGTCCGAAAATGACCGATACCGTTTTACTGGTAATTGACGCGCAGCAGTCGTTCTATCATCGTGGCTATCAGCAAACCCCGGAAACGCCCGCATTTGAACAGGCGCTAAGCAGGCTCATTGCGGGCTGTCAGCAGAAAGAAATTCTGGTGGTGGACGTGCTGCATGTGGAAACGGAAGGCCCGTTTTCACCGGCGTCCGGCCTGGTGGTTCGCCTGCCGTTTCTGACCCATCAGGCGGCGCACAGCGTGAAAAAAACGGTACATAATGCGCTGACGGAATCCGGTCTGCTACAGTGGCTGGAGCAGCGGCAGGTGAAGCACGTGATTGTGAGCGGTATCCGTACCGAGCAGTGCTGTGAAACTACCGCGCGCGTGGCGTCGGACCTCGGCTACCGCGTGACGTTTGTGACGGAAGCGACGCTGACGTTCCCCATTACCCATAACGGCATTACGCTCAGCGTGGCGGATTTGCGCCATCGTACCGAAAGCGTGCTGATCGATCGCTTCGCCGCGATCCGCACGGTGGAGGAGTGCCTGCAGGAGCTTGCATAATATGACGATTCCGGTGTGGTTTTTGACTCTGCCCGGTGTGATGACCCTCGATCTGACCGGCCCGGCGGAGACGCTGAAGCTGGCCGATGGGGCCTTCAGCCTGCACTATATTGGCCCCGATGAAACCGTGCTGAGCTCCACGGATATGGCCATCAGCCGCATCCAGCCGCTGCCGGAAACGTTACCCCCCGGCAGCCTGTTGGTGGTGCCGGGCGTGCAGGACTCCTCGGTATGGTTTGACACCCCGCAGGCGATTGCCGCCCGTAACTGGCTGATGCGCATCCAGCCCGCGATTCATGCCCGGCATATTACCCTGATCTGCGTCTGCTCCGGCTCCCTGCTTGCCGCCCGCGCCGGGCTGATGCACGGCGTTGAATGCACCACCCATCATGAAGTGATTGCGCGTCTTAAAAACGCCGAACCTGCCGCTATCGTGCGGGAAAATCGCATCTTTATCGAAGATCGCGGTATCTGGACCAGCGCGGGGATTACCGCCGGTATCGATCTGTCGCTGCATCTGATTAACCACCTGTGTGGCTCGCAGATGGCGCTAAACGTGGCGCGGGAAATGGTGGTTTATTTCCGCCGCTCGGGGGATGATCCGCAGCTCTCGCCGTGGCTGCGCTACCGCAACCATATGCATCCGGCCATTCACCGCACCCAGGATCTGCTGATCCAGCAGCCGGAGCAGGAGTGGTCGCTGGATGATATCGCCGAGCGAGTCCATGTCAGCGCGCGCCATCTGACGCGGCTGTTCCGCCAGCATCTCGGCATCAGCGTACGTGAGTATCACGAGCAGCTGCGGCTGGCGATTGTCCAGCAGCGCCGCCAGCAGGGCGAAGGTAACGAGCAGGCGGCGCTGGCGGCAGGGTTCTCCTCCTCCCGCCAGCTGCGCCGCGCGCAGCAGCGCTGGCAGGCGGACTAGCTCACCAGGTGATGTTTATCGATGCGCTGCAGGCCAATGGCCAGCAGCAGACTGCCGCCGAGGGTGATGGCAAACACCAGCGGGATGTCGATCAACGGATGGTCGGTATTATCCAGCCCGTGGGTGCGCATATAGTGGATAAACAGCGCGTGGAAGCCGTAAATCGGCAATGAATAGCGCGAAATGGTGGCTAAAATCGGCAAAGGACGGTCGTTTAGCGTGTTTTTAAACAGCACCAGTAGACTAACGGCGGCAATAAACACCGCCGGGCCGCAGTAGAGATACCAGGTATCGGCGAAGGCCCCGTTAATCGCGAACTGGCGTTTGGTGCCGAAGGCAATCACCAGCACGCAGACGATAAAGGTTATCGCCGCCAGCCAGCTTACGCCCGGCCTGTCGGTTTTCATCGTGCCGATGGCCCGACCGGTCAGCGCGTACAGCAGATAGTAGATGGAATCCCCGTTGATATAGAGGTTTACCGGTAGCCAGTGAAAGCGGGCGATCGAACCGTCGACGGTATTCGGGTTCGCCAGCACAGCCAGCACCAGAATGACAATCGCCATATAGCCCGCGCTGACCGGCTTCACCTGAATCAGCGGTGAAAACATATAGATGGCGATAATCGCAAAGAAAAACCACAGGTGGTAAAAGATTGGTTTTTGCAGCAGGTTTTTCACCGAGGTGACTTCATTAATTGGCGTCAGCAGGGTGATATAGGCCAGCGCAATCGCGCTGTAGAACAGCAGGCACAGCACTACGCGCAGGAAATGGCGCTTCTGCGCGCTGCGCTCGCCAAAAAACAGGTAGCCGGAGATCATAAAGAAGATCGGCACGCACACCCTGGATGCCGAGTTCAGCAGGTTTGACAGATCCCAACTGTGCTCGCCGACCGACATCCCGGTGGTCACGTACCAGGTGGTGGTGTGGATCATTATCACCATCAAACACGCCACCGCGCGCAAATTATCTATCCAGCCAATTTTCTGCATTATTTCAATCCTGTTTGTCGGGAAAAAATCCGTATCGATGCCCGCTAAGCCTGGCCAGGGGAACGGACTTCAACAACCCGACGAGCAAAAACTCGGAACAGGACGAATAAAATGTGTGGCGTCGCCGACAAAAGCAGCGAATTCGATTAAATCACCGCCGTTATCATTACCATTTTGGTAATCAACCCGGTCAAAGGGTATACTGACGCCCACTTTTTTAACCACTCGTATCGCGTGCGAAATCAACATGCAAAAGTTTGATACCAAGACTTTCCAGGGCCTGATCCTGACCTTACAGGATTACTGGGCGCGCCAGGGCTGCACCATCATCCAACCGCTGGATATGGAAGTGGGCGCTGGTACTTCTCACCCGATGACCTGCCTGCGGGCGCTGGGGCCAGAGCCAACGGCGGTGGCCTACGTGCAGCCGTCACGCCGCCCTACCGACGGCCGCTACGGTGAAAACCCGAACCGCTTACAGCACTACTACCAGTTCCAGGTGATCATCAAGCCATCGCCGGACAATATTCAGGAGCTGTACCTCGGCTCGCTGAAAGAGCTGGGCATGGACCCGACCATCCACGATATCCGCTTCGTGGAAGATAACTGGGAAAACCCAACGCTGGGTGCCTGGGGTCTGGGCTGGGAAGTGTGGCTGAACGGCATGGAAGTAACGCAGTTCACCTACTTCCAGCAGGTTGGCGGCCTGGAGTGCAAACCGGTTACCGGTGAAATCACTTACGGTCTGGAACGCCTGGCGATGTACATCCAGGGCGTGGATAGCGTTTACGATCTGGTGTGGAGCGACGGTCCGCTGGGTAAAACCACCTACGGCGACGTGTTCCATCAGAACGAAGTGGAGCAGTCCACCTATAACTTCGAATACGCCGACGTCGATTTTCTCTTCGCCTGCTTCGAGCAGTACGAGAAAGAGGCGCAGAGCCTGCTGGCGCTGGAAAAACCGCTGCCGCTGCCTGCCTACGAGCGTATTCTGAAAGCCGCACACAGCTTTAACCTGCTGGATGCCCGTAAAGCCATCTCCGTCACCGAGCGTCAGCGTTATATTCTGCGTATCCGCACCCTGACGAAATCCGTGGCTGAAGCCTACTATGCCTCCCGCGAGGCGCTGGGCTTCCCGATGTGCAATAACAAGAAATAAGAGGCAGCCATGACTGAAAAAACCTTCCTGGTGGAAATCGGCACCGAAGAGCTGCCTCCGAAAGCCCTGCGCAGTCTGGCGGAGTCCTTCGCGGCTAACTTTACCGCTGAACTGGATGCCGCAGGCCTGGCCCATGGCGACGTGAAGTGGTTCGCCGCGCCGCGCCGCCTGGCGCTGAAAGTCGCCAGCCTGAGCACCGCGCAGCCGGATCGCGAAGTGGAAAAACGTGGCCCGGCGATTGCCGCCGCGTTTGATGCCAACGGCGTGGCCACCAAAGCCGCCGAAGGCTGGGCACGCGGCTGCGGTATCACCGTCGATCAGGCCGAGCGTCTGAGCACCGATAAAGGTGAATGGCTGGTGTACCGTGCGAAAGTGACCGGTGAAAGCGCGCAGGCGCTGCTGCCGGCGATGATCGCTACTTCACTGGCTAAGCTGCCGATCCCGAAACTGATGCGCTGGGGCGCGTCTGACGTGCAGTTCGTGCGTCCGGTGCATACCGTGACCATCCTGCTCGGCGATGAGCTGATCCCGGCCACCATTCTGGGCATCGACTCAGCGCGTACCATTCGCGGCCACCGCTTTATGGGCGAGCCGGAATTCACCATCGATAACGCCGACCAGTATCCGGCGATCCTGCTGGAGCGCGGTAAAGTGCAGGCGGATTTCGACGCCCGTAAAGCGACGATTAAAGCCGATGCCGAAGAAGCTGCCCGTAAAATCGGCGGCGTTGCCGATCTGAGCGACAGCCTGCTGGAAGAAGTCACCTCCCTGGTAGAGTGGCCGGTGGTGCTGACGGCGAAGTTTGAAGAGAAGTTCCTCGCGGTTCCGGCTGAAGCGCTGGTGTACACCATGAAGGGCGACCAGAAGTATTTCCCGGTGTACGACAACGCGGGCAAGCTACTGCCAAACTTCATCTTCGTGTCGAACATTATTTCGAAAGATCCGCAGCAGATTATCTCCGGTAACGAGAAGGTGGTGCGTCCACGCCTCGCCGACGCCGAGTTCTTCTTCAACAGCGATCGTAAGCGTCGTCTGGAAGATAACCTGCCGCGTCTGGAAACCGTGCTGTTCCAGAAAGAGCTGGGCACCCTGCGCGATAAAACTGACCGCATTCAAGCCCTGGCCGGTTGGATTGCTGCCCAGATCGGCGCGGATGTGAATCATGCGACCCGCGCTGGCCTGCTGTCCAAGTGCGATCTGATGACCAACATGGTGTTCGAATTTACCGACACCCAAGGCGTGATGGGCATGCACTATGCGCGTCACGATGGCGAAGCCGAAGACGTTGCGGTCGCGCTGAACGAGCAGTATCAGCCGCGCTTTGCCGGTGACGAGCTGCCGTCTAACCCAATTGCCTGCGCGCTGGCGATTGCCGATAAGATGGATACCCTGGCCGGGATTTTCGGCATTGGTCAGCATCCGAAAGGCGACAAAGACCCGTTCGCTCTGCGCCGCGCCGCGCTTGGCGTGCTGCGTATTATCGTCGAGAAAAACCTGCCGCTGGATCTGCAAACCCTGACGGAAGAAGCGGTGCGCCTGTACGGCAGCAAGCTGTCTAACGCTAAGGTCGTGGACGAAGTGATCGACTTTATGCTGGGTCGTTTCCGTACCTGGTATCAGGAAGAAGGCCACAGCGTGGATACCATCCAGGCCGTGCTGGCGCGTCGTCCGACCCGTCCGGCGGATTTCGATGCCCGTATGAAGGCAGTGTCTCACTTCCGTACGCTGGAAGCCGCAGCCACGCTGGCCGCCGCCAACAAGCGTGTTTCTAACATTCTTGCCAAGTCGAGCGAACCGCTGAACGACAGCGTGCAGGCCGTGCTGCTAAAAGAGAATGAAGAGATCAAGCTGGCGACCTATGTGTCTGCACTGAGCAGCAAGCTGCAGCCTTACTTTGCAGAAGGCCGCTATCAGGAAGCACTGATCGAGCTGGCTGAGCTGCGCGAGACGGTGGATAATTTCTTCGACAAGGTGATGGTGAATGCCGACGATCAGGCGGTGCGTATTAACCGCCTGACGCTGCTGGCTAAGCTGCGCGAGCTGTTCCTGCAGGTTGCGGATATCTCCCTGCTGCAGTAAGTCGCTACCCTAAGAGGCGGGCCATCGGTCCGCCTTTTTTATCGCACAGACACCCCGCCTTACAATTCCACCTTGCCCCTGAAGCTCCATTTCCTTACCCTGTGCGGTTTTTGCCATTCAGGTTAAGACAGTTATGCAATCCTTTGGATACGCTGCAAAGGCAGCCAACACCCCTCTCGAACCCTTCGAATTCAAGCGCCGCGACCTGCAGGCCGGTGATGTCCATATCGACATCCACTATTGCGGCGTCTGCCACTCTGACCTGCATATGGCGCGTAACGAATGGGGCGTCAGCCAGTTCCCGCTGGTGCCGGGACATGAAATCGTTGGGCGCGTTGTCGCCACCGGTAGCGACGTTACCGCGTTTAAAGCGGGCGATTTGGTGGGTGTGGGCGTGATGGTCGACTCCTGCGGCCACTGCGCTCAGTGCCACGGCGGTGAAGAGCAGTACTGCGAAGAAGGCTTTACCGCAACCTATAACAGTGAAGAGAAAACCATCGGCGGTATGACCTTCGGCGGTTACTCCGACAGTATCGTGGTCGACAGTAAATTTGTCGTCTCCGTTCCGGATAACCTGGAATTGAGCGCGGTAGCACCGCTGCTGTGCGCCGGTGTGACCACGTGGTCACCGCTTCAGCACTGGAACGTGCAGCCGGGCCAACGTGTGGGAATTATCGGGCTGGGTGGCCTGGGCCATATGGCGGTGAAGCTGGCGAGTGCACTGGGGGCCGAAGTGGTGCTGTTTACCACCTCACCGGCGAAAGGTGCCGATGCGCTGCGCCTGGGTGCCAGCCAGGTCGTGGTGTCGAAAGATGCAGAGCAGATGGAGAGCGTGAAGAACAGTCTGGATATGATCCTCGATTGCGTAGCCGCACCGCACGATCTGGACCCCTACCTCAATGCGCTGAAAACCAACGGTCATCTGGTTCTGGTCGGCATTCCTGACTCCCCGCATAAGTCACCCAACGTCACACCCATTGTGTTCAAACGCCTGAGTATTTCCGGCACCTCGATCGGCAGCATCAAAGAAACTCAGCAGATGCTCGATTTCTGCGGCCAGCACAATATCGTGTCGGATGTGGAGGTGATTCGTCTGGACCAGGTAGAAGATGCGTTTGAGCGGATGTTGAAGGGCGACGTGAAGTATCGTTTTGTCATTGATATGAAAGCGGGGCGCTAAGGTTTCCTGCATCAAACCCGCCCTGTGGCGGGTTTATTTTTTCGTTCTTTTATCTTTCCAGCAACTGTCGTCCCAGATACGGATTCGAATGAATCAACTGCATCAGCTTCTGCGCGCTGCCTGACGGTTTGGTGCGTTGTGCTTCCCAGCTTTTTACTGATGAAACGCTCACGCCCATTGCCAGGGCAAACTCATCAATCTGCATGCCGCTGATTTCCCTGATCCGTCTCGGTTCCGGCATCGCTGCTTCACTTTCTGTCATCGCGCCAGCCCGCACCACATCTCGCGTTAACACGATTTGTTCCAGGCTGGAGAGTAATTCAAGCATTGGATCTTTTGTTTCCATAAGCACACACCTCATTAAACTCACTTAATGTGAACAACCAGAGGAGTAGAGCCTCAAGCTCAGGCTCAGAATACTGGCGGACATCAACCGCTGGAAAACTGCGAGGCAGCACAGGGAAACGCCAGGAGCTTAAGTATTAGACTAATCCTGGTGATTCAGATCATATTTTTTAATTATTTTTTCGTTCTGCTTTGCAAAAAATGAAAGGCGTTATCTTAGTTGGGTTAGATGTCATAGGCTTAGGCACCATAACCGTGCTGGCCTGTCACAGTCTTGCCAATCTGCCAATCTGCCAATCTGCCAATCTGCCAATCTGCCCACCCGCATCGGCAATGATTGATACTGGACGGTCACATCAACGATCGCGCTATCCTTCGAAAACGAGTTCGACTATCCTTCATTCAGGATTTATCTTCTTCACAACCCGCAAGATAGTTAACAGGAGTTTTTTCCATGACCAAAGGACCTGCACGCATCTGGATGCGTTTGCTGGTGCCGTTTATGGCGCTGTTTCTGGTGCTGCAGCTGACCGGCTGCGGTGATAAAGAAGCCGACCAACGCAAGGCGTTTATCGATTTCCTGCAAAATACGGTGATGCGCAGCGGTGAGCACCTGCCTTCGCTGAGCGAAGATCAGAAGCAGAAGTTCGGCAACTACGTTAGCGACTACGCCATCATCTACGGTTTTTCTCAGCAGGTGAATAAAGCGGTTGATTCCGGATTAAAACCGGTTGTGGATGAGCTTTCCGCCATTCGTACCCCACAGGACTATCTGACTCGCCGTGATTCGCTGCGCCAGGCCAGCGGCTCTCTGGCCGTGCTGAATCAGCAGATTCAGACTGCTAAAACCCAGGCCGACAGCAGTAAAGCAACGCTGAAACAGCCGGAAGATCTGAAAACAGTCTATGACAACGTCTTTAATAAAGTGGTGACGCAGCCAGCGGATGCATTAATGCCTCTGCTGCCTACCCTACAAACGCTGAGCCAGGATGTGATTCAGGCGGGTGATTTCCTGCAGCAGCAGGGGACGCGCGTCACCTTTAACGGCTCGGCGGTGCAGTTCCCCACGCAGGAGCAGGCATCCGCTTACAACACGTTAATGAGCAATCTGAGCATGAATGCTCAGGCACTTAATCAGGCGCAAAGCGTACTGAACAGCGTTCAGTAATAGATGAGGTAGGGGAATCATCCTGCCCCGCTTAATTTTATTCTTCACGATATGAAAAAGGCCACATTGCTGTGGCCTCGATTTTTACCCATTCACGTGAATATAGTGAATGTTACCAGCAGCCGTTTGCCCATGCGTTAGCTGTTTCTTTACCACCGGCACCCAGATCGTCAACAATTTTGATCAGTGCGCTGCGTACACTTGGCTCTGTCGCAGCAACCATACGATAATCCATACCGCGATATCGTGGGTCGACTTGGGAATAAAGCTTGGCAACTTCCAGCAATGACTGAAGATGCGTTGCTGTTGCGCGCTCTTCATGCATGCCTATAACGCCGCATCCTGCACCGCTAACCTGTGAAAGTTCTGAAGTGGTTAGTTCACGAAGGCTCATTTTTTAATCTCCCTATTTTTTGATATTAGCGCTGACTTGGGGTCAACGCGCCAATATTAAATTGAATTTAATTTAAATAAATAGCATCGTATCCATAATTGGATGAAGTTAATGACTGATTTTTATTAAAAATGGATAGATGTTTCATAGCGGTTAATATCTAAATTTTAATGGAAATATTATGCACCTTATAGCACTAATTAGATTATCTAAAAAACGAGATTCATATTGTCAGATTTGGGATTAGCGTTTTCCTTTCAACATATCAAAGCATGATATTACCGCTTGCGGCGCTGTTTGCTACAGACCTGGCTCCGCTCCTGATGAGCTAAGCTTTTAAGTCGGAATAAGGGATTTTTGCACAAAAATTTCTTGTGATCTAAATCACACTTTGGAAACAAATATGGATTTTAACTATGTGATGAAAATCACATTTTTTAGCCGATTAAGGCTTTTAAGTGAGCCGTGCTCTTTTTTTACACAGTAAAAATGTGATCATTATCACCAAATAACCCCCCATTCCCATTCATTTATAGTGATCTTGATCACATATTATTGTGCGACTACGCAGCGTCATATTCGCGTGATAGAGTCCGCTTGCATACAGTGATACTGACGGCTTTTTCGCCGTAACCGTCTTCAAACAACATCAGCGCGCTCTCTTACATGGTCAGCGCGTACCAATAAGAGGTGTGCTTTTATGTCCTCATCAGATATCAAGATCAAGGTTCAGAACTTTGGTCGCTTTCTGAGTAATATGGTAATGCCAAATATCGGGGCATTTATTGCCTGGGGTATTATCACCGCGCTGTTTATTCCAACCGGATGGCTGCCAAACGAAACGCTGGCCAAGCTGGTTGGCCCAATGATTACCTATCTGCTGCCATTGCTGATCGGTTATACCGGTGGACGCCTGGTCGGTGGCGATCGCGGCGGTGTGGTTGGTGCCATTACGACTATGGGCGTGATCGTTGGTGCTGATATGCCAATGTTCCTCGGCTCAATGATTGCCGGCCCGCTGGGCGGCTGGGCAATCAAAACCTTCGACCGTCAGGTTGATGGTAAGATTAAAAGTGGCTTTGAAATGCTGGTTAACAACTTCTCTGCCGGTATTATCGGCATGCTGTTGGCTATCCTGGCATTCCTGGCTATTGGCCCATTGGTTGAAGGCCTGTCGCATATCCTTGCCGCCGGCGTGAATCTGATGGTGCAGAATAACCTGCTGCCGCTGACCTCTATCTTTGTTGAACCGGCAAAAATCCTCTTCCTGAACAATGCGATTAACCACGGTATCTTCTCGCCGCTGGGTATCCAGCAGGCCAGTGAAGCCGGTAAGTCCATCTTCTTCCTGATTGAAGCGAACCCGGGCCCGGGCATGGGCGTGCTGATGGCCTATATGTTCTTCGGCCGGGGCAACGCAAAACAGTCTGCCGGTGGCGCTGCGATTATCCACTTCCTGGGTGGTATTCATGAGATTTACTTCCCTTATGTGCTGATGAATCCGCGCCTGATCCTGGCCGTTATTCTTGGCGGTATGACCGGTGTCTTTACCCTGACCCTGCTGAACGGTGGGCTGGTTTCACCGGCATCTCCGGGTTCAATCCTTGCCGTACTGGCGATGACGCCTAAAGGGGCCTACTTCGCTAATATCGCGGCGATTGTAGCTGCCTTCGCCGTGTCCTTTGTGGTTTCAGCCGTTCTGCTGAAAACCAGCAAGGTTAAAGAAGAAGACGACATCGAAGCGGCAACACGTCGTATGCAGGAAATGAAAGCTGAATCAAAAGGCCAGTCAGCAACTGTCGCCGGTGCCGATGCACTGCACTCTGATTTATCCCACGTGCGCAAAATCATCGTTGCCTGTGATGCGGGTATGGGTTCCAGCGCGATGGGTGCGGGCGTACTGCGTAAGAAAGTGAACGATGCGGGTCTGAGTAATATCTCGGTGACCAATACGGCGATTAACAGTCTGCCGGGTGACGTCGATCTGGTGATTACTCATCGCGATCTGACGGAACGTGCGATGCGCCAGGCGCCTCATGCGCAGCATATTTCCCTGACCAACTTCCTCGACAGCGGCCTGTATAACGATCTGACCGCACGTCTGGTTGAAGCCAACCGCAGCGCTGAACATCGCGAAAAAGTGAGCACCACCCTCAGCGACAGTTTTGATGAAGGCCAGGAGCATCTGTTCCAGCTGACCGCCAGCAACGTGTTTCTCGGCAATCATGCTAGCGACAAAGAGCAGGCCATTCGCTTTGCCGGCGAGCAGCTGGTGAAAGGCGGTTACGTTGAGCCGGAATACGTTGAAGCGATGCTGGAACGTGAAAAACTGACGCCAACCTACCTGGGTGAGTCGATTGCCGTGCCGCACGGTACCATTGCCGCTAAAGACCGCGTGCTGAAAACCGGCGTGGTATTTTGCCAGTATCCGGAAGGCGTACGCTTCGGTGAGGAAGAAGACGACATCGCTCGCCTGGTGATTGGTATTGCTGCCCGTAACAATGAGCATATCCAGGTAATTACCAGCCTGACCAATGCCCTTGACGATGACAGCGTGATTGCCCGACTGGCGACCACGACCAGCGTGCAGGAAGTGTTGGATCTGCTGTCCGGTAAGACCAGCGCCTGATTCAGCGAGTGGTGATGTATTTCCGTAAGGGCCGGGCATGCCCGGCCTTTTTTGGATCGATTCCTGAATAATTTAAGTGGGTAATATCATGAAAGCTTTACATTTTGGCGCGGGTAACATTGGCCGGGGATTTATTGGTAAGCTGCTGGCCGACGCCGGTATTCAGCTGACGTTTGCTGATGTAAACCAGGTTGTACTGGACGCAATTAATGCTCGCCATGAGTACCCGGTTCACGTGGTGGGTGAACAGGCACAGGTTGAGGTAGTAAAAGGTGTGAATGCAGTTAACAGCACCAGCGACGATATTGTCGACCTGGTGGCTGAGGTTGATATCGTTACCACGGCGGTTGGTCCACAGATCCTCGAACGCATTGCCTGCGGCATCGCAAAAGGGTTGGCCAAACGCAGTGATAACGCTAATTCCCGTCCTCTGAATATTATCGCCTGTGAAAACATGGTTCGCGGTACTACACAGTTAAAAGGCCACGTGCTGAAAGCGCTACCCGAGCAGTATCATGCCTGGGTTGAAGCGAACGTGGGCTTTGTGGATTCCGCCGTTGACCGCATCGTTCCGCCTTCTGAAGCGGGCAGCAGCGATCCGCTGGAAGTGACGGTAGAAACCTTCAGCGAATGGATTGTCGATCAAACCCAGTTTAAAGGACCACTGCCTGCTATCCCGGGTATGGAGCTGACTGACAATCTGATGGCATTTGTTGAACGTAAACTGTTCACGCTCAATACGGGGCATGCCATTACCGCCTACCTTGGACAGCTGGCGGGGCATAACACCATTAGTGAAGCGATTCTTGACCCACAGGTGCGTACGGTGGTTAAAGGTGCAATGGAAGAAAGCGGTGCGGTGCTGATCAAGCGTTACGGATTTGAAGCGGATAAGCACGCGGCATATATCCAGAAAATCCTGGGCCGTTTTGAAAACCCCTACCTGAAAGATGACGTTGAGCGGGTGGGTCGCCAGCCGCTGCGTAAACTCAGCGCCGGGGATCGCCTGATTAAGCCAACGCTGGGTACGCTGGAATATCAGCTTCCTCATGAGAACCTGGTAACCGGAATTGCCGCCGCGCTGCGTTATCACAGTGAGCAGGACCCGCAGGCGCAGGAACTGGCAGAGCTCCTTGCGAAGCAGGATGTCGCGACCACGCTGGCGCAGATCTCTGGCCTTGATGCCAATAGTGATGTGGTTAAGGCCGTAGTGAAAGTCTGGAGCGCTATGGCATAATGCCGGTGAACGCGCTCCTCAGGGACGAACAATCAGGGCACAGCTCCACCGCTGTGCCCGCGCTGGCATTACTCCGCCATACGATGAATGATATGCAGGCACTCATGGAACAACCTCAGGCTTTTGAAAACAGAGTGCTGGAGCGCCTTAACGCCGGGCGATCGGTAAGAAGTTTTTTGATCGCTGCCGTCGAATTGCTGGCAGAGGCGATTAATATTCTGGTTATCCAGGTGTTCCGTAAAGATGACTATGCCGTAAAGTACGCGGTAGAGCCGCTGTTACACGGCGATGGCCCGCTCGGTGAGCTGTCTGTTCGTCTTAAGCTGATTTATGGCTTAGGGATGATTAATCGTAGTGAATATGAAGACTGTGAGCTGCTCATGGCGCTGCGTGAGGAGCTGAACTATGATGGCCATGAATACCGTTTCACTGATGATGAAATTCTGGGTCCTTTTGGTGAACTGCACTGCGTAACCCCCCTTCCTCCTCGCCCTGACTTCGCCATCGAAGATGCGGAACTACGCAATATGCAGCAGTTGCGCTACCAGCAGGTGGTGCGCTCAACTATGGTCCTGTCGCTCACCGCGTTGATTTCGTTGATAAGCCAGAAACAGGCCTTCAAAAAATAACCTCTCTTTACCCGCTTTACACCGGTTTGGTGTATCCTTTGCAGCAATGAATCATTGTTACGGTTAATCGTTATGAAAGAACAAGTACAGTCAGAAATTAAAATCCTTAGTGACAAGCTGGATGCTCTTAATCACAAAGAACCTGGCCTGCTGGCATCGGGCGACAGCGAAAAACTGGGTGAACTACTGAATGAGAAAGACAAACTGACCGCTGAGATCGAACGTCTGCGTAATGTGCGGGCAGAGAAGCTGAGTAAAGAAGCTCAGCAGTTGAAAAAACTGCCCTTCAGCCGGGCTATCACCAAGAAAGAGCAGGCTAATATGGGGGCGCTGAAAAAGAGCGTACGTGGCCTGATTGTCGTACATCCCACTACTGCTTTGGGCCGCGAAATGGGCCTTAAAGAGATGACAGGGTTTGCGAAGTCTGAGTTTTAAGAACACTGCCCGGACTTAGCTCCGGGTATCTTAAGTCATCGGTTTTTTCATCTAAAACAATTGGTTGATGAAATCAAACTTCCTTAAATATCCTCATAAACTCTCACCTTTTGCGCTTTTGTATTAAAAAATTTCCTCATTAGCCCATTTTTTCTCAAAAACCAGTTTCATTATCTGTTAACGGTGTTTTCCATAGTGCTAAATTCTGCCAAACGTCATCTGTACGGTTAAAGGACATCGCAAATTAAATGCATAAAAGAGACTAAATCCGAAATTATTATTTCGTTTTTAAAGTTCCAGAGAGATATATCGAATTCTGGTGAATGTATTTTTTCTCTTCAAATGAAGAACTGGATTTGCAATAATTCTTTTCAACGAGCAACCACTGGTGGTTATTTATCCGTGACTATAGATGTCATGTAATATTAGTCATGCATAGGTTCGTTAAATATTTTCTCTGAAAGAATTCAGTGCAAGATGTTTTTTTGCATTCTTGAAAACGGACAAAAGATATCTTCATATCAATAAAGGAATAGTGTAATGGAACTGAAAAAAATCGTACTTGGCGTTGCTTTAGCTATGGGTGCTGCTACTTTTGCTCAGGCTGCTGAAGAGCCAGTAACTCCAACCGACCAGGGTAGCGGTACTGTAACCTTTAAAGGTTCTATTATTGATGCACCTTGTTCTATCGTTGGTAATAAAGATCAGTCTGTTGAAATGGGACAGATCTCTAACTCAGCGCTGGCTAATGGCGGTACTTCAGTCCCTGCGAGCTTCAAAATCGAACTGGCAAACTGTAATCTGGCAGATAAATATAAAACTGTTAGCGTTACCTTTACCGGTGCCGAAGGTAAAATTGAAAACTCTCTGGGTATGAGCAAAGCGACTGGTGCCAGCATCATTATGCAAGATGGCGCGAGTAACAAAATCAAGCTGGGTACCCCTACTGCACTGCAGACTTTGGCAAACGGTTCTAACACCCTGGCCTTCTCCGCTTATGTACAGGGCAACCCGGGTGAAACCGTTCAGCTGGGTCAGTTCGATAGTATCGCTAGCTTCACCCTCGCTTATCAGTAATATTCATTATTGATGAAGAGTACATGTGGGGGATAACTCCACATGTACTGATTTAATCTGCGATTGTTGGATTTCCTCTATGTTCAAGAAAATAAGCATTTTAGTTTTATTGTTGAACATGAGTGCTGTCAGCCAGACTTGGTCCTCTGATATGGGATCTGGGCACGTAAAGATGGCTGGTAGCATCATTGATACGGCCTGTGCAATTGATATTAACAGTATCGATCAGACACTTGATATGGGCGTAGTCCCGATTGGCCGAATTATTCGAGATGGTTATAGCTTAAAAAAAAGTATCACTATAAATCTGGTAAAATGCATTTTAAATAAAAATGATGAAAATTTAAATCAGTGGAAATATTTCACGATAACTTTCGATGGTATGAATGATGAAGGATTATTTAACATCGAGGGCGATGCAAAAGGTATTGCATTAAGAATAATTGACAGTGATGGAAACGTTGCAAAGCCAGGAGCGCCGCTTCCTTCTGGTGAGCTTAAGTCGGGAAAGATGTCACTTAACTATTCTATTCAGCTTGTGAGCAACCATAAAGCACTGCACGCTGGTGAGTACAATTCCATAGTTAAATATAAAATGGACTACTACTAATCCGCGTTATCCTTTCGATAAATTAATCCTTTGCTGAAATGAATATTCGGCATGGCGCAGAACCATTGATGTAGATGACTCTATGGCGCTGAATGGAATAAAAAAGGTCAGGGAATGATGACGCCATATTATTTTAGGTCTTTTTCTACACGCCCGCATATTCTGGGATTAATCATTAGTTGCATCATCAGCGGCGCTGTCTTTCCCGCTAAATCCCAGGACTTCAATTTTAACGTCGATGTACTCGATGTTAACGATCGTAAAAATATCGACCTCAATCAGTTTTCCCGTGCTGGTTTCGTTATGCCGGGTGATTACATCATGTCCGTCAATATTAACAAGCAGCAGCTGAGAGAACAGCCAGTTAGCTTTTATGCTCCGGATAACGATCCTAAAGGCAGTGAAGCCTGTATTACACCAGAGCTGGTAGAGCAAATTGGCCTGAAGCCACCAATGAAGAACAAACTGACCTGGTGGCACAATGGACGCTGCCTGGTTGCTGACAGTCTGAAAGGAACGGTGGTTAAAAGCGATCTGTCCGTATCGACGGTTTATCTCAGCATTCCGCAGGCTTACCTGGAATATACCTCTGATGACTGGGACCCGCCCTCGCGCTGGGACAATGGTATTCCAGGGCTGTTGTTCGACTATAACGTCAATGCTCAGGGACAACGCCAAAGTAAGGGCGGAGAAAAGAGTTATGATGTTAGTGGCAATGGTACCGTAGGTGCCAACTTTGACGTATGGCGTTTTCGTGCCGATTGGCAAAGCCGTTACAATCATCAGTCAGGTAATGGAGCATCTAACAAGATGACCTGGGACTGGAGTCGTTATTACGCCTACAGGACCATAGCTCGTCTTGGTGCAAAACTGACGTTGGGTGAGAACTACCTCAACTCTGATATTTTTGACAGCTTCCGTTTTACCGGCGCTTCGCTGGCAACCGATGATGCGATGCTGCCGCCCAATCTACGTGGCTATGCGCCAGAAGTTACCGGCGTAGCGAAAACTAACGCAAAAGTCATTATCACTCAGCAAGGGCGTGTGTTACAGCAAACTCAGGTCGCATCTGGTCCATTCCGTATTCAGGATATTAACGATGCGGTTACCGGTAAATTAGATGTACGCGTTGAAGAGCAGGACGGAAGCGTGCAGGAATTTTCGATCAATACGGCGAACATTCCTTATCTGACTCGTCCAGGAACAATCCGTTACAAAATTGCATCTGGTCGCCCTACAGACTGGCGACATCATGCTAATGGACCGATGTTTGGCTCCGGAGAGTTCTCTTGGGGTATTAATAACGGCTGGTCTTTATATGGCGGTGGTGTATCCGACGGCAGATATAATGCTCTTGCATTAGGTATTGGTCGCGATCTGTTATTCCTTGGCGCTCTTTCATTTGACGCAACGCAATCCAGGGCAAAATTGCCTCATAGTGATGAGCTATACTCGGGCGGTTCATATCGCTTGAGCTATTCGAAGCGCTTTGATGACTATGATAATCAGGTGACCTTTGCGGGATATCGCTTCTCGCAGAAAAACTACATGAGCATGAGTGAATATCTCGATGCCAGAATAACCGGAGTCCACACGCAAAACAGTAAAGAGATGTATACCATCTCCTTTAACCAGCAGTTCCGTGATACTGGCGTTAGTGCGTACCTTAATTATAACCATCAGACATATTGGGACAGACCAGATAACGATCGCTACGATATGACAGTGTCAAGCTATTTTGACTTAGGTCGCTTAAAAAACTTAAGTCTGTCATTAACTGCTTTCCGAAATAAATATAACGGTCATACTGATGACGGGATGTACTTGTCGCTATCATTACCGATCGGCACCGATGCCAGCCTGAGCTATAACGGCAGTTGGGGGCGTTCTGAAAATACAAATAAAGCGAGCTATTACAGACGGATCGATGAACATAACAACTATCAGGTCAGTAGTGGACTATCACACAGTAAGGCGCTGGCAAGTGGTTATTATACTCATGAAGGTGATATTGCCCAGATTGATGCTAATGCCACTTATCAGGAAGGAGAATACAGCTCGGTGGGATTGAGCGTCCAGGGTGGGGCAACTGCAACACTGAAAGGTGCAGCATTGCACAGAACCAGTATTATTGGGGGAACCCGTATTCTTCTGGATACCGATGGTGTGGCGGATGTTCCAGTTAGTGGTTATGGCGCAACGAGCTCGTCTAACCGCTTCGGAAAAGTTGTAATAGCTGACGTGAGTAATTATTACCGAAACAAACTTAGAATCGATCTCAATAAGTTACCAAAGAATTCTGAAGCTATTCGTTCTGTCACTCAGGCGACCCTGACTGAAGGCGCAATTGGTTATCGTAAATTCGAAGTTATTTCTGGGGAAAAAGCGATGGCGGTACTCCGTCTGGCAGATGGGTCTACACCGCCATTTGGTGCCACCGTCAGAAATAGCAGAAATCAGAGCGTCGGGATTGTTAATGATGGCGGTAGCGTATATCTGTCTGGCATTAAAGCAGGTGAAACCATGAAAGTATTCTGGGATGGCAAAGAAAAATGTGAATTGTCACTGCCTAAGAATCTGTTAATCAGCGAAGAGACAAATTTACTGTTGCCATGCCACATGGTGGCTGGTAATAAAAAATAGATGAGATGAGAAAATGAAACAAAAAATTATTATGGGGCTGGTACTGGCTCCATTGATGATCCAGTCTGCATTTGCGGCTATTGCGTTAGATCGTACCCGCATTGTATTTGACGGTGGCCAAAAATCGGTGAGTCTTAGCGTCAGTAACGAAAATAAACAGCTGCCCTATCTGGCTCAGGCATGGCTTGAAGATGAGAAAGGTAACAAAGTATCTTCGCCATTAACTGTATTACCACCAGTTCAGCGCATTGAGCCTGGTGCTCAAAGCCAGGTTAGGATTCAGTCGGTGGGCGCAGAAAAGAGCCTGCCCCAGGAACGCGAATCGCTGTTCTATTTTAACCTGCGAGAGATTCCACCACGCAGCGATAAGCCAAATACACTGCAAATCGCACTCCAGACACGTGTAAAACTCTTTTACCGTCCTGCTGCGCTGATGATTCAGAGCAACAGCATACCGTGGCAGGAAAAACTCACGCTGACTCGCCAGGGAGATCGTTATGTGGTTAATAATCCGACGCCATACTATGTCACTCTCGTCGATGCCAGTAGTCGCGTGAAGGGACCGTCTGCAAAAGATTTTGAAGCCGTAATGATTGCTCCAAACGGCCAGGCTCCGATTAAATCTGGTGCAGCAGTATTAGGCGATAGTCCGGTATTAACTTATATCAATGACTACGGTGGGCGCCCTCAGCTGAAATTTACCTGTAGTGGCATTACCTGCAAGGCGACGCCGATTAAATCTTAATAACGGATATAAAGAATAAACTGCGGGATAAGGAGATCAGGTGTGCAAAAACAGCAGAGAAAAATAAATTGCAGCCCGTTGGTACAGAATGAAAGGCCCTCTCATTCAATCAGGTGCGCCGTTGCGTCTGCAATTTTTGCTGCATGTACTTTATATCATCCTGCCATTCTGGCCGCGGATAACTGGGAGGTAGACGGTGCACATGGCGAAATACACGTTCATGGTTCGCTAACGGAAAGTGCCTGCCGTTTGGCTACCAGCTCTGCCTGGCAAGATATCTCCATGGGAAATATAGGAACTGCACAGCTACGACATATTGGTGAACGTGGTAAAGCCGTGAGGTTTGAAATAAAGCTGGAGGATTGTGCATCTTCTGCTTCAAGAGTGAGTGATAGCTTCACGGGCAACGTCAACTGGAGCAACAGGCAACCATCCGTTTCCATTAGCTTTAAGGCTCCTTTGGACCCTGATAATCCGGAGTTGATTCAGGTCAACGGAGCCAGCGGATTGGCATTGCGACTTAAGGATATGCTCGGAAGAGATGTCCGTGTTGGTGGCCATGCCACTCCTTTACAACTCACACCGGGGAATAATCAGTTAGTCTATATAATCGCCCCCGAGCGTACGCGTGCAAGCTTAGTTGCCGGTAACTGGTGGTCACTGATTAATGTTGGACTGGATTACCAATAATCAGATAACAAGGAAAGTAATGATGAATTTATTGAAAAATGGCACCGCATTCGCACTGGCTATTTTATTATGTAATCAGGTTAACGCTGCAGATAATTTGAAATTTACCGGAACGTTAGTTATTCCACCACAATGTACTATTGGTGTGGATGAAACCGGATCACAGATCGTTATTGCGTTCCCAGGTCGTATGCCTATTAGTAAAATCGATGGGGTTAATTTTATGCAGCCTGTTCCTTATAAACTAAAATGTGGTGACGGTACTTCAGGTCTGGATCTACAGTTAACGCTGGTTGGGAGCGGTGCCTACGGTGATGGTGTCATTAAAACCAATCTTGGCGATCTTGGAATTCAAATTTACTATGGTAGCGGTGGTTCGAAGACTAAATTTAGCCTGAACAAACCTATTGATATTAATTATAATAGTCAACCGGAAATATGGGCTGTTCCTGTGAATAAATCCGGAGGAACATTAACGGATGGTACTTTTGAAGCAACGGCTACATTAAAGGCTGAATATCACTAACAGGAGCTGGCTGGATGAAAAGATATCTCAGACTTAGCCGATCTTTTTTATATACCAGCCTGCTGATATCGACCTTATCAGCTGGTTCATCTGCATATTCTGTAGAGGATAGTAGTGGTGCAGACAATCTGCGCTTTTCGGGGCAGTTAGTTGCTCAGCCCTGTATCATAGATCAGGGTAATGAGTCGCTTAGTCTTAATTTTGATTCAGTTATTGAAAAGTCACTTTATATTTACGGGCGATCATACTCTCGCCAATTCAGTCTATTACTGTCTGAGTGCGATTTGAGCGTAGGCAAGAATGTAAGAATATCTTTCGATGGACAGAGAAGCATTGCACTGCCTAACCTCCTTGCGATAACGGAAGGGGGGAAAACATCAGGTATTGCGGTTGGGCTTGAAACGGCTGATGGTTCATCTCTTCCGCTCGGTAAAAAGACTTCGGATTACCAGCTGAAAGAGGGAAGCAATGAAATTTACTTTAAAGCATACGTTCAGGCGGAACCGGAAGCCATAACTAAAAAAAACATTGTGTTGGGTCCATTTACCGCTGTTGCAACATTTTATCTCGAATATGAATAATCTAATTATTCAATGATTTTGGTAATGACATGACAGTAGAAATGAAATCCCTTCTGCATTAATTATTCTTTCTAAGTTGTGTGTTGGCTGAGTGTCTTGACATTGATTTTTAAAAACATTAAAAAGATGCTCAGCAACACTTTCCTTTTTAACGGTTGATTTTTCCAGTTAAAACAGTAGGTTTCACTCAGTATCCACAGATGGCTTCTTACTTAAAAATATGTCATTAAGTAAGAAACTAAACATCGCCATTAAAATAAAAAATAACCTCTTGCGACGATCTAAACCATCAATAAAATATGTGCGATATATTATATCGCAGTTTATGTATTAATGACGGCTTGCTTTTTTTATTAAATGCTCTGAGATACAATCCCAACGATTGCCATCAGGAGATAGCGGGGTAGTTGTTGAGATTAAATAACAACTTCTCGGGTTAGGGATAACATCAGGATCTATTTATGAAAAGAAACCATTTAACAGTTGTCATCAATGACCCTAATCGCTTTTTTGCTGAAGGGCTAATGAATTGCATCAGTGATAATTCATCATCAATGGGGCTGAACGTAGAGTTTACCGACTGCGTTTTTAACAGTCGGGCCAAACTAATATTTTTGTCTGCTGACACAGTATCGGTTGCGAATCTTCACTATTTGAATCGTAGATTGGCTTCTCGCGCATTAAGCGTGTTTATCATTCATGATGCTGCATCGAGTAATACAGCAAACACACTGAAAATCAGCAAGTTAAATCAGTATACTTCGTTATACAGAGATCAGGCCGTTGATGATGTTGCTAAAGCTATCCGTAATCACCTTGAGCCACAATCTGATTTGCGCAACATTTTAATACCACCGTGTTCAGTACGATCTAAAAACAATCTTACCAGGCGTGAAACGGAGATACTTCGTTATCTCGCTCGGGGTATTAGTAATGGTGCGGTGGCCCGTTTTCTTCACATCAGTGAAAAAACAGTAAGTGCCCATAAACGAAATATTATGTCTAAGCTGAACATGATTCGTCCTGCCGAGCTGAACTATTGGCTTCTTCAGGAAGGGTGGTGTGAATCATGGCGTGCCCGTGAAAAATAACTGAGATATTCATGATTAAAACATCTTCCAATTTATTTTTGTATGCAAGAAATAATGCAATATTATTTTTTGCATTTTTTTTATTGGGTTGTCAGACCACATCAAATACAGGTAAATCGATGGTCCGTTCATCATCCAATACTGCACAAGTGCAATCTGCCACTGCGGGTGCTGTATCTGCTTCCGCTGCTATTGACAGCGGAAAGCCGGTGCTTGCCCGGCAGAATAGCAATGCGGAGACGCACAGCGAAAAATATCAGACGGAAAGTGAAAAGCTACAGCAGTGCCAGTCTCAGTTGGAGGCACTGAAAGTGATGAGCCCGGCGCAGTACACGCGTATGCGTAATTCTTTCGACTACCTGATGAATGGCGCTGCTCAATACGCTAACCTCCGCCAAAAGATTAATGCCGATACGCAGGACACAGTAGATGCCCTGTATCGTTATCGAGCTAATCTGCTTTGTGCTCAGATCGCTCAAACATTATTGGATGGACTGACGCGCCGAGGTGAGGCTCGTCCATGAACCGTAAGCCAGGCGCATTCCCTTTCGTTCATTCCCAGATTGCGTTGCTCATATTTAGCCTGACGGTTGTTGGCAGGCCAGCCTATGCCGAGCCAAATGAAGCACCTGCGGTTCTTCAGTTTGCGCGTAAGTATCAGCAAGAACAGATCGACACTCCGCGGTACAAACCCGCCAAAAAAGCGCCTAAACCGAAGCGTAATGTGTCGTCTGTACCTAAAAAACCTGTGCCTGCACCCGTAGTCAATCAGGCTCTGATGACTGAGTCTGAACGGCGTCAGCTATTCCAGTTAAAGGGGCATGTTGTCCAAAAAGAGCGTGAGATTGCGGCGCAAAGTCAGACCATTCAAAAACTCGAAAAGCAACTTACTACACTCAAGCAGGCAGCTGAGAAAGCGTCTGCGGCAGTAGCTGCTGTTCCAGCGGCTTCACCGCAAGATGTGAAGATGGTTCAAAATATGATTGAGAGCCTCTACAGGACTTTCACTTTACGCCCTGCACCTGACGCTCTTGCTGAAAATCTGAAGCAGGCTAATCAGCGGGCGGCAGATGCCCGGCTGGCAGAAGCTGCGATGCAAGAAAAGCAAAAAGAGCTGAAATTACAGCTTGATGATTTACAAAACAAAACCGTGGTTCTCAAGAAGAACAATGCTGAGTTGCACGGCGTACGTGAAACATCGCTGAGTGCCAGGCTTGAAAAGCTGAACAAGGAAAAAGACCGGCTGGAATCGGACCTTGCTGCAAGCCGCCAGAAATCATCACAGGCGTCGGCACAGGTTCAACAACTTGAAGCTTCCATGCGCAAGTTAGAGAACGAAAACAAGCAGTATGCTGACGATAATAAACAGCTTATGTTGCAGATCTCCGGGCATGGCAGCGTAAGTGAAACGCTTGAAAGAGTCAAAAAACAGCAGAATAAACTTGAGGAAGAGCTGGCTTCCCGGCAGCAGCAACTCACTGATTTAGAAAACGAAAAGCAGCAGCTGCAGCAACAGCTGGCGGCGGCTCCTACGCCTGCCCAACTTTCCGATAGTCAGCAGCAGGTTATTAAGCTGAAAAATCAGCTGGATGCCCATACCCAGCTGCTACAGAAACAAGAACGCAGCGCCGCTGAGCAGGCTAAATCGAGCAGCGAAATGCTAATCGCTGAGAAAAAATCAGCGGAAGATAAGATTAAAGCGCTACAGGAGAAGCTGGCCGCATCCCAAATTCAGCAAGCGGCTCTGGAGTCAGAACAGAAACAACTTCAGCAAAAGCTGCAAAACAATCTGCTTAGTAAAGAAGCAAATAGCGCAGCGATAGCCGTGCAGCTTAAAGAGCTGCAGGATAAATTGACCACCGCCCAGCAGCAGCAAACGGTTTTGTTGGCAGATAAAGAAAAACTTCAGCGTCAGATTGAACATGCCCCCACCCCTGCGCAGTTGGCCGACAGCCAGCAGAAGGTGAAGGCCCTGCAAAGTGAGCTGGATGCCAGCGCTATACAGCTGCAGAAAAAGGAAATCAGCGCCAGCCAACAGGTGAAAGCTAGCAATGTCATTCTGCTGGCAGAGAAGCAATTGGCTGATAATACAATTAAGGCGCTTCAGGAAAAATTGGATGCATTACAGGTTCAGCAGACGGCTCTGCTTGCTGAAAAACAGGAATTCCAGCAGAAGCTACAAAGCGATCTTAAGGGTAATGAGGCAAGTCATGCCGCTCTTGTTATGCAGTTAAAAGAGCTGCAGGGCAAACTGGTTTCAGCCCAGGAACAGCAAAGCGCTATTCAGTCAGAGAAAGATAAATTACAGCACCAGTTAGATAACGCACCTGGTGCGGCTCAACTGGCTGATAGTCAGCTTAAAATAAAAGCCCTTCAGGGGCAGTTAGATACTGCGTTGATGCTGCAGAAAAAAGCTGTTACTACCGGCGGAGAGGCGGTCAAAACTGATGATTCAAAACTCACCGCAGAGAACAAGGCGGCAGAGAATAAGATTAAGGAGCTGCAGCTAAAACTGGATGCAACTCAGGCCGAGCTTACCGAAGCGACAAAACAGAATGTTTCATCCAAAGCTAAAGGCTTGCTGGAGATTAACTCTGAAACGCTGAAGAAGAAATCAACCCGTGAGGCATATGCAATAGGTGTTTCTCTTGGAACAGAGATTCTCCAGCTCCAGGCCGAAAACCGTAACTGGGCATCAACGGATAGTGATAAACCGAGCGTTCTTGCTGGGATCATCGATTCCTTCCAGGGGAAGGAAAAGCTTCCTCCAGCTGAGTTGCATAAGGCATTAATGAACATCAGCGAACGGGTAAAATCGGGTCGTGAGAAGTACATGGGCGATTTAGACAAGTCGACTAAAAACTTCATGGCTAATTTTACCAAACAGAAGAATGTCAAAAAAAGTGAATCTGGTTTTTGGTATCGTCTCGGGTATACGGGAGATACGCCTATTCCTTCGGGCGCAACAATTGATGTCGTTGTAAAAGAGAGTCTGGCCAATGGCATGGTTATTGAGGATATGGATGCTAAAGGTATTGTGCTGACTCAGCCGATATCAGCATTCCCGCCGGTATTCCGCGAAGCGTTGTCAAAGCTTAAAAACCATGGGTCTATTACCATTGTTGTTCCGCCTGCGCTGGCGTATGGTGATAAAGGATATCCGCCTAAAGTACCGCCTAATGCAACTATGGTTTATGATCTGCGCGTTTCAGATGTTTATCCAGAAAATGCGAAAAAGTAATGTTGGTGCAGATTTTTTAATTGGGTATATAAAAACGCATTCAGTAGAACTGAATGCGTCATTTTGTTTTGAGTTAACCCGTGAATGAGTCGGTTTTATTCCAGTAAAGACTCTTCCGCAGTTTAACGGAAGTAATAACGCCTTCTTTTTCCAGCTTGATTAAAATATGCCGTGCATTATAGATGCTGAGTTCAGATCTGTCGGCGATATCTCTGGTACTGGCATATGCCGTGGCATCATCATTTGAATCACTTTCTTTAAAAAAATCATGAAGTGCATTGATAACACGTTCTACGGATGTTGCTCTTTGAAAACCCCTGGTGGATTCAATCATTTTATAACTCCTTCTTAGTAAACCCGGCTCCTGCCGATTAATAAAAAACAAACCCCCTGATAATCAAGTGGTTCAATGATAACTTTTGTTTTCATAAATCAAAACTTAATATCAATTAGTTAAAAATTACATAACAATAATCCAATTTTTTAATTTATTTCAGCATTATATTCTGTCTTTTGGTTAAAAATGTAATTTATTAAGAACATTAGCTCGCAAAATTAAGATGTGGCATTACTTAAAAACCTAATGATTAAATGAATGATCCTTATAAGTAAGGCGTTAAGAATGTCAGATGAGATTGTTTTGGTCCTGAAAGAAATGATACTCATGAATATATCAATGAACCCTCACATACAGATACCTAATGAAATACTCAATAAATAATTTGGTGGAGTTTGATGCTTGCACTGGAATGCTGATTCTGTTAGGGGAAGAAAATATCCCAGTACAGCTTTCAAAACCGGGCTGCAGGCTTTTAAATGAACTGGTTACTCATTCGGGTATTACGTTAACACGTGATGAGTTACTACAAAATGTTTGGGGAAATCACGGATTGAGCCCCTCCAGTAACAATCTTAGTAATCATATCAGCTTTCTGAGAAAGATTTTTTCACAGCTGGGGATGGAGGATATCATCATTACCTCCCCAAGAGAGGGGTTCAGGCTTGAAGCTGAGGTTCTGATAGTCATCGACAGTCAGTGTAGGCAAGAAGAAAGAATTGAGGAGGAGGAGGAGGAGGAGGAGGAGGAAGATAGTTTTACGGAATTAAAGCCTGATACCAGAGAAGGTAAAATAAAAAGATTTCAACGCTTCATAAATATTTTCATTAGACGAGAAATTTTTAATATCAATTTCATTATTCTGGCAGTCATTTTATTCTCGTTGGTTATTATCACGTCCCGTTTCCCGAATGGTTTTTTCTCCAGAGATAAAAGCGCATTTTCTTCAGTTGGGCTGTGCCATGTTTTTGATTTAGAATCAGGTAGGGAAATTGTCGATAAGAATAAAATGGATATCGTTAAGAAAATCATCAATCAAAAAAACATTAACTGCGTTAATAAAAAAAGTCACATTTATCTCAAGACGACTCAATTTACAAATGATGCAGAGCATAATCAGCGGGCGGCTTTTCTTGTGCAATGCTTCTCTGACCAGAGAGAAAATAAATCGAAGTGTGAGAACTATCTTTCACTAACCATACATAAACCATGAAGAAAATACTTTTTTTCTGCTTCGCTGCTCTATGTTTAATTGCGGGAGGCATTATCATCCCGGGCAAAAAAAATACCTATTTTGCTAATAATAAGCTGGTGCTTTCCTGTAGCGCGAAGGTGGATATTGAGATAAGACAGCCTGATGCATTGGCACATATGGAGGGGCGTCTGAGCCTGACCACGTTGGGCAGCAAAAGGCTGGCATTACTGTATACCGGTCGTCTGGTTGCACCTGAGGGGCGCTTCATATTGAGCAGAACACTGCTAATGGATTACCGTTATCATCCTGAAAACCACGCACTGGAACTGTCCTGGGGCCAGAGTATTGTCAGTGAGACAGATACGGTTCCGGATGAGGTTTTTTATCGTAACCTGATGAAGAGCCGATCTTTTATCCTGTATCTGACGCGATTTAATCAACATGCATGGCTGGTTTCGGGGCTGACTACCCCACTGTATGTTTGTAATGATGAATGAAAAAACGGTTTACTGCGCAAGGCATATAAACCGTTTTATTCGGGCCAGGGTGGGTCCGGCAGTCGTTACTGCCGACGCTGAACGTAGGTTATCGCCAGCGCAACCGCCAGCACCAGGCCTTTAATAATATCCATGGCATAGTAGGGAACGGATAGCATCACCAGGCCGTTTTGCAGCACGCCGAGGATTACCGCTCCAAGCAGGGTTCCCAGCGCGTTTGGCTTCCCGGCCCCGGCCAGAGAAAGCCCAATCCACGCTGCGGCAACGGCATCCATTAAGTATCCACCGCCGGCGTTAACCTGCGAAGAACCGATACGGGATGCCAGCAGAATACCGCCCAGCCCGGCCAGCAGCGAGGCGATAACGTACGCCACCACGCGATAACGGTTGGTACGAATACCGGACAGGCGTGCAGCCTCCGGATTACCACCGATGGCGTACATACGGCGTCCGTGCTTGGTAAGGGAGAGCAGCAGCTGCGCCAGCACCGTCACCACCAACATTACGATAACGATAATTGGTACCTGGCCCAGCAGCGAGAACACCGCCGGAATGGTGCCTTCGGCCATATCACCGCTTGGTAACACCATGTTTTCGGTAATGGAGCCGCCAAAGCTATAGGTCATCGCCACACCCTGCACCACAAACAGACTGGCGAGCGTGGCCAGCATGTCAGGGATCTTTAGCACGACGATCATAAAGGCGTTAAACAGGCCAACCAGCGTACAAAGCAGCAGCGTCAGTGCAATCGCCGCCGTGGGGCCGAATCCGTACCAGACGAAAAAGGAGATCACCAGCGAGTTGGCCAGCGATGCGGTTGAGCCGACGGAGAGGTCAAAACCGCCGATAGTCAGCGATATCGATACGCCAATTGCAATCACCGTCACGATAGCGATAGATCGCAGAATATTGATGATGTTACTCGGTTCCAGGAAACTGTCTGACGCCAGGCCAAAACCGATAATCAGCGCCGCTACCGTCAGCAACATTCCCCACTTATAGAGAAAATCAAACAGCTGGTGCCGGACAGATGCTGTCGGCTTGAGGGAAATTTCTTTGCTGCTCACGCAGGTGTTCCTCCGGTGGAATAAAGTAAAAGTGTTTCTTCGTCGGTTTCACTGGCGGCCATTTCGGCCACAATGCGCCCGTCCCACAGTACGCAGATGCGGTCGCACAGTCCGACCAGTTCGGCAAATTCGCCGGAGGCATAAATCACCCCTCTACCCTGGCGAGCCAGTCCGTCGATCAGTTCAAACAGGTCTGTTTTTGCTTTGATATCAACGCCCTTTGTCGGCTCGTCGAAAATCAGCACGTCGGCATCGTTTCGCAGCCATTTACCAATCGCCACTTTCTGCTGGTTACCGCCGGACAGGCGGCGCAGCGTTTGTCGCGGGCCGGTGGTGCGAATACCCAGCCTGTTGATGACCTCTTCCGCCCAGCGCCATGCCTGGCGATGGCCGAACAGGCTCCAGCGGGAAAAGCTGTTGTCGGCGCTGACGCTAAGATTCATCACCACCGATTCATCAACAAAGATGCCCTCTTTGCGCCGCTCCTCGGGGATCAGCGCCATGCCCTTTTCAACGGCGGCATGGGGCGTTGAAGGCTTCCATGGCCTGCCGCGCAGCTCGCCGCGCGTAACCCGGCTGGCGCTGGCACCGAACAGTGCCTTGCACAGCTCGGTTTTCCCTGCGCCCGCCAGTCCGGCAATGCCCAGGATCTCGCCCTTACGCAGCGTCAGCGTAATATCCTTCAGCAGCTGTTCATCGTGCAGACCGTCAATATGCAGCAGGATCTCCTCGCTGAACGGTGGGCGGCGCGGTGGATAGATGTCGTCCAACTGGTGGCCCAGCATTTTTTCCACAATCTGTTCGCCGCTCAGATCCTGCATGGGTCCGCTTTCAATCAGCTCGCCATCGCGCAGCACCGTCAGGCGATCGCAGATCGCCTTCAGTTCGTGGATGCGGTGCGAGATAAACACCACGCCAATCCCGCTGTCCTGTAGCCGACGAACCACTGCAAACAGGCGCTCGCTTTCATGCTGATCCAGCGGTGCCGTTGGTTCATCCAGAATCAGGAAGCGGCAGTGATGCGATAGCGCGCGGGCCAGTAAAATCTGCTGTTTTTCCGCCAGCGTGCAGTGCTCAACCTTACGGCGGACATCTATCTGCACATCCAGCTGTTCCAGCAGCGAACGGGCCTGGCGGCGCATGGCTCCCCAGCGATACAGCTGGCCGCCTTCGGCCAGCCGGTCCAGCATGATATTTTCCGCCACGCTCAGGCCGGGAACCAGCGCCACATCCACTTCCTGCTGAACCAGGTGAATGCCCAGCTGTTTGGCATCACGCGGGGAGCGAATGCTCACCGGCTGACCGTCGAGCAGAATTTCACCGGTAAAGTGATCGTAGGCGCCTGACAAGACGGCCATCAGCGTTGATTTACCGGCCCCGTTGGCACCGGTCAGTGCATGAACAGAGTGTCCCTCGAGGGTCAGGTCGACGGATTTGAGTGCCATAAAGCCGCCAAAAGCGATGGAGATATGGCGCATTTCAAGGCGATTTTGCGCGGTCACAGGCGTGTATTCTCTGGCTAATCAATGAGGGTGCGCTGCATTTTTTAATGAATTATCACGGCAGGCAACAAACGAAAGAGCATAAGCTAACACAAAATCTTATTAGCCATCCAGATGTCCATATATAACAGAATTAAGCGCTGATCGATGGGTGATTATCAGTATGTAAAATCAGATAAATGCAATTAGCCAGCATTTTTATATGTTTGCGTGCGGAGGGATGAAAGGATACGTGTGGGAAGCAGGAAGCAGGAAGCAGGAAGCAGGAAGCAGGAAGCAGGAAGCAGGAAGCAGGAAGCAGGAAGCAGGAAGCAGGTTAAGCATCGGTATAAAAAAACCGGCAACGCATCGCGTCACCGGCTTTTATCACGCCTGCAGCAAATTACTTCGCAGCAGCGAACAGGGCAGCAGCCTGATCCCAGTTAACCACATCCCAGAATGCTTTGATGTAGTCAGGGCGTTTGTTCTGATATTTCAGGTAGTAAGCGTGTTCCCACACGTCCAGACCGATGATTGGCGTACCGGATGCACCGGAGATCGCTTCACCCATCAGCGGGCTGTCCTGGTTAGCAGTAGAAACGACCGCCAGCTTGTCACCTTTCTTAACCAGCCACGCCCAGCCTGAACCGAAACGGGTGGTTGCTGCTTTTTCGAATTCTGCTTTGAACGCGTCAACGCTGCCGAAATCTTTTTCAATAGCCGCTTTCAGATCGCCGCCCAGCGTGGTGCCGGTTTTCAGACCTTTCCAGAAGAAACTGTGGTTAGAGTGGCCACCGGCGTTGTTACGCAGTGGGCCTTTCTTATCCGCTGGCAGCTGGTCCAGTTTAGCGATCAGTTCATCAACAGGCAGGTTAGCGAATTCAGTGCCTTCCAGCGCTGCATTAGCGTTGTTAACGTAAGCCTGGTGGTGTTTGGTGTGATGGATTTCCATCGTCTGCTTGTCGAAATGGGGTTCCAGCGCATCGTATGCGTAAGGCAGGGATGGTAGTGAATAACTCATGTTCATCATCTCCATTAATATCAGGGGGGCACCAGTACGGCACCGGGTAAGCAGTCGGATCATTATAGTTAAATAAATGATCGGGAAAAGGGTTATCAATGCCCCGAACAAAGTAAGGGTATCGTTCGCAGCTGCTGAGATGCACGGGTTATAGCATTTCGCCGCAGGGTTACAATGAAATGATCTAAGGAAAATTTAACCCGGCAGTCGGGGGATCTGGCCGGTTTGACCCGGCCAGCAGAGCGGCAAACTAGCGGGTGAGCGCCGCCAGCGACTTGTCCAGCGCACCGACCAGCCAGTCGATGTCGCTTTCCTGGAATGCCAACGGTGGGCGCAGCTTCAGCACATTGCCGTAAGGCCCGGCTACTGAAGTCAGAACATGGTTGTCGCGCAACATCTCGGTAACGTCCAGCGCCAGCGGCTTGTTCGGGGTTTTGCTGGCTTTATCCGTCACCAGTTCAAAACCGATAAACAGCCCGGCACCGCGCACGTCGCCCACGCACTCGTACTTATCTTTCAGCGTTAACAGTTCCGCCAACAGTTTCGCTCCCACCACGCGGCTGTGTTCCTGTAGCTTTTCTTCTTCAATCACCTTCAGCACCGCCTGTGCTGCGGCCATCGCCACCGGGTTGCCGCCAAAGGTATTGAAGTAAGGGATATCGTCACTGAACGCGGCCAGCACGTCACTTTTGGCCAGCAGGCCGGAAACCGGTATCCCGTTGCCCATCGGTTTACCGGTGGTGATCACATCCGGCACGACGTCGTGGCGGGCGAAGCCCCAGAAGGTATCACCGGTACGAGCGAAGCCCGGCTGGACCTCATCGGCAATAAAGATACCGCCGTTCTTATGTACCACGTCAACGGCCTGCTTCAGGAAGCCTCTTGGCCCCGGCAGCACGCCGTCGGAGGAGAAGATGGAATCGGCAAGGAAACCGGCGAACTTGATGCCGTGCGCGGCCATATCGTCGATCTGCTTCTGAATTTCAGCGGCGAACCAGGCACCGAGATCGGGGCTATTAACGCGATAATGATCCGGCGGCGGCACCAGACGGGTGGTTGCTGCGAGCGGCTGTCCACTACCCAGCGCCGGAGAAGCGCCGGAAGTCAGATCGCTGGTACCGTGATAGGCTTCCTGACTGACGATAATGCCCGTACCGCCGCTGTATGAACGCGCAATACGGATTGCCAGATCGTTGGCCTCCGAACCGGTACACATATACATGGCGCGATCGACGGCGGCCGGTGCGGTGGCGAGCAGCTGTTCGGAGTAATCAAGGATCGATTCGTGCAGATAACGGGTGTGGGTATTCAGCTGCTGCATCTGCTGATATACCGCATCAATCACCGCCGGGTGGCAGTGGCCAATACTGGCAACGTTATTGTAAACGTCGAGATATTTGTTTCCCGCCGCATCCCACAGATACTGTCCCTTACCTTTCACCAGATGCACCGGCTTGCGGTAGAACAGGCGGTAGGATTCGCCCAGCACTTTGCTGCGCTTATCGGTCAGTTTACGCACGTCGGCATCCAGCCCGTCAGCGTGCTCGGCTCGAAAACTGTTGGTATCCATGATGGTTGAACGTGTAGCCATTGATTGCTCCCGTTACAAAAATGAGGTTTGCCCGGCGGCAGGCATTCAGTGATGTCTGGGGATTATCATGGCAACTTTTTCGAAAAACGCAACAAAATACACAAACGCAATAAAATACACATGCAGAGTACCGCATTGTCAGTTAGGCTATGACGGTGAGTTATCGTCAGGAAATCAGAATTATGCTGCAGGAAACACGCTTACACCGCATCCGCGCGCTGCTCAGTACGCTGAATCAGGTGAGTACCGAGCGAATCATTAAAGAGCTGGGTATCTCCCGGGAAACTGCCCGTCGTGACATTATCGAGCTGGAAGCGCAGGGCATGGCGCGCCGGGTACACGGCGGCCTGGTCGCCCTGGACGCCGCACCGGAACCGCCGCTGACCGTGCGCAGTGCCTCCATGGCAAAAGAAAAGCGGGCGATTGCCCGAGCGGCAGTGCAGCTTTTACAGCCCGGGCAGACCCTGTTTATTGATGCGGGCAGCACCACCACCATGCTGGCCGAAGAACTGCGTTCGATGTCCGGCCTGACGATTATCACCAACAGCCTGAATGCCGCGCTAAAACTTAGTGCAGCGGAAGAACACGAGACGCTGAACAACGAGGTGATCCTGCTGGGCGGCAGCATGCGGGCGGGGGCGCAGGAAACGCGCGGTGAGCTGACGGTCAGTGAAATTTATCGTTATCGTGCCGACCTGGCGCTGCTGTCGCCGGTGGGCGTGGACGCCAGGCAGGGGGCCAGCAGCTTCCATCCGCATGAGGCGGCTATCGCCAGAGCGATGACCGAACAGGCTGGCGGCCTGATCCTGCTGGCCGACCACACGAAAATCGGCATCAGCAGCCGCATAAACTACGCCAGCGTCCAGCAGATCGGTACGCTAATCAGCGATCAGGGTGCCGCCGCACTGCCTGCACTGGCGGCCTTACAGCAGAAACTTCCGCAGGTTCTGCTGGTTTAACTCAGCCGCCGATCAGCCGCTGCGGGTGGGTATACACCATCGCGCGGCCGGGCTTGCTGAAGCCGACCAGCGTCAGATTGCTGCGCTGAGCCACTTCAACCGCCAGTCGAGTCGCGGCGGAGACGGCAAACAGGATCTCCACACCGCACATCGCGGCCTTCTGCACCATCTCATAGCTGGCGCGGCTGGACACCAGCACTGCGCCCACACCCCAGTCGGCCCGGCTGCGCAGGCCAAGCAGTTTATCCAGCGCCACGTGGCGGCCAACATCTTCACAACCGGCGGTTAAATTACCGTCAGGCCGTATCCAGGCGGCGGCATGGGTGCAGCCGGTCAGCTGGCCCACCGGCTGGAAGTTACCCAACTGACGCAGGGCCGTATCAAGATGGTCGAGGTTAAAGGTCTGGCTGAACGGCAGAGCGTCGATGGGTTTGCCGATCTCTTCCAGCTGCTCCACGCCGCAAACACCGCATCCGGTACGCCCGGCCATCGCCCGGCGGCGCTCTTTCAGCCCCATAAACCGGCGGCTGGACAGCTCAACGTGCACTTCAATCCCTTCGCAGGCGGGATGAATATCGATGCCATAAATCTCCGTCGGGCTGCTGATAATCCCTTCTGATAACGAGAAACCTATGGCGAATGCTTCCAGATCTTTCGGCGTGGCCATCATCACGACGTGGGAGATGCCGTTATACACCAGCGCCACCGGAACCTCTTCCGCCAGCCAGTCCGAACGGGAGTGTTGCAGGTTGTCTCGCGGCCACACCTCAGCTAAACCGGCCCCGATAACCTCTGCCGATTTTTTGTCGATATTGTGCTGTTTTTCGCTCAATCTGTTTTATCCTTAACCAACAACCACACGGTTAATGTGGTAACATTGCGACCGTATGCGTTTAAACTGAGGCAATTGTGAACCTCTGAAGGAAGCGCCGCAAAAATAATTGAGCAACATCGATACAGGAAGAATGCGATGAATGTCAGCAGAAGACGTTTTTTTAAAATCTGCGCGGGAGGGATGGCAGGCACCACGGCTGCCGCTCTGGGATTTGTCCCGACTGCCGCGCTGGCGGAGAGCCGCCAGTACAAGCTGTTACGCGCTCGTGAAACCCGCAACACCTGCACCTACTGTTCTGTTGGCTGCGGCCTGCTGATTTACAGCATGGGCGATGGCGCAAAAAATGCCAAACAGTCAATATTTCACATTGAAGGCGACGCGGACCATCCGGTTAACCGCGGTGCGCTCTGCCCGAAAGGGGCTGGCCTGCTGGATTACATTCACAGCGACAGCCGCCTCAAATATCCCGAATATCGCGCACCCGGCTCCGATAGCTGGCAGCGCATCAGCTGGGATGAAGCCTACGATCGCATTGCCCGCCTGATGAAGGACGATCGCGATGCCAACTTTATTGCCCGCAATGAAGACGGCGTCACCGTTAACCGCTGGCTGAGTACCGGCATGCTGTGCGCTTCCGCCTCCAGCAATGAAACTGGCTATCTGACGCAGAAAATCACCCGTTCGCTCGGCATGCTTGCCGTCGATAACCAGGCGCGCGTCTGACACGGACCTACGGTAGCAAGTCTTGCTCCTACGTTCGGTCGCGGTGCGATGACCAATCACTGGGTCGACATCCGCAATGCGAATCTGATTATTGTCATGGGTGGCAACGCCGCTGAGGCGCATCCGGTGGGATTCCGCTGGGCGATGGAAGCCAAAATCCATAACAACGCCAAACTTATCGTTATCGATCCGCGCTTCACACGAACCGCGTCGGTCGCTGATTTCTATACGCCTATCCGTTCCGGCAGCGATATTACCTTCCTGTCCGGCGTTCTGCGTTACCTGATCGAACATGATACCGTCCAGCATGAATACGTCGCGTCCTACACCAATGCCAGCCTGCTGGTACGGGAAGACTTCAGCTTTGAAGACGGCCTGTTCAGCGGTTATGACCCGGAAACGCGCAGCTACGATAAGAGCAGCTGGAACTATCAGCTGGATGGCGAGGGCTATGCCCTGCGCGATCCTACGCTACAGCACCCCCGCTGCGTGTGGAACCTGCTGAAAACGCACGTCAGCCGCTATACGCCTGAAATCGTGGAGCGCATCTGCGGCACGCCGAAAGCGGATTTCCTGAAAGTCTGCCAAATGCTGGCAGAGACCAGCGCCCGCGATCGTACCGCGACCTTCCTCTATGCCCTGGGCTGGACGCAGCACTCGGTGGGTGCGCAGAACATCCGAACTATGGCGATGATCCAGCTGCTGCTTGGCAACATGGGCATGGCGGGCGGCGGTATTAACGCCCTGCGCGGCCACTCCAATATTCAGGGATTAACCGACCTTGGCCTGCTGTCGCAGAGCCTGACCGGCTATATGAACCTGCCTTCCGACAAACAGGCCACGCTGCCCGCTTATCTGGATGACAACACGCCGAAAGCGCTGCTGCCGGGCCAGGTGAACTACTGGGGCAACTATCCCAAGTTCTTTATCAGCCTGATGAAGTCCTGGTGGGGTGATAAAGCGCAGGCGGAAAACAACTGGGGCTTTGACTGGCTGCCGAAGTGGGATAAAGGCTACGACGTGCTGCGCTACTTCGACATGATGCACCGTGGCGAAGTGAACGGCTATCTGTGCCAGGGCTTTAACCCGCTGGCCTCCTTCCCGCATAAAAAGAAAGTCAGCGAGTCGCTGTCGAAGCTGAAATTCCTGGTGGTTATCGATCCGCTAAACACCGAAACCTCGACCTTCTGGCAGTCCCACGGCGAGTTTAACGATGTGCATCCGGCTGATATCCAGACGGAAGTGTTCCGCCTGCCGTCAACCTGCTTTGCAGAAGAAGACGGATCGATCGTCAACTCGGCGCGCTGGCTGCAGTGGCACTGGAAGGCGGCGGACGGTCCGGGTGAAGCGCACAACGATGGTGAAATCCTGGCCGGCATCTACTCGCGTCTGCGCAAGCTCTACTCCAGCGAGGGCGGCGCACTGCCGGAGGCGGTGCTGAACATGACCTGGGATTACCTGACGCCGGATTCACCGGCATCGGAAGAGGTCGCGCAGGAGAGCAACGGCCGCGCGCTGGTCGATCTGGTCGACGACAAAGGCACCGTACTGGTGAAAAAAGGCCAGCAGCTCAGCAGCTTTGCACAGCTGCGTGCCGACGGCATGACGGCCAGCGGCTGTTGGATCTTTGCTGGCAGCTGGACGCCGGAAGGCAACCAGATGGCGCGGCGCGATAACAGCGATCCGGCCGGTCTGGGCAATACGCCGAACTGGAGCTGGGCGTGGCCGCTTAACCGCCGCATCCTCTATAACCGTGCCTCTGCCGACCCGCAGGGGAAAGCGTGGGACCCTGAGCGCCAGCTACTGCACTGGGACGGCGCAAAATGGACCGGGCAGGACGTTGCCGACTACGGCACGGCTCCGCCGGGCAGCGAGGCCGGGCCGTTTATCATGCAGGCGGAAGGGATGGGGCGTCTGTTTGCTCTCGATAAAATGGCCGAGGGACCGTTCCCGGAACACTACGAGCCGTTTGAAACGCCGATCGGCACTAACCCGCTGCATCCTTCGGTGATTTCAAACCCGGCGGCGCGCGTCTTTGCCGACGACCTGAAGGCGATGGGCACCGCGGCGGAGTTCCCGTACGTCGGAACAACGTACCGCCTCACCGAGCATTTCCACTTCTGGACCAAGCATGCGCGGCTTAACGCCATTGCGCAGCCGGAGCAGTTTATTGAAATCGGTGAAGTGCTGGCGGAGAAGCTGGGTATTGCCAAAGGGGACTGGGTGAAGGTCAGCTCTAACCGTGGCTACATCAAGGCCGTGGCTGTGGTGACCAAACGCCTGCGGCCGCTGATGGTCGACGGCAAAACGGTCGACACCATCGGTATCCCGTTGCACTGGGGCTTTACTGGCGTGGCGAAGAAGGGGTTCCTGGCGAATACCCTGACGCCATTCGTCGGTGATGCCAATACGCAAACGCCGGAATTTAAGGCGTTCCTTGTCAACGTGGAGAAGGTGTAATCGATGGCTTATCAATCTCAGGACATTGTCCGCCGCTCTGCCACCAACGACCTCACCCCCGCGCCGCGTGCGCGGGACCATCAGCAGGAAGTGGCCAAGCTGATCGACGTTACCACCTGTATCGGCTGCAAAGCCTGTCAGGTGGCCTGCTCCGAGTGGAACGATCTGCGTGATGAGGTGGGCAGCAACGTCGGGGTGTATGACAACCCTGCCGATTTGTCCGCGCAGTCATGGACGGTGATGCGTTTCGCGGAAGTGGAAGAGAATAACCGGCTGGAATGGCTGATCCGTAAGGACGGCTGCATGCACTGTGCCGATCCCGGCTGCCTGAAGGCCTGCCCGTCCGAGGGGGCGATTATTCAGTATGCCAACGGCATCGTCGATTTTCAGTCGGAGCAGTGCATTGGCTGTGGCTACTGCATTGCCGGCTGTCCGTTCAACGTGCCGCGCATCAACCCGAAGGACAACCGTGCCTACAAATGCACGCTTTGTGTCGACCGGGTTAACGTCGGGCAGGAGCCCGCCTGTGTGAAAACCTGCCCAACCGGCGCGATCCACTTTGGCAGCAAAGAAGATATGAAAACGCTGGCGGCCGAACGCGTGGGTGAGTTGCAGGGGCGCGGCTATCAGCACGCCGGGCTATACGACCCCGAAGGTGTGGGCGGTACGCACGTGATGTACGTGCTGCATCATGCCGACAGGCCGCAGCTTTATCACGGTTTGCCGCAGAACCCGGCGATCAGTCCGGCGGTGACTTTCTGGAAAGGCGTCTGGAAACCGCTGGCGGCGATTGGTTTTGCCGCCACCTTTGCCGCTTCGGTATTCCACTATGTCGGTATCGGACCTAACCGTGTTGAAGAAGATGATGATGAGGAGGAACAGCCATGAAAAAGCCGCAGCGAATTCAGCGCTACAGCGCCCCGGAGCGTATTAATCACTGGCTGGTGGCCTTCTGCTTTGTCCTGGCCGCGGTGAGCGGCCTGGGATTCTTCTTCCCGTCGTTTAACTGGTTGATGCAGATCATGGGCACGCCGCAGCTGGCGCGTATCCTGCATCCCTTTACCGGTGTGGTGATGTTTGTGGCTTTCCTGCTGATGTTCTTCCGTTACTGGCGGCACAATTTGCTGGAGCGAAACGACATCCTGTGGGCAAAAAACATCCATAAAATCGCCCAAAACGAAGAGGTGGGAGATACCGGGCGCTATAATTTTGGTCAGAAGTGCGTATTCTGGGCAGCGATCCTCAGTTTAGTGCTGCTGCTGTTAAGCGGCGTGGCGATCTGGCGTCCCTGGTTCGCCGGCTACTTCAGCATCCCGCTGATCCGGCTGGCGCTGGTGGTGCATTCTGTCTCAGCCGTTGTGCTGATCGTGGTGATTATGGTGCACGTTTATGCGGCACTGTGGGTGAAAGGGACGATAACCGCCATGGTCGAAGGCTGGGTTAGCGTAAGCTGGGCCAAACGGCATCATCCGCGCTGGTATCGCTCACTACGCGAGCAGCAAAACCCACCGCGACAACACGAAAAAGGTCCCTGATGACGATTAGAATTATTCCGCAGGACCGGCTGGAGAAGGAAAAAAGCAACGCGGCGGGGGGCATTCCGCCGTTACTTTTCCCTCAGCTGAAACACCTGTACAGTCGCCGGGCTGCCCGTTTGCGGCAGCTGGCGGAGAAGAATCCACTGGGCGACTATCTGCGCTTTGCGGCGGTTATTGCCGCCGCGCAGGAAATCGTCCTTTACGATCATCCGCTGCGGATGGATTTGCAGGCGCGGCTGGAAGAGAGTGCCCGCCTCGGCAAACCGCCGCTGGATATCGCCACGCTGCCGCGCGATGCCCACTGGCAGCAGATGCTGCATTCGCTGATTGCCGAACTGAAGCCGGAGATGAGCGGGCCTGCATTGTCGGTACTGGAGAATCTGGAAAAAGCCTCTGCCAGCGAGCTGGAGCAAATGGCCGGAGCGCTGCTGGCCCACGACTTCGCCCAGGTGAGCAGCGATAAAGCGCCGTTTATCTGGGCGGCGCTGTCGATCTACTGGGCGCAGATGGCGGCGTTGATCCCCGGTAAAGCCAGAGCTGAATCGGGCGAACAGCGCCAGTTTTGCCCGGTGTGTGCCAGCGTGCCAGTTGCCAGCGTAATCCATATGGGCAGCCACAAAGACGGCTTGCGCTACCTTCACTGCAACCTGTGTGAAAGCGAATGGCACGTGGTGCGGGCGAAGTGCAGCAACTGCGAGCAAACGCGAGACCTGCACTACTGGTCGCTGGATAGCGAAAACGCCGCGATTAAAACCGAAAGCTGCGGCGACTGCGGGACCTACCTGAAAATGCTGTACCAGGAAAAAGATCCGGCCGTTGAGCCGGTTGCCGACGATCTCGCTTCGCTGATCCTTGACGCGCGGATGGAGCAGGAGGGTTTTGCCCGCAGCAGCCTGAATCCGTTCCTGTTCCCTGGGGAGTAAGCCATGAAGACGGCAGGCAATTTTTTTCCGCTCCGCAGGGATGAGGTGACGACTAACCGTGAGTAATCTGTTCCATCAGCTTCCGTCCATAGACAGCCTGCTGCGCCAGTCCGCGATGCAGGCGCTTTCTGCGGAATGGGGCCACGTCAGGCTGGTCGCCATTCTGCGTGAGATGCAGCAAAGCGCACGTGAGCATATCCGGCAGCATCATCAGCTCCCTGCCTGGAGCCAGGACTGGGCGAGCCATGCCCGCAGTCTGCTGCATCAGCACAGCCGCAGCGGGTTGCGTCCGGTGCTGAACCTCAGCGGTACGGTTTTGCACACCAACCTTGGCCGCGCGCAGCTGGCTGAAACCGCCGTTGCCGCCGCAGCACGGGCGATGCGATCCCCCGTGACCCTCGAATATTCGCTGGATGATGCGGGGCGCGGCCACCGTGACCGGGCGCTGGCCGATTTGCTATGCCAGCTTACCGGGGCGGAGGACGCCTGCATCGTCAATAACAATGCGGCGGCGGTGCTGCTGATGCTGGCCGCGCTGGCACCGGGTAAACAGGTGATCGTCTCACGCGGTGAGCTGGTGGAAATCGGCGGTGCTTTCCGCATCCCGGATGTGATGACTCAGGCGGGCTGTACTCTGCGCGAAGTGGGCACCACCAACCGCACCCATCTGAAAGATTACCGCCAGGCGATTGAGGAAGACACCGCGCTGCTGATGAAGGTGCACACCAGCAATTATCAGATTCAGGGCTTTACCAGGGCCGTCAGTGAAGCGGAACTGATCGCGCTCGGGGAGGAATCTGACCTGCCGGTGGTGGTTGATTTGGGCAGCGGTTCGCTGATCGATCTTAGCCAGTATGGCTTACCCGAAGAACCGATGCCGCAGCGGCTGATTGCGGCGGGTGCCAGCCTGGTCAGCTTTTCCGGCGATAAGCTGCTGGGCGGGCCGCAGGCCGGGATTATCATCGGCAAAAAAGCGCTCATCGAACGCTTGCAGCAGCATCCGCTGAAGCGCGCGCTGCGGGTTGATAAAGTCACCCTCGCCGCGCTGGAAGCCACGCTCCAGCTGTATCGTCAGCCGGATAAGCTGGCGGAACAGCTGCCCACGCTCAGATTCCTGACCCGCACCCGGCAGGATATTCATGCCCAGGGGCTGCGGCTGCTGCCCGCTGTGGAAGCCGCCTGCGGGCAACAGTTCTGCGTGGCGCTGGCACCCTGCTCCTCGCAGATTGGCAGCGGCTCGCTGCCGATTGAGCGGCTGCCCGGTACGGCGCTGACTCTGACCTCTCGCGACGGCAGCGGCAGCACTCTGATGGCGCTCACCCGCAAACTGCGTGAGGGTGATGTGCCGGTGATCGGGCGCATTCACGACGGCTCTCTGTGGCTCGATCTGCGCACGCTGGAAGACGAAGAACTGTTTATCAGGATGATAAGTGCATGATTATTGCCACCGCCGGTCACGTTGACCACGGTAAAACCTCGCTGCTACAGGCGCTGACCGGCGTGAATGCCGACAGACTGCCGGAAGAAAAATCGCGCGGTATGACCATCGATCTTGGCTATGTCTACTGGCCGCAGCCGGATGGCGCGATCGTTGGTTTTATTGACGTTCCCGGCCATGAAAAATTTCTCAGCAATATGCTCAGCGGCATTGGCGGCATCGATCATGCCCTGCTGGTGGTCGCAGCCGATGACGGTGTGATGCCGCAAACCCGTGAACATCTGGCGATCCTTCAGCTTGGCGGGCGGCCACCGTTGACCGTGGCCATCACCAAAAGCGACAGCGTGGAACCCGAGCGGCTGGCTGACGTAGCGCAGCAGATCGATGCCCTCACTCAGCAGATGGGCTGGCAGCAGGTTGCTCAGTTTCCTACCAGCACCCTGAATGGCGCAGGGATAGCGGCACTGGCGGATCATCTGCGCCAGCTGCCGGTCGGGAAGTCCCGTCGCGAGGGGCCGTTTCGTCTCGCTATCGATCGGGTGTTTAACGTCAAAGGGGCCGGGCTGGTAGTGACCGGCACCGCGCTGTCTGGCGAGATCGGCGTGGGCGATACGCTGTGGCTGAGCGGCGTGAATCAGGCAGTCCGCGTTCGCGGTTTGCACGTGCAGAATCAGCCGAGCCAGAGTGCGCACGGCGGGCAGCGGGTGGCGCTGAATATTACCGGCAGCGTGGAAAAATCAGCGATTGCGCGCGGCGACTGGCTGCTGTCTGCACTGCCGGAAACGCCCTGCGAGCGGGTTATCGTCACACTGGAACAGCACCAGCCGCTGCGGCAGGGCCAGTCGTTGCATCTTCATCACGGTGCCCGCCATATCACCGGGCGGCTGTCGCTGCTGGCGGATAATCTGGCCGAGCTGCTGCTCGACGCACCGCTGTGGCTGGCCGATAACGATCGCCTGATCCTGCGTGATATCGGCGCGAAACACACGCTTGCAGCGGCGCGGGTGCTGCTGCTGGCGTCACCGAAACGCGGCAAGCGCCAGCCCGGGTTTCTTGCCTGGCTGCACCAGTTAGAGCAGGCGCGGGAGGATGCTGAGATCATCGCTCTGTATTTGCAGCAGCGCCCACGGCCAATGTCGGAACTGAGCTGGGCGCGTCAGCTGCATGAAGAAGCGCTGGTTAATCTGGACTACCGCCTGCGTCCGGAGATTATCGCCGGGTATATGATATTGCCGCAGATGATTCAGGACTGGCAGCAGCGGCTGCTTGACGAGATGGCGCACTATCACCGCAGCAATGGCGATCGTCCAGGCCTGGGGCGCGATCGTCTGCGGCGCATGGCGTTGTCCGACCGGCCTTCTGCGCTGGCAGGCAGTTTGATCGATGGGCTGATCGGCAGCGGCAGGCTGGTGAATAGCCGGGGCTGGCTGCATCTGCCCGACTTTGCCATTCGCTTCGAGCCGCAGGAAGCCGCGCTCTGGCAGCGGGCTGAACCACTGTTTGCCGATAGCGCCCGATGGGTGCGGGACCTGGCCCTGGCGCTGACCTGCCCGGAGGATGTGATGCGGCAGGCATTGCGCAAAGCGGCACAAAGCGGGCTGATCGTCGCCGTCGTGAAGGATCGTTATTACAGCCACAGCCAGATAACCCGTTTTGCCGACATTATTCGCCAGCGTGATGCTGAAGGACTGGGCAGCAGCGCCGCAGATTTTCGCGATCGCCTGGGCGTTGGCCGCAAGCTGGCGATACAGATTCTGGAATTTTTCGACCGTAGTGGTTTTACCCGCCGTAAAGGTAATGAACATCTGCTGCGTGATGGCGGAATGTTTCTGTAAATCGTACTTCACCGATTTTATATGCCGCTGCCGTAACGTCCCCCTGAGTTGATTGACCACAAAAAAACCATTCGCAAGCTGTGGGATAAAAGTAAGTGCGCTTACTTTTCAGTGCTCTGCACTGAGCCAATCAGTACTAACAGGGGAAGTTATGAATTATTTCAGGAAAGAGGGGCGGCTGAAGCGACTGTGCGGCTGGCGTGCGCTGTTGCTGATGCTGCTGGGCCTGGCCATCGGCCTGCTGCTGGTCGCCGGTGGTGTCACCGTGATGCATAAAACCAGCGATACGGCCTTCTGCGTTTCTTGCCACAGCATGGAAAGACCGCTGGCTGAGTATCAGGGCAGCGTTCATTTCGAAAACCACGCCGGTATCCGCGCCGAGTGTGCCGACTGCCATATCCCCACGGCTCCTGTTCCCTATTTGTTGACCAAGATCGCCGCAGTTAAGGACGTTTATGGCGAAATTACCGGAAAGATAGATACCGAAGAGAAGTACAACGCCCATAAACTGGCGATGGCGGAATCGGTTTGGAAGACCATGAAGGCCAACGACTCAGCCACCTGCCGCAGCTGCCACAGCTTTGAAGCGATGGATATTCTTGCGCAGCGGCCTGAAGCCCGTAAGGCGCATCCGGTAGCGATAAAAGAGAATCAGACCTGTATTGACTGCCACCGTGGTGTGGCACATATCCTGCCGGACATGACCTCAAGTAACGCGGCCGGTGCCAGCCAGCTTGCGGCCCTGGCGACCGACGTCAAACCGGCGGACAGCCCGCTTTACAGCATTAAAACGCAGTCTTTTGTACTGGAGCCTGGCATCACCAGCTCAGCCGGTACGCTGTTCCCGTCTGCACCCGTGATCCCGTTACGTCATCAGGGTTTGCTGACTGAAGCGCGCCTGGAAGGCTGGCAGCAGGACGGTGTAACCGGGGTGATCTATGGCGCTCCCGGCCGGCGAATTATTCGTGCGGTGCTGGATGAAAATAGTCAGCAGCAGTTGAAAACGCTGGGATCGCAAACCGACAGCCAGACCGATACGCAGTGGCATCATGTTGCTCTGACCGCCTGGTTCCCCTCCAAGGCGCTGATCGCCAACCAGCAAAAGATCTGGCAGTACGCCAGCGACTTGATGTCCGCTAACTGTACCGGCTGTCACGGCCTGACCGCACTGGATCACTTCACCGCAAATCAGTGGATTGGCGTGATGAAAGGTATGGCCTCGCGTACCGCGCTGAACGAGGAGCAGCTGCGCATTTTGACGCTGTACGCGCAAAACCACGCCAGCGATATGCCACCTGCCGGACAGCCCTCTGAACAAGGAAGCTCTCGTGAAAAATAATGTACTCTCCGGCCTGTCGCGCCGTCGTTTTCTGCAACTGGGCAGCACGCTGCTGGCCGCCAGCTCGTTAGATCTGCTGTTTTCTCCTTCCGCCGTGGCCCGGGCGGTAAGCCAGGCGATGCCGCTGTTTGCCGCGCTGCGCCCGGCGAAGAAAGGCATTCTGACCTCCGCTCACTGGGGGGCTTTTGAAGCCATTGTTGAGCAGGGAAAAATGGTGGGTGTGCAGCCGGTTCAGGACGATCCGGCACCCAATGAACTGATTGAGATGGCGCCGTGGCAGGTGCACGCCGCCAATCGGATTACCTCACCGGTCGTGCGTAAGAGCTGGCTGGAAAATGGCCCCGGCAGTCGCAACGATCTGCGCGGGCGCGATGAATGGGTGAAGGTCAGCTGGGAAAAAGCCATCCAGCTGGTTAGCGATGAAATCCGTCGATTGCAGTCGGCCTATGGCCCTTCCTCGATTTATGCCGGGTCCTGCGGCTGGAAAAGTACCGGCATGCTGCATAACTGCCGGGCGCTGCTGCATCGCCTAATGAATCTGAGCGGCGGCTTTCTGAGCTACAGCGGCGACTACTCTACCGGTGCTGCGCAGGTGATCATGTCCCACGTTGTCGGTTCGACCGAGGTATACGATCAGCAAACCACCTGGCCCAACGTGATTGATAACAGCGAACTGGTGGTGCTGTGGGGATGTAACCCCTACACCACGCTGAAAAACAGCTGGAACGTGCCGGATCACGTCGGGCTTGAAGGCTTTGCCGCACTGTCGAAAAAAGGCACGCGGATTATCGCCATCGACCCAATCAACAACCCCGGTTCAAAACAGCTGAACGCGGAGTGGATCGCGCCGCACGCCTACACCGATGCGGCGATGCTGCTGGGTATTGCGCATACTCTGCTGAGTGAAAAACTGCATGATGAAGCCTTCCTGCAGCGCTATACCACCGGCTTTGCTCCGTTCCGCGAAAGCCTGCTTGGCGAGCATGACGGCGTGGCGAAAACGGCGGAATGGGCCAGTGCGATTTGCGGCGTTGAAGCGGAAACGCTGCGCCAGCTGGCGCGCGATATGGCGAAGAAGCGGACGATGATTATGGCGGGCTGGGGCATCCAGCGGCAGCATCACGGTGAACAGCCGCACTGGCTGCTGGTGACCGTGGCTGCCATGCTTGGCCAGATTGGCCTGCCGGGCGGTGGTTTTGGCTTTAGCTATCACTACTCTTCCGGCGGTAGCCCGTCGGCGAAAGGCGGTATTCTGTCCGGCATCAGCGCCGGAGAAGCGCCACAAAACTCACCCGTTCCGGTTCCGGTGGCCAGAATGGCCGACTGCCTGGCCAATCCGGGAAAAACCATTGATTACAACGGCCGCCAGGTCACCTATCCCGACGTTAAAATGGTCTACGTCGCCGGCGGTAACCCGCTGGTACACCAGCAGGATACCAATAATCTGCGGCAGGTCATGCAGCATCCTGAAACCATCATCGTGCATGAACCCTGGTGGACGTCCACGGCAAAATTCGCCGACATCGTCCTGCCGTGCACCACCAGCTATGAGCGCAACGATATGGATATGGGCGGCGACTATTCCCAGCGCTATGTTTTCCCGATGCACCAGTGCGTGCCGCCGCAGCACGAGTCGCGTAACGACTTCGATATTTTCCGCGATATTGCCGCGCGGCTTGGCGTTGAGCAGGCGTTTACCGAAGGGCGCGATGAAATGCTGTGGCTGAAAACGATGTACGACAATATGAAGACCCAGGCCCGTAATGCGGGCGTGCCGCTGCCGCCGTTCGATCAATTCTGGCAGTCGAACAATTACATCCGCTTCCCTGTCCCGGAAGAGAATAAAAACTGGATACGCTTTGCCGATTTCCGTTCCGATCCACTGCTCAACCCGCTGGGTACGCCGAGCGGACGTATCGAAATTTTCTCCCGCAGCGTGGCAAAAATGGGTTACGACGACTGCCCGGGGCTGCCGGGCTGGTTCCCACCGCACGAATGGCGCGGCAGCGACGTTGCGCAGCGCTATCCGCTGTCGTTGAACTCCTCGCACCCGGCGCACCGCCTGCATTCGCAGCTGGATAATACGCCTCTGAGAGACAAATATGCGGTCAGCAATCGGGAGGCGATTCTGATCAATACCCAGGATGCTGCGGCCCGGAAAATCCAGTCCGGGGACCTGGTGCGCGCGTACAACGACCGTGGGCAGATCCTGGTGGGAGCGCTGGTGAGTGATGATATCCGACCCGGCGTGGTTCGGGTGTGTGAAGGGGCCTGGTACGACCCGGCAGATTTGTCAGAGCCTAAAACCCTGTGCAAAAACGGCAGCGTTAACTGCCTGACCTTTGATATCGGCTCCTCCCGGTTAGCGCAGGCTAACTGCGGCCATATGGCCCAGCTGGAGGTGGAAAAATATTGCGGCGAGGAGCAGAAAAACACCGCACATTCGGTGCCTTTTGGCGCTTAAACGGTTAAATTCAGTACCCAACCCGTTAATAAGGAATGTTATCTATGCAACGCTGTGGCTGGGTATCTGAAGATCCGCTATATATCGCCTATCACGACCGCGAGTGGGGCGTTCCCCATCATGACGCCCGTTCGCTGTTTGAAATGATTTGTCTGGAAGGCCAGGTTGCCGGGCTGTCCTGGCTGACCGTGCTGAAGAAAAGAGAAAACTATCGCCAGCATTTTCATCACTTTGACGTTCAGGCCGTTGCCCGGATGGATGAAGACGATATTGAACGACTGATGCAGGAGAGCGGCATTATCCGCCACCGGGGAAAGATTAACGCAATTATCGCCAACGCCCGTGCGCTGCTGGCGATGGAAGCCGCCGGTGAATCGTTCAGAGACTTCGTCTGGAGTTTCGTTGATAACGAACAGCAAATCACCCGCTTCGGCCACTACCGTGAGGCACCGACCACCAATGCGGCTTCCGATGCACTCTCTAAAGCGCTGAAAAAGCGCGGATTTAAGTTTGTCGGCTCCACGACCTGCTACTCATTTATGCAGGCCTGCGGATTAATCAGCGAACACACGACCGACTGTTTTTGCCACCCGGATAACATTAAATAGCTTTCTCTTACACTTTGAGAATTCGCCTGAGTATTTTCCTCACAATTGAGCGCCATAATTGGCGCTTACAGGCGACGTTGCCTGCGGTGAACGAAATGAAAGGAATACTCATGAAAAAAAGCGCTATCACTCTTTCCCTGATATTGAGCGGCACGCTTGCGCTGGCCGGTTGTACCACTAACCCTTACACCGGTGAGCGTGAAGCAGGGAAGTCCGGTATTGGTGCGGGTATCGGTGCCGCGGTAGGCGCCGGGGTGGGTATGCTTTCTTCTTCGAAGAAAGATCGCGGCAAAGGCGCACTGATTGGTGCAGCCGCCGGTGCCGCTCTCGGCGGCGGCGCGGGTTATTACATGGACGTGCAGGAAGCGAAGCTGCGCGACAAAATGAAAGGTACCGGAGTCAGCGTGACCCGCAACGGCGACAATATCGTGCTGAATATGCCGAGCAACGTCACCTTTGACAGCAGCAGCAGCACGCTGAAACCTGCCGGAGCCAACACGCTGACCGGCGTGGCGATGGTACTAAAAGAGTACCCGAAAACCGCCGTAAACATTATCGGCTATACCGACAGCACCGGCAGCCGCCAGCTGAATATGTCTCTGTCGCAGCAGCGTGCGGACAGCGTCGGCAGCTCGCTGATTACTCAAGGTGTTGAAGCAAACCGCGTGCGCACCAGCGGAATGGGGCCGGATAATCCGGTGGCTTCAAACGCCACTGCCGAAGGGAAAGCTCAGAACCGCCGTGTAGAAATCACTCTCAGCCCGCTGCAGTAATCCCCCAGGCCCCGGCACACAACGTGCCGGGGCCGTTATTCTCTTTTTTGGGAATAATCATTCAGGACCATAGTGACCATTAGCAGTTTGTGCTACCCTGCGCAAAAACTGATCAGTATTCACACATCATGTCACTGAAAGATATTGCCTCCGCGCTGGGGCTCTCTGTTACCACCATCAGCCGCGCGCTCAACGGCTATGACGATGTGGCTGAGGAAACGCGCCTGCGCATTCAGCAGGAAGCCCAACGGCGAGGATACCGCCCTAACCCGGTCGCCCGCAGCCTGAAAACCGGAAAAACCAACGCCCTGGGTTTGCTCTTTCCCTCTTCACCTCTTCCTTTTAACGGCACCAGTTTTGTCGATGTGATCGGCGCTATCGCCCAGGCGCTGGCCGAGCGTGAAGTGGATCTGCTGATCTTTGCCGACACGCCTGAAAACGACCACCGCTCTCTGCAGCGGATGCTGCGCTCGCGCTACGTCAGCGGCCTGATTGTGGCGCATACCGTACGGCACGACAGTCGGCTGGCCAAACTCCAGCAGCTGAATTTTCCGTTTCTGGCGCTGGGCCGCAGCGAGCTGAAAGAACCTTATGCCTGGTTCGATTTTGATCATCATACCGGGCCGCGCCTGGCCGTTGACCACTACGTTGCGCAGGGTCTGCACCGTATCGCCTGGCTTGGCAGCCACCTCGATCAGGCCTTTGTCAGCCAGCGGCGAGAAGGTTATCTGAGTGCGATGCAGCGGCACGGCTTCGACAGCGACCTCTGCTGGCAGGCAGAGCCCAGTCGCCTTGAGGGCTACCGCACAACCCGGCAGCTGCTTGCTTTGCCACAGCCTCCGCAGGCGCTGATTGCCGATTCCAGCTCGCTGGGTGAAGGCGCTGCAATCGCTTTGCGTGAGATGGGCCGCCTGAGCGGTCCTGAACGTATCGAGTTGATGATCTACAACGGTTTGCCCACAGATTCGGTGATCGATGTGCCCGTTGCCAGCATTGCTCAGGCCACCTGGCCTGCTATCGGGCAGCAGGTGGCAGAGATGGCGCTGCGGCTGATGGCGGGAGGGCCGGTGTCTTCGTTGCAGGAACTGTGGCAGCCGGAGCTGAAAATACCCTGATGCTGCCGCCGGCGGGCAGTTATGGTAGTCTCACGCTATTCACATCATCAGGGACAGCCATGAATAACAAGGCCGCTAAAGCTACCATCAGCGACGTCGCCAAAGAGGCGCGTACCGGAAAAACCAGCGTTTCGCGCTACCTGAACGGTGAATTCAGCGCGCTTTCTGACGATCTGAAGCAGCGCATTGAGGCCGCTATCAGCACGCTTAACTATCGCCCCAGCCAGATGGCGCGCGGCCTGAAGCGTGGGCGTACCCGACTGATTGGCCTGATTATCGCGGATATCACTAACCCCTATTCCGTGGATGTGCTGAGCGGCATTGAGTCCGCCTGCCGCAGCCACGGCTTCACGCTGCTGATGTGTAACACCAATAACGAAGTCGATCTTGAGCAGTACTACCTTAATCTGCTGAACAGCTACCAGGTGGAAGGCATTGTCGTCAACGCGGTGGGCATGCGCGAAGAGGCGCTGAATCAGCTGCAAAAATCGCTGCTGCCGATGGTACTGATCGACCGAAAAATACCGGATTTCGCCTGCGATGTCGTCGGGCTGGATAACCACGCGGCGGCACTGCAGGCCACTGAACATCTGCTGTCGCAGGGTTATCGTGCGCTGCTGTTTATCAGCGAGCCGCTTGGTCTGGTTAACACCCGTCTGGAGCGTATTCACGCGTTCCATGAACGCATGGCGCAGCAGCCCGATCTGATTGCCGAACACGCCGAAGTGAAACTGGATGATGAAACCCGTATGCAGCAGGTGCTGAGTGAGTTCTATCAGCGTCACCAGGGAGCGCCCTGCGCGGTGATGGCCGTTAACGGCGCGTTGACGCTACAGGTTGCCCGCGCCCTGCGTCGGCTGAATCTGAACTGGGGCGAACAGCTGGGCCTGCTGGGCTTCGACGAGCTGGAGTGGGCTGAGCTGGCGGGCGTTGGCATCACTACCCTGAAGCAGCCGACCTGGCAGATTGGCTATGCTGCGCTGGAGCAGGTGATCAGCCGCATTGAGGGCGGAGATCAGCCGCTGCAAGAACAGGTATTTTCCGGGGAACTGGTGGTGCGGGGCTCAACGCAGCCGATTGTCCGCTAAGCACATGTCCTCGTAATAACCCGGGGCCGATCGTGCCCCTGCAAGACTTCTCATCCCACCCTGGCGTTCCTCTATTTCACGCAGAAAAGCGTTCACTCCGTGAGCGCCGTCATAAAATGCCGCTTTGGTACTTTTCTTTGGAACCGGTTCCATTTACCGTTTTTCCATCAAATCGGGTGAATTAACCGGAGAAATCATGAAAAGAGAAGTCATCGTTGTCACCGCGGCCTACGGCAATAAACAGGTGCGTGAGCTGGGGGGACAGCAGGCGCTGCTGCCGATTATTGCTGCCGCAGGTGCCGACGGCGTGGAGATCCGCCGCGAACTGCTGGATGAACAGGAACTGGGCCAGCTTTCTGCGCTGGGCGCGGACATTGCTTCTAAAAAACTGATCGCTTTTTACTCGGTGCCGGAAGCGCTGTTTACCGAAGATGGCTCGCTCAACCCGCATCTGGACCAGCATTTTGTGGAAGCGGAACAGCTGAATGCCCAGCTGATTAAATATTCGCTGGGCAACTATCATCACGATTTCGACAGCAGCGAACTCCGCAGCAAGCTTGCCGGTAAGAAAGTGCATCTGGTGGTGGAAAACGACCAGACCGAATACGGCCGTTTTGCCGCCCTCGATGGCTTTTTCCACGCCTGCGGCGAAAGCCGCATCTGCAACGGCATGACCTTTGATACCGGCAACTGGCTGTGGGTCGGCGACCAGCCGCTTCCGGCGGCGGAAAGCCTGAGCCGCTACGTCAGCTATATCCACGTTAAAGCGGCGGTGCCGCACGGCGAAAGCTGGCGCGCTATCCCGCTGGATGAAGCCGATAACCTGTGGCGCGAGACGCTCGCCCTGCTGCCATCTGACGTGCCGCGCGCTATTGAATTCCCACTGGAAGGCCCGGACCTGGTGGCGGTGACCCGTCACTATGTTGACCTGCTGCGCGAGGCATAAATCATGACGACCCATATCAACGGCACGCTGGATGTCGTCACGATTGGTGAAGCCATGGCGATGTTTGTCGCGGCAGAAAACGGCGACCTGGCTTCGGTTGAGAAATTTACCAAACGCATCGCCGGTGCCGAACTGAACGTGGCAATCGGTCTGGCGCGCCTGGGCCTGAAAGTGGGCTGGGTCAGCCGCGTCGGCGATGACTCATTTGGCCGCTTTACCTGCCAGCAGCTGGATCGTGAAGGCGTCGATCGCCAGCAGGTGACGCTGGACGCGCGCTTCCCTACCGGTTTTCAGCTGAAGTCGAAGGTGGACGATGGCTCCGATCCGCTGGTGGAGTATTTCCGCAAAGGCTCGGCCGCCAGCCATCTCTCCTGCGACGACTTTAACCGCGACTACTTCGGTGCCGCACGCCACCTGCACCTGAGCGGCGTGGCCGCTGCGCTTTCTGACAGCTCGCTGGCGCTGTCGAAACATGCCGCGAAGGAGATGAAGACGATGGGGAAAACCCTTTCCTTTGACCCCAATCTGCGCCCGGTGCTGTGGTCCAGCGAACGGGAAATGGTGACCCGGCTGAACGAACTGGCGTCTTATGCCGACTGGGTTCTGCCTGGCATCAAAGAAGGCAAAATCCTCACCGGCTATGACCAGCCGGAAGCGATTGCCGACTTCTATCTGGCGATGGGCGTAAAAGCCGTGATTATCAAAACCGGCTGTGAAGGCGCGTGGTTTAAAACCGCCGACGGCGTGAAAGATCGGGTCCCGGCGGTTATGACCACCAACGTAGTGGATACCGTCGGTGCCGGAGATGGCTTTGCGGTAGGGACGATCAGCGCCCTGCTGGAAGGAAAATCGCTGCCTGCGGCCATCCGCCGCGGCAATAAAATCGGTTCCCTGGCGATCCAGGCAATCGGTGACAGCGAAGGACTGCCAACCCGGGCGGCACTGGGCGATTTTTAACCCTGACGGCCGGCCGGAAACATAACATCACCACATCGTTCCCCTACAGAACAGAATGTGGCCCCTCAACAGAGGAAACACCATGAACGAGCAGACGAAGCAGACAATCGCGCCAAAACGCTGGTGGTACATCATGCCCATCGTGTTTATCACCTACAGCCTGGCGTATCTGGACAGGGCGAACTTCAGCTTCGCCTCCGCCGCAGGGATTAATGAGGATCTCGGCATCACCAAGGGGATTTCTTCCCTGCTTGGTGCGCTGTTTTTCCTTGGCTACTTCTTTTTCCAGATCCCCGGCGCGATCTATGCCGAACGCCGCAGCGTAAAAAAACTGGTGTTCTGGTGCCTGGTGCTGTGGGGCGGCTGTGCCTCGCTGACCGGAATGGTGAGCAATATTCCGATGCTGGCGGTGATTCGCTTTACGCTCGGCGTGGTGGAGGCGGCGGTGATGCCCGCGATGCTGATTTATATCAGCAACTGGTTCACTAAGTCCGAACGTTCACGCGCCAATACCTTCCTGATCCTCGGTAATCCGGTGACCGTGCTGTGGATGTCGGTGGTGTCCGGCTACCTGATCAACGCCTTCGGCTGGCGTGAAATGTTTATTATTGAAGGCTTCCCGGCGGTGATCTGGGCCGTGGCCTGGTGGTTCCTGGTGCAGGATAAACCGTCGCAGGCGAAGTGGCTGAGCGATGCCGAAAAAGCCGCATTGCAGGCGCAGCTGCAGAAAGAGCAGGAAAATCTGAAGGCGGTGCGTAACTACTCTGAGGCCTTTAAGTCGCGTAACGTTATCCTGCTGTGTGCGCAGTATTTTGCCTGGAGCATCGGTGTGTACGGTTTTGTGCTCTGGCTGCCGTCCATTCTGCGTAACGGCACGCAGATGGGCATCGTTGAGGCCGGATGGCTGTCGGCGGTGCCGTATCTGGCAGCGACCATCGCGATGATCGTCGTTTCCTGGGCCTCTGATAAGTTACAAAACCGCAAATTGTTTGTCTGGCCGTTACTGTTGATTGGTGCATTAGCCTTTTTAGGCTCATATTTGGTGGGTTCCGACAATTTCTGGCTGTCCTATGCCCTGCTGGTGATTGCCGGTGCGTCGATGTATGCACCGTACGGTCCCTTTTTCGCCATCATCCCGGAAATGCTGCCGCGCAACGTTGCCGGGGGCGCGATGGCGCTGATTAACTCGATGGGAGCGCTGGGTTCATTCCTCGGCTCCTGGGTGGTGGGATACCTCAACGGTGCCACCGGCAGTCCATCTGCATCCTATATCTTTATGGGGAGCGCATTACTGGTGGCCGTGTGGCTGACGCTGATCGTCAAGCCGTCGCAGGACCGGCAGGATCCGCTGCCCCATGATGCAAAACATGCTTAACTTAAAACGGGTCAATGCTGGCCCGTTTCACTGTACTGAACAGGGAGAACCGTATGAAACCGTCTGTGGTGTTGTATAAGTCGTTACCTGAAGATCTGCGAGCGCGGCTGGATGCGCATTTCAACGTGACCGAAATTAACGGCTTAACCCCAGAAAATATCGCTGCTCACGCCGAAGCTTTCCGTCAGGCGGAAGGCATCCTTGGCTCCGGCGGCAAAGTTGATGCTGAATTTCTGCAGCAGGCACCTAAGCTGCGTGCGGCCTCCACGATTTCCGTGGGCTATGACACCTTCGATGTGGCGGCGCTGAACGATAAAGGCATCGTACTGATGCATACCCCGACCGTGCTGACTGAAACCGTCGCGGATACCATGATGGCGCTGGTGCTGAGCAGCGCCCGCCGGGTGGTGGAACTGGCCGAGCGGGTGAAGGCCGGGGAGTGGCAGAAAAACATTGGCCCTGACTGGTTCGGCATTGACGTGCACCATAAGAAGCTGGGCATTCTGGGTATGGGGCGTATTGGCCTGGCGCTGGCGCAGCGTGCTCACCTTGGCTTCAGCATGCCGATTCTCTACAACGCGCGTAAGCATCATCAGGAAGCGGAAGATCGTTTTGATGCGCAGTACTGCGATCTGGATACGCTGCTGGCAGAGTCCGATTTCCTCTGCATCAGCCTGCCGCTGACCGCCGAAACCCATCATCTGATTGGCCGCGAGCAGCTGGCGAAAATGAAGCCGAGCGCGATTCTGATTAATGCGGGTCGCGGGCCGGTGGTAGATGAGCAGGCGCTGGTTGATGCGCTGAAGGACGGGACTATTTTTGCTGCCGGTCTGGATGTGTTTGAGCAGGAGCCGCTGCCGGTGAATTCCGAGCTGCTGAAGCTGCGTAACGTGGTGCCGCTGCCGCATATCGGTTCCGCGACGCACGAGACGCGTTACGGGATGGCGCGCGATGCGGTGGATAATTTGATTGCCGCGTTGACCGGGAAGGTCGAGAAGAACTGCGTGAATCCGCAGGTATTGAAGCAGGGTTGATTGCCTGAAGGCTTCGGTGTTGCTTGTGGATTCAGGTTGCTGCACGCTCTGCGCCCGGGCTTATCGGGGCTGGTCGGAACGCGGACCCGCTGTCACGTCCATGTCCGCTCGGCCTCGCACATCCCTGTGCTCGGACGGTCCGCTAACCCGTCCATCCCCGATTGCCTGAAGGCTTCGGTATTGCTGCTTGAATAACTGATTTCCTCTGGCAGCAACGCAATGATTTGAAAGGGGAACCGTTACGGGACAGGTTAGCCGGGTGTCTGCCGCAAGGATGCGGCAGCCAAGCCCCCAGGGACTGGGTTTACGGCGACCCGGCGATCTGCCCGTAACGGTCGCCCCGGTCACGGACCCCACCGCGACCTGCCCCGTAACGGTAGCCCCGTTCACTGATCTCATCGCGACCAGCCACGTAACGAGCATCATCGGCTTCCGCCAGGCTACGGCCGAATAAACCGCACATAAATAAACCGCACGATATAAAACTCCACCGCACCCAGCAGCAAAAACCATAAACAAAACACCAGCGTATACAGCTGACCAATATCTTCCAGATGGAACATCTCCACCAGCCTGCGGGTCAGCGCCAGGCCAAACCACGGGGCGGGCAGCAGCAGCGCGGAAAGAAAACCGAACATCAGCGTGCTCAGCGGCATTAAAAAGGTTTCAAATGGACTTTTCATCATCATTCCGGCGTGTAAACAGTTGCGCCATTTTCAGCGATCCCTCCCGCAGGTTCAATCCTTAAACCGCCAGCGCTAACGGCAGCTGTTCGTGCAGCCAGGCAATAAAACTACTGCGCTTTTCCGACGGGCTGAGATCCTGGCGCCACAGCAGATGGATCGGGCGGCTGGCCTGCTGCCACTGTTGCAGTACCGGCACCAGCCTGCCCGCGGCAATGTCTTCCGCCAGCAGGATTTCCGGCTGTAGCACCAGCCCGGCTCCGGCTAATGCGGCCTGACGCAGCGCCTGGCCGTCGTTGCAGATAAAGCTGCTGTCCGCAGGCCAGAACACATCGCCCAGTTGCCAGGCATTGCTCTTATTCCACGCCATATTGGCCAGGCAGCGATGCTGGTACAGCGCCTCCGGGGTCTGCGGCGTGCCGTGCTGCGCCAGATATTTCGGCGCGGCGCACACCACCATACGGTAATCACCGATTTTTTTTGCCACCAGCGGTTCAGCCGGATTGAGGCTGCCAATGCGAATAGCAAAATCGAACCCCTGGCCGATGAGATCGACAAAGCTGTCGCTGAGATCCAGCTCGATCCGTACCTGCGGATAGTTCAATTGATAGCGGGCAACCAGGGTGGCGATCGCCGCCGATCCCAGATTGAGCGGTGCGCTGATCCGCAGCAGCCCCGACGGCGTGCGCTTCATATTCTCTACCGTATCTTCCGCCAGCCGCAGCTGAGCCAGCGCGGCTTTGCACTGCTGATAGTAGCTTTCCCCGGCTTCGGTCAGATGCTGTCGGCGGGTATTACGCTGGAGCAGGCGGCTGTCGAGCAGCTTCTCCAGCTGACGCACGTGTTTGCCGACCATCACGGCGCTGATATCCAGGCGGCGTGCAGCCTCGGTGAAATTGCCGCTTTCCACCGCGCAGATAAAGGCCTCGATGCTGCTTAATTTATCCATGATTACAAACCTGTGGTTCGGAGTTATCGAAAGTATGGTCCGTTTATCCACCTCTGACACTGCTTCATGATGGGGTAACCGTTATTTACAGAGGAAATGCGATGAAAATTTTAGTGATTGGGGCGTCAGGCACCGTCGGCCAGGGCATCGTTAACGAGCTGAGCCGTGATAATCAGGTGATCCGCGTGGGGAAAACACGGGGTGATTATCAGGTGGATTTAACCAGCGAAGAGAGTGTTCGCGCGCTGTTTGCCCAAACCGGTAACGTGGATGCGGTGATCTCCGCCACCGGCGGCGTACACTTCGGCCCGCTGTCAGAGATGACCAGCGAACAGTTTAACAGCGGCCTGCAGGATAAACTGTTGGGCCAGGTACGGCTGGTGCTGATTGGCAAAGAGTTCGTCAATCCGGGCGGCTCGTTCACCCTGACCACCGGCATTCTGGCGCAGCAGCCGATCCGTACCGGTGTGAATGCGACGGCGGTAAATACCGCGCTGGAAGGGTTTGTGTTTGCCGCCGCCAACGAACTGTCGGGTCTGCGGATTAATGCCGTTAGCCCAACGGTGCTGACCGAAGCGCTGGACAGTTACGGCCCGTTCTTCCCCGGATTTGAAAGCGCACCCGCCAGCCGCGTGGCGCTGGCCTATCGCCGCAGCGTAGATGGTGTAGAAAGCGGTAAGGTTTATCGCGTCTGGTAGCCGGAAATTATTTTGGGGAAATGATGCGGTAAAGTGCTGAAAATTTCCCCAACCCCTTCGCGGTTATATATCCCCACGCTCTGTGTAACACGGTAATTCTTTTAGAGTTTCCCGCCGTCATTTACGCGCCAAAATAGCATCCGTTAAAAAGTATAGCCGATGCTATACTCAAATCCATGATTTTGTTGTCTTTTTTTCTGGCGATTCGCGTGATAGGATGCGCTTCACTTGAACGGACCAGTGGTTATTTTTCCTACATAACCTGGGGTTTTAACGATTTGGAACGCACCCGACGCTTCAAACCGGGATAAATACAATGAACCTATACGCAACTCTGATTCTGGCTTTTGCCATGTCGATGGACGCCTTCGCCGCGGCCATTGGTAAAGGTGCAAGCCTGCATCGCCCAAGCCTGAAAGAAGCCCTGCGCACCGGTCTGATCTTCGGTGTGATTGAAGCGCTGACGCCGCTGGTCGGCTGGGCTATCGGCCTTGCCGCCAGCAAGTACGTGATGGCGTGGGACCACTGGGTAGCGTTTGGTTTACTGCTGATCCTCGGCGGACGAATGATCGTTGAGGGGATACGTAAAAAAGAGTGCCGGCCGGAAGAAGCCCCGCAGAGCCACGGTTTCTGGCTGCTGGCCTGTACTGCCGTTGCGACCAGTCTGGATGCGATGGCCGTTGGCGTCGGGCTGGCATTTTTGCAGGTCAACATTGTCACCACCGCGCTGGCAATCGGCGCTTCCACCATGATTATGGCGACTCTCGGCATCCTGCTGGGGCGTTTCCTTGGCCCGGTGATGGGCAAATGGGCGGAAATTTTTGGTGGTGTAGTGCTGATCGGCATCGGTTGTAGTATTTTGTTCGAACATCTGGGCAAATAAGCAGAAGGCACGCCCGGTCACTTGCGCGGGGCGGCTATGGCATTATCGGTAGTAGACTGGAACACCCGGAATAATATTGAGTGCTCGCACCTCACCGCCAGCAACGCGGCTTTTCCGCTGCATACCCACGAAGAATATGCGATCAGCGCCAACCTTAGCGGCGTAGAAAAACTCTTTCTGAATCGAAAAAACCTGTCGGTCCTCGCCGGGGATATCACCGTTTATAATCCTGGAACGCTACAGTCGTCAGAGTTTGGCGGGCAGCCGGTCGAGTTTTTCAGCGTTCATTTACCGGCGGCTGTTTTTGCCGATCTGGCGGATCGTCCACTGCCGATCCTGCATGAAGGCGTTCTGCGCGATCCGCAGCTGTTTGATGCGATCTGCCATTTCGTTCGTTCTCCTGACGACGATCAGGTTCAGCAGCAAAACCTGCTGTGGCTGACCAGCCGGCTGCTGCATCACAGCAGCGAGAAGGATGTTGCACTGGCTCCTGCATCCGTAGGACGTGCCCTGGAACATATGCGCGATAATCTGACGCAGAAACTGACACTGGATGAGCTGGCGGTAACCTGCGGGTTGAGTAAGTATCACTTTGTCCGCCAGTTCCGTCAGGAGATGGGCGTGGCACCGCTGCAGTATCATATGCAGCTGCGTCTGCTGGCGGCACGTAATTTGTTACGGCACCGCAGCAGCGCATTAGATGTGGCCCATCAGCTGGGTTTTTACGATCAAAGCCACTTTATTAACAGCTTTCGCAAGATGCTGGGCATCACCCCGCACCACTATCTGCGTATGCTCAGCCGATAAACTCGCGATAGCCCGAAAGGATGACGTATCCGGCGAAGTAGCAGAAAATCACTGCCGAAGCGATATACGACCAGCGTAACATCTTCGTACCGAGCATACGCCCACCGATGCTGCCCACTGCGCACAGGGCTATCGTCCACATCACGCCCGCGAGGAAAAAGCCGGAAAGGAACCAAGCCGATGCCGCCGTACTGCCGGTACCCATTCGTGAAATCAGTGCGCCTCCCACGGCGGCAAACCACAGGATCGCCGAAGGAGACGACATCGCGAGGAATATTCCCCGCAGGAAATTCTGCCGAGGGCTGAGTGCTTCGCCAATGTCACCCGCACTCAGTGTTGCGGCGGGTTGCAGCGCGCTTTGCACCATTTTCCACGCAAACCACAGCAGGATCAGCGAACCGCCAATCCACAGCACCCAGCGCACACTGGTGAACTGGAGCAGTACCGCCATTCCGGCCATGGCGAGGATCGCATAGATCAGATCGCCGATGCAGGTGCCGATCCCCAGCCAAAAGCCGTGAAAAAATCCGCGCTGCATGGCCAGGGTGATCATCGCGATATTGGCGATGCCGATATCAAGGCACAGGGAAAGACTCAGTAAAAAACCATTAGAAAAGGGCATAGCATTGGCATCCGTTAAGCGTAGTGTGGCGATTATCGACACATGCAGCGCAGATATATTGGAAAAAATTGCGCAGCGCCGGACAATTTTCCTGGCATAAACATGTAAGCCAGCAGATTGTCGCTTTGCGGCATACCTCACTGTTTTTGGCCATCAAAGCCCAGTTTTTGTGATCTGCTTCAAAAAATCTTGCCTGGAAAAGCACCGTTCGTTATAATTTGTGGTGTATTTTTCAACAATATTTGTCACAGGCAATCATGAAAAAATTCTTCCGCAACGTGTTTTGTTCCTATGTAAATACCTTCAAACACGTTCCGCCGGGCGCGGTTCGCTAAACCCGCCGAGCTTACACCCTCGATAACCGCGGTCAGGGACTGGACCGATGGTTATCACTTATTCCCGCTGTTCCCATTCTTTATCTATCGAAAAAAACGTGCCAGCAGCACGGTGATATGCAATTCTGTGGGTTATGAAAATGACCCCGCTGTTCCTCACCGTGACCACCACTACCACCACGACCGCTTCTGGCGGGGCGAGGTCGGTTTGCGTGCCTGAGAAATAGCAAATCCGCTTCATCCCGCCGGTTTCCGACGGGGTTCTGTGTTTCTCCGTCGTGGCCGGTTAACGGTAATCAAGGAGAAATACCATGCCCGATGCGTCCGCACTGTTAGTGATAGATATGCAGGCAGGTTTGCTGCATGCCCCACAGCCCCCTCACCAAAAAGAGCAGCTGATTACCCATACCGTCGGGCTGATCCATGCCGCCCGCGCGGCACAAAGCCCGGTATTTTTTGCCCGACACACCGGGCCGGAAGGATCGCCAATCGCGGCAGGCAGCCCGCTGTGGCAGCTGGCGGATGAACTGCCTCTTGAGGCGGGCGACAGGTACTTTAATAAAACCCGCCCCAGCTGTTTTTTCAATACGTCGCTGCTGGCAGAACTACAGCAGGCGCAGGTGAAGCGGCTGGTGATTGTGGGCATGAAAACCGACTACTGCGTGGATACCACCTGTAGGGCGGCGGCGGATTTGGGATTTGACGTGGTGCTGGTGAGCGATGCGCACAGCACTACCGATAACGCGGTGCTCAGCGCGGCGCAGATCGTCGCTCATCACAATGCGACGCTGGCGGGGCCGTTTGTCACCCTGCTGGCAACGGATGACGTCATTTTTTAACGCCAGGTAAAAGGGGCAGCCATCGTTGATGGCTGCCCCTTCAGGCAACAGATTTGGAAACCTGGTTCGCTAGCGACAGGGAATCCGACCCGTTAGTGATTACTCGAAATCAACCCAGGTCGCGCCCGCGTCGGCGGACTCAACGCAGCGCTCAACCCACTGCACGCCCGTCACACCGGCGTGAACGTCCGGATACCAGAAGTTCTCCAGCAGTGCTTTATCACCACGGTCGCTGGCATCCATCGCCACCGCGAAGCGGCGGTAAAGGTTAGACCAGGCTTCGAACAGCCCTTCCGGATGGCCGCCGCCGATGCGGTCTTCTTCCAGCGCGCGTGGAGCCAGGTAGCCCATGCCGCGTTCCAGAATTTGTACCGGCTCGCCCTGCACTTCATAGCGCAGCTGGTTAGGCTGTTCGTCCCACCACTCCAGGCTGGCTTTCGATCCGATCACGCGGATCTTCTGGCCGTGCATCGATCCGCAGTTCACCGCAGAGCACCACAGCGATCCCACCGCACCGTTATCGTATTCCATCAGCACAAAGGCGTTATCTTCCAGCGGCGCGCGGGTTTTCACAAAGCTCTGGCGCGAACACATCAGGCGTTTAATTTTCAGCTCTGGCAGCATAGTTTCCGCCAGGAACAGTGGGTGAGTCGCGAGGTCGCCCAGCACGTAGCTTGGCCCAACAAATTTCGGGTCCACGCGCCAGCGGGTGCTCGGGTTCGCCAGCTCCACGGCTTCGTTGTGGAAACCGTGGGAGAACGACATATTCACAATGCGGATCTCGCCCAGCAGCCCTTCGGCGATCATGCTGCGCGCCTGCTGAATCAGCTGGTGGCCGGAGTAGCCGTAGGTGACGCCGATAATTTTGCTCTTCGCTTCGCTCAGCGCCGCCAGCTCTTTGGCTTCTTCGGTGGTAAAGCACAGCGGCTTTTCACACACCACGTGCAGGCCTGCTTCCAGCGCCGCCTTGCAGATGGCGAAGTGGGTGTTGTTCGGCGTGGCGATCGATACCGCTTCAATACCGTCAGCGCGCTCGGCTTCCTGCTGGAACAGGGTCTGATAGTCCGGGTAGCAGCGGTCGCCCGCCACGCCCAGGCTGGCACCGAAGGCGCGTCCGCGCTCGGCATCAATATCAAATGCACCGGCCAGCAGGGTAAAGGTGTTATCGCGCAGCGCCGCTGAACGATGGATATAGCCGATCTGGCTGGTGCCGCCGCCGCCAACCATGCCCCAGCGAAGGGAGCGATCGAGAGGTTTAATGCCGTTAATCATCTGGTGTTCCTCAATTAAAATCCAACGGAGTTCAGGTAGCGCAGGCTTTCGGTCACATCGTGCAGGCTGCCGTCGGCATTGCGCGGGTCGCGCTCCTGTTCAATGGTGATCCAGCCCTGATAGTTACGCTCGGCCAGGAAGGCACGCACGGCCGGATAGTCGATAGCGCCTTTACCAATCGGGCACATCACGCCTTCCGCACAGGCGCTAAAGAAGTCCACTTCGCGGGCGATAACATCGCGGAATACGGTGTCGTTAACGTCTTTAAAGTGGATGTAGTCGATGCGATCGAAGTAGCGGCCAAGCCAGGTAATCGGGTCCATATCGGAGTAGTAGAGGTGGCCAGTATCCAGACACAGACCGGCTACGCTGTGCGGAATATCCTGCACCAGCTGTTCGATCTCGTCGGCGTACTCAATGCAGCCACCGGCATGCGGATGAATAACCGGGCGCACGCCGTACTCCTGCGCAATGCGGCTGATTTCGGTGATGTGCGACATCATGCGCTGCCAGTCGCTGTCGGACAGGCGCGGGGCTTTGTGGTATTGCCCGGCCAGCCGTGCGCGTTCGGCGTTGCCGAAATCAATAATCACCAGATACGGTGAGGGGAAGTTATCACCGTGGGTTTTGGTCGCGGTCGGCACTTTTGACAGGTTACGGCAGATGTTGTGCGTCAGCTCAATCATCGCCGGGAAGTTCTCTTCGCTAACCAGGTCGTCAAAAATGGTTCCGGCAACCAGCGACAGGCCGTACTGATTCAGTTTCTCGGTCAGCACCTGCGGGTCGGTCGGCAGATAGGTCCACGGCCCCAGTTCGATGCTCTTATAACCGGCCTGGGCGGCTTCTTTCAGCACTTTCTCATACGGCGGCAGATGCGGGTTTTTCGGGTCGTCCACGCCCCAGCTGCAGGGTGCATTAGCAATATGAATGGTCATTTCGGTGTCCTTTAAATCAATGAGTGACTGTTTTGCTTTCGCGTTGAGTGGTTTCAAAGCGTTCCAGAATCAGGGCTTCCATTTTTTCCAGCGAAACGCCTTTGGTCTCCGGCAGCAGCGCCTTAACGAACCACCAGGAGGCCAGCGAGCACACCGCGAACAACAGCAGCGGGAAACCGCCGTGGAAGTTATCGTTGAGGTAGGCGCTCTGGTTCATCATCGGGAAGGACTGACTGACAAAGAAGTTGCCTGCCCACATGGCGCAGATAGAAAAGCCCATACCGGCTCCGCGCAGGCGGGTCGGGAAGATTTCGCCGATCACCGTCCACACCACCTGTCCCCAGGTGCCGCCGAACAGGAACATAAAGCCGAACAGGCCCAGCACGGAGATCACGCCGGTCATCCCGCTGTAGAAGGTCCAGAAGGTGAACAGCAGGCAAACGGTGGAGCCGAGTGAACCGATCAGCAGCAGCGAACGGCGGCCCATCTTATCGATCAGCATCATGCCAACGATCACACCAGCGAACTGCAGCACCGCCAGCCAGATGGTCATAAACATTGCTTCCTGCATGTTGTGGGTGACGTTCATCAGCAGCGTCGGGCCAAAGTACTGAATGACGTTGATGCCGGTCAGCTGGTTGAAGATGGCCAGACCCACACCAATGACCAGGAAAATGGCCGTTTTGCGGTTAAAGCTGACACGTTCGCGGTTCACTTCGCTGCTGGCGGAAAGCTGGAGTGAGGTCTGAATTTCACCCATCAGGCGCTTCGCGTGCTCTTCCGAAGAGATACGGGTCAGGGTTTTCATCGCGGCTTCGTTGCGGCCGACCATGATATTCCAGCGCGGGGATTCCGGGATAAAACCAACGAACAGGAAGAACAGCACGCAGGGCACGAAGGCCGCACCCAGCATCCAGCGCCAGCCGTAGGCGTTCAGCCACTCCGGATCGGCATTTTTCGCAATCAGGTAGTTGGTCAGCAGCACCAGCACCTGGCCGCCCACGCAGCAGATCATGTGCATGGTCATCGCGCGGCCGCGGTAATCCTTAGGCGCCACTTCCGCGATATAGATCGGCGAGATAACCGACGCCAGGCCAATGCCCAGCCCACCGATAATGCGGAACACCACGAAGGTGGTGAAGTTTGGCGCCAGCGCAGTACCGGCAACCGACACGACAAACAGAATCGCGGTGATAATTAACATCGATTTGCGGCCGTAGCGGTCCGCCAGTTTACCGGCGATCAGGCAGCCGATTACGCAGCCGATAATCACGTTAGAGACGGCCCAGCCGGTTTCCGCCGGGGAAAGCTGGTAGTGATGGGTGATAGGTTCGATAGCGCCGGAGATGACCGAAGAGTCATAGCCGAACAGCAGCCCGCCGAGTGCGGCAACCGCGCAGATGGCCATCACGTAGGCCATATTGTGTTTTGGTGTTTGCAGAGGCACGGAACAATCCTTCATGTTTTAATTTGAAGGAAGTATCAAACGAATGTTCCATTATCAGCAATGATAGAATGTTTGTTTTTTGATGGCGATCGCACTATTAATGATAGATTTTTTTGATAAAAATCTATCATTTTCACATTATCAGCGGGTTAAACGGCGAACGTCAGCGGTGATTTAAATCCAAAAAAGTCGTTTTGCCGTTTACACATTCTCTTTGGTAATCAGCTCAAAACTGCTGTGAAGTGAAATGAAATTTCCATGCGCCTCGGAATTTGCCTGCAGCATGGCTTCCACCACGGAACCGGCCAGCTCTTCAAGGCGGTGTGACACCATAATATCAAGGGTGCCGTCGATTAGCGCCAGCTGCGCATCCTGTAGAGGGCCGTGGCAGATAAGGGTGATCTCATCCTTCTTGCCGCTGTCGCGCAGGGCATTGACCACGCCTTCAACCCCGCCGCAGGGGGCATAAATCACCGACAGATCGGGATGGCTCTGGATCAGCTGCGTGGTCGCGTGATAGCCCTGCTCGACGTTTTCAAAGCTGGTGACCGGCTCCAGCACGGTATGCCCGGTGGCGTGTTCGCGCAGGTACGAGCGGAAGCTGATTTCGCAGGTTTCCTGACACAGGAAGCGGTTATCGCCGATGATCACCCCAACTTTGCCCGGTGGACCGCTCAGGCGCTGGACGATCCAGGCGGCGGTGCGGCCCGCTTTGCGGTTATCCAGGCCGATGTAGCCGGTGTGATCGCAGGGAGAGAGGTCAGAAAGCAGCGTAAAGACTTTCACCCCTTTTTTTGCGGCTTTCTGTACCGCGCGCCGTACCAGCGCATTGTCCAGCGCGATCAGCACCAGCGTATTCACGCGATTGCTCATTTCATCAATGCTGGCGGCGGCAGCTTCCACTGCGTGGATGTCGTGGAAAACAAACTCCACCCGGGTGCCGGGCTGGCAGTGCGGCGAGGCCTGCTTTTCCAGCGAACGGGCAAAGGTATCGTAGAAGGAGTAGTCGCGCGACAGCAGGATCACGCCGATGCGCAGCGCTCCGCCGCTACCGGAAGTACCGTCTGCGGCGGCATCGGCCAGAAACTCCGGTGAAAAACGATAACCGAGGCGCGTTGCGGCCTGAACCACGCGATTTTCCGTCTCGGCGCGTACGGGAGCCCGCCGGTTGAGTACCCGGTCTACGGTGGCGACCCCGACTCCGGCTTCGCGGGCGATATCGGTGAGCGTGGTTTTTTTCATCGAAAGTTCCAACTGAATCTGAATGAGGAAAAACTATCATAAATCCCGCAGGGACAGGGAGATAAGATGCTAAAGATATGACAGCGCTCAGATTATATTTTTTAACAATCCGTTGATAAAGCATAAAAATTTCATTTTCATGTTCTGCGCGCTGCCTCTCGATCCAGGCGTTTTCTGTGCTTTTTTACTTTATCCTTGAAGATTAGTTTTATCTGAGCGTCATCATTTTATGGTATTTTACAGGCAACATACCGTGCGGTATCTTTCTTGTATTAATCTGTAAATTTAAATGAAACAGCTAATTGAATCAGATATACCTCAGAATACGGGGCCGGATAAAACGGCCTATAACCGAAAAAAACAGCCCGAGCAGGTGCGAAACGCCCTGATTGAATCTGCCGCTGCGCTGGCCGTTAGCCGGGGGCTGAACGGTATCACCGTGCAGGCGGTCGCCCAGGCCGCCGGTGTGACCAAAGGCGGCTTCTTTCACCATTTTCCCCACAAGCAGGCACTGCTGGACGCCATGTTTGATGCCTTTCTTGCGGAAAGCGAGCGGGAGATTGATCGACTGATTGCTGAGGATAGTCAGGAATCGGGCTGCTTTAGCCGTGCCTATGTCATCGTGGCCTTTAATGAAATCCAGCAGGGCTTAAACAGCATGCGGGTACCGCTGTCGCTGTCGATGATGGCTTCTCCGGCGCTGTGTCAGCGCTGGTCTGCGTGGCTGAAAGGACGGCTTGAACGCCATCGGCGTACGGACAGTTTGCCGCTGCATCAGATGGTGCGGCTGGCTGCGGACGGTGCCTGGCTTGCCCAGTCGCTGGTGCGCGGCGATACCATCCGCGATATGCAGGTGCTGCGCGACGATTTGTTGGCGCTTATCAGGGAGAGTGATAAAGAGTGAAAACCACATTTAAGCAGGAAGTTGTGCATCAGCTGCTGCGCTGGCTGGAAGGCAATATCCATACGCCGCTGACCATTAACGACTTCGTTGAGAAGTCGGGCTACTCGAAATGGCACCTGCAGCGTATTTTTAAAGAGGTCACCGGGCAAAAACTGGCCTCCTACTGCCGACAGCGCAGGCTGACCTCCAGCGCGGTGATGCTGCGGCTGTTCGACAAGCAGATTGATTCGGTGGGCAGCGAGCACGGTTTTTCCAGCCATAATGTTTACCATAAAACCTTTAAGCGCCACTTTAACGTTACGCCAGCTCAATACCGCGATGCGCCGCACTGGTCGTGCGAGGGGCTTTGCCCACCGATCAATCTGACCACAATGAACGTGCCGGAAGGTGAGCTGGTTGAGCTGGATGGATTGCATTTGAGCGGCTGTGTGAACAACTACGCCTTTACGCTGGACACCATTGTTGATTTTTCCTGGCGCGAGCGCGACAGCTTCTGGCAGCGGCGGCTTAATGCGCTGGCCGAACAGCCGGATATGCTTTACGGGCTGATTAACGTCATTCGGGGCGGACCGCGAACGGGCGATCGTGCCACGTTGCAGTATCTGACGTGCCTGGAACAGGATACCTGTGCGACCGATGCGGCGCAGATGCAGATTAGCATCGAAAAACAGCCCTATCTGAAGTTCAGCTATCGGGGTGATGAGCGTCTTTACAGCACGTTTATTGATCTGATTTATCAGCATGCGCTGCCGACAGTCGGAGCCGTGCGCCGTGATGGCTATGATGTTGAACGCATCGATCGTCGGGAACCACTGGAGGGCAGGATGGTGGTGGTAGATTATTTTGTGCCGGTGCTGGCCGAAAATTACAGCATGCCCGTTCCCTGAGTGTCAGGGTTCGGGCACTGCCGTTACTGCGATAAGACGCCTTATTTGATCAGCTGAGCTGTCATATGCACGCCGTTGTTGCTGTTGGCTTCAATGATGCGGTAAGACGTACCGGCCTGCTGAGCCTGGGCGGCAATTTTCGCTTCAGCGCTGTCGATAGTTGCACCGGTTGCGGTCACGGTCTGAGCGAAGCTGCCGAAAGAAACTACGGACAGGGCGATAACTACAGCAAAAGTTTTGATAGATTTCATGGTGTCATTCCTTCAGTTGTTTTGTTTGTGTAAGGCGGTGTGCCTTCGTTGAAAACAATGATAGGCCGATGGAAGACATTGCGATAGCGGAGTGATTTGCTTATCTTTGTCAAAAAAATTGATGCATTAATCCGGGCCACATACGGCAAGGCAGCCCCGATGGTTTTACTTCATATACGAACGAATCACCGCCACAATCTGCTCTAAATCCTGCTCGCGCTGAGCAGCTTCACTTTGCTCATCGAGCAGATGTACACGAATATGCCCTTCCAGCACTTCCGCCATTAATCCATTCACCGCACCGCGAACGGCGGCGATCTGCTGCAAAATATCGATACAGGGCGTCTCCGCCAGCAGGGCTTTTTCCAGCGCGTCTGCCTGGCCGCGAATGCGGCGTACGCGGGTCAGAAGTTTCTTTTGTCCGGCAATTGTGTGTGACATCGCTGCTTCCATCTTGTGGGTTAGTATACTGGGGTATAGTATATTTACGGTGTTCTTCTCCCTATGATAGCTTCTCCGAGGCAAAAAAATGATGGATTTTACTGCGCTGTTGCAGCAGGGGGCCGGCAACGTCTGGCTGTTTATTCCCGGTGCTATTCTGTTAGGCGCACTGCACGGGCTGGAGCCCGGACACTCCAAAACGATGATGGCGGCGTTTATTATTGCGGTGCGAGGGACGGTCAAACAGGCGGTGTTGCTGGGACTGGCAGCGACGATTTCCCACACGCTGGTGGTGTGGGCGATTGCGCTGGGCGGCATGATGCTCAGCCGTCGCTTTGATGCGGCAACGACAGAGCCGTGGTTCCAGCTGGCATCCGGGGTGATTATTCTGGCCACCGCGGCATGGATGTTCTGGCGCATCCGCCGCGAAAGCCAGCACGCTCACGATCATCATCACGGGCACAGTCATTCCCATGACCACGCACACGATCATCATCACGGGTACAGTCATTCTCATGACCATGACCACAGCCATAAGCATGGGCATCATCATCAGCCTGATAGCCACCATCATGCCGACTCCGCTCGCCAAAGCCTGCCGCATGTATATCGGCCCGTTCAGGTGCAGGGGCAGATCCTCAGCGCCCGTTACGCTCCCTACCATCACGACCGTCATACGCATGAACATAATGACCACCGACATGAACATGCATCCGGGCATCATCACGGCGAGGCTGTTCACTCCACGCAGGGGGCACTGACGCTGCCGCGTATCGATCTGCGCAGCGAGGAATATCAGGACGCCCATGCGCGTGCCCATGCCAGCGATATCCAGCGCCGTTTCGCCAATCGCAACGTGACCACCGGACAGATCGTACTGTTTGGCTTAACCGGCGGGCTGATCCCCTGTCCGGCGGCGATCACCGTGCTGCTGCTGTGTATTCAGATGAAAGCGCTGTCGTTGGGGGCGCTGCTGGTTTTCTGCTTCAGTATCGGCCTGGCACTGACGCTGGTGACGGTTGGCGTGGTGGCGGCGATGAGTATGCGGCAGGCGACGAAGCGCTGGAGCGGATTCAATACGCTGGCGCAGCGGGCACCCTGGTTCAGCAGTGCGCTGATTGCGCTGGTGGGGATTTATATAGGGATACACGGCTGGATGGGCATTACGGGCAGCTGAAATACAGCATGCCCGTCCCCTGATGGTCAGGGTTCGGGCACTGCCGGTACTACGGTAAGACGTCTTATTTGACCAGCTCTGCAGTCATATGCACAACGTTGTTGCTGTTGGCTTCGATGATGCGGTAAGAGGTGCCTGCCTGCTGAGCCTGAGCGGCAATTTTCGCTTCAGCGCTGTCGATGGTTGAACCGGTCGCGGTAACGGTCTGAGCGAAGCTGCCGAAAGAAACTACGGACAGGGCGATAACTGCAGCAAAAGTTTTGATAGATTTCATGGTGTCATTCCTTCAGTTGTTTTGTATGTGTAAGGCGGTATGCCTTCGTTGAAAACAATGATAGGCCGATGGAAGGCATTGCGATAGCGGAGTGATTTGCTGATCTTTGTCAAAAAAATTGATTGCTTGGTGCGGGTGGGAGAGTGGGGATAGATTGACTGGATTATAGTGGGAACACTTCACTGGAGCAGGAGCAGGAGCAGGAGCAGGAGCAGGAGCAGGAGCAGGAGCAGGCAGTCGTGCTGCCGCACCGAAAGGCACGGCAGCAGCGGGTTTATCAGGCATCCACGATCGGGTCGCGGACGATAAACAAATAGGAGAGTGCACCGATCACCGTTACGCAGGCACAAACAGTTAGCGCCATGCTGAATGAGCCGGTGGTATCGAGGATCCAGCCGGTCAGGACCGGAGCAAACGAGGCAAACACGAAGCTGGCAAAGTTCTGAATACTGCCCACCGAGGCGGTCATACGCGCGGTGACCGAGCAGTGGATCAGGCCCCAGCACGATGTACCGGCGAAGTGGATGCAGAACAGCGCCATGCCGATCAGCAGGACCGCGCTCCATGTTGTAGTGGCATGCGGCACGACGGCGGTAAAGGCGGCAGAAAGCAGCATACCGGCAATAATGCACACCTTACGGGTTTTCAGCGGATGCGCGCCGCGGTTGACGACTGCATCAACCACATAGCCGTTCAGCAGCATGCCCGCTGCGCCAAACAGGAACGGGATCGCGGTCATCCAGCCGGTGCTTTTCAGGTCCAGGTTGTAGGTTGCCTGCAGGTAGCCCGGCAGCCAGGCCAGATACAGCCACGCGGTGTAGTTGATGCCGCTGAAGCCGATCATCATGCCCCACATGGTGCGGTTCTTGAACAGGCCGCGCCATTCTTTCATGGTCATCGGCTCTTTTTTCGCCACTACGCTGCCCGCTTCCAGATAGTTAATTTCTTCCTGGGTCAGGGTGTTGTTGTTGCGGTTGCGATAAATGGTGTACCAGCCGATGGAGAGGAAAATCCCCAGCACGCCGATAGTAATAAACATCGCACGCCAGCCCATAGTCAGCATCATTGCTGCCAGAATCGGCGGGCTGATAGCCAGACCAATAGTGGACGCGGCGTTGAAAATACCCATCGGCATACCGCGATGGCGGATGTTAAACCAGTCGTTAATCACCTTAACGCCGCACGGGTTCATCGGTGCTTCACCGATCCCCAGGCCGATACGTACCAGCACAAACTGGGTAAAGTTCTGCACCATACCCGCCATGGCCTGGAAGCAGGACCAGACGAACATACCAACGCCGAGCATAATGCGCGGGCCTTTACGGTCCAGCAGCAGGCCGCACGGCAGCTGAGCGATACCATAAGCCAGCGAGAAGGCGGAAAGCAGAATACCGATTTCGGTGCCGCTCAGGCCCAGGTCACCACGGATGGTCTGGTTAGCCACGGACAGCGAGCTGCGGTCGAGGTAGTTAATAATCGCCGCGAGGAACAGCAGGATCATCGCGGTGGTTTGTACGCGCTTAATGCGCGCCGAGCGCTGCAGCGGACCGCGCTCTGGCACCACGGTGGCCTTTGGCTCTTCGTGGTTGGCAGGGCGGTTTTGACCGCGAACGGTCTGGCTATTTTCCATACGGTACTCCCCGGGTATAAAAAGTATTGTTATTAGCATCGGGCCGGGGTACTGCTTTAAAAACCACGGCCAGAACAGGGTTGAAGTAAGGCTGAATAGCAGACTAGTGGCGGCCGAAGTCGGTGTTGCCAACTTGTTATCTTTTTCGTGCGGCAGGCGGCGATTTACGGTTTTTAATCGGCTTTTAATTACTGTGGTTGATGGCTTTTATCGATAAAAAGCCAAAATTGGTTAAAAAATCACCCTCTGTACTGGCGGATTGAACGCTGCATCGACTCCTTGGCGGTAATCAGATGGCGGTGAAATTCGATGATCGCTTCCACATCGTTGCGGCTGACCAGCGCGGTGAGGATCGCCAGATGCTCCTCCAGCGCCACGATGTTGCGCTGCTTCAGGTCGCTTTCATCCCACAGATAATGGAAGTGGAAAATGACCGAAATCACCTCAAGAGACTGATCGAAAAAGGGATTATTCGCCGCTGAGAGGATGAGTTTGTGCATCTCGCGGTCCAGCTGCGAGAAGTTACGATAGCTGGTGGCGATGGTGTCGCGCATCTGGCGGTGGCGGCTCAGCAGGTCACGGGCGGCAATCCAGCGCGGGTCGTCGGCGGGCAAATTGATAAAGCGCTTCAGGGCGTGGATCTCCAGCATCTCGCGCAGCTCAAACAGCTTCTCCGCGTATTCCTGGTCAAATTTCTTCATCAGCCAGTGGCCGCGCCGCACGTTTTCAATCAGCCCGTAGCGGCAGAAGCGCAGCAAAAACTCCCGCGCCGCCAGCGGACTAACGCCCACCGCCTGCGCCAGCTGCAGTTCGGAAAAACTGTCACCGGCCATCAGCTGGCGCTGGTTAATCATTTGAAAAAACGCCTGTTCTACCAGATTTGTCTGCGCTTCCGGCCCCGGCAGCGTTGCGGCAAAGCCATCGGCATCATCGGGCTGACGGGCAATGACCCAGCTGCCGTTGACCTTTTCCAGCACGCCACACTGCTCCAGGTGGTCCAGCGAGTGGCGCACGGTGGTGCGGCTGATGTTAAACATTTCCGCCAGGGCGGCCTGGGGCGGCAGCGGTGAAGGAATGTGCTGCTGGGCGATGGCTTCCAGCATCTGATTCACGACGTTATGACGAAGATTCTGCGTGCGGCTCATGGCTTCTCCCGGTTTTTTATCTATTAAAAACCAATTCAGAACAGCGAAAGGCGCGCTGGCTCACAGATCCAATTCTTTAACAAAACGCGCCGATTGATTTGCGCCATAACCCTGTGCAGACAACGGAGAAAAACCATGACAACGATGAATACGCTGGTGTGTCTGGAGCCGAAACAGATGGCTTACCAGACGCGTAATAAACCGCAGCCTGCTGCGGGTGAAGCGCTGCTGAAAATTATCAGCGCCGGAATTTGCGGCACCGATATTCACGCGTGGGGCGGCAATCAGCCGTTTTTCAGCTATCCACGCGTGCTGGGGCATGAACTCTGCGGCGAGGTGGTGGAGCTGGGCGAAGGCGTTAGCGGCTGGAAAGTGGGCCAGCGCGCGGCGGTGATCCCGTACCTCTCCTGCGAACAGTGTTCAGCCTGCCTGAGCGGCAAAACCAACTGCTGCGAAAACATCTCGGTGATCGGCGTGCATCAGGACGGCGGTTTCTGTGACTACCTCAGCGTGCCGGTGAAAAACCTGCTGTCGGCAGAGGGCATTGACCCTGACGCGGCAGCGCTGGTTGAGCCTTTTGCCATCAGCGCACATGCGGTACGCCGCGCGGCACCGGAGCCGGGCAGTAATCTGCTGGTCGTGGGTGCCGGGCCGATCGGGCTGGGCGTTGCCGCCATTGCTCATGCGTCTGGCGCTAACGTGGTGGTAGCGGATACCAGCGAGTTCCGCAGGCAACACGTGGAGCAGAACCTGAAGCTGGTGGCGCTGGATGCGGCGGCGGAAGATTTCCCGCAGCAGCTGCGTAATCAATTCAACGGCCAGCTGCCGTCCACGGTGATTGATGCCACCGGGAATGCGGCGGCGATGAACGGCGCGGTACGTCTGATGGCCCACGGTGGCACGCTGGTTTTCGTTGGCCTGCACAAGGGTGATATTCAGATCCCTGACCCGGAATTCCACAAAAAAGAAACCACGCTGATGGGCAGCCGCAACGCCACCCGCCAGGACTTTGAGCGTGTTGCCAGCCTGATGGCTGAAGGAAAAATTACCGCCGAGATGATGCTCAACCAGCGCTTTGAGTTTGCCGCGCTGGCTGAGATTTTCGAACAGCAGGTGATTAACAACCGCGGGCTGATTAAAGGCGTTATCCGCTTCTGAGCCCCGCAGGTTTAACCGCGTAGCGCCGCCAGGAAATGCGCTTTGACCCGTTCGCTGTCCACCGCCAGGCACAGTTTCTGAATGCCGGCAGCGGCAAACGGGTCATCGCGTGAAGCCAGCGGATGCAGACGGTGCAGCGTCTGGCCGCGTGAAATCCCTTCCGTCACCACCCGCACCGGTGATTCGGTAATGCCGAATAGTTCGGGATGATTCAGCCAGGCAATGGTCAGCGTATCGTGCAGCGCCATCCCTTCAAATCCTTCTTTCTCCAGGCTGTATTGCAGATAGCTGCGGGAAATCGCCTCCAGTTCCGGTCGGTTCAGGCTACGAATATCTTCTCCGCTAATCTGCACCTGATGGGTGACATCCAGCGGCAGTACCACGATTTTCAGCTGTGAGCTGAGCACCTGATCCGCCGCGTGCGGATCTTTCCAGATATTGAATTCGGCAAACGGCGTGACGTTGCCGCCGTGGCCCAGCGTGCCGAAAGCGCCGCCCATAATCACCAGCTGCGCCACCTTCGCCACGATATCCGGGGCCTGATTAATGGCGGTGGCGATATTGGTCAGCGGCCCGATGGCGACCAGGGTGATCGCTCCGGGATGCTGGCGAACGCTGTTGATAATAAAGTTAATGGCGTTATCCGCCTCGCCGCTGCACGGATTTTCAAAAACGCCGCCGAGGCCGTCTTTGCCGTGAACCTGAAGGGCGGGGGCGGAAGGTGCACAGGCCAGCGGGCGCGAACTGCCGCGATAAATCGGCACATCCAGGCCGATTTTCTGGCTGAACAGGCGGGCGTTTTTGACCGCCTGCTCCACCGGCACGTTGCCAAATACCGTGGTAATGCCGAGGATATCGGTGCTTTTCGCCGCATAGGCCAGCGCGAAGGCGTCATCCACGCCGATATCGGTATCAAAAATAATTTTCTGCATCAGATTCTCCTTTCCGTAATGACTGACATCCCTGTGCGCGTTATCAGGTGGTCAGCAGGGTGTGCAGCGTCTGCAAGTCCTGTTTTACCATCTCCAGCTCCTGGGCAAAACGATCATCTGAGAGCAGCGGCTGGCGGAACACCGTAATCAGCACCTGCGATCCGGTGCCGTTGGCGACAATACGCATCGGCACAAAAATCTCTTTGCTGAGGCCGGTATCCACGTAGTGATCCATAATGCAGAACGGGTTATGTTCGGTAAAACGCACTTTCACCGCACCCAGCGGGCCTTTACCGCGCCAGATGTTGCCATCCTGCTCCAGCGGCGTTTTGCTCAGCCCGGAAGCCCATTTAGGAAAGAATTCCGGTTTCCAGATGGTTTCATATAAATCGACCCAGTTACGGGGAATAGCGATGCTAAGGGTATGTGAGGACAGCATAAAACCTCCGATCGATGATGAATCAACCCTTCATCGTTTAAAGTAAAGTGCAGATAGCGGATTTAAGCACCCTGGCAGACTAATGAGAAGTCTTTCACATTCTCACCTTTCCAGATCACGACACAGCTCCCACTTTCCGTTAACAAATCCCCATGGCCGATAACGGCTTGTTTTGCCGAACGGCGAGGCATATAACTACTCTTTCCGCTGACGGGATCGCCCTGCGGCAGTGAATTTTATCAACGGGAGAAGTGAGTGAGACAAGGGGATATGGGTCGTTTACTGCTGCTTGCCGCCATCTGGGGCGCCAGCTTTCTGTTTATGCGAGTTGCCACGCCGGTTTTTGGCTCGCTGAATACCGCTTTTCTGCGCGTTTTCTTCGGCTGCCTTGGCCTGATTGCGCTGCTGCTGATCCTGCGGGTGAAGTTGACCTTTAACGGTAAAGCGCTGCCGGCAGTGCTGCTGGGGGTGATCAACTCCGCCGTGCCGTTTGTGATGTACTGCCTGGCGGCAAAATGGCTGCCCGCAGGCTATTCCGCCATTCTGAATGCCACCACGCCGCTGATGGGCGTACTGATCGGCGGCCTGCTGTTCAGCGAGCAGTTTACGCTGCGTAAGCTGAGCGGCGTGGTGCTGGGATTAGCGGGAATTGTGCTGCTGACCACCACCGGCAGCCTGGCGCTGACCCACGATGTGCTGCTGGGCATCGCCGCCTGTCTGGTCGCCACCGCCTGCTACGCGATGGCGGGATTCCTTACCAAAAAATGGATCGGCGATCGCGGGGGGCTGGATGCCAAACTGGTGGCGCTCGGCAGCCAGATCGGGGCCACCCTGTTTATGCTGCCGATCTTTATCACCTCGGTCGCCGTCCAGCCGGCGGTGGACTGGCAGCACCCCGGCGTCTGGCTCTGCGTGCTGGCGCTGGGACTGGTGTGCACCGCCTGGGCCTATATTCTGTTCTTCCGCCTGATTGCCGATATCGGTCCGTTGAAAACGCTCACCGTTACCTTCCTGATCCCACCCTTTGGCGTGCTGTGGGGCTACCTGTTCCTCGGCGAGACGATCTCCAGCGGCTTTATCGGTGGCGGGCTGGTGATTATCGTCGCGGTGTGGCTGGTGACCGGCAGTGTAAAACCGAAGGCGGAGATTAAGGACGTCTCGCTGAAGTCCTGATGCCGCGCATTAGCCAAAAGGTATAGCGGGTTAGCTTTTCAGTCATATTCACGGCCGCCGGGCGCATCACATACTGGGGGCCGTGACTCACTGAGGAAGATAACCATGACCGAGACGGTTTACGATCTCCGCTCCGCGCTGGCGCGGCTGGCGGCAATGGACGGCGAGCTGGTCAGCACCGACACCGAAGTTGACCCCCATGCCGAGCTGTCGGGCGTTTATCGCTATGTTGGCGCGGCCGGGACCACCCGGCGACCAACGCGTGAAGGCCCGGCGATGTTGTTTAATCGGGTGAAAGGCTTTGCGGATTTCCGCGTGGTGACCGGGGTGCTGGCCTCGCGACGCCGCGTCGGTGCGCTGCTGGGCTGTGAGCCGGACAGGCTGGGCCATCTGCTGATGAACTCGGTGAAAAATCCCCTTCCTCCCGTCCTGACGCAGAGCGCGCACATTCCCTGCCAGGAGGTGGTTCACCTCGCCAGCGAGCCGGGTTTTGATATCCGCACGCTGCTGCCCGCGCCGACCAATACCGAAGAGGATGCCGGTCCCTATTTCACCATGGGGCTGTGCTACGCCACCGACCCGGAAACCGGCGAATCCGATATCACCATTCACCGCCTGTGCATGCAGGGGCCGGACGAGCTGTCGATGTACTTTGCCCCCGGACGCCACCTTGACGTCTTCCGCGCGAAAGCGGAAGCGGCAGGCAACGCGCTGCCGATCACCATCAGCCTTGGGGTCGACCCGGCGATTTATGTCGGTGCCTGCTTTGAGCCGCCGACCACGCCGCTGGGCTTTGACGAGCTGAACATTGCCGGGGCGCTGCGCGGTAAGGCGGTAGAGCTGGCGCAGGGCATAGCGGTGAACGCCCGGGCGATAGCTCATGCGGAGGTGGTGATCGAAGGTGAGCTGATGCCGGAGGTGCGCTACCGGGAAGATCGCAATACGAATACCGGTAAAGCGATGCCGGAGTTCCCCGGCTATACCGGCCCCGCAAACCCGTCGCTGCCGGTGATCAAGGTGAAGGCGGTCACCCATCGCCGCCATCCGATCCTGCAGCACACCATCGGCTGTAGCGAAGAGCACGTCAACATGGCCGGAATTCCCACCGAGGCCAGCATTCTCGGCATGGTGGAGCGGGCGATGCCGGGCCGCCTGCTCAACGTTTTCGCCCACTCTTCCGGCGGCGGCAAGCTGATGGCGGTGATGCAGTTTAAGAAAAGCATTCCGGCGGATGAAGGACGCCAGCGCCAGGCTGCGCTGCTGGCCTTTGCGGCATTCCCCGAGCTGAAGCATGTGATGCTGGTAGACGAAGACGTGGATATTTTCGACAGCAACGACGTGCTGTGGGCGATGCAGACGCGCTATCAGGGCGATGTGGATACGGTCTTTATTCCCGGCGTGCGCTGCCATCCACTCGACCCGTCGCAGATCCCGGAATACAGCCCGAGCATTGCCGCGAAGGGCATCGCCTGCAAAACCATTTTCGACTGTACCGTGCCGTATGCGCTGAAAAGCCACTTCCAGCGCTGCGAGTTTAAAGAGGTCGACGTGCGGCGTTTTCTGCCGGATTTTCACTATTGATATCTAAGCGGGCACGATGCGTGGTGTTTCTGTACCGAACGTTGGTGTAAAAAAGGAGTTATCTGGTTCTTCGGTACAGGAAAACTCTGCGATGTTGAAACTCAAGCCCCTGTATTACTTTAAAACGGTAGTGGAGAAAGGCTCGATTTCGGCGGCTTCTGCGGTGCTGTTTACCGCCCAGCCGCCAATCAGCAAGGCGCTACAGCAGCTGGAAGCCCAGTGGGACGTGGTGCTGTTCGAGCGAACGTCGCGCGGGATGATCCCCACCGATGCCGGGCGCTACCTCTACCAGCGCGCCGGGGATCTGCTGTTGCAGGCGCAGAATATCGACAGTGAAATGCGCGCTTTCAGCGAAGGTCAGCGTGGCGTGGTGCGCCTGGGCTGCGTGGATATGGGCATCAGCCTGCTGGCCGAAGCCATCGCCGCGCTGCGTTTGCGCTACCCCAATCTGCAATTCTCGCTGTATCAGGGCGACCCGCCGTGGCTGGAAGAACTGCTGGAGCGGCGTCAGGTGGATGCCGCGCTGATCCATTTGCCGCTGACGCTGAACCCGCACAATATCGCCAGTATCCCACTCAATCAGCTCAACGTCCGCGCCCTGTGCCTGGCCGATACACCGCTGGCCGCACGGCCCTCCGTCACGCTGGCACAGCTGGCCGCGCAGCCGCTGGTGCTGCTGCGGCGTAAAACCGGTTTCGGCATGTACGATCGGGTGATGCAGTGCTTTACCCAGGCCGGGCTGACGCCGAACATTGTGGCGCAGGCCAGCGATCTGCCGGTAATGAAGCAACTGGTGCGGCAGGGCGTGGCGGTGGCGCTGGTGCCGTCGCTGGCCGAGGCGGAAACTGAAGCCGGGCTGATCTCGCTGCCGGTGCCGGAGCTACAGGCAGCCGCCGACAGGCTGGCCCTGATTTACTACCAGCAGCATGCGGAGAGCGCGGTGCTGAAGCCGCTGCTGGAATACTTTTTCTCGCGCTGATGGCAATGCCATCCTGCGTGCCGCTGTTGGGCTGAGCGGGCCATAACTGCTGAAAAATCAGTCCATTTTTATACTTTTTTTACACCCTGACCCCGCATTTTTACACCAACTTTGCACGCCGCTCGCAACAATATCAGCCATCTGAAACGCCTCTGGAGGTGTGCTGTGAGCGCTGCTGTTATAACCGGCATTGTGCTGGTGTTTGCCCTGTTGGGTTATCTGATTTATGCCCTGCTTAACGCGGAGGAGTTCTGATGGCTGCCTCCGCCTTTTTACTGATCGGCTGTTACATGGTGCTGCTGCTGGTGCTTGCCCGTCCGCTGGGCAGCGGTCTGGCGTGGCTGATTGCCGACCGTCCCGTGCCGGGGTTGGCCGCTACCGAGCGCCTGCTGTGGCGGGTGAGCGGCGTTGCGCCGGGGGGGATGAACTGGCAGCGCTATCTGCTGGCAATCCTGCTGTTTAATGCCCTTGGGCTGGTACTGCTGTTCCTGATGCTGCTTAACCAGGCACACCTGCCGCTGAACCCGCAGGGGCTGCCGGGGCTGAGCTGGCATCTGGCGCTGAACACCGCGGTCAGCTTTGTCACCAACACCAACTGGCAGTCCTACGCCGGGGAAAGCACCCTGAGCTATTTCAGCCAGATGGTCGGCTTAACCGTGCAGAACTTCCTCTCTGCCGCCACCGGTATCGCCGTTGCCTTTGCGCTGATCCGGGGCTTTGCCAACCGCGCGCTGGACGATTTGGGTAACGCCTGGCGCGATATCACCCGTATCACCCTTTATGTTCTGCTGCCGCTCTCTCTGCTGATGGCGCTGTTCCTGGTCAGCCAGGGCGTAATTCAGAACCTGCACGGCTACGTGGAGCTGACCACGCTGGAGGGCGCGAAACAGGTGCTGCCGATGGGGCCGGTGGCCTCGCAGGAAGCGATCAAAATGCTCGGGACTAACGGCGGCGGCTTCTTTAACGCCAACTCCGCGCACCCGTTTGAAAACCCCACCGTGCTGAGTAACTTCGTGCAGATGCTGTCGATTTTCCTGATCCCGGCAGCGCTGTGCTTTGCCTTCGGCGACGCGCTGCGCGACCGGCGTCAGGGCCATACGCTGCTGTGGGCGATGTCGCTGATGTTTATCGCCGCCGTGGCGGTGGTGATGTGGGCGGAGCTACAGGGCAACCCGCATTTCCTGACGCTGGGGGCGGATACCGCCGCCAATATGGAAGGGAAAGAGACGCGGTTCGGCATCCTTAACTCCAGCCTGTTCGCAGTGATCACCACGGCGGCCTCCTGCGGTGCGGTAAGCGCGATGCACGACTCCTTTACCGCGCTGGGCGGCATGGTGCCGATGTGGCTGATGCAGATCGGTGAGGTGGTGTTTGGCGGCGTGGGTGCGGGACTGTACGGCATGCTGCTGTTCGTGCTGCTGGCGGTGTTTATCGCCGGGCTGATGATCGGTCGCTCGCCGGAATACCTCGGCAAAAAGATCGACGTCTGGGAGATGAAAATGACCGCGCTGGCGATCCTGGTGACGCCGACGCTGGTACTGCTGGGCACTGCGCTGGCGATGATGACCGACGCCGGACGCAGCGCAATGCTGAACCCCGGCACCCACGGATTCTCCGAGGTGCTGTACGCGGTTTCGTCGGCGGCCAACAACAACGGCAGCGCCTTCGGTGGACTCAGCGCCAACACGCCGTTCTGGAACCTGCTGCTGGCGTTCTGCATGCTGGTGGGCCGTTTCGGCATCATCATTCCGGTACTGGCTATTGCCGGTTCTCTGGCGCGGAAGAAAATCCAGCCGCAGGGCAACGGTACGCTGCCTACCCACGGCGCGCTGTTTATTGCCCTGCTGATTGGCACCGTGCTGCTGGTGGGCGCGCTGACCTTTATCCCGGCACTGGCTCTGGGCCCGGTGGCGGAACATCTGCACATGCTCAGTCGTTAACGAGCGGAGAATCACGAGATGAGTCGGAATCAACAGGCGCTGTTTGACAGCGCGCTGATCGGCGTGGCGCTGCTTGATGCGCTGAAAAAACTGGACCCGCGCGTACAGGTGCGCAATCCGGTGATGTTTGTGGTGTGGCTGGGCAGCGTCATTACTACACTGCTGGCGATCGCCATGGCGGCAGGGAAAACCCCGGGTGAGGCGGGCTTCACCGCCGCTATCTCCCTGTGGCTGTGGTTTACCGTGCTGTTCGCTAACTTTGCCGAAGCGCTGGCGGAAGGGCGCAGCAAGGCGCAGGCCAACAGCCTGAAAGGCGTGACTAAAACCAGCTTTGCCAAAAAGCTCAGCGAGGCGCGCTACGGAGCCAGTCATCAGCCGGTGGCGGCGGACAGCCTGCGCAAAGGCGACTGGGTGCTGGTGGAAGCCGGGGACATCATCCCCTGCGACGGTGAAGTGCTGTCCGGCGGCGCGTCGGTGGATGAAAGCGCCATCACCGGGGAGTCTGCGCCGGTGATCCGTGAATCCGGCGGGGATTTTTCCTCGGTGACCGGCGGGACGCGCATTCTTTCCGACTGGCTGGTGGTTCAGTGCAGCGTGAATCCGGGGGAAACCTTCCTCGATCGAATGATTGCCATGGTGGAAGGCGCAACGCGGCGTAAAACGCCGAACGAGATCGCCCTGACCATCCTGCTGGTGGCGCTGACCATCGTCTTCCTGCTGGCCACCGCAACGCTGTATCCGTTCTCCGCCTGGGGCGGCAGCACGGTCAGCATCACCGTTCTGGTAGCGCTGCTGGTCTGCCTGATCCCCACCACCATCGGCGGCCTGCTGTCGGCGATCGGCGTGGCGGGCATGAGCCGCATGCTGGCGGCCAACGTGATTGCGACCAGCGGCCGCGCGGTTGAGGCGGCGGGTGACGTTGACGTGCTGATGCTGGATAAAACCGGCACCATCACCCTCGGCAACCGGCAGGCGACGCAGTTTCTGCCCGCGCCGGGCGTGACGGCGGAACAGCTGGCCGATGCGGCGCAGCTGGCGTCGCTGGCCGATGAAACCCCGGAAGGGCGCAGTATTGTGGTGCTGGCGAAGCAGAAATTTAACCTGCGCGAACGCGATCTGAGCAGCATGGACGCCACTTTTATTCCGTTCTCGGCGCAGACGCGCATGAGCGGGGTTAACGTGCAGCAGCGGGCGGTGCGCAAGGGCGCGGTGGATGCAGTGCGCCGCCATATTGACAGTAACGGCGGCCAGTTCCCGCCGGAAGTGAACGGCCTGGTAGAACAGGTGGCGCGGGCGGGTGGCACGCCGCTGGTGGTCTGCGACGGCGCGAAAGTGATGGGCGTGGTGGAGCTGAAGGACATCGTTAAAGGCGGTATCAAAGAGCGCTTCGCTGAAATGCGCAAAATGGGCATTAAAACCATCATGATCACCGGCGATAACCCGCTGACCGCCGCTGCCATCGCCGCCGAAGCCGGGGTGGATGACTTCCTCTCGGAAGCCACGCCGGAAGCCAAGCTGGCGCTGATCCGCCAGTATCAGGCGGAAGGCCGCCTGGTGGCGATGACCGGTGACGGCACCAACGATGCGCCAGCGCTGGCGCAGGCCGACGTGGCGGTAGCGATGAACTCCGGTACTCAGGCAGCGAAAGAGGCGGGGAACATGGTCGATCTGGACTCCAACCCGACTAAGCTGCTGGAGGTGGTGCATATCGGTAAGCAGATGCTGATGACCCGCGGGTCGCTGACCACGTTCAGCATCGCCAACGACGTGGCGAAATATTTCGCCATCATCCCGGCGGCTTTTGCGGCGACCTACCCGCAGCTGAATATGCTCAACGTCATGCACCTGCATTCCCCTACCTCGGCGATGCTGTCGGCGGTGATCTTTAACGCGCTGATTATCGTGTTTCTGATCCCGCTGGCGCTGAAGGGCGTGAGCTACCGTCCGCTGAGCGCGGCGGCACTGCTGCGCCGTAACCTGTGGCTGTACGGCGTGGGCGGGCTGCTGGTGCCGTTCGCCGGTATCAAGCTGATCGATATGCTGCTGACCGTTACCGGTCTGGCGTAAGGAGAACTATCATGAGTCAATGTCGCCCCGCACTGTTTTTACTGTTACTACTGACGCTGGTTGTCGGCGTATTTTATCCTTTACTGACCACCGGGCTGGCACAGTGGTGGTTCCCGCATCAGGCCGCCGGTTCACTGATTGAGCTGCGGGGAGAAGCGCGAGGTTCCGCACTGATCGGGCAGAACTTCAGCCAGCCGGGCTATTTCCAGGGGCGTCCTTCGGCTACCGGTGATGCGCCCTATAATCCGCTGGCCTCTTCCGGCAGCAACCTGGCGGCGAGCAACCCGGCGCTTGACCAGGCGCTGGAACAACGTGCGGCAGCGCTGCGTGCGGCCAATCCGCAGGCCGTGGGTTCGATACCGGTGGATCTGCTGACCGCATCCGGCAGCGGACTCGACCCGGAGATTTCACCGCAGGCGGCGCGCTGGCAGGCTCCCCGCATTGCGGCAGCGAGGCAGCTGCCGCTGGGCGTGGTGCAGAAGCTGATTGAGCAGCAGATCCACACGCCGATGCCTGCGTTTATCGGCGACCCAACGGTCAACGTGCTGGCGCTGAATCTGGCCCTGGATGGCATGTAGTCCAAAGGTGGCCTTAATGGGCTGATGTAACGGGCCGCACGGCGATGTTAATCCGGTGCGGCTTTTCGCCGTTTTGATCACAGGGAGCATTATGAACGATGAACTCCAGCGCCCGGACCCGGATGCGCTGCTGCGCCAGGCGGCGGTTGAGGGCCGTGGCAAACTAAAAATCTACTTTGGTGCCTGTGCCGGGGTGGGTAAAACCTGGTCGATGCTGCAGGAGGCACAGCGCCTGCGCGGCCAGGGGCTGGAGGTGCTGGTCGGCATCGTTGAAACCCACGATCGCCCGGAAACTGCGGCGCTGCTGGCCGGGCTGACCGTACTGCCACGCCGCGCCACCGGGCAGCAGCGCTACCCGGAGTTTGACCTTGATGCCGCGCTGGCCCGTCATCCGGCGGTGATCCTGATGGACGAGCTGGCGCACAGCAACGCCCGTGGCTCGCGTCACCCCAAACGCTGGCAGGATATCGAAGAACTGCTGGACGCGGGCATTGATGTGATGACCACGGTTAACGTGCAGCACCTCGAAAGCCTGAACGACGTGGTGGGCGGCGTGACCGGTATTCGCGTGCGGGAAACGGTGCCGGACCCGTTTTTTGACGCCGCCGACGAAGTGGTGCTGGTGGATCTGCCGCCGGACGATCTGCGCCAGCGGCTGAAAGAGGGCAAAGTCTACATCGGTGCGGGGGCCGAGCGCGCCATCGAAAACTTCTTCCGCAAGGGCAACCTGATCGCTCTGCGCGAGCTGGCGCTGCGCCGTACCGCCGATCGCGTCGACGACCAGATGCGCGCCTGGCGTGAGACGCAGGGCCGTGAAAAAGTCTGGCACACCCGCGATGCGATCCTGCTGTGCATCGGCGACAACGGCGGCAGCGAAAAGCTGGTGCGCAGCGCCGCCCGGCTGGCAGGCCGACTCGACTGCGTCTGGCATGCGGTGTACGTGGAAACCCCACGCCTGTATCGCCTGCCGGAAGCGCGGCGGCGCGGAATTTTACGCACGCTCCAGCTGGCGCGCGATCTGGGGGCAGAAACTGCCACCCTCTCCGACACCCGCGAAGCCCGCGCGGTGCTGCGCTACGCCCGCGATCATAACCTCGGCAAAATTATCCTTGGCCGCCGCCCCAGTAAACGCTGGTGGCGCGAGCGCTTTGCCGATCGCCTGGCGGAGCTGGGGCCGGATCTCGATATTTTGATCGTCGCCCTCGACGATCCGCCTGCGGATGTCGGCCCGCCGCTGGCAAGGCAGAACGCCGCGAACGATAGCCGCTGGCGCGCACAGCTGCACGGCTGCGTGGCGGCGCTGCTGCTGTGCGTTGTGGTGACATTGGCCGGGCGCTGGCTGCTGCCGCGCGTTGATTCCGTCAACCTGGTGATGGTCTACCTGCTGGCGGTGGTGGTGGTGGCGCTGCGCTACGGTCGTTGGCCGTCAGTGGTGGCCACGCTGCTGAATATTATTGCCTTTGACCTGGTGTTTGTTGCACCCACCGGCACCATGGCGGTGTCGGATGTGCAGTATCTGGTGACCTTCGGCGTGATGCTGGCGGTGGGGGTGATCGTCGGCAATCTGACGGCGGGCGTGCGCTATCAGGCAAGGGTGGCGCGCTATCGCGAGCAGCGGGCGCAGCATCTGTACGGTATGGCAAAAGCACTCAGCCGCGCGCTCAGCCAGCAGGACATCGCCGCGATCCTCCAGCACAGCCTGGAAAGTACCTTACAGGCGCGCAGCGAGCTGCATCTGCCTGATGAGCAGGGCGAGCTGAAGGTGGTGGGCGAACCACATCTCAGCGCTCAGCCGGACCGCGCTATCGCCCACTGGAGCTTTACCAAGGGCCAGCCCGCCGGCGCCGGGACCGACACGCTGCCCGGCGTACCCTGGCTGATGCTGCCGTTAAAAAGCGGCAGCGAGACGCTTGGCCTGCTGATCCTCGAACCGCTGAATCTGCGCCAGCTGATGATCCCGGAACAGCAGCGGCTGGTGGAAACCTTTACCGTGCTGATCGCTAACGCGCTGGAGCGCATGGCGCTCAGCCAGCGGGAGGCGGCGTCCAGACTGGCGGCGGAGCGCGAACAGCTGCGCAACGCGTTGTTATCCGCGCTTTCCCACGACCTGCGTACGCCGCTGACGGTGCTGTTCGGCCAGGCGGAAATCCTGACGCTGGATCTCGCCAGCGAAAACTCGCCGTATGCGCCGCAGGCCAGCGCGATGCGTGAACAGACGCTGAACACCATCCGGCTGGTCAATAATCTGCTGGATATGGCGCGGCTACAGTCCGGCGGCTTCCACCTTAAACGCGAGTGGATGGCGCTGGATGAGCTGATTGGCAGCACGCTGCGTACCATGAATGCTTCGCTGGCCGACCGCACCGTTCAGCTGGATCTGCCGCCGGAGCTGCTGCTGATTGACGTGGACGCACCGCTGATGGAGCGGGTGCTGGCGAATCTGCTGGAGAACGCTTTGAAATATGCCGGGGCGGAGGCCGAGCTGGGCATTCGCGCTCGCAGGACTGAGGGGGCGGTTTCACGGCTGGAGATTATCGTGTGGGACAGCGGTCCGGGGATACCTGCCGGGCAGGAGAGGAAGATTTTTGAAAAATTCTCTCGCGGCAATAAAGAGTCATCGGTGCCGGGCGTTGGGCTGGGGTTAGCAATCTGCCAGGCGATTGTCGCGATGCATGACGGGGAGATTCATGCGGAAAACCGCCCGCAGGGTGGCGCGAATTTTGTGATTTCGCTGCCGATGACGGCACCGCCGGAACTTGAGGATTATGAGTGAACTTGGGGATAGCTTGAGGATGAAGAAGACGGTGATGCAGTAAACGTACCTGGTATTATCCTCGCTGAGTGCTGCATGACGCTCGTTTAAAACATTTCCAAACGCTGAAAACCAGAAGAGACCGCCCATCGGGCGGCCTCTTCTGGCATATCCTTATGCGACCATTTTTATTTGATCAATTCCGCAGAAACGTATGCGCCGTTTTCAACGCGTGCGCTGGTGATTTTATAGCCTGCACCCGCCTGCTGAGCCTGAGCGGCGATTTTCGCTTCAGCGCCGTCAAGGGTAGAGGAGGTGGCAGTAATGCTCTGAGCAAAGCTACCGAATGACATCAGTGACAGAGCAGCAACGGCAGCAACAGACAGTGTTTTGATAGTTTTCATGGTCGTATTCCTTCATTTGTATGGTGAGGAGGTTGTTTGCCTCCGATGAATAAATAGTAACTCTAGTTACTATAAGTTAATTAATAATAAGTGCGGTAATCATGATCGTGCTAACTTTTCGATAAACAGATGATATGGGTCAGTCCTTGTTCAGTCAGTGAAAAAGGAGGAGTGGCTGTCGTCAGGAAAGGGTCAGGCGATGGACATGTCAGAAGATAAGCGTGATACCGGGCGACAGGCGACAGGCGACAGGCGACAGGCGGCAGTGCTAAGGGATAATCACGCCGGGCTGGAAGGATTTAGCCCGGCGATAAGACTTATTGCAGGTTTTGGTACAGATCCCAGCGGTTGCCGTAGAGATCCTCAAACACCACCACGGTGCCGTACTCTTCCTGCCGGGGTTCTTCGCAGAAGTGGACGCCGGCCGCTTTCATCGCGTGGTAATCACGCCAGAAATCGTCCGTTTGCAGGAACAGGAATACCCGCCCGCCGCACTGGTTGCCGATAAAAGATTCCTGCCGGTCGTTAGAGGCGCGCGCCAGCAGCAGATTACAGTCGCTCTCCGGGTTTGGCGTCACCACCACCCAGCGCTTGCCCGGCTGCGGCGTGTCTTCAACCAGCGTGAAGCCGAGCTTGTTGGTGTAGTAATCAATCGCCCGATCGTAGTCGTCCACCACGATGGCGACGTATCCCATGCATCTTTTTTGCGTTCTCAAAACTTTATCCTTTCGTTTTATGAGCCAGCCAGGTCTTTGAATATAACCCTAAGACGAAAAAAACCGACGGATGAGGTCGGTTTTTTGTGAGTATTAAGAGAGTGAGGCTCAGAACGGAACAGCGCTATCCACTGTTGGCATCAGGATAAGGTTTCTGTTCAGCTCAAATTCAAACGCTCGGCAATAAACTCCGCCGCAAGCTGCGCACCGCGCGCTGAAATGGTATGCCCGGTACCCGGCTCAAAGTCGCTGCGGGCGCTGACGCCCAGATCGCGCAGCGTCTCTGCCGCCACTTCGCTTTCTGCCACCGGGATCACGCCGTCGGCCATACCGTGGATCAGCAGCACCGGAGTATTCAGCGCCGGAGTCAACGGCTGCGGTGAGGCCAGGCGGCCGGAGAAGGCCACAATCCCGGCGACCGGCCAGCGGCCGGACACCAGCGTATCCAGCGCCATAATCGACCCCTGCGAGAAGCCGACCAGCACCACCTTGTCGAGTTTATCGGTCATCTGATGCTGTTCAAGGATCGCCGTCAGCTCGCGGTCAAATGCTTCCCGCGCTGCGGCCACACGCGCCGGGCGGTTAGCTGGCGTAATACCGGCCAGGCTGAACCACTGATAGCCCGCGCCGTGCTCAAAATGGAACGGCGCGTCAGGGCTGGCGAAACTCACGCCCGGCAGGCTCGGTGCCCAGTGGCGACCCAGCCCGGCCAGATCGTTGCCGTTGCTGCCCACGCCGTGCAGTAAAATAACCAGACCTGTCATGACATTTCTCCTGATGCAGATTACAAACCGTACGCGGTCATATCGGGACCGGCAGGCACAATTCCGTTCGGGTTCAGGCTCTTAATCGAGTAATAGCCCTGCTTAATATGGTCGATACTCACCGTTTCGCGAACGCCCGGCAGCGCCAGCATGCCCAGCAGGAAGCCGTTTAGCGCCGGGTAATCACGCAGCTGCCGCTGATTGCACTTAAAGATGCCGTGATAGGCAACGTCAAAGCGGATCAGGGTCACGAACAGGCGGATATCGGCCTCGGTCAGCGACTCACCAAACAGCCACGGGCCGCGCTGGCTCAGGCGCATCTCCAGCGTATCCAGCATGCCGAAAACATCGTTAAAGGCTTCGCGGTAGCTGACCTCGGTCGTGGCAAACCCGGCGCGGTACACGCCGTTGTTCAGACGGGGATAGATTTCCGCGTTCAGGGCGTCGATCTCGTCCCGCAGCGCCAGCGGACAGAGGTCGATGCTGTCGCTGGCCAGGCTGCCGAAACCGCTGTTAAACATCCGCAGAATGTCGGCGGATTCGTTGCTGACGATGGTAGCGGTTTTTTTATCCCACAGCACCGGCACCGTTGCACGGCCGGTAAAGCTGTCGTCGGCGCGAGTATAGAGCTGATGCAGATACTCGGCGTGATTCAGCGTATCGCGGTCGGAACCGGGATAGTCGCCGAAGCGCCAGCCTTCATCGGTCAGCTTCGGTTCCACCACCGAGACGCTGACCATGTCCTGCAGGCCTTTCAGGCTGCGGGCGATCAGCGTGCGTGATGCCCACGGACAGATCAGCGCCACGTACAGGTGATAGCGATCCGCTTCGGCGGCAAACCCGCCGTCACCGGTGGGGCCGGGTGCGCCATCGGGCGTCACCCAGTGGCGGAAGCTTGAGATCTGGCGAACGAAGCCGCCTTTCTCATCGGTGGCCTGCACCGGGTGCCAGTCCGCCGTCCATTTACCGTTTACCAGCATAGTGACTTCCTTAACGCAGACGTGAATCAGGCAGGGAGGCTTTCAGCGCGTACTTGCCGTCACCGATCAGCGCCAGTACCACCAGGCTGATGGCCCAGAACACAGGATATTCCCAGCCGCCGTTCGGGTTAGTGAACCAGAAGCCCGCCGGACCGTGTACGGTGAAAATCGCACCCAGCAGTACCGGGATCAGCACAATTGCAGCGATGCGCGGACGGTAGCCGACAATCAGCGCCACCGCACCGAGAATTTCCCAGACGATAGTCACGTAGGCCAGGCCGCCGGGCAGACCCAGCGAGGCGAAGAATTTTGCGGTGCCTGCGGGCGTAAAGACAAACAGTTTCAGACCGGCGTGGGCCAGGAACAGGATGCCGAGAGAAAGACGCAGAATGAGCGCGGCCCAGGGAGCGGTGCGGGTATCAGTCATGTTATTTACCTTATTCAGTATGCCATCGGGGGTTGATGGAACGTACTTTACACTGATTCCCTGTGGCTGATTATCCCGCCAGAAACGCAAACATTACTTCCATTTTGGAAGTAATCACCAGCCGCGATCCCACTCCGGCTCACCGGCGTAGTGGCTGACCAGGAAGTCGATCAGCGCCCGGACTTTGTGCGCCAGATGGCGCGCCGGAGGATAGACCGCGTACAGCCCGAGCGGCGGAATTTCGCTGTGGCGCAACAGGGGGCGGATGGTGCCTGCCCGCAATGCCGGACCGGCAATAAAGGTCGGCAGCCGGGCAATGCCCAGCCCGCTCAGCGCGGCGGTCAGGCTGGCTTCGGCGTTGGAAAAGTGCAGGCGGCCGCGCACCGGCAGAGTAACCGCTTCGCCGTCCACGCTGAACGGCCAGTTAAAGGGATCGCGAAAATTGGTGTCGATAATGCAGTTGTGATCGGCCAGCTGCTGATAGCGGGTCGGCGTGCCGTGCGCGCTCAGGTACTCATCGCTGGCGGCAATCACCACCCGCATATCGCTGAGGTGGCGGGCGATCAGGCGGCTGTCGCTCAGCCTGCCGATGCGGATTGCAACGTCAAAGCCTTCATCCACGATGTTGACCAGCCGATCGGAGAAGTTAACGTCCAGCTCGATTTCCGGGTATTCGCGGGCAAAGGCGATCAGCACCGGGGCCAGCTGGCTGGCACCAAAGGTAATTGGCGCGCTGAGCTTGATGCGCCCGGTCGGTTTCCCCGCAGCATGGCGCACCGAGGCATCCAGCGCGTCCCACTCTTCCAGCAGGTTTTTAATGCGGTCGAAGTAGGCCAGCCCGACTTCGGTCGGCGACAGAGCGCGGGTGCTGCGCTTGAGCAGCTGTACGCCCAGCTCGCTTTCCAGCCTGGCGACCAGCTTGGACGCCTGCCCGCTGCTGGTGCCGAGCCGCGCGGCCGCCGCCGCGAAGCTGCCCAGTTCCATTACCGCTACAAACATCCGATCGCAGTCCAGACGTTCCACATGCTTTTCCTGATTCCGAGGGGCAGATATGCCTGCGGGAGGATTTTCCGGGGCCGCAGGCGCTGGCGTTATTAAAGCAGCCTTTGCGGCCGTTGTGCATCCAGGAATCTGCATTTCGCCGTCCGGCCGCCGCATCGGTGGATTATTTACGATACAAAGGCACTGACTGACGCCTGATGACCGGCCTGATGCACTAAGCTTCAGGGTTCTGTTGGTCAACTGAGCCTGTCTTATGTTTTATCACCGTGTTGAAAGGATGATCGATACCTTCAGGGAAGCCCGGGGCACCACGCCGCCCGACAGCGTGTGGCCCTTCTATCTGTTCTATCTGCGCCAGGTGTGGCCGGTCTTTGCGCTGCTGTTGGTGATTGGCTTGATTGCGTCTTTGATCGAAGTTTCGCTGTTTCGCTATCTCAGCCGGATTATCGATCTGGTGAACAGTACCCCGGCCGCCAGCTTCTTCCAGGATCACTACGGCGAACTGCTGTGGATGGCTGCGGTGGCAATGCTGTTTCGTCCGCTGTTTATCGGCCTGCACGACCTGCTGGTGCATCAGACCATTAACCCCGGCATGACCAATATGATCCGCTGGCAGCATCATAACTACGTGCTGCGCCAGAGCCTGAACTTTTTCCAGAACGACTTTGCCGGGCGCATCGCCCAGCGAATTATGCAGACCGGCAGTGCGCTGCGCGATTCTGCGGTGCAGATGGTCGACGCGCTGTGGCACGTGGTGATCTACGCGGTGACCACGCTGGTGCTGTTTGCCGAAGCCGACTGGCGGCTGACCATTCCGCTGATTCTGTGGATTATCGGTTACGTGCTTTGCCTGAAGTATTTTGTGCCGAGGATCAAAGCGCGTTCGGTGGCGTCATCGGATTCACGCTCGCGGCTGATGGGCTTTATTGTGGATGGCTACACCAATATCGCGACCCTCAAGCTGTTTGCCCACGGCGATCTGGAACGCAGCTATGCGCGGGAAGCGCTGGACGATCAGACGCAGAAAACCCGCAGCCAGGGACGAATGGTGACCGGGATGGATGTGGTGGTCACCACGCTCAACGGCCTGCTGATTGTCAGCACCACCGGGCTATCGCTGTGGCTGTGGGGCCAGTCGCTGATCAGCGTCGGCGCGATCGCGCTGGCTACCGGGCTGGTGATCCGCATCGTGAATATGTCCGGCTGGATCATGTGGGTGGTGAACGGCATCTTCGAAAACATTGGCATGGTGCAGGACGGCTTGAAAACCATCTCCCAGCCGCTGAGCGTGAGTGATAAACCCGATGCGGCGGCGCTGGATGTCAGCCGTGGCGAAATCCAGTTTGACGGCATTACCTTTAACTACGGCGGCGAGCGGCGGGTGATTGACGGCCTGCAGCTGGACATTCGACCCGGCGAGAAAATTGGCCTGATTGGCCCGTCGGGTGCCGGGAAGTCGACGCTGGTTAACCTGCTGCTGCGGCTCTACGACCTCAACGGCGGGCGGATTCTGATCGACGGCCAGAATATTGCCGACGTCAGCCAGGAGAGCCTGCGCGCGCAGATTGGGATGATCACCCAGGATACCTCGCTGCTGCACCGTTCAATCCGCGAAAACCTGCTGTATGGCCGCCCCGGCGCCAGCGAAGAGGAGATGCTGCAGGCGATCCATCGGGCGAAGGCTGATGAGTTTATTCCGCTGCTGTCGGATCTCCAGGGCCGCACCGGACTGGATGCATACGTCGGCGAACGCGGCGTGAAGCTTTCCGGCGGTCAGCGCCAGCGTATCGCCATCGCCCGTGTGCTGCTGAAGGATGCGCCGATTTTGATTATGGATGAGGCCACCTCGGCGCTGGATTCCGAAGTGGAAGCGGCGATTCAGGAAAGCCTGGAAGGGCTGATGGGCGGCAAAACGGTGATCGCCATCGCCCACCGCCTGTCGACCATTGCCCGCATGGACCGGCTGGTGGTGCTGGAACAGGGGCGGATTGTCGAGATCGGCAGCCATGCCGAACTGCTGGCGAAGGACGGCCTGTATGCGCGGCTGTGGCGGCATCAGACCGGCGGCTTCGTCGGTGAACAGTAGCGCTATCCGGCGTTAAGCCGGTACGGCAGCGCGTCGCGGGCTTCCTCAGCCCAGGCGCGCACGCCGTCGCGCTCCTGCTGCAGAAAATCCGCCACGGCGTCATGCAGGCCGCCGTGGCGCAGCAGGTGCCAGGATTCTGTCAGTACCGGTTCAAAACCGCGTATCAGCTTGTGCTCCCCCTGTGCCCCGGCGTCAAAGCGCTGTAGTCCGTTATCGATCGCATATTCCATCCCTTGGTAGAAACAGGTTTCAAAGTGCAGGTGGTTGAACTCCGCCAGGCAGCCCCAGTAGCGGCCGTAGAAGGTGCTGCCGTCGACCAGGCTCAGCGCCATAGCCACCGGCTGGTGGTGCTGGCTGGCGATGGTGATGCGCAGCGCTTCCGGCATGCGTTCCGCCAGCAGGCTGAAAAACTGGCGGGTGAGATAGGGCTGGCGGCCGCGAACGAAGTAGGTGTTGGCGTAACAGGTGTAAACAAAATCCCACTGGGCTTCGCTCAGTTCGTGCCCCTGATACCAGCAAAATTCAATGTCCTGCTGGCGTACGCCTTCGCGCTCTTTGCGCAGCTGTTTACGCTTGCGCGAGGTCAGCACGTCGAGAAAATCCTGAAAATCGCGGTAGCCGCGATTGTGCCAGTGATACTGGCAACCGAGGCGCGGCAGCCAGCGGCCGTCCTCCGCCAGCCGATCGCCGAGCGCAGCGTCGTTAAAATTGATATGGCCGCTGTAAAAACCATGGGTGGCGAGAAATTCCGGCAGCGCCTGTAGCAGCCGGTCGGCTGCCTGCGCTTCGCCCAGCAGCCGCGCGCCGCCCACCGGACTGAACGGCACCGCCGACAGCCACTTGGGATAGTAGGGAATGCCCGCCCGCTGGCTGGCATCCGCCCAGGCGTGATCGAAGACGTATTCGCCCATGGAGTGCCGTTTGCCGTAGCCCGGCATTGCCGCCAGCACGCGGTCACCCTCGCGCCACAGCACATGCTGCGGCTGCCAGCCGCTGCGCCCGCCGACCGAGCCGCTCTCTTCCAGCGCGCTGAGGAAAGCGTGGCGCATAAAGGGCTGGTCGTTGGGGGCCAGGGCATCCCACTGACTGGCCGGGATATCGGCCAGCTGCGTCAGAAGGCTTAACGACATCGATACACTCCACGATAAAGAAAAACCTTACGTTGAACGCTTTCGCGACGGAGATCAACGCCTTCCGCCCGGGTGGCACACGCGGATAAATGAAGCTGGATACGGATTGGGGTAATACGCATTCTCATTATCATTTGCCTTTGCTATTCTTGCTGCCCTTATGTGCGGCACGCGCGCACGGCTTTCGGTTAACAAGGTGGATCTATGGCTGCTCAGAGTTATCGCTTATTCAATGTCGTACTGGCGCGCAAGCAGGTACTGTCTCCTTCGATGCTGTGCTGCGTGTTTAGCGGTGAGGAAGTGCGCCAGATGAAGATGGATGCGCCGGACCAGCGCATCAAGCTGCTGCTGCCACCGCCAAGCGGCAAACACTTTGAGCCGGTCGATAACGGCCTGACTTGGTGGGAGAACATGGGCAAGCTGGCGGTGGAAGATCGCCCGATCATGCGCACCTATACCATTCGCCACGTTAACGCCGACGCCGAGGTGCCGGAGATGGAAGTGGAATTCGTGATGCACGGCACCGAAGGCCCGGCATCGGCCTGGGCGCTGAACGCGCAGCCGGGCGACGCGATGCAAATCGCCGCGCCGAACCGCGAATACGGTCAGGACAGCGGCGGCTACGAATGGAATCCGCACGAGCAGGTGAAGCAGGGGCTGGTGGTGGCGGATGAAACCGCGCTACCGGCGGCGAAGGCGATCCTTGAGCAGCTCTCCAGCTGGCAGAACCCGCCGCAGTTACAGGTGTTCCTGGAAGTACCCGAGCGTGGCGACTGCGTCGATCTCAGCCAGTACGCCTTTGCCGATATTCACTGGCTGCCGCGTGACGCCAGCGGAGCCAGCTACGGTGAGGCATTGCTGAGCGCGGTGCGTGAGCACGTGCGCCTGCCGGACAGTGCGCTGGCGCGAGAAGATCTGCGCGAAGAGGCCGAAGGGCAGCTGGTGTGGGATCGCGCCGACCACGACGACGTGCGCTTCCACGGCTGGGTGGCGGCTGAATCGAGCGCGGTGAAGCACCTGCGCCGCTACCTGATCGGCGAGCGCGGCCTGGCTCAGGACTGCATCAGCTTTATGGCCTACTGGAGCCGTGGCCCGCGCCGCAAAGGCTGAGTGCCGGGTCAGTTCTCCATCAGTACCGGGCAGGCTTCTTTCAGCGTGTTATAGAACCAGGTCTTGGCGGTGATGTCGCCGATCTCGGTATGGCCGTAGAGATAAACCTCCAGATTCGGCAGCTGGAACGGCAGTTCGACAATGCGCCCGTTGCCGCGCGCGGCATAGATTTTCGCCGCGCTGAGCGGAATGGTCACCAGCAGCTCGCTGCTGGCGATAATCTCGCCCAGCGCGGTAAAGTGCGGCACCTCCAGCGCGATGCGCCGCTCAAAGCCATACTCCTTAATTTGCGCCTCCACCATATGATGCCCGCTGATGGTCGACACGATAATGTGCTGCTCGGCCAGATAGTCATGCAGCGTCAGCTCGCCGCCGATGCGCGGATGCTGGTTATTCACCAGGCAGACGTAGCGCTCATCCATAATTCTGTCGCGCTGGGCAATCGGTGAAATGCTTTCGTTGCGGCTGCACAGCGTGGCATCCACTTTCCCGGTCAGTAGCCATTCATCAATGCGCATCATCTCGATCGGCAGCACTTCCAGCTGCACATTCGGTGCCAGCTCTCGCAGATGTTTAACCAGCCTTGGCAGCAGCAGCTGCTCGCCGAGGTCGGAGAGTGCGAGGCTAAATTTGTGAAAAGATGTTTCCGGAGAGAAGCTGCGGGTATCCGCCACGGCGGTTTCAATCCCACTGAGCGACTGCTTAAAAACCTTATACAGATGGCTGGCAACCGGCGTCGGCAGCATCCCTTTTCGGCTACGTTTAAACAGCTCGTTATCCGTCGCAGACCGCAGCCGGGCTAGCGCATAGCTAGCAGAAGGCTGCGTGATGAACAGCCGATCGGCAGCACCGCTGACGCTGCGGGTTTCATAAATGGCGATGAAAACCCGAACCAGATTAAGATCCATCATAGGGTTATATAGTTCCTGTCTATATCAGCAGATTCAAATTATCTATTTGAGCTATTTTAAACTTGCTAATAACATCCTTTCTACTTTTTATTGATATGTTCCGTTAATTTTTGCATATCACCTGTTTCATTATATAAATCAAAAAGATAATTCCATCGTAAAAATGAATGGCAGAAGCAGATGCGGGTAATTCGCTGCCGTTGTGGAGTGTGTAGAAATGAAAAATGAAATCGTAGACGTCATCGTAGACTGGATTGATGAACATCTGGAAGAAGGGCTGAATATCGAAGCCGTGGCGGCCAAATCAGGCTACTCCAAATGGCATTTACAGCGGGCGTTCAAAGAGAAAAAAGGCATTACGCTGGCGAGTTTTATCCGCAGCCGCCGCCTGGATCAGGCCGCACAGTGCCTGATTAATTCCACCAAAAGCATTATGACTATTTCGATGGATCTGGGTTTCTCCTCCCAGCAGTGTTTCCAGCGGGTGTTTAAAAAGCACTTCAACGTTACTCCGCGCGACTACCGCGTGCAGTACCGCCAGTATCACTAACGCCTTTCGCCACCCGGTGGCCGGCTGCCTTCGCTGCGGGATGACCTTCCCGCAACGTAAAGTCGTTTAAATTGTTCCGAATCCGGTCCTCCGCGCCTGCTAAAGTTCATCGACCATCAGTTATACTGTGCGCCGTGTTGAACTCTGAACTGGATGCTATGGAACGTTTCGTTGAAAATCTGATTTACACCTCACGTTGGCTGTTGGCTCCAATCTACCTTGGGCTGTCGCTGGGATTGCTGGCGCTGGGCATTAAGTTTTTCCAGGAAGTCTTCCACCTGCTGCCGCATGTGATCGAGATGACCGAAAACGACATGGTGCTGATGCTGCTGTCGATGATCGACATGACCCTGGTCGGCGGGCTGCTGGTGATGGTGATGCTCTCCGGCTATGAAAACTTCGTTTCCAAGCTGGATCTGGATGAGCACCGCGAAAAGCTGAGCTGGCTGGGTAAAATGGACTCCGGCTCGCTGAAGAACAAAGTGGCGGCGTCGATTGTGGCTATCTCCTCAATCCACCTGCTGCGGATCTTTATGGACGCGCGCAACGTACCCGACAACAAGCTGCTGTGGTACGTGATTATTCACCTGACCTTCGTGCTGTCCGCCTTTGTGATGGGCTACCTCGACAGCATGTCGCGCAAAGATAAAGACAAAACCTTAATCTGATTTTCTCAGACTCTCGCCGGTAGCACTGCGCTACCGGCGGAACTCATCCACGCTTATCGCGTACTTCTTCAGTTTGTTATACAGCCCGGCGCGCGACAGCCCCATCTGCTGTGCGGCCTGCCGCAGATTGCCGTTGAGCGAATTCAGCGTGGCAATAATATGCACCCGCTCATTTTCATCCAGCCGCACGGCGTGGGTGGTGGTGCCCCGTGAAACCGCCAACTCCGGCTGTGAGCGGCCCGCCTGGATCACCTCTTCCGGTAGATCGACGGCGTCAATATGCAGCCCGTTATGGGTATTGATCACCCGCTCGACGATGTTTTCCAGCTCGCGCACGTTGCCCGGCCACGGATACTGGCACAGTGCCTCAATCGCCCGTGGCGTAAACTGCACGTTCACTTTTTTCAGCTGGGTGCAGACCTTTTCCCGGAACCATTCGGTGAGTGCCGGAATATCGCTGCTGCGCTCGCGCAGTGCCGGAATGGGGATCGAGATGACGTTCAGCCGGTAGTACAGGTCGCGGCGAAACGCGCCGGTTTCCACTGCCTTCAGCAGATTACAGTTTGTCGCGGCGATAATCCGCACGTTCACCTTCACCGCCTGCGATGCGCCGATGCGCACCACTTCACTCTCCTGCAATACGCGCAGCAGGCTGGTTTGCGCCTCCAGCGGCATGTCGCCAATCTCATCAAGGAACAACGTGCCGCCGTCGGCCAGCTCAAATTTTCCCGCCGCGCCGCCGCGCCGCGATCCGGTAAAGGCACCGTCGGCGTAGCCAAACAGTTCGCTCTGTACCAGATCGCGCGGCAGCGCTCCACAGTTCACGGCGATAAACGCTTCGCCGCTGCGCAGGCTTTCATTGTGGATCGCCTGGGCAAACAGCTCTTTGCCGGTGCCGCTCTCACCGGTCAGCAGCACCGTACTGTCACTGCGGCAGCAGCTGCGCGCTTTTTCCATCGCCGCCATCAGCGTGGGTGCGCTGCCGCACAGCATGTCGAAGGTATAGCTGGCGTTAACGCCCATCACCCGGCGAGTAATGGCGCGAATACGCTGGTTTTCCCGCAGGGCGATAATCTTGCCGCCGGTCGGCGCGGGCATCACCGACACCAGGCAGGAGACGTGCTGATTTTCTGACGGTACAAACACCACTTCGCGGTCGTTGCAGAAGGTCATGGTCGCCAGCCGCGCGTTTTGCGGATTCAGCACCGCATCCACCTGATGGCCGGTGCGGGCGAAGCCGTGGAAGATCTGCCGCGCGTAGCGGTTGATGGTTTTGATCGTCCCGCTGCGATCCAGCACGATCACCCCTTCATTCAATGTTTCCAGGATCGACTTCTGCTCCGCCAGCAGGGCGCGCAGGATCAGCTGCTGGCCCACCGCTTCCGCCGCCGCCTGCACGGTGCCGAGGGTGTGATAGTGGAAGTTATCCTGGGTGGCGGTCAGCGTCAGTACGCCAATCATCCGCCCTTCGGCATCGCGGATTGGCGCGGCGGCACAGGGATAGTGGCGGCTGCGCAGGGCAAACTTCCAGTTCTCACCGCTGAGCAGATAGACCACCCGCTGCTGCTTCAGGCAGCGCGCGGTGCAGTTGGTCCCCATCTCGGATTCACGCAGGATGCTGCCCACCGGGGTGATATCCAGCCCGCAGTAGGAGAGGGTGATGCCGTTGGCGTCGGTGAGATTGATATGGCCGTCGGGATTATAGGCCAGCAGATTTTCCATAATCCCTCTCGCCACCTCAATCAGCACGGCGTTATCCGCCAGAATCTGCTTCACCTCATCCTGCGGTGGGAAGGTGTAGGCAAAAAAAGCCGGATCGATACCAGCATCGCGGCTGTATTTCCACGAGTTCAGAATGTCGGGGCGCACGAAATCCGGCTCTTTACCGGCATCAAAATCACGGCGTGCCTGCTCAAGCAGCGCATCCCAGCGCCGGGCTTCCTGGCTGTTTTCCGGCAGGCTCAGCTTACCGTCGCACTCTGCGCCAATGGCTGCCCTCAGAACGGGTTGATGATTCATGCTCTTCCCTCCGCTTATCGAGTGTCCATTTTATCGACATGTTAAGTTGACATGTTTTTTTTATGTCCATTTTGTGATCGCAGCGGGCAGAGAAAAGCGCGCCGTCAGGGGATTGTCAGGCTGGCATAGCCTTTGCTTATGACAAAGACACAACGAATGTCTGCCAGTAACCTGAAGGGGAACAAGATGTCTGCAACAAAAAAAATTATACGCGTAGGTCTGATTGGCGCGGGACGGATGGGGAGCTTCCACGCGACCTCTCTGGCTCAGCGTGTACCGGGTGCAGTACTGGCGGCGGTGGCCGATCCGGTCCCGGGCGCGGCCCAGCGCCTGGCGGAGAAACTCGGCGTTGAGCACTTCTACAGCGAACCGCAGGCGATGCTCGACAGCCCGGATATTGACGCGGTCGTCATCGTTTCCCCGGCGCGTACTCATGCTGAACTGGTGGTCGCCGCCGCGCGCGCCGGTAAGCACGTCTTCTGCGAAAAACCGATGGCCGTAACCCTCGAAGAAGCCGATCGCGCCATTGCCGCCGCCCGCGAGGCCGGTGTGGTGTTGCAGGTGGGCTTCAACCGCCGCTTTGCCAGCGGATTTGCCGCCGCGCTGGCGGAAATCAAGGCCGGTAAAATCGGTACGCCACAGCTGCTGCGCTCGCTGACCCGCGACCCGGCCCCGCTGCGCGATCCTACGCCAATCCCACCGTGGACGATTTATCTGGAAACCCTGATCCACGATTTCGACACCCTGCTGCACTGCAACCCGGGCGCGAAGCCGGTGGAAGTCTATGCCATCGCCGACGCGCTGGTGCGCCCGGACTTCAAGGACAAAGGCCTGCTGGATACCTCCGTGGTCACCATCCGCTTTGATAACGGCGCGATCGCCATTGCCGAAGCCAACTTCCAGGCGGTGTACGGCTATGACGTACGCGGTGAAGTGTTCGGCAGCAACGGCATGCTGCAAATCGGCAATATCAACGTCAACAACGCGGTGCGCTACACGGCGGAAGGTATCTCGATTGATACGTCGCGCCAGGACACCGATCTGCTGGCCGACGCCTACATTGCTGAACTCACTGAGTTTGTACGCTGCGCTGCCACCGGCGAAACCCCGCGTGCCACCGGTGAAGATGCGCGGAACGCGCTGGCGATTGCGCTGGCCTGTATCGCCTCCGTACAGCAAAACCTCCCGGTTAAATTATAAGGATCGTCACCATGTCCGATTACAGCCTGTCCGTCAGTGCCGAAATGGTTTTCCTCGATCTGCCGTTTATTGAACGCGTGCAGCGTATTCACCAGCTGGGTTTCGGCGTGGAGATCTGGCACTGGGAAAATAAAGATATCGATGCGCTGGCGGCCACCGGTGCACGTTTCACCTCGATGACCGGTTATCTGACCGGCAACCTGACCGACGATGCGGAAATTGAAAACCTGCTGAGCAGCGCCGCCGAATCGCTGGCGGTGGCCGAACGGCTGAACTGCCCGTCGCTGAATCTGCACGGCACCGGGCTGGATAATAAGGGCCTGCCGGTGAAGCCGGTGGATATCGTCACCGGTGAGATGTGGGTGAAAGCGGTGAGAACGCTGGAGAAGCTGGCGGCGCTGGGCGAGAAAGCCGGGCGGGTGTTCACCCTGGAAAACCTTAATACCGCCGTCGATCATCCGCGTACGCCGTTCGCCAAAGCGGCGGATACCCTGGCGCTGGTGGAAGCGGTCAACAGCCCGTATTTGAAGATGAATCTGGACCTCTACCACGCGCAGATCGGCGAGGGCAACCTGATTGAGCTGGTACAGCGCAGCGGTAATGCGATCGGTGAAATTCAGGTGGCGGATGTACCGGGCCGCTGCGAGCCGGGCACCGGAGAGATCAACTATCGCGCGGTGGCGAAAGCGCTGCGCGCCATGAATTACCGGGGGGTAATTGCGCTGGAAGGCTGGGCGTCAGGGGACACTGAAACAGCTCTGGCAAGCTTTAAAGCGCACTTTGAGTAATGCAGTACCGATGCGGCCAGCCCTGGCCGCAATTTTTTTTCCAATAAGTAAGACGTTCACCCGATGTTTTGTAGTTAAAAAATAATAACTTACCTATACCTACAGGAATCATGCTATGAACACTAAAAAAATCGCACTGCTCGTTTGCGCTATGGCGCTGGCTCCGGCTTCCCAGGCGAAAGACCTGCGCATTGGCGTTGCGCTGGCCAACTTCGATCTTAACTTTGTCTCCATTCTGCGTACCCAGATGGCTAACGAGATGAAGAAAGAGAACATTCAGGGACAGTTTGAAGATGCCAAGGGCGATGTGGCGGTCCAGGTTCAGCAGGTTGAGAACTTTATTAACCAGGGCGTTGACGCGATTATTCTGAACCCGGTGGATACTCAGGGCGTTAAACGCATGATGGATGCGGCCACCAAAGCCAATATCCCGCTGATCTTTGTTAACCGTAAGCCGGAAGTTGAGCTGACCGGCAAGATGGCCTACGTGGGCTCCGACTCGCTGCTGGGCGGCCAGATGGAGATGGAAGCGCTGGCGAAAAAGATGAATTACAAAGGCAACGTCGCCATTCTGATGGGCGCGCTGTCGGCGGAGGAAGCGCGCCAGCGTACCAAAGCCACGGAAGAAGTGATCGCCAAATATAAAGACATGAAAGTGATCGAGAAGCAGTCCGCCCAGTGGATGCGTAACGAAGCGGTGGATGTGACCTCCGGCTGGCTGCTCTCCGGCGATAAGATCGATGCGATTGCCGCCAACAACGATGAGATGGCTATCGGCGCGATTATGGCCCTCGGCCAGAGTGGTAAAAAAGATATTCTGGTCGCCGGCATCGACGGCACCCCGGATGCCCTGCAGTTTATTAAAAACGGCAAGCTGGCGTTAACCGTGTTCCAGGATGCGGCAGGCCAGGGCGTGGGCGCAGTGACCATGGCGAAGCAGGTGATTGACGGTACCAATAAAGACAAATTTATGTGGATTCCGTATCAGGTGATCACCAAAGAAAACTACGAAGAGTTCACCAAAAAGAACGTGAAGTAATCTTCCCGCCGGGTCCTGAATCAACAGGACCCGCTATTGTCTGTTTCCGTCTGAGTAATCCCACATTTAGTGATGAAAAAAGTGTGACGCCTGTAGCATTTTGCCACGCTTGTGAATACTATTTCGCCACTGAGATCCGCCGTCCTGGCGCTCAACGATAACCTCCCTGTTTCCTGCTGAGAATGTTGGATATGTACGATGATTAGTCGCCGCCGCCTGCTGCTCGGCTCCGGCGCGTTTGTCCTTGCCATGAGCACCGATAACCTGTTCGCACGTCAGGACTTTTTTCCTCTGTGGCCGGACGATCCGCCGGGCGGTGGAGGCCCTAAAGGGGCGCTGCGCATCTCGCCTAACGGTTCGTGGTCGAATATCGTCAGCCCCGGCATCCAGCGTTTTCAGCCGGAAGTGCCGAATGGAAAAGCTGTGCTGATTGCTGCCGGTGGGGGATATCGCTGGATCGGCATGGGGCGCGAAGGCTGGCCGGTGGCGCGCTGGCTGACGTCGAAGGGCTTTACTGCCTATGTACTCAGCTATCGTCTTCCCGGTGAACACTGGCAGGACGGTAACCTCGTTTCGTTGCAGGATGCTCAGCGGGCGATCCGTCTGGTGCGCTCAATGGAGCGCAGCGTACATCTGCTCGGGTTCTCCGCCGGAGGACATCTTTTCGGCATGGCCGCTGCCCGGCCCGAATACGATTCCTATCAGCCGCAGGATGCGCTGGACGAACTGGTGCCGAAGGTCGACAGCGTGGGGCTGATTTATCCGGTGATCACTCTCGAAGCGCCTTACACTCATACCAATACCCACCTGTCGCTGGTGGGCAATCATCCTTCTCCCGCCGAAGAGGCCAGCTGGTCGGTACAAAACTACGTGACCCGCGCCTATCCGCCGCTGTTTATGGCGCAGGCGGAAGACGACACCACCTCTAACCCGGAAAACAGCGTGATCATGCACGATACCTGCCGCCGGATGGGCGTTTCGGTACAGATGATCCGCATTTCCAAGGGCGGCCACGGCTTTGGTCTGGGTAAGGTGGGCACCCCGGCCGCAATCTGGGATGAAGCCTACGCGGTGTGGCTGGCGGCACGCGGGTGATTTTTGCTTTTCTTTAGCCGTTTGATTTTCGGCTGTGAATTTGCGAGCGGCCTCGGTTAATCGGTCGAAATACCAGCGCTAACGGACACGCTGTGGCATAAATAGCGGTGTCTATTCACATGGAGTCGCGCAGATTTTTCAGGCGTGTGGCACAGAACCCGGTTGCTGGCGGGTGAGATCAGGATGATTTAGTATGATTAGAATTGAAGCACATTATGAGAGCTCCATTATGGGACAGACAAAAACACGTGCGGTTAGCGCCTGTGTTACCCTGGAAATGGCAGAGAAACTCGATCGGATAGCGGCGGACTACAGTTGCTCACAGGAATTGCTGATAAAGCAGGCCCTACAGGATTTAATTGACCAGGAGGAGCAGCGTCATCAGATGACGCTGGAAGCTCTGGCCGCTGTGGATGAAGGCCGCGTTGTTGCCCATGATGATGTGATGCAATGGGCGAAAAGTTTAGGCACAGAGAACGCTTTATCGGTACCCAAATCCGGTAAACGGTAATGGCGTTGCTCTGGACGCAGCCGGCGATTGACGATCTCGACCGTATTTATCGCTTTCTGGTAGAGGTTAATCCTCTGGCCGCTGCTGGCGCGGTACAATCGCTGGTAACGGCTGCAAATAATCTTACTGTCTACCCGCGCAGTGGAGCTGCTTTAAAGGCGTATCATCCGCGAGACGTTCGGCGACTCATCCTCGGGCATTATGAAATGCGCTATGAATTTCAAGAAGAGACGGTCTTCATTCTTCGCATATGGCATACCCGGGAGCACCGTTTGATCAATGGCACTGAACCTGACAAACAATAGCTTTAATTATCGGCTAACCATTTTGTACAGCGATCGGTGCTACCTGCGTGTCAGAAAAACCTGAGTAATAAAAAAGGGGGCGATTGCAATAATCGCCCCCTTTAATGAGAAGTAAAATTAGCGCTGCAGGAAGGCCAACAGATCCTGGTTCAGCTGGTCCTGATGCGTGACCGCGAAGCCGTGTGGGGCATTGTCATACACTTTCAGCGTTGAGCCTTTAATCATCTCCGCCGCCAGTTTACCGGTGGCTTCAAACGGTACGATCTGGTCGTTACTGCCGTGGATAACCAGCGTTGGCACGTCAATCTTCGCCATATCGCCGCGGAAATCGGTTTCCGAGAAGGCGGTCACACAGTCAATGGTCCCTTTCAGCGAAGCCAGCAGGGCGATATTCAGCGTCTGGGTCAGTACGCCTTCAGAGACGGTCTGGCCTGCGTTGGTGCCGAAGAACGGCGTGCTGAAGTCGCTGATAAACTGAGCGCGGTCTTTACGCAGGCCGTCACGGATACCGGCGAACACCGACTGCTCAACCCCTTCCGGGTGATCGGCCGTCTGGCCGAAGATTGGCGTAACGGCACCGAGCAGTACCAGTGCGTTGATGCGTTCGCTGCCGTAGCGGCCGATGTAGCGGGACACGTCGCCGCCGCCCATCGAGAAGCCCACCAGGGTCACGTCGGTCAGGTCAAGGTGCTGGATCAGGTCGTTGATGTCGGAAGCGAACGTATCGTAGTTGTAGCCTTCCCACGGCTGCTCTGAACGGCCAAAACCACGGCGGTCAAAAGCAATCACGCGGTAGCCGCGCTCGGCGAGGAAATTCATCTGGCTGTCCCACATGTCGGCATCCAGCGGCCAGCCGTGGCTGAACAGTACCGGCTTACCTGTACCCCAGTCTTTGTAATAGATTTGAGTGCCGTCTTGCGTATTGAATGTGCTCATGGTTATTTCCTCGAATCGTTAATTAGGTTAATTACGTCTTGTTGGAATTAATCTTAGATGCCTTGTCGAATGATAGATAACGCAGAGATTTTGATAACTTGTTAGAAAATTCTTATCAACTTATCTTGATGATATGTATGGGTAATCTCTTCTATATAATGGCTAAAAACCTGTCAAAAAAAACTTAACGAGTTGCTAAATTCTTTCCGCTATCCGCTTTTTATCTCCTGCCGTAATCTTATTTCCAGCAGCACAACATCACTCACAAAATTGAAAAACTAAACATTAAGAGGAATTGAAAATGTCTAAATTCGACCTGCTGGACCCACAGAACTCCACCCTGATTTTCATCGACCATCAGCCGCAGATGTCCTTCGGTGTTGCCAACATCGATCGCCAGCAGCTTAAAAATAACACCGTCGCTTTAGCCAAAGCGGGCAAGATTTTTAACGTGCCGACCATCTACACCTCCGTTGAAACCGAAAGCTTCAGCGGCTACATCTGGCCTGAACTGTTAGCGGTTCACCCTGAATCTACGCCGATTGAGCGTACCTCAATGAACTCCTGGGAAGATGAAGCTTTCGTGAAGGCGGTGAAAGCCACCGGCCGCAAAAAGCTGATTATCTCCGCCCTGTGGACCGAAGTGTGCCTGACCTTCCCGGCGCTGATGGCGCTGAAAGAAGGCTTCGAAGTCTACGTGGTGACCGACACCTCCGGCGGCACCAGCGTGGATGCCCACGAGCGTTCCATCGACCGTATGGTGCAGGCCGGTGCGGTGCCGGTGACCTGGCAGCAGGTGCTGCTGGAGTACCAGCGCGACTGGTCACGTAAAGAGACCTACGACGCGGTGATGGACCTGGTACGCGAGCACAGCGGTGCCTACGGCATGGGCGTGGATTACGCCTACACCATGGTCCACAAAGCCCCGGCCCGCAAGGCCTGATCCATTAACCCGATGCCGGAGCCGACCTGAAGGCGGCTCCGGCAGGAGAGAATCATGCGTAATGCCCTTATTCCTGCTTTAACGTCCCGCATGCCGTTCCCGGCCGTTCGCTGGCTGGCGCTGTTAGCCCTCTGTTCCGCCTATATTCAGGGCGGCCTGGTCAAGCTGCTGGACTTCCCCGGCGCGATAGCCGAGATGCAGCATTTTGGTCTGTCACCGGCGGCACCGATGGCCGCTGCGGTGATTGTGCTGGAACTGGGGGCATCACTGATGATCCTGAGCGGCCGCCTGCGATGGCTGGGTGCACTGGCCCTCGCGCTGTTTACCGTGGCCGCGACCTTTATGGCTAACGCATTCTGGCAGGTGCCAGTAGCGGAGCGCGGCATGGTCATGAACGGATTTTTTGAACACCTTGGACTGGCGGGTGCGCTGGTTTACGTCGCCTGCAATGATTTGAGGAACAGCAAATGACCACTAGTACGCAATCAGGGGCTTTCGCTCCGCTGAAACAGGGGCTGTTCGCCGCCATCTGGGCGGCAACCATCCTCGGCAATACCGGGAGCTTTATGCGCGATGTCGCCAGCTCCTGGCTGGTGACCGGGCTGTCTTCCAACCCGGCCGCCGTTGCGCTGATGCAGACCGCCGCGACCTTGCCGATCTTCCTGCTGGCGATCCCTGCCGGGGTGCTGTCGGATATCCTGGACCGCCGTCGCCTGCTGATTTTCGTGCAGCTGCTGCTGGCCAGCGTCAGCGGAACGCTGCTGATTTTGTCGCATAACAACATGCTGACCGTGGAATATCTGGTGGCGTTAACCTTTATCGGCGGGATTGGCGCCGCGCTGATGGGGCCAGCCTGGCAGGCAATTGTGCCGGAGCTGGTGCCGCGCCCGCAGCTGAAAAACGCCGTAGCGCTCAACTCGCTGGGGATCAACATTGCCCGTGCGGTTGGCCCGGCTGCCGGTGGTCTGCTGCTGGCGGCGCTGGGTGCCTGGGCGGCCTACGGTGCCGACGTGCTGAGCTACGTGTTTGTTATTGCCGCGCTGGTTTGGTGGAAGCGTCCGCATAAGGCACAGAACGAACTGTCCGAGCATTTCCTCAGCGCATTCCGGGCGGGGATTCGATACGTGAAGGCCAGCCGCGAACTACACCGCGTATTATTACGGGCGGCTATCTACTTCTTCTTTGCCAGCGCAATCTGGGCGATGCTGCCGCTGGTGGCGCGTAACCTGCTGCAGGGCAGCGCCGGATTCTACGGCATTATGCTCGGCGCAGTGGGTACTGGTGCTATCGTCGGCGCGCTGATTATGCCTGCGCTGCGCCAGCGGATGAACGTTGACGGACTGATGCTGTTTTCCGCCGTGCTCTCTGCGCTGGTGATGGTGGTGATTGCTCTGCTGCCGGTGAAAGCGCTGGCGTTGCCGCTGATGATCCTGCTGGGTATCAGCTGGATCACCGCGCTGACCTCGCTGAACGGCGTGGCACAGGCGGTACTGCCGGACTGGGTACGTGGCCGTGGACTGGCGGTCTACCTGATGATTTTCAACGGGGCGATGGCGGCGGGCAGCCTGGTCTTGGGCCTGGTTGGCCAGCAGATTGGCCTGGTGCCGACGCTGATTGTTGCCGCGCTGCTGCTGCTGATTTCCGCACTGCTCTGTCTGCGCCTGAAACTTCCAGCGGGTGAAGCGGATCTGCAACCTTCCGGGCACTGGGATGCACCCGAGCTGAGTGGTGAAGTGACTACCGATCGCGGCCCGGTGATGATTCAGATTGAGTACCAGGTTGCGGTGGAAGATCGTCCGGCGTTCCTGGCAGAAATTAAGAAGCTGTCGCTGACGCGCCGCCGTGACGGAGCCTATGCCTGGGGGATTGCGGAACACAGCCACGATAGCGGCACGCTGATGGAGTGGTTCCTGGTGGAGTCCTGGCACGAGCATCTGCGCCAGCACCAGCGGGTATCGAATGCCGATGCCGATTTACAGAGCAGCGTGACCCGCTTCCATCAGGGGGAGGATAAACCGAAGGTGCATCACTTTATTTCGCTTCACTGATGGGGTCGGCGGCAGGGTTAAGATGGGACTGGCGGATACGTAGCTCGCCATATCGCCACGGACCCTGCTCGTCAGCCGGAGAACCCAGTAGCCGGTTGAGCGCTTCGGCAATTTGCAGGTCGGAGCGCTGTGCCCAGGTGGTCAGATTCCAGGTAGTGGTTCGCGCTTCTTCCACGTCATCAAAGCCGACAATGCCGATGTGCAGGTCGGCATCATAATCCCGAATCGCCTGCATTGCCCCGAAAGCCAGCACGTCGTTCTCGCAAAACAGCGCATCAATCCGCGACTCAGCAGGCGTTACCCGTAAGTAATCACTCATGGCGCGATACGCGATTTCGCGGTCGTAGTGGTTACATTTCAACAGGATATCCAGCTTTTTCCCCGCCGCCTGTAGCACCGACTGATAGCCTTCCATACGCAGTAAATGGGTGGTTTCCGTGTTGCGGCCTTCCATATAACCAAAGCGTTGATAGCCCTGATCCAGCAGCAGCTGCCCCATCTCCCCGCCTGCTGCGAAACCGTCAATATTGACGACTTCCACATCTGCCGTATCGGTATTGCGGCAGACGTGAACCGACGGCACCTGATGCACGCTTTCGGCGGTGAGGATCAGTTCATCGCTGAGGATGGTGGCGAGAAACAGCAGGCCATCCACCTGCAGCTGTCCGGCCATTTCCAGCACCGAACGATAGTTCTCCTGCGAATCGGTGTTCAGCAGCAGCATCATATAGCCGCGTTCGTTCAGCTGGTGGCTGACTTCACTGAGCATTTTGAGGGTATGCGGGTTGTTAAATTCATCGGTGACCACGCCGATAATATTGGTTTTACGCTGCTTCAGTCCTCTGGCCAGCAGGTTGGGGCGGAATCCCAGTCGGTTAGCGGCTTCCAGTACCTGTTCCCGCACTTTCGGTGAGATAGATGCGCCGTTTTTGAAGGCGCGCAGGACCGTCCATTTTGATACGCCCACCAGTTCGGCAACGTCGCTGGCGGTCGCTTTCTGCTGCTGCTTCTCTCTCACTTTGTTTTTCATCGTTTTATCTTCGTGGCCCTCAGATTACGAGCCACAGAATAAACAAATCCTCACCACGGAGACAGCACGCGCTGGTGATTGTGTTAGCTGCGTCGTTTCTTCGCTGGATAAATTGAGAACAATTATCGTTGCTACCGTTGGCAAAGTTTTGCCAACGGTAGCAAACTCCGGTAACATTTGATCTAAGTCACAAACAACAAACATTGCTGCATCATATTTTTAAATAAATTAACCAGACAGGTTCAAGCCCACAACAAATGTAATGGGTTAGGGATGAGTGTTGCCTGCGTTCAGAGAATATGCCGCAGAAGGGGTGCAGAGGGGGGACGAAATCCGGGAATTACGTATTTAAAATCAGATAATTAGAAAGAACACTACATTGTGCTGGGCAAAAGTTATTTTACCTATCTTCCTGAATGACTTTTTCTTAATGGAAAATATCTCATCATGAATAACAGTAGAAATATTGTGGTTACTATCATCGGGGCAGCTTTGCTGCTGTTGGGCTTAGGCCTGGCGGCGGGCGGCGCGTACCTGATCTCCCTGGGCGGTTCCTGGTTCTATCTGCCTGCCGGTCTGGCAATGGCCGCCAGCGGTCTTGGCCTGATCCGTCAGAAAGGCTGGGCGTTGTATGTTGCCTGGGCACTGCTGATCGTCAGCCTGATCTGGGCATTCAGCGAAGTCGGTACCGACTTCTGGCAGCTGGTGCCGCGTACGGTCACCTTCCTGGTGGTGGCGCTGCTGGTGACGCTGAGTGCGCCAACCCTGCGTAAAGCCGACCTGGGCCGCGTGATTTCCTGCAAGCTGGCCGCCGGTGTTTCTGCGGTGCTGGCGATCGGTATCATCGCTATCTTTGCCGGTATGTTCCGTCCGCATCCTGAAGTGGAAGCCACCGCCGATAAAGTGCCGGTGCTGGATGAGAAAGCCGCGGACGACAGCGGCAACGACTGGACCGCCTACGGCCGTAATACCGGCGGACAGCGCTTCGCACAGTTCGACCAGATCAACACCACTAACGTGAAAGATCTGAAAGTGGCGTGGACCTATCACACCGGCGATCTGGCGATTAACGGTGCCGAATACCAGACCACTCCGCTGAAAGTCGGCAACACCATGTACGTGTGTACGCCGCTGAATAAGGTGATTGCGCTGGACCCGGTGACGGGTAAAGAGAAGTGGCGCTTCGATCCGAAAATCGAAGAGACTTCCGGTAACAAGAACTGGAAACGCTGCCGTGGCGTGGCTTACACCGAGCTGAGCGAGGCGCCGCAGGACGGCACCCAGCCAGCGATTGCCGGTAACAAGCGCATTATCAGCACCACCAACGATGGCCGTATCTTCTCGCTGGATGCCGAAACCGGCAAGCTGGATGAGAGCTTCGGCGACAAAGGTTTCGTTAACCTGCTGAACGGCCTGGGCCCAACCGCGCACGGTTCTTACTACCTGACCTCTGCGCCGCTGGCTGCCGATGGCGTGGTGATGGTGGGCGGTAAGCTGAACGACAACCTGACCACCGGCGAAGCCTCCGGCGTGGTGCGCGGCTATGACTCACGCAGCGGTAAACTGCTGTGGGCATGGGATGCGTCACGCGGTGCGAAAGACAGCACCCCGCTGCCTGAAGGCGAAATCTATCCGATTGAAACGCCGAACTTCTGGGGCACGGCGGCCTACGATGCGAAGCTGGGCATTGCCTACTTCCCTACCGGCAACCAGACTCCGGACTTCTGGACCGGCAACCGCCATCCTTACTCTGACGAGTACAACGACTCCGTGGTGGCCGTTGAGCTGAAAACCGGTAAAGAAGTGTGGCACTTCCGCACTGCGAATCAGGATCAGTTCGACTACGACGTTTCTTCCCAGCCGATTCTGTACGATATGCCAGGTAAAGACGGCACCGTTACGCCGGTACTGATCCAGCTGACCAAACGTGGCCAGGTGTTTGTACTGGATCGCCGTACCGGTAAGCCGGTGGTGGAAGTGGAACAGCGCAAAGTGTCGACCGACGCAATGCCGGGCATGAAAGTGGCCGAAACCCAGCCGTACTCGGCGATTTCCGTGGGCACCAAGGCGCTGAAAGAGTCCGATATGTGGGGCGCATCAATCTTCGACCAGCTCTACTGCCGCGTGCAGTTTAAAGAGATGCGTTGGGAAGGCGAATTCACCCCGCTGTCCGATAAAAAACGTACGCTGATCTACCCGGGCTACTACGGTGGCTTTAACTGGGGCGGCGGTGCGATTGACGTTTCTACCGGTACGCTGATCGTTAACGATATCCGCATGGCGCAGTGGGGCCAGTTTATCAAGCGTGAAGATGCCGATGCCCGTGGCCTGCAGGCAACGACCGAAGGGGAATACTCCGAGCAGCTGGGCACCCCATGGGGCGTTGAGCGCGGCATGTTTATCTCTCCGCTGGGCGTACCGTGCTTCAAGCCGCCGTTCGGTTCGATGACCGCTATCGATCTGGCGACCGGTAAAACCCGCTGGCAGGTTCCGATGGGCACCATCAAGGATGCACCAATCCACGGCGTCGCGCCGGGTCTGGATATCCCTCTGGGTATGCCAACCATGGGCGGCCCGCTGGTGACCAAAGGCGGCCTGACCTTCTTCCACGGTTCTCTGGACTACTACGTTCGCGCACTGGATAACAACACCGGTAAAGAGCTGTGGCGTGGTCGTCTGCCGGTTGGCGGACAGGGTGCGCCGATGACCTATATCGGTGAAGACGGTAAGCAGTACATCGTGGTGGTTGCGGGTGGCGCAACCCGTACCGGAACCAACGACAACCGTGGCGATGACGTGATCGCTTACGCGCTGCCGTAACTTTCCGTAAAACGATCGAGCCGGGTTAAGCAGACGCTTAGCCCGGCTTTTTTTATGCCTGAGGGATTACAGCGAAGGGGCGTGCAGCAGTTGGAGACGGTTCAGATGACGCTATCAGAACGCAAAGCAGGAACAGCCCAGCGCACCCCAGAAGGCATTGTCATCCGAGACAGGCACCGTTGAGCGGCGCGCCACGTCGTGCGAGTGGCTGTGCACACCGCAGGGACCGCTGCACTGGTGCGGCTGCGAGGCGAAGGCGGCACGGCCGTTGGCCTGCGGCGGCGCACTGCGGTAGTGGCCGGGTACGGTGACCACGGGTGACCACTCCGGCAACACCGGCACCGGCGGCGGTGACAGCGGGGTGAAGCCGCCAGCGGCATAAACGATTTCGCCATCGACCACGGTCAGCACAGATTCAATCCCTTTAATCGCCTCTTCCGTCACGCTGAAGTAGTCCTGCGACAGAATGGCGAGGTCCGCCAGCTGGCCGACTTTGATCTGGCCTTTTTTGCCCTGCTCGCTGGAGAACCAGGAGCTGCCCTGGGTCCACAGCATCAGCGCGGTTTCACGATCCAGGCGGGCACTGTCGTCGTACATCGCCATGCCGCCCACGGTACGGCCGGAAACCAGCCAGTAAAGCGCGGTCCACGGATTGTAGCTGGCGACGCGGGTCGCGTCGGTGCCCAGACCTACCGGCACGCCGGCGTTGAGCATTTTGGCTACCGGCGGCGTGTGTTTCACCGCTTCTTTACCGTAGCGATCGGCGAAGTATTCGCCCTGGAACGCCATACGGTGCTGCACGGCGATACCGCCGTCGAGCGCCTTAACGCGATCGATGTTGGCTTCGGTAATGGTTTCCGCATGGTCAAAGAACCAGTGCAGGCCGTTAAACGGAATATCGCGGTTCACCTTCTCGAACACGTCCAGCATGCGGCTGATGGATTCGTTGTAGGTGGCGTGCAGGCGGAACGGCCAGCGGTGCTCAACCAGGTGGCGCACCACGCGCTCCAGCTCATCTTCCATCCCCGGTGCCAGGTCCGGACGCGGCTCAAGGAAATCCTCGAAGTCGGCGGCGGAGAACACCAGCATTTCACCAGCACCGTTGTGGCGATAGAAGTCGGTGCCCTGGCCCGGTTTCAGCATATCGGTCCACTTCTCGAAATCTTCCAGCTCGTGGCCGGGGCGCTGGGTAAACAGGTTATAGGCGATACGCACCGTCAGCTGCTTTTTCGCGTGCAGCTCGGAGATCACTTCGTAATCGTCCGGGTAGTTCTGGAAGCCGCCGCCCGCATCAATGGCGCTGGTCAGGCCCAGACGGTTCAACTCACGCATAAACTGGCGAGTGGAGTTCACCTGCTGGTCCAGCGGCAGCTTCGGCCCTTTTGCCAGCGTTGAATACAGCAGCATCGCATTCGGGCGGGCAATCAGCATGCCGGTCGGATTGCCGTTGCTGTCGCGCTGGATCTCGCCCCCCGGCGGGTTCGGCGTATCGCGGGTATAGCCCACCACGCGCAGGGCGGCGCGGTTCAGCAGGGCACGGTCGTAAAGGTGCAGAATAAATACCGGGGTGTCCGGTGCTGCTTCATTGATCTCGTCCAGTGTCGGCATGCGGCGCTCGGCAAATTGGAATTCGTTCCAGCCGCCCACTACACGCACCCACTGTGGGTTCGGGGTGCGCAGCGCCTGCTCTTTCAGCATCCGCAGCGCGTCGGCCAGCGACGGCACGCCTTCCCAGCGCAGTTCGAGGTTGTAGTTCAGGCCGCCGCGGATCAGGTGCAGGTGCGAGTCGTTCAGGCCCGGAATCCCGGTGTGGCCCTTCAGATCGACAACTTTGGTGTCGTGACCGGCAAACTGCATCACTTCCGCTTCGCTACCGACGGCGAGGAATTTGCCGTCTTTGATGGCCACGGCGGTCGCCAGCGGGTTTTCACGATCGACGGTGTGGAAATTGCCGTTGGTCAGGATCAATGAAGCACTATTCATCATTACTCTCCAGGTTCTGTTTCCCGCGCGGTGCGAGCCAGTTAGCTAATAAACGTGTTACCACCGGCATCCACATAAACACCACCAGGGCGACAACGGATGCGTCGTTAAGAAAATGTCCCCACAGCGTGCCTTTGGCCGCGGGCAGTACCGTTCCCCAAAACCACGGCACCAGATTGGTGGAGGGATAGATCACCGCCAGGGTGATGAGAAACTGCTTCCACTTTTTCGGCGCTTTGCGCTCCATGGTTGGCGGGGTAAACCAGAATGCCGCGCCCGGCCGCAGTTCAATATGTTCCGGACCGCACAGCATGGCCGGTAGTTCGGCGATCAGCGCGTGGCGCTGGGTCGAGTTAATCCAGCGATAAAGATTATCCAGCGTGTCAAACCTGATCAGCACCGTATACGTTTGTTCCCCGTGAACCGGTCTTAAAATGTTAACGCCGAGGTGGCCGTCGAATAATGCCGCTTGCGGCATCACTTTTTCCAGCCACTGTTCATACTCCGGCTGCTTACCCGCCAGCAGACGGTGGGTGATAACCAGGGTCACGTGCTCAGGCTGATGTGGATAATCCATGTTACTCTCCTAAACGCCCCCGGATGCGAGCCGGGGGCCGGGGGATCAGGCTTTGCGGGCCGGGGCTTTGTGGACCATGGTGTAGGCGTAATCCACGCCCATGCCGTAGGCACCGCTGTGCTCGCGTACCAGGTCCATCACCGCGTCGTAGGTCTCTTTACGTGACCAGTCGCGCTGGTACTCCAGCAGCACCTGCTGCCAGGTCACCGGCACCGCACCGGCCTGCACCATACGGTCGATGGAACGCTCGTGGGCATCCACGCTGGTGCCGCCGGAGGTGTCGGTCACCACGTAGACTTCGAAGCCTTCTTTCAGCGCCATCAGCGCCGGGAAAGTCAGGCACACTTCGGTCCACAGGGCGGAGATAATCAGCTTTTTGCGGCCGGTGGCTTTCACCGCTTTGACGAAGGCTTCATCTTCCCAGGAGTTCATTGAGGTGCGTTCAATCGGCGTAGACTCCGGGTTAACCGCCAGCAGTTCAGGCCAGATGTAGCCGCTGAAGCTTTCGGTTTCAACCGAGGTATAAATAGTCGGCACGTTAAAAATTTTGCCTGCTTTGGCTAAAGCAACGGTGTTATTTTTAAGCTGCTGGCGATCGATATTGGCGACGCCGAAAGACATTTGTGGCTGGTGGTCGATGAAAATCAGGGTGGAGTTCTGTGGGTCCAGCAGGTCAAGTTTAGACATTTTTTAATCCTCGTTAAGTTGTTGGTTTGCAGTTCGTCTTGCGTGTTTAAACAATACGAGAGGCGAGCTTTGGTTGATAACGGAAAGAATTTAGGTTGTTGTTAAACAATTTTTGGGTTTGGGGAACACCATGCGATTAAACCTTGAAGCGCTGCTGATTCTGGATGCGCTGGACCGGCACGGCACCTTTGCCGCAGCGGCGGCCAGGCTGTTTAAAACGGCCTCCGCGCTGAGCTATACCGTGCAAAAAATGGAGAGTGACCTGAATATCACGCTGCTGGATCGCTCCGGCCATCGTGCGACATTCACGCCAACCGGCAGGCTGATGCTGGAGAAAGGACGCGTTTTATTACGGGCGGTTGGCGAACTTGAGCAGCAGGCGCAGTACGTGGAAAGCGGCTGGGAGAGCAAGCTCACCATCAGTCTGGATGCCTCGGTGCCGTTTTCACTGCTCTCCGGGCTGATTGATGAGTTTTACCAGCAGCACCAGCACACGCGGCTGATGTTCCGCCACGACGTGCTGGCCGGATGTTGGGAAGCGCTGAGCTACGGCGATGCCGATATTGTGTTTGGTGCTGTGCAGCAGCCCGCGCGCCATGCGGGCGTTGAGTGCGTGCCGATTGGCTGGCTGGAATATGTCTTTGCCATTGCGCCGGAGCATCCGCTGGCCGCGCTGCCTGAACCGCTGCTGCGCGATCAGATCCGCCAGTATCGTGCGGTGGTCGTGCGCGACAGCTCACGCCATGCGGAGGGAATGGATCTGAGGATTCTCGACGATCAGCCGATCCTCAGCGTGCACAGCTTTAGCGATAAGGTACAGGCGCAGGTGGCGGGGCTCGGCTGCGGCTATCTGCCGCGCTATCTGGCCGCACCGCATCTGGAAAGCGGCGCGCTGGTTGAGCGCCAGCTGGATAGCGAAACCCGCCGAGACCAGGCGTTTCTGGCGTGGAAGTCCAGCGCTACCGGCAATGCAGCAATGTGGTGGCGCGAGCGGCTACAAAACTTCAACGGCATTCACGAAGTGTACGTTCCGGCCTGACGGCTGGGTTTGACCGCCGTCTCCCGCCGTGCCGGTTAACGGTTCCGGCTCCCGGCCAGGGTAAAGCCCCGGCCGGGAGCGGATTATTCACCGGCCTCCCACGCGTTTTCATTTAAGAACCGATCGCCGGTGGGCAGCTCAGCGAAAGGGCAATCAGACGATGGCCTTCACTTCACTTAACGCCCCGGCAATCCGCTTGAAGTGTTCAAAGCGTTTTCTCAGCATCGCGTGTTTAGCCGGGTTTGGCTCCAGGCGAAGGGTGGGCGGCTGGCAGTGCTTCATTGCCGTCTGGAAATCAGGGTATTCACCCGCGCCCACCGCGGCACAGATCGCGGCAGCGCGGCAGCCGGACTGCTTCACGTCGACGATTTCCAGCGGCAGGTTGCTGGCGTCGCAGAACATCTGCATCCAGATATCCGAGTGCGTTGGCCCACCGGTAAAGCGGATGATATCGCTGCCCGCGCTGAGGTCCTGCACACGGTCCTGATGCAGCAGATGCGAGAAGACGATGCCCTGATAAATGGCGTAGACCATATCTTCCCGACTGTGGTGGCCGCTTAAGCCAAGGAAGCCGCCGTGCAGGTTGTCGTGGAAGTTGGAGCCGTACAGCCACGGATAAAACAGGATGTTGAGATCCTTTTCGTAGCCGTTTTTCGCCCACTGGTTAAGCTGGCGATAGCTGTCCGGCAGATCCGGGAAGAACTGCTGCACAAACCAGGCGAGGTTGCTGGCCGAGGTCGGGCTGCCTTCATGAACAAAGAAAGTGCCGGGAATGCAGTATTTCCCCCACACGTAGGGATAGTCAGAGGGTTCAATACGGTCGAAAACGCGGGTGGCGATGCTCCAGGTGCCCGCCACGGCGCTGAGGCAGGAACTGTCGTGCACGCCCGAGGCCAGCGCCGCGCCGACAACGTCAAACAGCCCGCCGAACACCGGCGTTCCGGCTTTTAAACCGCACAGCGCGGCGGCCTGTTCGGTGACGTATCCGGCGCATTCGGCGGAACCGATCACCGGCGGCGCTTTCTCTGCCATCTCGGAAATACCGAAGATGTTAAACAGCGTCGGGTCGAATGCCCCCTGCTGCTGGTTAAACAAATTGCTGCCGGAGATATTGGTTTCTTCGCAGGCGAACTCGCCGGTCAGGCAGTAGCGGATATAGTCGTGGACCATCAGAATATAGCCCGCGCGCTGATAGCTGTCCGGCTCATGCTCCTTCAGCCAGCCGAGCAGCGCCGCCGGATGCGACGGCCATAGCTGTTGCAGGCTGCGGCTGTATGCTTCGGCGTCGCGGCCTTCACTTTTCCAGCGGCTGACCAGCGGCTGCGCGCGTGAGTCGGAGGAGACGATGCCGTTACGTACCGGCTGGCCCTGCTTATCCACCAGGTACAGACCCTTACCGTGGGCGGAAAAGCTCACGCCGTGAATCGCCTCTGCCGCAATACCGCTGTCGTTCAGCACCTGGCGAATCACCTGGCTAGTGGCGGACCACAGCTCGGCCATATCGCGCTCGCAGAACCCCATCTGTTCACTGAGCAGCGGGACCGCCAGCTCAACGACTTTGATCTCCTGGCCGTCGGCGGTGTAAATCCCCGCTTTGGTTACCGTCCCGCCTAAATCAACGCCCATAAAGTAGTGGCTCATACTGCCTCCGGGCTGAGCAGCGCGCTACGGGTTTCACCCCAGCCGGCTGCGGCCATTTTGTCTTCAATCCACTGACGGGCGCGAATGATTTCCAGCAGCGGCTCGTCGGCTTTTTCCGTCCACATTTCAACCAGGAAGGTGCCGCGATAGTTCAGGCGGCGCAGGGTTTTAAAGAACTGCACAAAATCAACGCAGCCCTCACCAAACGGCACATCGCGGAACTGGCCCGGCGAGTCCGGCGTGACCGGCAGCGTATCTTTCAGGTGGATAGCCGCAATGCGATCGATACCGCCGGTCAGCTCGCTGTCCACCTCATTTCCCCAGGCGCTGAGGTTGCCGATATCGGGATAGACGGTGAACCACGGTGAGTTAATTTTCGCATTCAGCGCCTGCCACTTGCTGATGGAGTTCATAAACGGCGTGTCCATGATTTCCACCGCGCACATCACCTGCGCCCCGGCGGCCAGCTCAACGGCCCAGGCCACGGAGTCCTCAAAGCGGGCGATGGTGTCGTCGTCCTGCGGTTCGTAATAGACATCGTAGCCGGCCAGCTGAATGGTACGGATGCCCAGATCCTGCGCCAGCCGCACCGCTTTTTCCATAATGGTATACGCCTGCTGGCGGGTCTGCGCGTCGCGGCTGCCGAACGGAAAGCGGCGGTGTGCCGACAGGCACAGGGTGGGAATGCGCACGCCGGTCTGCTGAATCGCCTGGATGATCTCCATGCGCTCTGCCTGCGTCCAGTCCAGTCGCGCCAGGCGTTCGTCGCTTTCATCCACCGACATCTCGACAAAATCAAACCCGCAGGATTTTGCCACGGCCAGCTTCTCCACCCAGTTGGTCCCTTTCGGCAGCGCCTTCTCGTAAATCCCTAATGGATGCTTACGCATTATCTTTCCCCACGTGTTGCCAGCAGCTGCTGGTGCTTTTTCCGGTTCAGCTTCATCGCCCGCTGCGCCTGCCATTTGTTTTTAAAGAATTTGAACGCCAGGGCGAAAATCAGCGTGATGCCCCATACCGCCAGATTGAAGTGCAGGCTGACCCCCGCCAGGCTCAGCCCGGTGGCGATCACCTGCAGCACCAGCAGCGCGCAGAAGACGTGGATCACTTTGCCCACGCCGCCGAACGGGTCGGTCCCGCCCAGCACAATCGCCAGCACCGTCAGCAGCAGATACGAATCGCCGTAGCCCATGCGCGCCGAGTTAAAGCGGGCCATCATGATCAGCCCCGCCAGCACGCACAGCAGGCTGGAAATGGCGTAAATCGCCATCATGATGCGGTCGGTGCGGATGCCGCTGAACCAGGTGGCGTTGATGTTGCTGCCGCACATGTAGATATTTTTGCCGAGGCGCGTTCTGCCCAGTAGCAGGGCTAAAAATACGGTGGCGACGATAAAGATAATCAGTGGAACCGGGATCCCCCAGACCACTTCCGATCCCATACTGCGCACGATTGGCGGCATGCCGCTCAGCGCCGCGCCTTTGGTCAGGTACACACCAATGCCGCTGATAATGGTCATGCTGCCGAGAGTCACCAGAATCGGGTGCGCACCCACGCGGGAAATCATCAGCCCGGTCAGCACGCCAATCAGCACCGCAATCACTGCCGCAGCCAGCAGCGCCAGCACCAGCCACATCAGCTGCACGCCGATGCTGGCATCAACCGGAACGTAGTGAATCAGCAGCCAGGCCATAAACAGGCTGGTGAGGTTGGCCGTGCCGATAATCGACAGATTCAGGCCACCGCTCAGCATCGGTACAAACATCGCAAAGGTCAGCAGGCCGAGTTCCGGCAGCTGAAACGCAATGCTCAGAAAGGTGTTTTCGGTTAGAAAGCGGCCCGGCATCGCCAGTGAAAAGGCCACCGTGGCAATCAGGCAGATACCGAGCAGCCCGGTGCTGGTGCCGTCCAGAGGTAAAAAGGGTTTATTTTTCATTAAACAGTCTCCGTCAGACGAAGCCGACATCGGTTTCTTTGCGTTTCTTGTAGTGGGTGACGCAGATCGCGGCGACGATAACGACGCCAATCACGATGTTGACGAAATAGCTGGAAACGCCGATCAGGTTCAGGCCGTTTTTCAGAATGCCGATCAGGAATACGCCCATCAGCGTGCCAATCACCGAACCTCTGCCGCCGGAGAGACTGGCACCGCCCAGCACCGCCGCCGCCAGCACATCCAGCTCGCCGCCGACCAGCGCGTTAGGCACCACTTCGCTCATGCGGTACGCCTGCAGCATGCCGCCAATCGCCGCCGCCGCGCCTAAATAGCCGTAGGCAAACAGATAGATAACGGAGACGCGGATGCCGATACGACGAGCGGATTCGTTGCTGCCGCCGACGGCGTAGAGCTGCCGACCGATATGGGTTTTATTCAGCAGCAGCCAGGTCAGCAGCGCCATGCCCAGCATCACCACCACCGGCAGGCCCACCTGATAGCTTTCGCCGCCGTATTCGAAGGGCAGGATAGTACGCTGGCTGATCCACCAGTCGGGCAGGTCGTAAATGCTGTGGCCGTTGGTAATCCACATCAGCATGCCGAACAGCAGCGACTGCATACTGATGGTGATAATGATCGAGACGATATTGAGGTAGTAGATCAGCACGGCGTTAATCAGCCCGAAGACCACACCGCAGACAATCGCCAGCACGATACACAGCAGCGGGCTGGCAATCACATCGTTAAGCAACAGCGAGGCAATAAAATACTGTGCGACAGAAGCCACGGCGGCGAAGGAAATATCAATGCCGCCGGTCACCAGCACCACAAATAAACCCAGCGCGAAAATCCCGGTTACGGCATAGCTTTCGGTCAAATCCAGCAGGTTCTGGATCGACAAAAACTCGCTGCTTAAGGTGGAAAACAGCACCAGCATTAAGGCGATAACCCAGCCCAGCCAGCCTTCGACCGAACGTGGCATTTTAAAAATGTTAGCCATTGATGGCCTCCGCGAGTTGAGGTTCGCTCAGCGTTGAAGGAATTAACTCGTTAACGATTTTTCCCTGCTTCATATGCAGCACGCGATCGCAGTTGTAATAGGCTTCCGGGGCTTCATCGGTAATTAACAGCACCGAAATACCCACGCCGGACAGGCGATGGATTAGCTTGTAGATACTGTCTTTGGCACCGATGTCTACCCCGACGGTGGGCGCATCAAGAATCAACACTTTTGGTCGGGTGAGTATCCATTTCGCCAGCACCACCTTTTGCTGGTTGCCGCCGGAAAGGGTTGAAAGCGGGTTATCCGGGTTGGTCACCTTGATATCCAGATCTTTGATCCACTCCTGCACCAGCGCGTCTTTGCGCTGTTCATCGATCATGTGCCACGGCGTTTTGATCTCATCGAGAATGGAAATCACCATGTTGTCGGCAACCGACTGCGGCAGAATGGCACCCAGCGTCAGACGGTCTTCTGAAACATAGGCAATGCCCATTTCCCGTGCCTGAGTGTTGTCTTTGATCCGGACCTTTTTACCGTCCAGCAGGATCTCACCGCTATCGGGGTGGGTGATACCAAACAGGCTCAGTGCCAGTTCGGTGCGGCCGGAGCCCAGCAGGCCGCACAGGCCCAGTACTTCGCCGCGATGCAGCTGTAAGGAGATATCGTCAAACTGCCCTTTGCGGCTGAGGTGATTCAGCTCCAGCACCACCTTACCCAGCTCGGCGTTTGGCAACTTCTGCTGGTGCTCAATAACTAATCCTGTCATCAGCTCGGTGATTTTGCCGGTAGAGAGCGCGGCGGCGTCCCAGGTGCCGATCTTCTCGCCGTCGCGGATCACGGTAATACGGTCGGAAATCTCTTTCACTTCATCCAGACGGTGGCTGACGAAGACCACGGTGATGTTTTTATCCCGCAGGTAGTTCACCGTGCGCAGCAGCTGGTTCACTTCGGTGCGCGTCAGTGAAGCGGTTGGCTCGTCCATAATCACCAGCCGGGCGTCCGCAACCAGCGCGCGGCAGATGGCGATCTGCTGGCGTTGGGCTATGGGAAGATGCTGCACCAGCGCATCCGGATCGATATTGAACGCCAGCTCGTTGAGGATCTGCTGTGCTTTTTCTTTCAGTTTTTTCTGCTTAAACCAGCCGAAATAGCCCTTAAGGTTGTATTCGAAGGCAATGTTCTCGGCGACGGTCAGATTCGGGAACAGCGACAGGTCCTGATAAATCACCTGAATGCCTAAAGCCCTGGCGCGATCGGGCGTCAGGCGTGCATGGGTTTTGTCGTCGATGATGATTTCGCTACCGGCATCGGGCGCGTAGACGCCGCTGATGGTTTTAATCAGCGTACTTTTACCGCAGCCGTTGGCCCCGGCCAGGCAGTGGACTTCGCCCTGGTTTAAGGTCAGCGTGATGTTTTTTAATGCCTGATGGCCGCCAAAGCTTTTTGACAGCGCGTTCAGCGTGATCAGCGCGGCGGCATTATCGACATTGTTATTATTAAGCATCGTTCTTGCCCTGGTGTTAGACGTGAATAAAGCCGGAGCGCAATGGCTCCGGCGATACGGCTCAGGGTCAGAGGCCCAGTTTCACCAGACGTTTGGTGTTTTCCACATCCAGTTTTTCCGGGTTATCGCTGAGGATGGTGTTGCCTTTGATTTTGATTTCGCCCATGTCGCCCAGTTTGACGCCGTCTTTGATCGGTTCACCGTTCATCATCGCGGTCGCCACCTGTACAAAGACCTTGCCGGCGGTCATTGGGTTAGAGATATAGCCGCCATCGATCGCGCCTTTCTCCAGCAGCTTGATGCCCTGGCCCGGGGTAAACGTACCAAAGACGCAGATATCATTGTTTTTCTTACGCTTGTCGATCGCGCGGCCTGCGCCGATTGGGCCCTGCGAACCGAAGGACATAATGCCTTTCAGATCTTTGTGTTTGGACATCAGGTCATTGGCGGTGCGCATGGAGTCATCTACCGATTCGGCAACGCCAAAACGGTCTTCAACCAGCTGCATTTTCGGGTAGTGTTCTTTCTGATAGGCGATGGCCGCGTTGGCCCAGTCGTTTACCAGCGGAACGGTCAGGCTACCCACGAACATGGCATATTTGCCTTCTTCACCCATGCAGGCGGCCATATCTTTCATATGGTTAGCGCCCATAGTTTGAGTATCGAGCAGTTCAAAGTCCCAGTCCGCATTGGCCTGCGCCGGTGATTCGTGGGTAATCACCTTGATGCCCGCTTCCTGCGCGCGTTTCAGCACCGGCTCCAGCACTTTGGCATCGTTTGGCACTACGCCAATGACATCCACTTTCTTGGCGATCAAATCTTCAATGGCGCGCACCTGCTCGGCCGGGTCGGCGGTGGTTGGCCCCACCTGCCAGGCGTTCACGCCCAGGGCTTTACCTTCTTCTTTAATCCCCTGTTCCATCACGTTAAACCAGGGAATTCCCCCCACTTTCACCACCACGCCCATAGTAAAAGGTTTGTTGGCTTTTTGAGGGACCGCTGCGTCATCAGCCAGGGTGGAAAATGAAGCGATCAGTGAGGCGATTACACAGGGTAAGAGTAATTTTTTCATTATTAGATCCTCAGAAGGTTATTTTAATTATCATGGTTGCCGAATAGTGCATTATTCGGTTTGTTTCCCCTTCGCCATTACACCGTGCGTTGTTAAATAAAATGAGCAGCAACGGCTAACGCAAAGGATGCATTAATCCGCTTTGCCATTGAATAAAACAATGGTGATGGTGTATTTCGGTTCCGGTTATTTATTGCAACTTTCACTGGTATTGACGGTAATAAAATCGTTCTGGCTTATTGCGCCAGAACGGGCGGATTTTATCTTCGCTAAAAAATTACTTGTCGACTTCAATTACACTAAATTCAGGGCTGTCTCCCCAGTTTCTTTCTTCAGCCACTTTATTGGTGATTAAAATATCAATGTCATCGAGCATGCAAATCTTACAAAACGCGAACTGATCGAATTTGCTGGAGTCGGCCAGCAGAATTTTTTTGCCGGAAACCTGTAGCATTACCTGCTTTAAGCGGGCGTTAATTTCACTGCCGTCGCGGATGCCATTTTCCAGATTCAGCCCCTGGCAGGAAAAAAAGAAGGTATTGATCTGAAAGTTACGAATCGCGCTTTCTGCCACCGGGCCGTGGAAATCGTCGTGGCGCTCCGAGTATTCACCGCCGCAGCCGATGATACGTACCTTATCGCGGCAGGCCAGCGCCTGGATGATTTTGACCGAGTTGGTTACGACGGTGATATCAATATCCGGGATCTGTCGTGCGAGGAACCAGCAGGTGCTGCTGTTATCCAGCAGGATGCAGTCGCCGGGCTGAATAAACTGCAGTGCAGCCTTGGCCAGTTTCATCTTAATATCGGGGTGTTCTTCCGTTCTTTTGCGTAGCGATTCTGCCCGATCGATAGTATCCGCTTTATAGAAAGCGTCCTGCACGGGGCGGGTGCGGTCGTCATAGTCATCAAGCGACACTGCGCCGCCAAAGCTGCGGATCAGTTTCTTGTTACGTTCCAGCAGATTTAAATCTCTGCGTATAGTTTCCTGCGAAACGCTGCACATAGTCGACAGTTCAGCAACCAGCGCGGAGCCATTTTGTTGCACATAGCTACAAATCATCTTGTAACGCTCAGCCTGTAACATAAATAGCCCGATTCCATTGCTTATCACATGGACTAATATTCATACTTTTCAGTTTTTTTTAAAGTGACTGATTTCAAGAAACCCGTTAGCTAGTTTTTCCATATGTCTTAATGTGATAATAATCACTATTAAGTGATGATTGTGATGTGCATTATGCATTTTAATGTGATTTTCATCACGTAAAAACGGGCGTTATTGCAGATAAAAAATCATCAACAGCTTTAAATCAACATAAACGGTCAAGTTGTAAATGCCCATTTATGACCGAATGCGACCGTTTGTATTTGTTTGGCGACTTTTGCCATTCTCACAGGCTTTTCGCAGCAAAGTATTAGACGTAACGTAATAACCCATCCATTCCCTTATTAATTGATGAAATAGATATTTGCAGCGCCTTAGTCATTATCTGCAAATAAATTATTTATTACGTGAGGTTTAACTATGCTGCAGAAATTAAAACAACAGGTATTTGAAGCAAACCTATTATTACCCGCCCACAAGCTGGTGACCTTTACCTGGGGAAACGTCAGCGGAATCGATCGTGAACGCGGTCTGGTGGTGATTAAGCCTTCCGGCGTGGATTATAAAGATATGCAGCCGGAGGATATGGTGGTGGTCGATCTGCAAACCGGTAAAGTGGTGGAGGGGGATAAAAAACCGTCTTCCGATACCGCGACGCATCTGGTGCTGTATCGTGCCTTTGAACATATCGGTGGTGTGGTGCACACCCACTCGCGCCACGCGACGATCTGGGCGCAGGCCGGTCAGCCGCTGAAGGCGCTGGGCACCACTCACGCCGATTATTTCTATGGCACGATCCCCTGCACCCGACTGATGCGCGACGAGGAAATTAACGGTCAGTATGAGCACGAAACCGGGAATGTCATTGTGGAAACGGTAAATCAGCAGGGGATTAGCGCGAAGGATATCCCTGCGGTGCTGGTCAACGGCCACGGTCCCTTTGCCTGGGGCACCGATGCGGATAACGCCGTGCATAATGCCGTAGTGCTGGAAGAGATCGCCTATATGAATCTGTTCACCCGTCAGCTACAGCCCGGCGTTGACAGTATGCAGCAGACGCTGCTGGATAAACACTTCCTGCGTAAGCACGGGGCGAATGCGTATTACGGGCAGTAAATATCTTTTTCAGAGATAATGCCTCACTGATTCTGGCATTGCAGCATAGTGCAACATATTGCAGCCATGCCAGGTCGGGGCAGGATTGAACCCCTGCGGAGTTTTTAGCTCCAATAGCGGTGACTAAATGTTGCTGTCACTGATTTTTATATTTCGGGCTTTATCAAGCCATGCTCTATCCCAAAACGTACGGCATGTCGTGCATTTGTTACACCCATTTTTTTGACAATGTTCGACATGTGAAATTTGACCGTGCGTAATTTGATCCCAAGAATAATACTGGTTTCCTGATAGGTTTTACCCATGCTGTACCAGTAAAGGACTTCGTTTTCTCTCTTCGTGAAAATGGTTTTCTTATCGACTTTATTGATGTTTTCCGTTGGTGGATAAGCCAGAGCAAGATATGTTTCATGTATGGATGCGAGAAGTAATGAAATATCTCCCCTTTTTTGAGTTAATTTATTAACTATCTCAGGTTTACTTCCCCGACTGGTAATGAAAGTTAACGTCGCGAGGTTATTATTAAAGTCATGAACAACAAAAGTATTTCCTTTAATCAAATCAAATTCTTCAGCCTGATCAAACAACCCGGTGTAATGATATCCGGAGTTAATTATCAGACTTTTATCCCACTCAAAAGGCGTTAATCTGGTGCGTGCAGTGATAACAACCGGATCGGTGAAGTATAATCTTTTTTCCTTATAAAACATGACCCATTCATCCGGATAGTTTGTCACGTAAAAATTTAATGACATATTACTCTTTGAAAGAACAACATAAGCCCATGTCAACTCACTAAAATCACCCAATGCATCTTCAACATAATTCTTTATAAATAACTCAATGTCTTTATCACTTTTCATCGGGTATTTTTAGCCTTGATAGCAAGAGATTTATGAACGCTATTATATAATAAAGATTTTTACTTGTGGTTATTTTTATTCTTGTTATCCATCATTTTTCACAGGTACAGGTAGAAAGTACAGTCGAAAGACTGTCCTTTTGTACAGATTATCTTTTTTGGTGAAGTGTGTTACTGTTCTGGCGGGTTTAGTATAACAATTATTTTAATTTTTTTTAGTTTTTCAGCGTCATGCATCAGGGAAGTTTAATTTTAGAATAATGATAGTGTGAAATAAGGAGATATTTTTATTTCCGTGTTTTTATCCATTCTTCGAATGGTCGTTTTCTTAAACTTCTACCATTGTTAATGGTTTATAATTAATGGGTTATAGATTCTACACTATTAATTTCAAACTCGCTAAGAAACACCTACAGAACGACCTGCAGGTGTTTTTTTAATATCAGAACAGTGCTTAACGCATAGTCACAAATTCTTCCGCGCCGGTCGGGTGGATCGCAACGGTGTTATCGAAGTCTTTCTTGGTGGCCCCCATTTTCAGTGCCACCGCAAAGCCCTGTAACATTTCATCCATGCCGTAGCCGATGCCGTGAATGCCGACAATCTTCTCATCGGCGCCGACGCAGACCAGCTTCATACGGCAAGGCTGGCGGTGCTGAGTGACGGCGGTGTACATCGCCGTAAAGGCCGATTTGTACACTTTGACCTGGTCATCGCCAAACTTCTCGCGCGCTTCCGGCTCGGTCAGGCCCACGGTGCCGATCGGCGGGTGGCTGAACACGACGGTTGGCACGTTGCTGTAGTCCAGATGCTCGTTCGGTTTGTTGTTGAACAGGCGCTCGGACAGGCGACGACCGGCGGCAACCGCCACCGGAGTCAGTTCTACCGCACCGGTGTTATCGCCCACCGCGTAGATGCCTTTCACGTTGGTATTCTGGAACTTATCAACGTTGATATAGCCTTTGTCGTTCAGCGCAACGCCGGTGACGTCCAGGTTCAGGTTGTCGGTCATCGGCTCGCGGCCAATCGCCCAGATCAGGCAATCAACGGTCTGCTCTTTACCATTTTCCAGCTGCAGGGTCAGGCTGCCGTCGGCATTCTTCACCACCGCTTTTGGAATAGATTCGGTGTGCAGCGTCGGGCCTTCGGTGTTGATCACTTCCAGCAGCGTATCGACGATCAGCGGATCGAAGGTGCGCAGCGGCGCGTGCTTACGAACGAACAGGTGGGTTTCAGAACCCAGCGCGTTCAGCACGCCGGCAATTTCAACCGCGATATAGCCTGCGCCCACCACGGCGGTGCGTTTTGGCAGCGCCTGTAGCTCAAAGAAGCCGTCGGAGTTGATGCCGTACTCGGCACCCGGAATGTTCGGCTGAACCGGGCGACCGCCGGTAGCAATCAGAATATGGTCAGCGGTAATCTTTTCGCCGTTCACTTCCACGGTGTGCGCATCAACAAAACGCGCAAAGCCTTTGATCACATCGACGTTGTTTTTACCCAGCACGTTATCGTATGAGGTGTGGATACGATCGATATAGGCGCTGCGGTTCTTCAGCAACACGTCCCAGTTATGCTGGTTAACGGTGGTGTCGAAGCCGTAGTCCGGGCCGTACTGATGGATGGCTTCAGCAATCTGTGCGGCATGCCACATTACTTTCTTCGGTACGCAGCCCACGTTCACGCAGGTGCCGCCAAGATCTTTCGCTTCGATCAGCGCACATTTCTGTCCGTACATGGCCGCACGGTTGATGGAGGCGATACCGCCGCTGCCGCCGCCGATGGCGAGATAGTCATAATGTTTGGTCATCGAATCTTCCAGTTCAGTAAGTGAGTTATTTTTCTGGGCATAAGTGTAACGCCACTCGGCCAAATGCCGCAAAGATTGCGTCTATGATTGCGATAGGGCGGAGGCACCGAGCCGAACGATGCCTTTGCCATTTCACCTCTGGGCCATGACTGTATCGCGCAGGAACCGATCCAGCTTTGTCGCATCGCGCCTTTCACTGTCGGCCAGCAGTGGGCGATCCTGCTGCTCCAGCTGGCTGCGGATAAAGGCGTGCAGGTAAGGGCGGCGCGGGCCATATTCCGCCTCATTCGCGCTGCGTTTCATTACCAGCAGCGACTCAATCTCGGCCAGCAGTTTCGGTTCGGTTATCGTGCCCGCGACCAGTTTGTCGAACCGCATGGGCGGGGTTCTCAGACCGGCTTCGATCCACATCACGGCGAGCAGTGGACGCAGCACGTAGAAATATTTCTTGAGTCGTATCTGCTCCCCTTGCAGATAGCCGCGAAAATTTTTTCTCGCCATCGACAGGTAATGGTAGCGCGCACGTCGATCGCTACAATAGTCGCGGGCCAGCGCCTGTAGCGCACTGCTGCTTTCGGTATGCTGGCGATAAACGATCGGCGAGTCCAGCCACTCCATCAGCGTGGGGTTAGCGGCCTGCATCAGGCCAAGCGTTTTACGTAACTCCCAGCCGCACACATCCAGCTCGTCATCTATCGGCATTTCGATCACATCGCGCGGCGGCATTACCCGCAGATACCATTCCGGCTGATGTACATAGATGAAGCGCACATCATAATCGCTGTCCGGTGAGGCAAAACCCCAGCCGCGGCTGCCCGATTCGCAGGCGTACAGGATTCGCACCCCGTGCTTTGCTTCCGTTTCTTCCAGCGTTGCCAATATTCTGCTGCGCATTTCGCGGCTTATCGTCTGTTCCATCATTCACTCCTTATCCTTTTACGCACACCACCTGGCGCAGGGTGTGGACAATTTCTACCAGCGAGGCCTGGGCGGCCATCACCGCGTCGATATCTTTGTAGGCCATCGGGATTTCATCGATGACGTTACTGTCTTTACGGCACTCAACGTGTGCCGTTGCGCGCTGCTGGTCGGCTACGGTGAAACGGTTTTTCGCCTCGGTACGGCTCATCACGCGCCCGGCGCCGTGGCTGCATGAGCAGAAGCTCTCTTCATTGCCCAGCCCGCGCACGATAAAGCTTTTCGCCCCCATCGAGCCGGGAATAATCCCCATTTCGCCTTTGCGCGCGGAAACCGCACCTTTACGCGTGATCAGCACCTCTTCGCCGAAATGCTGTTCGCGCTGCACATAGTTGTGGTGGCAGTTAACCGCCTGTTCCTCGGCGATAAACGGTTTGGTTACCGCCTGCGCCAGCGCCGCCAGCGTCTGCTGCATCATCACCATGCGGTTGTGGCGGGCGTAGTCCTGTGCCCATTCCACCGCCTGCAGATAGTCATCAAAATGCGCGCTGCCTTCGGCAAAATAGGCCAGATCGCGGTCCGGCAGGTTGGCGATGTGCTGGCGCATATCCTGCTGTGCCAGAGTAATAAACAGGTTGCCGATGGCATTGCCAACGCCGCGCGACCCGCTGTGCAGCATCACCCATACCCGCTCGGCTTCATCCAGGCAGAGCTCGATAAAGTGATTACCTGTACCGAGCGTGCCGAGATGCTGGTAGTTATTGGTTTTCAGCAGTGCAGGGTACTTATCCGTAATACGTTTGAAGCCCTGTTCCAGCGCCTGCCAGTGGTTATCAACCACGCCAGGTGGATTCTGCCACGCCCCGCGATCCCGGCCCGACCGTCCGCTGCTGCGGCCGTGAGGCACCGCCCGTTCAATTGCGCTGCGAATGCCGAGCAGATTATCCGGCAGATCGGCGGCCGTTAGTGAGGTACGCACGGCAATCATGCCGCAGCCAATATCCACGCCGACCGCTGCCGGGATAATCGCCCCTTTGGTCGGTATCACGCTGCCAATCGTGGAGCCTTTTCCGACGTGAACGTCCGGCATCACTGCCAGATGTTTAAAGATAAACGGCATTTTGGCGGTATTCAGCAGCTGCTGCTGTGCTTTCGGATCGACCGGTACGCCATGCGTCCACATTTTTACCGCAGCGCCGTCGGGGTTCTGCAACTGCTGCCATTCATTTGCCATCTGTTATTCCTTTTGCTTAACGTGGGTGACGAACCACTATTGCCAGAAGCGTGCCATTGCGGGTTTTAGCCGTGAATTTATTTTTAACTTTATGAATAATATGGTTTTTAAAAAATATTTTTGATGATCGATATTGATGCTGTAAGTTAGATTATTATCTTTTTATCTCGCTTTTTATATTTAAGGATAAACATGAAGCGTCGGGTTGTGATTGGCATGCTGGGCACCACGCTGGATAAACGCGGGAAACGCCATAACCGCTGGAACAAATGGCGGCCCACCGTCGGTCTTTGTATGCAGCCGGGTTTTGCCATTGACCGACTGGAGCTGCTGCACGGCGACAACAGCCTGCAGCTGGCCGGGCAGGTGGTGGAAGACGTGGCGCAGGTATCACCGGCGACGCAGGTTCAGCTCAACGAAATCGTACTCCGCGATCCCTGGGATTTTGAAGAGGTGTACGGCGCACTGCTTGAGTTTGCCAGCCGCTATACGTTTGATACGGAAAATGAAGAGTATCTGGTCCACATTACGACCGGGACGCACGTGGTGCAGATCTGCTGGTTCCTGCTCACGGAAGCGCGCTATCTGCCCGCCCGCCTGCTGCAAACCGGACCGGGCCAGAACGAGGGTGAACCCAAAACGGCAGGGGCTTATTCGATTATCGATCTGGATCTGCGCCGTTATGCCACGCTGACCAGCCGTTTTATGCGTGAACAGGCCGCATCGGTTTCGCTGTTGAAGGGCGGTATTGCCACGCGAAACACCACCTTCAACACGCTTATCGAACAGATTGAGCGGGTGGCGCTGCGTTCCACGGCTCCCATTCTGCTTACCGGCCCCACCGGGGCGGGCAAATCGTTTCTGGCCGAGCGCATCTGGCAGCTGCGCCAGTCGCGGCATCGGGTCAAGGGCAGGCTGGTCGCCGTTAACTGCGCTACCCTGCGCGGTGATAATGCCATGTCGACGCTGTTCGGCCATGTGAAAGGTGCCTTCACCGGCGCGCAGCAGGCGCGAAACGGCCTGCTGCGTGAAGCGGACGGTGGCATGTTGTTCCTTGATGAAATCGCCGAGCTGGGGCTGGATGAGCAGGCGATGCTGCTGAAGGCGATTGAAGAAAAGCGTTTTTTGCCTTTCGGCAGTGATAAAGAGGTGAGCAGCGATTTTCAGCTGATCGCCGGTACGCATCGCGACCTGCGGCAGCGGGTGGCGGAAGGGCGCTTCCGCGAAGATCTCTTCGCGCGTATCAATATGTGGACCTTTACGCTGCCGGGTCTGGCACAGCGGCGTGAGGACATCGAGCCTAACCTGGAGTATGAACTGCTGCGTTATGCTGGCGACAGTCAGTCACAGGTGCGGTTTGAACCGCCAGCGAGGCAGCGTTTTTTGCAGTTTGCCTGTTCGCCTGAAGCCCGCTGGCCGGGAAATTTTCGCGAGTTAAGCGCTTCTGTAACGCGGATGGCGACGCTGGCGGATGAAGGGCGTATCGGTAGCGAGCAGGTGGAAGAGGAGATTGCCCGGCTGCGCCGCAGTTGGTATCAGGTAGAGGGCGGCAGTTTGCCGGAGGGGATGGTTGAGCTGGATCTCTTTGATCGTACCCAGCTGGAAAGCGTACTGGCGATTTGCCGCACGTCATCGTCGCTGTCCGATGCCGGACGCAGGCTGTTTGCCGTATCCCGCCAGCAGAAAAAGCAGCCCAACGATGCCGACCGCCTGCGTAAGTATCTGGCCCGTTTCGATCTGAGCTGGGAGCAGCTGCACGGGGATAACCAGTGCTAAACTCGCCCTCTTTTTCTCCTGCTCGCCGCAGGAAACAACGCTATGACGGAGTAGAAAGCGTATGGAATTACAGTTTTTAGGTACCGGTGCAGGTACCCCGAGCCGCGAGCGAAATGTTACCAGCATTTCGCTGAACCTGAGTGAATACAATCGCGGCAGCTGGCTGTTTGACTGCGGAGAAGGGACCCAGCATCAGATCCTGCGTACGCCGATTAAGCCGGTGAAAATTGAGAAAATCTTTATTACCCATCTGCACGGCGATCATATTTTCGGCCTGCCGGGGTTGCTGACCAGCAGGTCGATGAACGGTGCCACCGAGCCGTTAACGCTATACGGCCCGGTGGGAATTAAGACCTTTGTGGAAACCTCGCTACAGCTGAGCGGGTCGTGGCTGACTTTCCCGCTGGAGATCGTTGAGATTACCGCCGGAGAGGTGTGCAACGACGAGCAGTTTCGCGTTACCGCGTTTCCGCTGACTCATCCGGTGGAGTGTTACGGCTACCGGATTGATGAGCATGACAAACCCGGCGCGCTGGATGCGGAGCGGCTGAAAGCGGACGGCTATCTGCCCGGCCCTTACTATTACGATTTAAAGCAGGGGCGCAGCGTGACGCTCGATGATGGTCGGGTGGTGAATGGCTGGGACTATCTGGGTAGTTCCATCAAGGGGCGCAGTCTGGCGATCTTTGGCGATACGGCACCCACTGCGGCGGCAACCGATCTGGCGGCGGGTGTTGATGTGATGGTGCATGAGGCGACGCTGGAAGTGGCGATGGAAGAAAAAGCCAACGGTCGCGGTCATTCCTCGACGGTGCAGGCGGCCAGGGTGGCGAAGGAGAGCGGGGCGAAGCGGCTGATTATCACCCATCTGAGTTCGCGTTATTTACGTCAGGACTGTGAGCGGCTGTTGGATGAGTGCCGGGCGGTGTTTCCGGTGACGGAGATGGCGCATGATTTTGCGGTGTTTGTTGTCTGACAGATCGGGGTTGTACAGTCTGGTGCTCTGGTGCTCTGGTGCTCTGGTGCCTGCGCTGACGGGGCGTGGCCACGCCCCGTCAGCGCTGTGACTTCTGGTATTGCCTGCAAGGGATAATCCGGCCTGACGTTTAATGTTGTAGATAAGCCGCTGATGTCACCGGCCCTGCGTACCGACGTACAGTTGAGCGTTGAGAAAGAAAAACAGATTTACCGAACGAAGAGCGAACCCCTGACTTAACGGAAAGCGAGCACGAAAACTGAAGGAGAACGGCCTCTGCGGCGGCAAAGTGGCAATCCGCAGCGCTGAGGTGGAGGCAACTGACCAGGAGACGACAGCAGGGACGCTGGCGTCAGTTTGAGTGCGGGCAGGAAGCCCGCTCTCAAACGGTCCGTCGGTCAGATGCCGGAGACGAGGGCACCGCGCAAAGCGCGGCGCGAGGACCGCCCGCCGCCGCCGCAGAGGCCGTACTCCCGCACGACTCACGCAGCCTCCGCACTGAATACCGTGCTCCCGCACGACTCACGCAGCCACCTGCACTGAATACCGTACTCCCGCACGACTCACGCAGCCATCCGCACTGAATACCGAACTCCCCGCACGACCCACGCAGCGAACCCGCAGAAATTACTCCGGAACGATCCACTCAACCTTAGAATGCCCGGTCCCGGACGGCACCAGCACTTTTTCCAGCCACGGCAGCACATTCTTCATCTGCTGCTCCAGCTTCCACGGCGGGTTAACCACAATCATCCCCGACGCTGTCATGCCGAAACGGTCGCTGTCCGGGCGCACGCCCAGCTCGATCTGCAGAATACGGCGAATGCCGGTAGCTTCCAGCTCTTTACACATGCGCTTAATCTGCTGACGCAGCACCACCGGATACCACAGCGCATAAACGCCGGTACTGAAGCGCTTATAACCCTCTTCGATACCCTTCACGACGGCCTGATAGTCGCTTTTCAGCTCGTAAGGTGGGTCGATCAGCACAAAACCACGGCGGGACAGCGGCGGCAGCTTGGCTTTCAGCTGCTGATAGCCATCGGCACGATCGGTGCGCGCGCGGCTGTCTTTCAGGAACTCACCGCGCAGCAGCGGGAAATCGCTGGAGTGCAGTTCGGTCAGCTGTAGCTTGTCGTATTCACGCAGCAGGTAGCGCGCAATCAGCGGAGAACCCGGGTAGTAGCGCAGCTTGCCGTTAGGATTCAGATCCTTAACCGCTTTAATATACGGCTCAAGCTCGGCAGGGAGATCGTCCTGCTGCCAGATGCGGGCGATGCCTTCCAGATATTCGCCGGTACGCTCCGCATGCTCACCGCTCAGCAGATACCGACCGGCGCCCGCGTGGGTGTCGAGGTAAAGATAGGGTTTATCTTTCTCGTTCAGCGAACTGATAATCAGGCTTTGTACGGTGTGCTTAAGTACATCGGCGTGGTTGCCGGCGTGAAAACTGTGGCGATAGCTGAGCATTATTTATCCTGTTGATTTTATGCGGCTTTAATTGATGGTGAATCAATTTTCTACAATTATTACCCCACGGATTACCCTACAGAACGGCGCACAGCAACGGATGCAGGAAAAAGCATGAGAACGAATTGTGCCGATTATATCAGGTCGGCAGGCGTTGCCATACAGGATAGGTGAAGAACAGCAGGTGCAGCATATTAAAGGAAAAATGCACCAGCGTAGCCACCCAAAGACGTCCGCTCCACAGCCAGGCCAGACCGTAAATCACGCCCGTCAGCGTGGCGAAAAATACCAGCATCAGTCCACCAGAAAAGTGTGCCAGGCCAAATAATACCGAGGCAATCAACAGCGCGCGCTTATCGCCCAGGAACTGGCTCAGGCGCTGCTGAATATAGCCACGGAACAGGGCTTCTTCCGCCAGACAGACGAAAAACAGGTTGGCGAGCATAAACGAGCCAATCCAGGTTGGAATATGAGGCTCCACCCGCAGCGCGCCGATAACGGTTGCCACCAACAGCAGCAGAGGCATCGACAGCATCAGTATCAGCCACCACAGCGGATTCTGCGGCTGCTGTGACGGACGGGCGATAAGCGTTGGCATACAGCCCAGCAGCAGGAAGGGGATCAGCGCTTTATCAAGATTAAAATAGAAGGTGAACGGCAGGCTCTGCGGCCCGGCCTGCACGCCTGAAGCCGCGATTTGATTATTAAAACCTGGGATCATATGTAGCCCCAGCGCGATTGCGCCAGCAACCAGCAGGATCTCGCCCGGTAGCGCAAACGGCGTTTGCCGCTGGCGATATCCCCAGCAAATAGCGATGCAGAACATAATGCCAAGAGCAATAATACCCGGTGGCAGCAGCGTTTGATCGATAATCGCCATTGCCAGAGCAATAAATAACAATACCAGTGAGCTGCGCAGACTAAATGACAAGAACAGCAAAGACAGCGCCAGCAAAAACCACATCATTTCACTCCCTGTTTAAATGAGTAATACGGCGTAACAAAGCGAAAGAGTATGCAATGCCGACCCGGCACCAGCAAAGCCGAACGTGCGGTGAGAAGCCGCTCCGATAGCCGATGAAGGGGAGATGTTACGCTGGCAACCATTGATTTTCGCTACACTTAGCCTCATGTTAAAGAAATCGTGCGTAAAAACGCGCTCCTTACACCGATTAAAGGACTACTGCGCTATGACCAACCCGTTACTTTCTTCGTTTACTCTTCCTCCGTTTTCCGCCATCAAGCCTGAACATGTGGTTCCCGCCGTGACCCAGGCACTGGATGATTGCCGTGCGGCGGTTGAGAAAGCTGTTGCCCAGGGTGCGCCCTACAGCTGGGATAACCTGGTGCAGCCGCTGGCAGAAGTCGACGATCGTTTAAGCCGCCTGTTCTCCCCGGTCAGCCACCTGAATTCGGTAAAAAACAGCCCGGAGCTGCGCCAGGCCTACGAACAAACCCTGCCGCTGCTGTCGGAATACAGCACCTGGGCGGGCCAGCATGAAGGGCTTTATCAGGCATATCGCGATCTGAAAGAGGGCAGCCACTACGCCGCGCTCGATCTGGCACAGAAAAAAGCGGTCGATAACGCACTGCGTGATTTCGAGCTGTCCGGTATCGGCCTGTCGAAAGAGAAGCAGCAGCGCTACGGTGAAATCGCCGCACGCCTCTCCGAGCTGGGTTCGACCTACAGCAACAACGTGCTGGATGCGACCATGGGCTGGAGCAAGCTGATTAGCGATGAAAGCGAACTGTCCGGCATGCCGGAAAGCGCGCTGGCCGCCGCGAAAGCGCAGGCTGAAGCGAAAGAGCAGCAGGGCTGGCTGCTGACACTGGACATCCCAAGCTATCTGCCGGTGATGACCTACTGCGACAACCAGGCGCTGCGTGAAGAACTGTACCGCGCCTACTCGACTCGTGCGTCCGACCAGGGTCCAAACGCCGGGAAGTGGGACAACAGCGAAGTGATGGCCGAAGAGCTGGCCCTGCGCCACGAGCTGGCCCAGCTGCTGGGCTTTGACTCCTTCGCGCATAAATCACTGGCGACCAAGATGGCGGAAAGCCCGGCGCAGGTGATCGACTTCCTGACCGATCTGGCGAAACGTGCACGTCCGCAGGCGGAGCAGGAGCTGGCCGAGCTGCGCGCTTTTGCGAAAAAAGAGTTCGGCGTGGACGAACTGCAGCCGTGGGATCTGACTTACTACGGTGAAAAGCAGAAACAGCACCTGTACTCGATCAGCGACGAGCAGCTGCGTCCGTACTTCCCGGAGCAGCGTGCGCTGAGCGGCCTGTTTGAAGTGGTGAAACGCATTTACGGCATCACCGCCAGTGAACGCAAAGATGTCGATGTGTATCACCCCGACGTGCGTTTCTTCGACCTGTTTGACGAAAGCGGCGAACTGCGCGGCAGCTTCTATCTGGACCTTTACGCGCGCGAGCACAAGCGCGGCGGTGCCTGGATGGATGACTGCGTTGGCCAGATGCGCAAAGCCGACGGCAGCCTGCAAAAGCCGGTGGCCTATCTGACCTGTAACTTCAACCGCCCGCTCGGCGGCAAGCCTGCGCTGTTCACCCACAACGAAGTGACTACCCTGTTCCATGAGTTCGGTCACGGCCTGCACCATATGCTGACCCGCATTGAAACCCCGGGCGTATCCGGCATCAGCGGTGTGCCGTGGGATGCGGTCGAGCTGCCGAGCCAGTTTATGGAAAACTGGTGCTGGGAGCCGGAAGCGCTGGCGTTTATCTCCGGTCATTATGAAACCGGTGAGCCGCTGCCGCAGGAACTGCTGGAAAAAATGCTGGCCGCGAAAAACTACCAGGCCGCGCTGTTTATCCTGCGCCAGCTGGAGTTCGGCCTGTTCGACTTCCGCCTGCATACCGAGTTCGACCCGGCGAAAGGCGCACAGATCCTGGAAACGCTGAAAGAAGTGAAAGCGCTGGTCGCCGTAGTGCCGGGTCCATCGTGGGGCCGCTTCCCGCACGCCTTCAGCCACGTCTTTGCCGGTGGCTATGCCGCAGGCTACTACAGCTATCTGTGGGCGGATGTGCTGGCAGCGGATGCGTACTCGCGCTTTGAACAGGAAGGGATCTTCAACCGTGAAACCGGGCAGTCGTTCCTCGATAACATCCTGACGCGCGGCGGTTCCGAAGAGCCAATGGAGCTGTTTAAACGCTTCCGTGGCCGCGAGCCGCAGCTGGATGCGATGCTGAAACACTACGGCATCAAGGGATAAGCGGTTTTGAACATCTGTTTACTGGATGAAACGGGCACCGGAAACGGTGCCTTATCTATTCTGGCCGATCGCTGGCAGCTGACGCATGACGACAGTGCCGTAATGGCGCTGGTGATGACCGCCACGCACCTTGAACTGCGCAAGCGCGACGAGCCGAAACTCGGCGGCATTTTCGTGGATTTCGTCGGTGGTGCGATGGCACATCGCCGCAAGTTCGGCGGCGGTCGCGGTGAGGCGGTGGCAAAAGCCGTCGGCATTAAAAGTGGCTATCTGCCGGATGTGGTCGATGCCACGGCGGGTCTGGGGCGCGATGCGTTTGTGCTGGCGTCCGTGGGCTGCCGCGTGAGAATGCTGGAGCGTAATCCGGTAGTGGCAGCACTGCTGGATGACGGCCTGGCACGCGGCTATGCCGATGCGGAGATTGGCCCGTGGCTGCGCGAGCGGCTGACGCTGCTGCACGCCTCCAGCCTGACGGCGCTGACGGATATCACGCCGCGCCCGCAGGTGGTGTACCTTGATCCGATGTTTCCGCACAAACAGAAAAGCGCGCTGGTGAAGAAAGAGATGCGGGTGTTTCAGTCGCTGGTCGGGCCGGACCTCGATGCCGACGGGCTGCTGCAACCGGCGCGTCAGCTGGCGACCAAACGGATCGTCGTAAAGCGCCCGGACTATGCGCCGCCGCTGGCCGATGTGGCCACGCCGAACGCGGTGACAACCAAAGGCCATCGCTTTGATATTTATGCGCCGTTAACAGCGTAACGGCGCGATCGTAATGTTGGGCACGGTCTGCGGGAGCACCCAGGCCGTGCCCTTTTTTTTGCCTTTAGCCCGTGCGGGTTAGGCTGCGATCACACAAACGGCGCGAGCGGGTCGGCGATCCTGAACGCGGTGGCCTTATCGGCTGCCGGTGGGTAGATCAGTTCGCTGACGATCGACACTTTCAGCTTTTTCGCTTCCGCCCGCGTCAGCTTAACCTGCTGATCCCAGCCTTCGCTATAGACCGCGCCCCACGCACCCAGATCGAGGCAGGTGACGTAGTTTTCCTGACGATAAGGCAGCGGCGCGATATCCAGCAGGCTCGCCGCCGCGTTGTTACCGGCAAATTTACCGAGCTGAATCGCGTGCTGGCAGGTCATCAGCGCGTGGTTGCCGCTGTCGTCGGTGGCGGCATACGCCACGTCGCCGGTGGCATAAATCTCTTCATGACCGATGACCTGCAGCTGGGCGTTAACATGCAGGCGGCCCTGGCGATCGCGCGGTGCGTCAATCTGCGTCGTCAGATCGTTGGCCTGTACGCCAACGGTCCAGATAACGGTCTGCGCGGCAATTGTCTGCCCGTCTTTCAGCGTCACGCCTTCTGCCGTCACCTGCTCCACTTCCGCATTGACCTTCCACTCCACGCCCAGCTCGGTGGAAGCCTCGATAATCACATTGCGTAGCTCCTCGCTGAATCGCGCGGCTGGCTGAGGGCCGCGTTCAATGACCACCACGCGGGTTTTTGCCTGGGCGCCGAGGATCTCCCGCAGGCGTGCCGGAAGTTCGGTCGCCATCTCAATACCGGTGAAGCCACCGCCGCAGACCACCACGGTGTTACGTGTTGGGCTGTCCAGGCGCTGAGCCAGGCCGTTAAGGTGCTGCTCCAGGACTTCGGCGCTCTCCAGCTGGTCGAGGTCAAACGCGTGCTCTGCCACGCCCGCCACCTGCGAACGATTAACGTGGCTGCCGCTGGCCAGAATCAGGCGGTCATAGCGCTGCTGCTGCACGGTGCCGGATTCGTCACGCCAGCTGACCCGGCGAGCCGCCGCATCGATCTGACTGACCGTACCGCGCAGGAAATTCACCCCGGTGACGTCGAACAGCGGCTGCAAAGGGGCAACCAGCGAACGCACGGCGCTTTCATAAAAACGCGGGCGCACGCGCAGCTCCGGCTGTGGGGCGATCACGGTGATGTCGATATCGGCATTGCCTTCTGCCAGCCGTGCGGCGCTTAGCGCTGACCACATACCCGAGAAACCTGCACCGACGATCAGAATCTGTTTACGCATTTTACTGTCACTCTTGTTACGGTTATTAACTCGGATTGTATTTGTCGGAGTTTGAAAAAGCAAAGGTGATTTGTGCGCAAGCTGGCGCTGAAAACGCTACACTAGCGCGAGTTAACAGGGTTGAGATAAGTACATGGCTTTCTATAGTTCTGGCGTTGAGTACGGCATTCACAGCCTGATGTTTATGGTTGATAGCAGCGGGGACGCGCGTGAAATGAGCGTGCGGGAGATTGCCGATCTGCAAAATGTGCCCTACGACTATCTGGCCAAGATCTTTACCCGCCTGTCAAAAGCGGGGCTGGTGCGCAGCAGTGAAGGCAAGGGCGGCGGTTTTCAGCTGGCGCTGCCTGCCGCCAACATTACGCTGCTCGACGTGGTGAACGCCATTGACGGCGAAAAACAGGTGTTTGCCTGCCGTGAGATCCGCCAGCGCACGGTCATTTTCGATGAAACGCCGCCGGAGTGGGCCTGCTCGGGGATTTGCGGGGTGCGTTCGGTGATGGAGATGGCGCAGCAGCGCATGGAAGAGTCGCTGGCACAGCACTCTATTCAGGATTTAGCGCTGAAGATGTACCGCAAGGCACCGCAGACGTTCGTGGTGGAAGTCCAGGACTGGATTGAAGCACGGCGGCAATAAAAAGGCCGGGCGAACCCGGCCTGTGCAAGACAACGAGCTTAGTCTTCGTCTTCGTCGTTCAGCGGCACAATCAGCATATCAATGTGCACGGTATTGATCAGCTGGCGGGCGGAAGACATCAGTTTGCTCCAGAAGTCCTGATGGTGGCCGCAGACCACCAAATCCACCTGATACTGCTTAATCGCATCAACCAGCACCTGGCCGAGATCGCCGCTGCCGCTAAGGGTTTCAGCAATCGGATAACCGGCGCTGTTAGACAGCTCGGTCAGCGCGGTGTGGGTTTCTTCCGAAATCCGTTTCTGCATATCACCCAAATTAACGTCGATCAGACCGGTGTAGAGGTCGGAATAATTCACATCAACGTGGATCAATGAGACTTTTGCATCATAAGGACGAGCCATCGATACTGCTTTATCAACCAGCAGTTTACTCTCAGGCGACAGGTCAACAGCAATCAGAATATGTTTGTAAGCCATGATGAATACTCCTTTTCGCGTAAGTTCTGATACATGCGGGATACGATTTAGTATAGCGAAATTTGTTAAAGGATGTTGTGGCAGCCTGCGGTCTTTGCGAACAGGATCAACATGAATTTTCCTCCGTTTATCGGGGATGTCGTACAGAGTGCTGGAAAAATTTTGTGCAGATCTCCTACACTGATAAGAGGCGCCAGTCAGCGCTTTCTTATCGCCTCATCCGGCTGACCGCCGTATCGGGCCGATATCGATAACAGGGGCAGTTCAACCATCGCAGGGCGCAGAGGTTTGTCCGTCTGACGTTTTCTGTGGTGAATGGCCGGGAGGGGATCATGATCAGCACCATCGCGCTTTTCTGGGCTCTTTGTGTCGTTTGTGTGGTGAATATGGCGCGCTATTTCTCTTCGCTGCGCGCCTTGCTTGTGGTGTTACGCGGTTGCGATCCTTTGCTGTATCAGTACGTCGATGGCGCGGGATTTTTTACCTCGCACGGGCAGCCGGGCAAGCAGGTTCGGCTGGTGTACTACATCTGGGCCCAGCGCTATCTCGATCATCACGACGATGAGTTTATCCGCCGCTGTCGGCGCGTGCGCGGCCAGTTTATCCTGACCAGTTCCCTCTGCGGGCTGGTGGTTATCAGCCTGATTGGCCTGGCTATCTGGCATTAAGCGCGGCGTACAGCCATAAAAAAAGCGGACCGAAGTCCGCTTTCTACACTTTTTGCGTGACGGGCAACCCCGCCGCGCTGGCTTAAATCAGCTTCAGCGCAATCCAGTACAGCACACCGGAAAGAATAATCGATACCGGCAGGGTAAATACCCACGCCAGCAGGATATTCTTAATGGTGCGGCCCTGAACGCCACCGCCGTCAACCAGCATCGTACCCGCCACCGAGGAGGAGAGAACGTGAGTGGTTGAAACCGGCATCCCGGTATAACTTGCCACGCCAATCGAGACCGCCGCCGTCATCTGCGCCGACATTCCCTGAGCGTAAGTCATGCCTTTCTTACCGATTTTTTCACCGATAGTGGTCGCCACGCGACGCCAGCCAACCATCGTACCTAACGACAGAGCCAGTGCCACCGCCACGATAATCCATACCGGGGCATACTCGATGGTGTTCAGCAGATCGCCTTTCAGCTTGGTCAGGAAGCGTTTATCTTCCGCGCTGGTTTCCGGCAGCTTGGCTGCTTTTTCCGCCGTATCCGAGATACACATCAGCATGCGGCGCAGATGGCTGCGCTGCTCAACGGTCAGTGAATCGTAGCTGGACAGGTCGTTCAGCAGTCCCTGAGCACGCTGGATAACCGGCAGCGCGCGCGCGGCATCACAGTGGAACTCCTGAGGACCGGACGGCACGTCTTCCGGCGACGGAATCGCCGGTGGCGACATCTGAATGATGTGCGTCAGCGAAGCGGCATGCTGCTGGTAATACTGCTCCAGATGGTTAACGGCATCACGCGTACGGGTGATGTCATAACCGGTGGAATTCATATTGACCACGAAGCCTGCCGGCGCCACGCCAATCAGCACCAGCATAATCAGACCAATGCCTTTCTGGCCGTCATTTGCACCGTGTGAATAGCTAACGCCAATCGCGGAAACGATCAGAGCGATACGGGTCCAGAACGGCGGCTTTTTCTTGCCATCGATCTTTTCACGTTCCGCTGGCGTCATGTGGACACGCATACGCTTCTTGTTCCCGCTCCAGTAACGGCGCAGCAGGAACACCAGTCCGCCAGCAACAACCAGGCCAACAATCGGCGAGACAATCAATGACATAAAGATGCCAATCATTTTCGGCACGTTCAGCGCATCAACCACCGAGGTTCCGGTCAGCAATGCGTTAGTCAGGCCGATACCGATAATGGCACCAATCAGGGTGTGGGAGCTGGAAGCCGGTAACCCAAAATACCAGGTTCCGAGGTTCCATATAATGGCGGCAAGCAGCATGGAAAAGACCATTGCCAGCCCGTGAGCCGATCCAACGTTCAATAACAGATCGGTGGGTAACAGATGGACAATGGCATAAGCTACGCTCAGGCCGCCCAACAGTACACCAAAGAAGTTGAACACCCCTGCCATGACGACCGCTAACTGCGAACGCATTGCACGAGTGTAGATCACGGTTGCGACCGCGTTGGCTGTATCGTGGAAGCCGTTAATCGCTTCATAAATCAATACAAACAACAAAGCCAGAACCAGTAACAAGCCGGTATGAAAATCAAGACCAGCAAATAGATGTAGCATAAGCGTTACGCCATTTTGGAGGACATGAACGCGGCGCATTATCAGCGACAAACCGCACTGGGGGAAAGTGAAATATAGACTTTTTTTGACATTAATGTGTCACTATAGTGACAATACCCTAAGAAAATTATGGTAAATCATTAAGTTACAAATTGTTTCCGCTGAGGTTTCCCCTGATGCTGGTATCCCTCCCGCCAACTCTCTACAATCAGCGTTTTTGTCGGGCAGTGCCGGGGTGAGCAGTGGAAAAATATGACGTTATCGTAATTGGCGCAGGGGCTGCGGGCCTGTTTTGTGCGGCGCAGGCGGGCCAGAAAGGGCTGCGCGTACTGCTGATTGATAATGGCAAAAAGGCCGGGCGTAAAATCCTGATGTCCGGCGGTGGCCGCTGCAACTTCACCAATCTGTATACCGAACCGGCGGCCTACCTGTCGCACAACCCTCACTTTTGTAAATCCGCACTGGCGCGTTATACGCAGTGGGATTTTATCGATATGGTGAACCGCCACGGCATTGCCTGGCATGAGAAAACCCTCGGCCAGCTGTTCTGCGATGATTCTGCCCAGCAGATTGTCGATCTGCTGCTGAAAGAGTGCGAGGTGGGGAACGTGACGCTGCGGCTGCGCAGCGAAGTGATGTCCGTGGTGCGTGGCGATTCGGGCTATACGCTTCAGCTGAATGGCGCTGAGGTGCAGGCGGAAAAACTGGTGATTGCCAGTGGCGGTCTGTCGATGCCGGGGCTGGGCGCATCGCCGTTTGGCTATAAAATTGCCGAACAGTTCGGGCTGAAGGTGTTCCCGACCCGCGCCGGGCTGGTGCCGTTCACCCTGCACAAGCCGCTGCTGGAACAGCTACAGACGCTCTCCGGCGTGTCGGTGCCGTCGGTGATGACGGCGGAAGACGGCACGGTGTTTAAAGAAGCGCTGCTGTTTACCCACCGCGGCCTGTCCGGCCCGGCGGTGCTCCAGCTTTCCAGCTACTGGCAGCCGGGTGAGTTTGTCACCATCGATCTGTCGCCGCAGCAGGATATCGATGCGTTTATTAATGAAGAGCGTAATCAGCACCCGAACCAGAGTCTGAAAAATACCCTGGCGAAACTGCTGCCGAAGCGGCTGGTCGAGTGCCTGCAATTGCTGGGCCATGTGCCGGAATGCACCCTGAAACAGCTCAACAGCCGCCAGCAGGGCGAGCTGGCGACCACCCTGCATCAGTGGCGCGTGCAGCCGAACGGCACCGAAGGCTACCGCACCGCCGAAGTCACCCTGGGCGGCGTGGACACCACACAGCTTTCCTCGAAAACCATGGAGGCCCGCGACGTGCCGGGGCTGTACTTTATTGGCGAAGTGGTGGACGTGACCGGCTGGCTGGGGGGGTATAACTTCCAGTGGGCGTGGAGCTCCGCCTGGGCTTGTGCGCAGGCGCTGTGATGTTTTAAGGACGGAAAATTCAGTCGATATCTGGTTATTCTTTCCTCAATAAGGGAGATTATCACAGCATCGACTGGTAATTTTCCATTGCCTTGATGGTCATGGGGAGTCCCTGACGGAGTAATGCTGTCAGATACTCTTCCACGTTAACAGGCGGTTTCCTCATACTCATTCGCTGTTCTGCAACTGCCTGCAGCGCCAGCGCGTGGTTTAAGTCGAACAGATCTGAAATAAACTCATCCGGATGGAGCGATTCAATGTCGAATTCAACCATCCGTGAAGCCGGGAAGTCCTTCAGATTGAGCGTTACAATCACCTCTGCATTGCACCGTACTGCGGCAGCAACAACATGGCGATCGTCAGGATCGGGCAGGTTGATGCTCCCAATCAGATTTTCATAGCCTGTAACCATCGCATCGGGGATTGCCTGATTCATCAGTAAAGTCCAATTTCCTGACTGAGGTCGGACAGTTCCTGCATAGCCTTTTGGCTATTGGTGTCGCGTTGATCTTTAAACTTCATCAGATCTGCAAACAGTACGCGGCGATGTCGACCTGTTTTGTGGAAAGGTAACGCGCCATCTTCCAGCAGTTTCACCAGGTGTGGGCGCGAAACGTTCAGAATATTGGCTGCTTCCTGCGTCGTTAACTCAGCGTGCACTGGCACAATCTGCACGGCATTACCTGCTGCCAGCTCACCAAGAATCGTCATCAGCAGCGTCAGTGCAGAAGTGGGTAACTCAATCTGGTGAGTATTATTATCAGCGTCCTGAATGGCAATTTTTTGCGTTTCCAGCCTGGTATATAGATAGGTTGCAAGCGCTCTTTGTCCACGGATTGCCACCTCAATTTCCTCAGGCGCTGGGAGGCTCAAGCTTTTAATAATTGAGTTTGTCATGATTATCTCATTGAATAGTAGCGTTTTTTGTCCAGGTTGTTGTGCGATACCCGCAGGGAGTATTCTCTAAACCAGATTATACGAAATAAACGAAAGTGACAATAAGCGAAATATTCGAAAATTGATAGCCCTGCTTATCTACTGCCCGGCTGCGCACGGGTACGCTCCGAATGACGATGTAGAATGGCTTACGATGGCCGTTTTATTCAGCATCTCGATAGTTCACAGCAGAATGCTTTGTCTGAAAAGCCATGGATCGGCTGATTTCGCCCTTTGTAAATGCTAAGGTGCTCGGCTGTTATGGCGATTTTGAGATGAAGGGCTGAATGATGGAAGTGTTAAGCTCCAGCGATCCACTTTACACCTTATTCATGCACCCGAAATCAAAGCTGATCGTCAGCCGGTTCCGCAGCCTGGCCGGTGAAAAGAAGATGAGCGAGTGGCAGGTTTTTAACGTGCTGCTGGCGGGCTTTCTGAACTGCTGGGCCGTTAAATCTGACAACTTCAGCATTCATATCGACTTTGCCAAATCGAATAACTTCGATTTCCTGTTTGATAAGATCAATGTGACGGTGACGATTGAAGGCATGTCGGGGGAGAGTAATCTGGTGGGCCCGGACTTCTCGTTGCCGCAGTACGATTCCCCCTATGAATTTTGCCGCCTGGTGAATAAAAAAGAGTACGACTCGCGCACCACCTATCTGGGCATGCACGGCAAGTCATATCATAAAGCCAACTTCCAGAGTCTGCCGCAGCCGGACGGGCACTCCGTTCTGACCTGGGAAGGCACGGTGATGGTGTATGACAAAGCCTTTTTCCATCCGAAAAACTACGCTACAACGCTGGGTTTTTTACAGGACGATCTGCATCGCACCGTCTCCGAGGCGTTAGTCAAAAGGTTCACCCAGTTCTCGGCACTGTATGATTATCTCTTCCGCCCGCTGCGCACCCGGGAAGCGTAATATCAATCCTCCGCTATGCATCACCGATCGAACCGGATTGGCTTAATTCAGCAGTGCGGTGAACAACGCATCAATATGAATCTCCACCGTGTCCAGGCCCCGTACCGGCAGTGCTTCCTCACCAAATAGAAGAGGCAGCTCGGTACAGCCTAAAATCACCGCTTCAATACCGTCTTCCTGCCGCATTCTTTCAATCACCGCGATGAACTGCTGGCGGGTTTGCGGATTAATGATGCCTTTCTCAAGCTCGTAGTGGATACGGTCGGCGATAAAATCGATTTCAGTTCGGGAAGGAATCACGACGGTAATCCCTTTATCGATCAGCGGTTGTTTGAAAAAATCTGCCTCCATCGTAAAGCGCGTGCCCAGCAGCCCCACGTTTTTCAGCCCCTGCGCGACGACCGCGTCGCGGGTAGAGGCAATAATACTCACCAGCGGCATTGCCGATCTGGCCTGTAGCGCCTCAAAGACGATATGTGGCGTATTGCCGGTCAGGGCGACGATCTCTGCGCCAGCGGCCACAAGGTTTTCAACCGCCTTTGCCAGATAATCGGTTAGCCCGGCGAAGTCGCTACGGCCGCACATCTCCAGCACCTGATAAACGTTGATGCTCTCAATGGTTAAGTTGGGAAAAAAGTCACCGCCGATCCGGCGGTTAGCTTCATAAACAAACTTACGGTAATAAAGCAGGGTCGATTCCGGGCCCGTGCCGCCAATGAATCCCAGTTTTTTCATCTCATCCTCGCTGTGGCCGCGGCGTTAAGCCGCAGCGCCATAATCTGCGTCATTTTCCCGACGTTAAGGGATAGGAACTTTCATCACAATTGAATAAAGTTGTAGCTATAATTCAATTTTGGAGAAAATGATGGATATCGCCGACTTTCGCACCATTATCGCTCTGGTAGAGAGCGGCAGCATCACGGCGGCGGCCAGCCTGCTCTGCCGCGTCCCTTCCGCCATTACCGCCCGGCTGCAGAATATAGAAAGCCAGCTGGGCACCACCCTGTTTGTCCGGGCGAACAGGCGCTTTATCCCCACCGCAGAAGCCAGAACGCTCTATGAGCATGCGCTACAAATTATGCAGCTGGTGGCTACCGCCGAGCAGCAGGTCGCCCAGCCCGTACCGGGCGGCAGATTCCGACTGGGTGCGTTGGACAGCATGGCCGCAACCCGGCTCCCCGCACCGCTTGCCGCTTTGTATCGGCTTCATCGGGATATTGCGATTGAGCTGGAAACCGGGACCAGCCGCGATCTCTGTGATGCGGTGTTAGAGCACCGGCTGGATGCCGCTTTTGTTGCCGATGCCCGCGCCGATGACCGGCTTGAACGGATGGCGGTGTTTGAGGAAAAGCTGGTGATCATCACGGCCAGCGGCTTTCCGCCGGTGACGTCGGCGGAGGATCTACAGGGGGAAACACTGCTGGTTTTCCGCGACGGGTGCTCCTATCGCGATCGCCTGACGGCCTGGTTCAGCCAGCATCAGCTTCGCCCGCATAGGCTGGCAGAAATGTCCTCCTATCACGCTATTCTCGGCGGGGTGAGCGCCGGAATGGGCATTGGCGTGGTGCCCGAGCCGCTGCTCAGCACCTTTCCTGCCCCGATGCCCGTCGAGGTTCATCCTTTTGACAGCAGCGGTAGCCGCATTGTGACGGAGCTGGTGTGGCGAAAAGAGGGGCTGACGGCCAATACCCGTGCGTTGATCGAGATACTGTCAGCGTAGTCGATTCCGCTTCCCACAATCCCGATTTGCCAAAAATGTAGACAGCGGTGATCAAGTAATATAGTGTTGAATGAACGTTCATTCATTATCTACCGATCGCACTATAACCCCCGTCCTGCGGGTGTCGGTAAGCAGATCGATTTTAAACAGGAAAGCAGAATGAAGACTCAGACCGGCCTCCTTCGCATGGTTCTGCCGCAGTGGCAGGGGGGCAATAACCCTGTCTACGAATTAGGTGCCGAGCTGCTGGCGTGGCTGGTGCCTTCTTCATCGGCACCAACGGTGCAGATCCCGCTGGTACGTGAGCCTGGCCCGTTGCGTAACGAGCAGGGAGTGATGGGGCGGCATCAGCTGCTTGGCCAGCTCGACGCGGCATGGGCAGCAATTCATTCCCACAGGCCGGGGAAAATTGTCATGCTCGGCGGGGATTGCCTGGTAGATTTAGCGCCATTTGCGTGGCTGAGCGAGGTCTATGGCGATAAATTTGGCATCCTGTGGATCGATTCGCATCCGGACGTGATGACGCCCGCGCAGTTTGAACATGCCCATGCGCACGTGCTGGGTTCGCTAATGGGTGAAGGGGATGCGGACTTCTCACGCACGGTAAACGTGCCGGTCGCGGGCCAGCGGATTATGATTGCCGGGCTGCACGGCGAGTCTGACTACGAGCGGGGCTTTATTGCGAAGCACGGTATTCATACCTGTTCTCCTGAGGCGATTCAGGCGGGTGCTGCTGAAATATTTAGCTGGATTGAAAAAGAAAATATTGAATTTCTCGCCGTTCATTTTGATCTTGATATTCTGAATCCACAGACATTCCGGTCGCTCTATTTTTCCCGCCCGGATGCAGATGCACATGCCTTTGATGGCATCGCACAGGGTAAGCTGGAATTAGATGAGGTTCTGTCTTTAATAACGGCGGTGGATAATAAAACGACGCTTGTCGGTCTGGGTATTGCGGAACATCTCCCCTGGGATGTCTGGAATCTTAAACGTACGTTATCCAGAATGCCGCTGCTGAAGGAATAAGCGTCCGCATCACGTGATGCGATTTTTTACGTCGAATCCAGCTCAATGAAAATGCTGTTCACCAGCCTCAACAGCGAGTGAATTCACCGATTCTCCCGCTTTCTATCTATGCCGCTGCAGTCAGCTGACGATTTTAAGCATCAGTTTATTAAAGGAAGGGAGGTCTTTCTCCAGCGAGAAGTCGGGGTGCATGGCTTTTCTGCCAATCAGGCCATCAATAAAAGCAAAGAGAATAATGGTCGTTTCTTCGATATCAAGATCGGCGGCAAACTCGCCAGCATCAATACCTCTCTGGATGATCTTTGCGATCCCGCTGCGCATGATGCGATCGCTGGAGATAAAGGTTTCCCGCAGTGCAGGGTTGCGGGCCGACTCCGCAATGATCTCAACCCACAGATTGTGGGTAACGGGATAGCCAACATCGGATATGCAGTGCTGAACGAGGTCCACAAGGCGGATAAAATGCGCACCCTCGTAGGTTCGATCCTGGATCGCCAGCGCCGTTTTTTGCTCTTCCAGCACGATGGCGGCGATCAGCTCGTCTTTGCCTTTAAAGTAGGTATACATGGAGCCCTGGCTGATGCCCGCGCGGATTGAGATCTCTCTTACGCTGGTGGCGCTGAAGCCTTTTTCGGCGAAACATGCCGCCGCTGCGGTCAGCAATTTATGATACGTTTCCGACTCGTTAGACATATCTGGTTCTGAATCTCCCTGGATGATGGGCTGACTTTAACGTTGTTCACCCCGGCAGTCTATGCGTATTGCCTCGCAGAAGCGGGCAGGTCGCGCCTTCCGGACGCGACTTTATCGGCTGTAAAATACGTTATTCTTATTATCGTTATAAAGCGCTTAAATATAAATCCTGAGAAGATTTAACCCTTTCCATGGCGACGTAGGTTCTGAAACGGCGAACGTTGCCACCTTCAAAGAATAATTCTCGGGTGAGCCGCTCATATTCCTGCATGTCTTTAACTGCCAGAATTAAAACGAAATCAATATCGCCGGTTACATAATAACAGTGCTGAATCTGCGGGCACTTCATAAACCGTTCGCGAATTTCATCAAGTTCTTTTACCGCCTCATTCTCAACGGAGACATTAACAATAATCGTGTTATTTATTCCCAGCAGGTCCGGGGATAATATGCTTTTGTTATGGATAACGTAGCCGTTTGTTTTTAGCCGCTGTAATCGTTTAGCAACTGCCGGTAATGACAGGTTAATTTTCTCGGCAATTTCCCTCACTGGCGTGCTGTTATCATATTGAATTATATTGAGTATTTTTCTGTCGAATTCGTCTATTGATTTTAGCGATTTAGCCATCACCGTACCCTCAATTTGGCGGGGGAGAAAATTTCTCTTTTTTTGTCATTATTACGACAGCACTTATCTTATCGGGGATCATATATTCTCTCGGTCACTTTGACAGCAAGGATAGAGAGATGCAACTTCATATAAATGCTTCTGACCAACTGCTGAGTTCCCACGATGCACCGGAATGCGATCCTTTTGGAACTGAACATATTGCCGAAATAAATAACCGGCTTCGCTGTTTCGAATATGCGGAAACGCCTCTTTATCGACTTAACGATCTGGCGCGTTCACTAGGTATTGCGGATCTTTATATTAAAGATGAAGGGCAGCGTTCCTCATTGCGCAGTTTCAAAACGCTGGGCGGCGCACATGCGGCGATCCGCCTGGTGCTGGACGTGGCGGAAAAAGCGCTGGGCCGAACAGTGACCGCAGCGGAAACAGACAGCCCGGAAGTCCGTGACGTGGCCCGGCAGATAACCATTACCTGCGCAACGGATGGCAACCACGGTCGTGCCGTTGCGGCGGCGGCCACGCGGCTCGGATGCCGTTCGGTGATTTATATCCATAAAGGCGTCAGCGAAAGCCGCGCGCAGGCGATAGCCGCGCAGGGTGCGGAGGTAATCCGCGTAGAGGGCAGCTACGACGACTCGGTGGCGTTTACCACCCGCAGCGCCGCAGAAAACGGCTGGTACGTAGTCTCTGACACCTCATGGCCCGGCTACGAAACCATTCCCACCTGGGTGATGCAGGGCTATTTGCCGATGGCGGATGAGCTGATGCAGCAGATTGCCACAGCGGGGAAATCGGCAACCCACGTTTTCCTGCAGGCGGGCGTGGGCGGGTTTGCCGCTGCGGTCGCCGCCCATATCCGCAGCCGCACCGGCGAGCGGCCACCAAAATTTATCGTGGTTGAACCCGAACGCGCGGCCTGCCTGTTTCACAGCAGCATCAGTAACCGTAGCGTCCGGGTTGATGAAAGCGATCCGACCGTGATGGGCATGCTCGAGTGCTACGAGCCGTCGCTGCTGGCGTGGAAAATCCTCGAAAAAACCGCCACTGCGTTTATCACCGTGGCCGACGAGTGCGGTCTGCACGCGATGGCACGCCTGGCCACGCCGCTGGGCAACGATCCGGCCATCCAGGGCGGCGAAAGCGGCGCTGCCGGTCTGGCCGGTCTGCACGCCTGCGCCGGTTCAGCCAGAGCGCGCGAACTGCTGGGCCTGGATCAGAACTCCGTGGTGCTGCTGATCAATACCGAGGGCGCGACGGATGAAACGCTGTATGCCTCGCTGCTGGAACAGGGAAGGGCGCGGCTATGACACCTGAAATCAACGGCGATCGTCTGCTGGCACGGCTGGAAGCGCTGGCCGCCATCGGCAGGAACCGCAGCGGCGAACTGACCCGCCTGGCGCTGAGTGATGAAGATACCCGTGCCAGAGCACAGGTAATGCAGTGGCTGGAGGAAGCGGGAGCCCGGGTGTGGATCGATCGTATTGGCAATATTCACGGTGCCTGCTCCGGCGAAAACGTGCAGCCAGCGGTTTGCACCGGGTCGCATATCGACACGGTGATTAATGCCGGGGAGCTGGATGGCAGCTACGGCGTGCTGGCCGGTATTGAGCTGCTGCAAACGCTTCACGAACAGGGGCTGAAACCCGCCACATCGATCGAAGTGATCGTCTTCAGCAACGAAGAGGGCGTCAGGTTTACCCCGGACCTGCTGGGTTCACGGGTGATGGTCAAAGACGTCAGCCTCAGCGAGGCGCTGGCCGTGGAGTCACGGACCGGGGAACAGTTTGGCAGCGAGCTGAAGCGCAGCGGCAGCACCGGCGATGTGGACCCCTGGCAGCATCTGCCGGGCAGCTTTGTGGAGTTGCATATCGAACAGGGGCCGCTGCTGGAGGCCACAAACAACCAGATCGGCATCGTTGAAGGGGTTCAGGGGCATTCGTGGTGGCAGGTTGAGGTGCAGGGACAGGCTAACCACGCCGGTACTACGCCGATGCATCTGCGGCGGGATGCCGGACAGGCAGCCATGCGTCTGGCGCAAAACCTGTCAGAGTACGCCACGCGGCAGAGTGTTCCCGCCGTGGCGACTGTCGGCACGTTGAGCCTGATGCCCGGCGCCATCAATGTTGTCCCAGGGCTGGCTCGTTTTACCGTCGATTTTCGCGATGCCAGCGCCGATGTACTGCGGCAGGCCGATATCCGCCTGCATCAGGAAGCCCGCCAGCTTGAGGACAACGGCTTTCGGGTGGATCTACGCAGCATCTCCCGCGCGGAGCCGGTGTTTTTCTCCGCCGACATCGTGGCGGCGATCGGTAATGCGGCGAGCGCAAGAACCTCGCGCACGCTGCGGATGATTTCCGGTGCGAGCCACGACGCACAAATGATATCGAGGATCTGCCCGACCGCGATGATTTTTGTCCCCAGCGTGGGCGGCATCAGTCATCACCCGGCAGAAGCCACCAACGCAGCCGACCTGATAATGGGCGCGCAGATCCTTGCCGACGTTGTCTGGGCGCTTGCCAATTAATTCTTCATTCAGACCGTTACCAGGAGTTCACTATGGAACTGGCCTTTCCAGCTCAGGAATTTGAAGCACGTTTGACCCGGGTGCAGGCAGAAATGCGTGAACATCAGCTTGATGCTTTGCTGGTCACTTCGCCGCCAAACTTCCGCTACTTCAGCGGTTTTGACAGCCAGTTCTGGGAAAGCCCGACCCGGCCATGGTTTTTCCTCATCCCCGCCGAGGGACTCTGTACCGCGATTGTTCCCGAAATCGGTGCGCCGCTGCTGAAGGGCAGCTGGATTGGCGACACGCTGAGCTGGCCGGCACCGTGCCCGGCGGATGACGGCGTGACGCTGCTGGCCGGTGCGCTGGAACGGCTGCCGAAGCGTTTTGGCCGCATCGGCATGGAGTTTGGCCGCGAATCCGCCGTACGCATGCCGCTGAACGATCTGTTCCTGCTGAAAGAACGGCTGACCGGTTTTGAACTGGTCGACGGCTCGCCCTGCATCTGGAATATCCGCGCCGTGAAGTCAGCGGCGGAAGTGGGGTATATCCATCAGTCCTGCACCGTGGTTTGCGACGCCTTCGATAAGCTGCCCAGCTATTCCCGCTGTGGCCTGAGCGAGCGCGAAATCGGCCAGCGGCTGACCGCCGATATCATCCTGGGCGGTGCGCACTCGGTGCCCTTTATAGCGGCGGCATCGGGCTGGGGCGGCTACGAACAGATTATCTCACGCCCGTCGGGCCGCACCCTGAACGACGGCGACATTCTGATTATTGACGTGGGGGCGACGGTCAACGGCTACTTCTGCGACTTCGACCGCAACTTTGGTTTTGGTCAGGTCCCGGATGCGGCGCTCAGGGCAAACGAAGCGTTGTGGGATGCCACCGATGCGGCGATCAAGCTGGCCGTGCCGGGCACCACCACCACCGATCTCTGGCGCTGCATGAGCGGCGTGCTGGAGAAGGCGGGTGCGCAGGGTTACAACGTGGGCCGCCTGGGTCACGGTCTGGGATTACAGCTGACCGAACCACCATCGCATATGCCGGGTGATAACACCGTTCTTCAAGAAGGCATGGTGATTACCATCGAGCCGGGTATGGAATATGCGCCGGGAAAAATGCTGGTTCATGAAGAAAATATTCATATCACCGCGTCCGGCCCGCAGATTCTGACCCGACGCGCGCCGCGTGAATTGATTGTTATCGGTCGTTAATTCTTTTTCTGACACATCAGGGGGTTCACCATGGCTCGTAAATATAAAATCACCACCGTTAAAGCGCTGCTGGCAATCACGCTTACCGGCCTGTTGGGCAGTGCGCAGGCGGCCGTAAACACCAAACAGGAAGGGGTGCTGAGCATCGGTTCCGACTTAACCTGGGCACCCTATGATTACCTGGTCGATGGCGAGGCTGCGGGTTTTGATGCGGATTTAATGAAGCAGATGGCGGCCTCGCTCGGCCTGAAAACCAGGACCGAAGATACGCGTTTTGCCAGCCTGATCCTTGGCCTTACCGGGCATCACTACGATGTGATCGCTTCGGCGCTGTATATCACCCCGGAGCGCGCGAAGCAGATTAACTACATTCCCTACCTGAAAACCGGCGGATCGTTAATGACGCTGAAAGGCAGCGAGTTTATGCCGCAAACGCAGAAAGACCTGTGCGGTAAGAAAGTCGCTTCGCTGAAGGGCGCGGCCTGGGTGCCGGCGCTGCATAAGCTCTCTGCCGGATACTGCGCGGAGAATAAGCTCGGGTCTATTACCGTGCAGGAATATCCATCTTCACCGCTGGCGGCTCAGGCACTGCTTTCGCGCGCGGCCGACGTACAGTTTGACGATGCCGCCGTCTCGCAGATGATGGTCGATCAAACCAAAGGACGTCTGCAAATCACGTCAAAAGAGATTCTGGAGCCGGTGATTATCGGTCTTGGCGTAGCGAAGGGTAACGACTCGCTGCTGAATGCCCTCACCTCGGCGCTGGAAGAGCAGAAGAAGAACGGCAACTATCAGGCGCTGCTGAAGAAATACAACCTCCAGGAACCGTCGGCGGAAGAGATTGCCGCCGCGTACAAAGGTTAACCCCCACCCAGCCCGGAGCCATGCACGGTGCATGGCTCCCAACTATTTTCTTGCGGAGAATGGGAAATGACCTTTGACTGGAACTATCTGCTGGGCCTGTTTGTGGACAAATCTTTCTGGCAGGCGACCGGAACCGTGGTTGAACTCAGCCTTTATGCCTGGGTGCTCGGCATTGTGTTTGGCTTTTTTCTGGCGCTGGCAAAGCAGTCAAAAAATCCATTCCTCAGCTACTTTGCCCGTGGCTACATCTGGTTTTTCCGCAGCCTGCCGCTGCTGGTCCTGCTGATTTTTGTCTACAACCTGCCGCAGTTTTTCGCCTCCACCAGTGCATTTTTGGGCAACCCGTTTATCGCCGGTCTGGTGGCTCTGGTGCTCAGTGAATCGGCATATATTGCCGAGATCCATCGCGGCGGGCTGCTGTCGATCCCGAAAGGCCAGCTGGAAGCCGGTAAGGCGCTCGGCATCCGTTACCCCGGCGTGCAGCGGTTAATCGTGGTGCCGCAGGCTTTTCGCGTGGCGCTGCCCACGCTGATTAACGAATACATCTCGATTGTGAAGCTGACTTCGCTGGTGTCGGTGATCTCTCTGGCGGAGATCCTGCTGGTGGGCGAACAGCTTTACACGCAGAACTTCCTGATCCTCGAAACGCTGACGGCGGTGGCATTTTACTATGTGCTGGTGGTGACGGTGTTTGGCCTGCTGCTGCAACAAATGGAAAAGCGCCTCGATATCGCCAGAAGAACGCCCGGCATGACCAGTGATTTTAATGTTCCCCCGGCACAGGTCGCCACCCGGCGCAGGCTGAATATTCAGCCTGAGGGGGAGTTTGCGCTGGAGCTGAAGCGCGGGCAGAAGTTCTACGGTGAAAATGAGGTGATCAAAAACGTCAGCCTGAAGGTGAAATGGGGCGAGGTGATTTCGATAATCGGCCCCTCCGGTTCGGGCAAGACGACGCTGATCCGCTGCCTGAACGGGCTGGAAACGCTGAATAACGGTGCCGTGTGGCTGCAAAACAAGCCGTTCCTGATCGGCTCCTGGTCCGGTGAAAAATATGATGAAAAGAATCATCTCGGCCGCATCGTCCACGTTGGCATGGTCTTCCAGGGCTTCAATTTATTCTCACACCTGACGGTGCTGGAAAACGTCATGCTGGCACCGCTTTATCACCGGCACGACACCCGCATCGCCATCCGCCTGCTGAGCCTGGCGATGCTGCAAAAAGTGGGGCTCGCTGAACACGCCAATAAATACCCGCATCAGCTCTCCGGCGGTCAGCAGCAGCGCGTGGCGATTGCCCGTGCGCTGGCCATGCAGCCTTCGGTGATGCTGTTCGACGAGCCGACCTCCGCGCTGGACCCTGAACTGGTGGGCGAAGTGCTGAAGGTGATTGAGGAGCTGGCGAAGGAGGGCATGACGATGGTGATCGTGACCCATGAGATGAACTTTGCCTTCAGCGTATCGGACCGGATTATCTACATGGAGAAGGGCGAAGTGATACACGACGCCACGCCAGCGGAATTAAAACAGGACAGCCAGCCAGAAAGGCTACAGCGGTTTATTGGCAGGGTGGGCTAACGCCTGCAACCCGCTACCGCATTCATCCACAGAACCATCGTCAGTTGTAAAAGGAGTGTTCTATGCCGTCATATCCCGCCGCTTATCAAAGCACCACCGGTTCGGCGTTAGATGTCGATCGCGATTTTTATCAGGCGCTGGCCGACGGTGAACGCCGGTTAATCCGTCAGGAGCTTGTGCCGATCCGCAGCGGATTTGCCTGGGAGGTTCCCGCCGGGCATCTGTTTCGTATCACTATCCCGGAAGGCCCGCAGGTTGGCGATCTGAATATCTGGAATCGCGATAACCCCCGTGAGCGGATGTGGGTTGCGCGCACGCGCCAGCTACAGCGCGCGCACCTTTCCACCTTCGATCGGCTGTGGTCAAACCTGCCGTTTCTGCGGCCGATAGCCACCATTACCGCAGACAGCCTGGCGGATTACGGCATCGACGAACACGGCGGGCGGGTGCACGATCTGCTGGGCACCCGCTGCGATCCCTACGTCAATAAAATGCTGACCGGGGAAGATTGTGATGTTCACTGCCACTCCAACCTGACGCGCGCGGTGCAGCCCTGGGGATTAAGTGAGTTTGACGTCCACGACGTGATGAACGTATTCCAGTGCACCGGGCTGAACGATGAGGATAAGTATTTTATGAAGGCCTGCCCGGCAAAGCGCGGCGACTACCTGGAATTCTTTGCCGAGATCGATCTGCTCTGCGCTATCTCCACCTGCCCGGGTGGCGATCTGTCGCTGGCGATGTGGGGGGACGAGGCGCAGGATACGCTGTCGGTCTGCCGTCCGCTGGGCATTGAGATCTATCAGCCCGATGCATCGCTGCTCAAAAACTGGCAGCCGCCGGTGTCGCCGGACTATCGCGGCAATCATGGCATCTGACCAACGATCACTGACGTACCTGCTATTACGCTGAATGCTTCCGCCAGATGCTGATTAAATAACGCTGAGATTATTCCCGGTTAATTTTCCGGGAATAGCTGCAAATTAATCCCTACGTTGTTTGTGGCGTAATTAAAACGACTTGATATTCCCGCACAATGTTATAATCCCGCCGAAAATTACCGCGCCCGCCGTCCGGCATTAAAAAATTATAGTTAATATTGAGGGAGTTATGCTTAGGCGTTTTTTTAGTTATTACGTACCTTACAAGAAGCTTTTTCTGCTCGATTTTGGCTGTGCCATTCTTGCCGGGCTGCTGGAGCTTTCCTTCCCGATGGCGGTTCGCGCCTTTATTGACAAGCTGCTGCCTGCCCAGGACTGGGTGATGATTATTGTTGCCTCGGTGGCGCTGCTGGCGATCTACCTGATTAATACCGGGCTGATGGCGGTGGTGAACTACTGGGGACACGCGCTGGGCGTCGGGATTGAAACCGATATGCGCCAGCAGGCGTTTCAGCATTTGCAGAAGCTGTCGCTGGGCTATTACGACAACGTGAAAACCGGCCACATTATTACCCACGTCACCAAAGATCTGGAAGAAGTGGGGGAAATCGCCCACCACGGCCCGGAAGATCTGTTTATTGCGGTAATGACCTTTATTGGTGCCTTTATTCTGATGGCGACGGTGCATATGCCGCTGGCGCTGATGACCATTATTATCGTGCCGTCGATGACCTGGCTGGTCAGCCGACACGGCAGCCAGATGACCAATACCTGGCGCAAGCTGTTTGGTCAGATCGGTGATTTCAACGCCCGCATCGAAGAGAGCATCGGCGGCGTGCGCGTGGTGAAGGCGTTTGCCAACGAGCATCAGGAAGAGAAGCTGTTTGCCCGCGATAACGTGAACTACAAAACCACCAAGCTGCAGGCCTACCGCATTATGACCGCCAGTATGACGCTGAGTTATCTCAGCACCCGTCTGGTTCAGCTGGTGATTATGGTGGCGGGCACGTGGTACGTGCTGAAGGGTGAGCTGAGCTACGGCGGGTTTATCGGTTTCCTGCTGCTGGTGGAGGTGTTCTTCCGTCCGGTGCAGAAGATTTCGTCGGTGATGGAGAGCTATCCGAAGGGGATTGCCGGTTTCCGCCGTTTCACCCAGCTGCTGGATACCGCGCCGGATATTACCGATAAGCCGGATGCACGCGTGGTCAGCTCGCTGAAGGGCGATATCGAGTTCGATAACGTTACCTTTGGCTACAGCGCTGGTTCGACGGTGCTGAAGGATTTGAATCTGACTATCCGCGCCGGTGAAACGGTGGCGTTTGTCGGGCCGAGCGGAGCGGGTAAAACCACGCTGTGCTCGCTGCTGCCGCGTTTTTACGACGTGCAGGAGGGGGCGATCCGGGTCGACGGTCTGGATATTCGCGATATGACTCAGCAGTCGCTGCGCGGTCAGATCGGGATTGTGCAGCAGGACGTGTTCCTGTTTGGCGGTTCGATTCGTGAGAATATCGCCTATGGTCGTCTGCACGCGACGGAAGAGGAGATCTGGCAGGCGGCGACCCGCGCGCGTCTGGCGGATTTGATCAACAGTTTGCCGGACGGTCTGGATACGATTGTAGGCGAGCGCGGCGTGAAGCTTTCCGGTGGTCAGAAGCAGCGTATTTCGATTGCCCGCGTGTTCCTGAAGAATCCACCGATTCTGATTCTGGATGAGGCGACGTCGGCGCTGGATACGGCGACGGAGCAGGCGATTCAGCAGTCGCTGTCCGAGCTGTCGGTGGGGCGTACGTCGCTGATTATTGCCCACCGTTTGACGACGATTCAGAATGCCGATCGGATTATTGTGGTGGACGATAGTGGGATTGTGGAGCAGGGCAGTCATAAGCAGCTGCTGGAGCGTCGCGGGCGTTATGCGCATTTGTATGATGCGCAGCTGACAAGGGCGTAGTTTTTTAGCGGTTTGGAGGTGGTGCAGCTACCTCCAGTTTTATCTGATGCTTGCTGTGACTGCTGTGACTGCTGTGACTGCTGTGACTGCTGTGACTGCTGTGACTGCGCGGACGGGTCGCGGCTACGGCTGGCGGTCCTCGCGCCGCTTCGCGGTACCCTCACTTCGTTCGTCAGCCTGTCGGACCGGCTCAGACGGCACATCCGTGTGCCGACCGAGCCTTGCGCCCGCGTCCTGCGGGCT
>NZ_JAPDNC010000009.1:0-276763 GCF_025947915.1 Erwinia sp. INIA01
TGGTTTTGTCATATGAGTCACCTCTGGTTAAGAGTTTACTCACTTAGTCTCGTGTCCACTATTGCTGGGTAAGATCAAGATTACCCTCGCCGAACTCATACAGGCCACCAGCACTGACCTGACCGCCGTTTTTACGTCCCATGACTTTAGACAACGCAAAAGCACTGGCCAGGGCGGCGCCTCCGACAATTGCCGCGGCGCCGAAGGACCCCACAGAGGCAACCAGAGCAGCGGGGAGCCATGCAGCCATAGTGGCGCCGGCCGCCGTCGTGCTGGCTGCGGTAGTGGCAGCGATACCGCCGATCTGCGTAGCGGTCGATGCCGCAACTCCGGCCTGCTGCGCAGCTGAGCCCATAACCGCCGACTTGACCCACTCCACACCCATTTGCACGAACGTGTTTACCAGGCTGTTTAGCACGGTGGAGCCAAGTGACCGCATCGCTTCACTGGCGCTCATGCTGCCGGTAATCATGCCCGTCAGCGCGTTGGAGGCATTACCGGCCAGAGCGTCGAATGAAGCAGCCAACGCCTCATTACCGGCGCTCTGGTTGCGCCATATCTCCCACTGTGCCGCAATCCGCTGCTGTTCGTACTGCGTTTCAGCGGCATTGCGCAACGCCAGCGCCTGATCCTGCGTCAGGGTTTTATTCTTCTCGAACGCCTGGATTAAGGCCAGCTTACGCGCCTGTTCGTTAGCCAGTGCCTGTACCGGGTCCACCATCCCCGCTGATTGCTGCTGTGGCGTGACAACCTTCCCGGCACGTATCTGTGCCAGCTTGTCCTGATGGTCCTGCTCCAACTGTTCAGATGCCTGGTTGTACTGATCTTGGCTGAGCAGCAGCTTACCGTTGGCATCCGTCGCGTTCTTCAGCACCTCCAGCTGCGATTTCTGCGCAGTGTAGTCGGCGTTTTCTTTCAGCTCCGGAACAGCGTTGCGCGCCTTGATGGCAGCGGCTGTATCCCAGATGGCGGCGGCGTAATCCTGTGCCTGCTTGACCTGCCCCGGTGTTGCGGCACTGCCCAGTGACTCCCCGGCACGCTGGATGGCCTGTGCACGGGTAAGCTCCTGCGTTGAATCAGCGGTCAGTGCTGCTTGCTGCTGCAGGCTGGCCAGCTTCTGTGCGACGGCCTCATGCTGGTTCGCCAGCTTATTTGCTGCAGATGTTGCGGCGTTGTCTTCTTTTGTCTGGTCTTTGCGGGCTTGGGTATTCTTTTCGGTAGCAGCGTAATTATCTTGCAGCTTTTTGATAGCCAGAGGATCTGTAACCTTTGCATCCTCAGCGTCATATTTAGCCTGCAGCCGGGCTTTTGCTTCACCTTCAAGTTTTGAGAGAGCAAGCCGGCGCTCAGCCTGCTTGATGAGCTTCTCACCCTCTGTGCCACCCCAGTTAATCTTCAGGCTTTCAGAATTGAATGCCTTCAGCGCTTGGGTAGACTGCCCCAGTTTTTCGGACAGAAAAGACTGTGTTCCGCCCAGGAAAGAGGCCTGTTTTTCCGCCTCAGCTACTGCCAGAGCGTTGTCGCGCGCGGCCTTCATCTGATCGACGATACCTTTATTGACCTGAATATTTATCAACTTAAGGGCATCGTTTGTTTGGTTTAAAGTTGCATTTTTTCCAGCGAGGTCTCGGTTTGCTTTAGCCAGTTCAAGGGTAAGGTCATTGGCAATTCGCAGATGTCCGTTATTTTTTTCATCAGTCAGCCCCATCGGCTTTGCGAGAGCAATTCGCGCTTTGTACTTTTCGTTTAAATCGGAAATGTGAGACTCAAGTTCAGTAATCTCTTCTTTCTGATTTTTTAAAGACGTAATAGTATCGGCGCGGACACCTTGTGCCTGGGCGAGATTCATCTCTTTTAGTTTTTGGATGACGTTAGGAAGAGTGTCCGCGAATGCGATCGACTCCTTTCTAGCCTCAGCTTGCCTTTGCGCATACAGATACCAACCAGCAGCAACGATCGCCAAAACACCAATAGGGCCACCCAGCGGGGCGGTGACGGTATTGATGACCTTCATAGTATTTGAAAGGTTAATGCCCGTAGCCGCAACTTTTGCCTGTGACGCGGCCAGCGCATTGTTAGCTAACGCTGCCTCAGCAGCAGTTGCTACATAAATCCCACGAAGTCTGATGACGTTTTCAAGAGCAATCGCCTCTGCCGCCGATCCTCTGGCAATGTTGTATTCAGCCGTTGCCAGATTAAGAGCAGAAAGAGCAGCGGCTTTATCCGCGTCAGCTTTTCTCAATGTCACTGCTGCGGCTGCTGCCTCCTGCTGCGCTGCCTGTCTGGTAGCAGCAATACTTTGGATAGTAGTTCTGACCCTCGATACCTGTGAAGCGGTTGCCATTACCATCGCACCAGTAAATCGGCCGCCCATCACCGCTGCGGCGGCAATTAACGCACCACTAAGCATTTCCATATTTTCTGAAATGGTGATTATTGAATCGCGAAAGCCAGCAGCGAAAGACTTCACCGTGGAGTTTTCACCGAAGAACTTATTCACGTTGTTACCGGCCACCAGCAGTCCCTGAGAAATGGTAACAGTGGTTTTAGCAAATTCTTTACCGATCGCATCTCCCTGCGACAACAGCCCATTTACGATAACCTCAGTAGTGAGCTTCCCTTCAGCGGCCATAGCGCGCAGTTGCCCCAGCGTAACACCGAGGGAATCAGCCAGTGCGATTGTAAGGCGGCTACCCTGCTCTGACACAGAGTTGAATTCTTCACCACGTAGCGCGCCAGCAGCAAGACCTTGTGACAGTTGGACGATGGCGTTTTCTGCTTCCTGCGCCGTTGCGCCAGAAACTGCGAACCCTTGGTTGATGATCGTCGTGAGCTTTGTTAGGTCTTCCGCGCTGGTGTTATACAGTCGAGTGCCTCGTTCCAGACGCGCATATAGGGTTGCGGTACCGTTCAGGCTGGACTGTGTAGCCTGCGAAATATCGAAGATACGCTGCATAACCTCAGCCTGCTGTTCTCCCTGCTTAACGGAGTTAGCGACCTTATTATTCAGAACGGTCCAGGCGTCAGCGTACGCACCCACCTGCTGGATAGAGAGCGCTGCCAATAAACCTTTAGCCACGGAACTTAGGCTGGACATTGTGCGGCTGGCTGAGTCAACGGCGCGTTCAGTACGATTAATATTGGCCTCAAGCCTACCCATGCTACCGCCGATACCATTCAGGGCTGCGTCTACGCGGCGCCGGGCCTCAATAAGTTTGTGGGTGTCCATATCCACATCATAGAATATAGATCCTGCATTATATGAACCGGACATTTTTCCGCCTTATTGAAGGGTTGGTTTTTTTTTGGAAAGGGCTTTACGATTCATCAGGCTGATAACTTTGATCCCCTGCTCTGTAATAGTCCGGTTGGGGCCGTTAAAGCTAATAAGGCCCACCAGCATCTTGTATGCCTCATTTTCATAACTGGCAGCTCCCAGCAAGGACTTTGCAGCGTTAACTGCGTTATCTAAAAGGCCTGAAGCAAGGAAAGTTTTTACGACTTCACCACGCACATTGTTGTACTCAATGAACGAACTGCCGGTTTCTCTGATGAGCTGCGTAATGTAGGTTTCTGCTATTTCATCGGCAAGGCGCTGTAATTGCTCCATTGCTACACCTCCATGTGCTTAAGCGCTTTATCAATCAGCCCACGAGCTATCGCGCTGATTGTTGGCGCAGCATTCAGCATCGAGCTATCACGCTGCTGCTGCTGGATGCGTTTAATCGCTTCCATCTGCGCGGCGGTCAGTAGGACGGGTTTGAAGTTCGGATTATAGGCCATTGCATGCTCTCACTGTTTATTTATACAGCTTAAATTTATTTCAAAAAATGCAATGATTCAAGGATTTGTTGCATAAAATGAAATGAAATGGATTTAAAAAAGCCCCGCTTTCGCAGGGCAGAAATTGGTAGGTAGCTTGGTTTGAATGACAATACTTTTTTTAGTTTGAACCGATCCAATCCAGTGCGTCTTTAGCCTCTTTACAAACCTCCGCAACTTTAGCATTAGCTGCAGGATTCTTCTCGCAAGAAGCGTTAATCTCTGCTGCGGCCCTAGCTCCGCGCATCATAGCCATTATACCGTCAACACATATCTGCTTATCAGGATGGTTATAGCAAATAGCCTCACGTGTGCCCGATATACGGTCCGTTAAGGCGCTAATTGCCGATCCACTAATCAATGTGGTCATTATCGCTAATACCGCTGTTATTCTCTTATTCATATCCCTATCCCCAAAGTAACGTTTTCTTGCATGGTAGCAGAGGGGTGAAACAAGGCAACGCGCAACCCTGCTAATAATTACCCCCCCCGCCGTTCTGCACTGTGTGACATGTCACGGACACTGCGAGTCGCGCCATTGCCATTGGCTTAACATCGGATGTGACGCCTGTCTGCGAGTCTGCCACCAACCGACCGTATGTTCACATCTGTACCGTCATTCTGAAAATTTAACGTTTGCATGGCAATTTATGAAACGAAAATAAGATCGTTTTGAGAAAGATAATTGATTGAAATGCGAACGAATGGGCTGATTTGATAGTGGTGAGCCCGTGCGGACTGGGCGATTTCGTGCATGTGCATGTGCATAGCGCACCATCTGGCTTCAGATTCGGAATATCGCAATTTTCTCAAAGCTGAAGTTTTATGATGGGCAAGTCGCAGGATGCAGAAATAGTGAGTTGTATTGTGCAACCCAACTTAGAATTATCATCAATCCTAAGTTGGGTTGAATTTCACGGGATGCTTAAGCCATCATGAAGGAATAGCGGCCAGTAAACTTTATTGGCTATCATCCGCTCACTTTAGTTCAGAGAGAATTTTTTCAGGGGGAACACTGCCAAGAAATATATGGGCGGACTTATCCAGTACAACTATCGCAGGTGTCACCTCAACGCCAAGCCGATCAGCCAGTGCTGATTGTTTAATCACCAAGCTTTTACATTTCTCTGAGCTATCGTTGCCGGGCAAAAAACCTGCCATCGCGTTCTGAAGACTTTTCTGGCGATCTGATGCACACCAGACTCGCCCCATGTCTTCAATAACTGAGTCCTTGATGGATGAGGGCGCAACCGTAACAAATGACATTGTAAGTCCTGCATCAGTATATTTTTTGATGTTTTTAACGACATAACTGCAATAGACACATTTATTATCTATAAAAACCAATAGCTTGTGTTTTTCTGCATTCGACTGAAAAGTAATAGGTTCCAGTTCAGGCAGGGAACGAGAGATGTCCTCATAGGCCATCTGAGGTGTTGTATCTGAAGCTATATCGGTTGATGCCATAGCGCCGGTGCATGCCGATGACAAAATGACTGCGAGTAATGCTTTAAAACGAATACTCATTGTTCCCTCTTCATTTCCTGTTTTAGTACGGAGTACTTAACATCAAGCGTATCCAGTAAACACCCTCTGCGTCATTTTTGAAAATATAATCGCTGAAAACGCCTGAAAGACCCATCTGCCCTGTTTTTCCTTCTGGATGAAGAGGATGCCGAACGACTGATTGAACGCTTATAGGCATAACATGTCATTCATGCCATACATAGGCATGACACGTCGTTGATGCCTATAAATAAGATATAGGCATTTTACAGAGGCGACTTTTGTGCGTGCGTTCTTATGGTCATGACGTTATGCATGATACTTACTGGGGGTAAGTTTTTATGGAGACAAGAAAAAACCCGGCGCGGTGGCCGGATCGCTAGTATTAGTGAAGTTCAGTCTGATGGTCATGGTCCATATCAATCAAAACCTGGATAGGGGTTGGCTCTATATCTGCAAGAGATTTAACTATCATCCCCATTTCTTTGCAGCGCTTGAATACACCAATGTCATGCGTCCATATTTCATCAACATTTAAAGATTTTGCTATTGAGATAATTTGCCTATCAAACTTTACTTTGTTAGCGGTATCAGATTTCATCATGGCTTTTAATTCTTTTATGGATGGCATCTGAGCGCATTCAATTGCAGCTATTTCATCAAAGCTGGCTATCTCAAAACAAGATTTCCTTTGAATAAGTCTAATATAGTTTTGGTGTTCACTCTTATCAATTCCAACCAGATATTCTGCTAAGACTGGAGTTGGTATTATTATTGAGCCGCCGCTGGATTCAATCATATCGAGCAATGCTTGAATCCTTCGCCCTGGATCGGGTATCTCTAACCCATTTTCAGGATCGGAGAGCTTACACCCTTCCTTCATGCCAGTCATTGCCTGCACCAGGATGTTAGTATCGAAAATTATTCGCAATTTAGCGTCCTCAAAGCCTTTAAGATGGCTTGCGCATCATCTTCATCTTTCCATTGATTACCAGGGGCGTTATGAAGTGCTTTGAAAGCAGCCCTCACATTGGATTTCTCAAGGACCTCATAAGATTCAATTACTAATTTCTTTAGCTTCCATTTCTCATCTTTTTTAATCCACTCACTCTCGCCGGAAACTCTTACTTGCTTGAAAAGTAGAGCACCAAGCTCGGCAGCTAAAGCTGGGGTGGCTTCGCAGTGGTAAGTTTCACCGTTAGCTCCCTCCAGTTTGACTGGTGCCGACTCATCTTTACCGCCAACATTATAGAGTTTTCCTTGAACCTTCCCTTTCTTTCTTATAACCAAAGGTTGCTCTTCAACAGAAGAAGGAAATTCTAAAATAGTGACTTTATTATGGTTAATAATTCTTGCTTCAAAGCCATCCTGAGCAAGGAGTGCTACCAATTTCAGGTAAGCGCTACCTGAATTGGAAGCCTGCAAAATTGAGCGTTCAATGACCGCATTGTATACAGCTTGATTGTCAACCCAAGTGTTCAAACATGCTGACCCTTCGCTCACATCCTTGAAGTGAACGGCTTCTTCCGATCCATACAGACCAGATAATGCAGACAAATACTTTCCGAGACGATGCATGGGCAGTTCGTCAGGGCTAGTTCCATCAAGTTTTAAGGTCAGGCAGTTGTCTTTGCCCATTTGGGTCATTGCCTCATCAGTAGTAAAAAGGCCGATTACATACTTTCATTCTTGTTCATGAGGGATCCGGCGTCAACGCGTTCTGCATGAAACAGCACCTTTACGGCCTAACCTCAACCTAACGCCTCTCCCGGACTAATTACCTGGCATCCACGCAACGCTGACGACAAACCATACCAGAAGCACCACACCTGCTATGCCACATGCGGCTGGGAATAAATATCCGATCTTCATTTTTTATCCTAGCGGCAAATCTTCTTCGACTTGCTGATTGAACCATCATTGCAGACGAACTTTTCGCCGGCACAGTGCGAGATTCCGCCCTTCTTACCAGAGCAAGGGGTATTGGCTGCGGTTGCTTTGAATGCAAAAAGTGACAAGATTGTCACTAAGATGACCTTTTTCATGAATCGCTCCTGCGATTATCCCAGACGTATTTATGATTTCATCGCCTATTGCGTTCTATAGCCGTCTACAAATCTATATCAGAATAATCCGCATTCGATCAATGATTGATAAGAAAAAGCCCGCATTTAGCAGGCCATGTCACGCAGTGAATGAGGAGTTTTACTGAGCAGGGAGGCCATCCAGGAAAGGATCGATAACTCGTTGTTGGTTCAAAACAGCCCTTTGTTGGTTCAGTGTTGGTTCAGAGAAGAAGAAAAAAACCTTATAAATCAATAAACCTTTATCACTGAACCAACTGAACCAACTGAACCAACACCTAAACTACGTATGTATAAAAAATCCCTTACTCTGGCTGGCTGTCTTCAGGGAGGAAATTCAGCACATATACCCGGATTTGCCGCCCTTCAATGCGCGGTGACTTCCGCTGGTAGCCCCGGTCGCTGGTGGGCGGCATCAGCATCCCGGCCTGTTTCAGCGCCTCAGCGAACTGTTTGGCGTTGAAGCCCTTCGCTATCTCCTGCTCAAACGTTGACGGGGAGGTATAGAAAATCATCGGGTCAGCATCGTGAGCGCCTTTCGCACGGTAACCAGCCTGGTCACGGATGGGCATCCCTGCCGGGTCATACGGAAACGGCGCATAGCGACTGAGGCCGTGGGCATTCAGAAACGCCTCGCACTGCTCGATAATCTGCTGATGCTCCTTGTTCCCGGTACCAAACTCCCGCACCCATGCGTTAAAGCTGTGCTGTACGGCATCGCGACACGTCTGCTCGTCCCAGCCGGTGATTACCCGGCCCAGCATCAGGGCCGCCTCGATAATGGCGAACCTGGCTGCCACTCGGTGTACCTGCTCACCATAATCTGCCGGAATCAGTGAACGCCAGCGGCTCTCTGCGTCCCTGACGGCCTCAACGGCCTGTTGCTGGTGGTCTGCCAGCCATTTCACCCAGGCGCGCCCGGCGGCTCCGTGATGGCCCTGATACGCATCCTTCAGCGCGTCGGCGTGCTGTTTGCCGTTCTGGTGTTCGTGGAACCTGACGGCTTTACTTAGTGGGATATTAAGCAGGCGCACCAGTTGCCCGGCCTTCACCTTCTGGCCGGTGGTGGATATGAACGTCTCCAGATCCATTTCGCCGGTACTGATAGCCACGGTGCGCCAGCGTTTCAGGTCGCGGTTACCGCCTTCCTTCGCCCCCTGCAGTTTGCCCACGCCGTTAAACAGGGCATAAGCCGACTGCGCCACGCTGCGGGCGTCAGCCCCCTGGCCCACTTCATCCAGCGGCATCAGCGCGTCATTGTGCGCGGCAGCCTCGTTTGCCAGCCCCAGCGCGGTGCCGTACCAGGTCAGGCGCAGCTGGTCGGGATTGCCGTACAGGCTGCTGGCAACGTTGGCCGTGGTGGTCTTACCGGCGCTCGACTGCTCGTAAAAATGGATGCCGAACCCGTCAGCGCCCGTCAGCCCGATAAGCGGGGCCGCCAGCGCCGCACCGATCCCGGTCATCATCGAGTAGTTGCCGCCCACCAGCCGGGCAACGCTGGTGCGCCAGCTGTCAGCCGTGCCCCTGCAGGTGTAGCCCGCCGCCGCCGAGCTGCGACCGTTAAAAAGCACCGGCATATCCGAGGAGCCAATGATCTCGCCGTCGGGCATGATGTACGCGCCACACTGCCAGCCTGTGGCCTGCGCCACGCGCCATATCTCACGCGGGCCGCTGCGCTGTAGCCAGTCTGCCAGGGTGGCGCGCATCGCGGGTTTGGTGGTTATGTTGACGCCGCCGGCTTTAAGCACGCGCCAGCCCTCACGCTCCCCTATGTCGGCCAGCGGCAGCGCCTGTACGGTCGTTGTCGTTGCGCCTGCAGGCTTCCAGCGCAGGATCAGGAACTGGTCTTTGTCGTCACGACCAATACCGATCACCTCCAGAGGGGAGCACAGCCAGGCCTCGTTAGTGATGATTTCACCGCTGTCTTTATCTACCTTAGCGGTGATCCAGAAAACGCCATCCCGGCGGCTCTCAACCCGCGCTTTGAGCAGCTCCTCTTTGTCAGCGGTGGGTTTGCCACCCTCAGTGGCTTTGAGCTGGGCTTTCATCGTTTCATCCTGTGGCTGGTACTGATTTTCATTAAACGCCGCTGTGGCCGCTTCCAGCCCGTTCTGCTGGCGGTAGTCGTCCCAGTCGGCCTTGTACTCTACCGGCGGCAGTGATACCCACCCACCAGCGATACGTGCGGCCATCTCGGCACGCAGGCGGCCGGTGTTGACCTTCGGTTTGCCGTGTTCGTCCAGCGCCCCCGGATAATGCCAGTCGTTATCTGCGGCAATCGTGATCCGCGCGGTTGGGTGGAGGCGGCGCATCACTTCTGCGACCGGAACCTGGTTATCAGCATCAATGGCCGCAACCGTCAGCGCGTCAGGACGCATCAGGTTGAGCGTCAACGCCGTAGCCATGCCTTCTGCAATAATCACGTCCTGCGGCTGCTCAGGTGCGTTCACGGCGTTATATGAGCCGCATTTAACCGAGCCGGTCAGCACCATCTTGACGCCGCTGCGGGTAATGGTCTGCGCACCGGTGACCGCACCTGTTTCATCAGTCAGGCTAATCAGCATCCGGCCATCAGGCAGGCACTGGTGGTAAGCCCCCGGCAGCCCTTTGGCAGTGAGGTACTCACTTACGCCTGGTCGTGCACGTTTCAGTAATGTCTGATACTCACGCTCAAACGTTTCACGGCGTTCTGCTTCGCTGGCCGCGTCCTGCAGTTGCCGATCCTGCTCGCGCTGCTGGCGCTCTGCGTCAATCTGCGCACGCCGGCGGACGCTGGCTGCCGGGTCTGTATCTGCTGCCCGGTAATCAATACCCAGCGCATCAGCGACGATCTGTGCTGCGCTGGTGGTATCGCAGCGATTCACCTTCGCCACCAGGTCGAGGCCATCACCGGCACCGCATTGGTTGCAGAAGTGGGAGCCGCGGCCCCCGTCGTCGAAGCGGAACCGGTCACTGCCGCCGCAGGCGGGGCAGCTGGCGTGCTGGCGCGGTGATTTTGGTACGGTGATGCCCACCAGCCCGAGCACGTAAGGCCAGCGCCCGGCGGCGGTGTTTGCTACTTCCCTGATTAAGTCGATGTTTCGCATATGCTCCCCTCAGTGCGCCGTTGGCGTTGCTGGCATACCTTCGGTTTGCAGCAGTTCAATAAACCCGTCATGCAGGATGTAAAGCCCTTCACGCCCGGCAGCAGACAGCGTTAGCCCGCCATGAGGTGACGGCTCAACCATCGACTGATACATAACCACCACCTTCAGCAGTGGCTCGTCGTGGGTGAACTCTTCAAAAATCACCTGCTCAGCGTGATTAGCCAGAGCGAACCGTTCCGCCGCAGGGTAGATGCTGATAGCACCTTGTGGGCCAACATACATAGCAGCTTTAACCGTCCTGCCGTCGCCCTGTGGAACATCTGACAGTCCGTGTTCCTTCATCTGCTCAACGATGAACACACCGGCCACAATCCAGCGCCAGACAATCACGCGCTGTTCAACGGTAGGAATGAACCAGCCCATTTCCTCAGCGAGGGACAGCTCGGCTATGATGCCAAACCCGTCAGAGACAGGAGCATCAAACTGCCCCTTGTCGAGCTGGCGAACCACCGCAGCATAACCGATCACACGATTGCCCATCAGCACACCATTCGGCACGGCCTCGGCAGTGATACGGCTCAGGGTTGAGGTATTACGTGGGAAATTCAGGATATTCTTCACAGTCCTTTACCCCGCTTAATCGCTTCCTGGATGGCGCAAAACTGCTCAATTCGAAGAATGCTCCAGATACCCTCAACCCAGAGATAGACCTCCTGCTGCTCTGACGGATTTTCGAGAGCAGGCACCACCTCATTTAGCAGATGCTGGACACCAGCCCGGATACGCATCAGGCGATCGCGCGAAACGTTCTCCGGAGTGTTGGGTAAAATCATTTCCGGACGGCTTAGCACTCGGGCTACACGCTCACGGTCGGCTTTGTGCTGGTCGATGTCAGTGTGAGTTTTCATTGTGCGTTCTCCCGCTGATGTTGTTCCTCAAGCAGCCAGGCCGTTACTGATTCCATCAGCTTGCTGGCCATCGTAAGGGCTGTTTCAATATCGGGATAATCCATGTCGATGATTGCTTTGCGCAGCATGAACAACGTGACGTTGGCATGGTCAGCGCGAAGGGCTGCCTGCTGCAGGGTGATTTTATGAGCCATGCTGATCTCCTTTAGGCATCTCACTGGCAGCAAAGCGGGCGTTTTCAGCGTTATCACTGAGCGCGCGCACCACTTCGGCCAGCGGCATCAGCATTGCGCCGATGCTGTACATGTCCTCTTTAGCCTGTTCAGGGCTGTAATCTTCGTTTTCCGCAGACCAGAACATCAGGGAGCCAATAGCAGATACGCCGATTAGAATGTTGGTAGCTGCGTTATTGGCAGTATTCGTTATTTCATACAGCCGGTGCGGATCTTCATCTTGGAAGCCAGCGCATCTCAGGTCGTTGTAAATGGTCATTGACGATCCTCCAGCACGCGGGTGGCAACATCTTCTGCAATGCCAATCAGCTCTGTCTGGGCGTCTTTCTCATGTCGGCTGGATGTCAGAAACAGCGCGGCATTAAGGATGGCTTTGATTTTCTCCAGAGCATCAACGGCGTTCATTTCGCGTTGCGTTACGGGACGTGTCATTTGCTAGCCTCCATTGCAGGCAAGCGGACGGCCAGTGACAGGATGAACAACGGGGCCAGCGCGCGACGCGCCTCCTGCTCCGTGGCTGCCTCGATGGATACGCGGCACGGCCGAGCAGCGGCGTCAGCGCGTGAGAGCGCCAGAAAGCGGTACTGGTATTTTTTCGGGGTGAGTGAATCCCGCCCGGAAATGGGTGTGGTATGATCGGACATAGCTACCTCGTTACTTGCGTTAACGGTGGTGGTGAGAGGCCCGGACGGTGTTAGCGCACTGCCGGGCTTCGCTGTTTTGTGCCTTACCTGTGTTTCACCTGTGGATAAGGTGTGCATTCTATTTAATGATAGGTGTGCATCCTTGTCAATGCTTTTAAATGCACACTCCTTAATGTAATGTAAGACACCAGCGATCATTACAGGAGGCTCAATGGCTACAGGTAGCGTCAACAACAAGTCACAGATAAAAAATGTCCGGGTGCCACACGATGTCTTAAGCGACATGGAGTGTGTAAAGCAGAGCGGGGAGTCAACGGCAGGCTTCATCGTTACCGCAATGCGTAGCGAAATAACCCGCCGCCAGCTTGAAGGCCGTGAGGATACACTGCTGCTATCGTCCCTCGACGCGCTGGCCCGCATTGAGGAGATCGGCGCGAAAGCCGGCGAGGATATCCAGCAGCTGGTTAGTGTTGCCCGTACAGAACTACAACGACGCGCACCAAAGTCAGACGCTGCTGAAGACTGATCCACCTGCTGAGCAACGAGGGCTGCGCCAGGCGCGCCGCCCGCTTCATCGCCCTGCACTATCCCAGAGCGCATACTGGTCTCAAAACTCCTGCCTCTATCGTTACAACTGATAGAAAATTGCCCTGATATATCTATATTTGTTGCTATTTCCGTGCATATCGCACTCTGATTGCGGGGGGTAGTGACAGCTTTTGACAGCCAAGCTGTTAAACGCGCCGCAGGGCAGATGTCAGGTTTTGACAGGTTCTCAACGTCGCAATTTGTCGTAATTTTGCCGATAACAATGTCAAGTTTTGACAAGTTCCGCATGTCTGGTTTTGTGAGGTTATGGCTAAGTTTTGCTAAGGTCTGAAGGTTAACAAAGGTTAACAGGCCAGCCAGCGGGAAGCCCTTCATCTGGACGGCGATCATCCGCGAACCTCCGGCAACTGGGGCTGGTACTTGCGCCACAGTTTAGCTTCTTCCGCCAGCAGGCTTGCCTTCTCAGATTTACAGGACTGAAGCGCTACCCCTCGTTTACTAGCCTTTGTCGTGTATAACGCTTTGCGTTTGCTATGGTCATTCAGGAACGCGAAGGGCACGCCATACGCGCCTGTTTTGCGGATAGACGGGATCACATCGCGGAATACCCAGTTAGTGAACCGGTGGGCAAATGTGCCGGGCGTGCTGGCCTTCCTGCTGCGTGCTATCAGTTTGTAGAAACCAGACTCAGCCACCACGTTCCAGCTCCGCGCACCGCCACGCCGACCAGAATGGCCCTCAGTTAAAGTGAGGGTCATTACCTCGTCACTATCGAGCGAGGAAACAGCGCTGGTGGGGTTGCCGATTTCCAGCGAAAGACAAACATCAGCAGCCACAAACCACGGCTCACAATAAACATTCACGATGCGAACGGTCTTACCCTCGAACTTAATTACCGAAATATCGCTGCTATTAGCGGTGAACGTCGCTTTACTGCCGGTGGATTTAGTCATGGCTAACCCCCAGTCGCTTAGCCAGCCAGCGCTGTGACAGGCGCACCAGTTCCGGCTTACGCTGCTCATACGGCAGGCCCATATCGATCAGCGTGATGTTGGTGCTTTCCAGGTAGGTGAGGTGCTCCAGCTGTTCGGCATTCATGCCGTCACGCGGTTCACCGGCTACCCCGTTCACCTGCGCCCACTGCTTCGCCGTCAGGCCAGCCAGGACGATGCGGGCGATCATGTTGCTCTCGTTGGAGTAGTGGCGGGGCAATGTCTGCTTACCCTGTTCAGCGCGGGCAGCCTCCAGTGCGGCGCACATCGGCGTGAACATGTTGGCGGCACTAATACGCGCTTTGAGCTGGCGGCGGTATTTGGCTGCTATCGCTGGCGCACTGAGCTGTAACGCCTCCTCGCACTGGATGAAGTACCGGCGCACGGCACGGCCCTGATCGTTGCGCTCGAGCATTGCGATTTCTTTAGCCGTGCTGATTGTCAGCAGGTAATCTTTGCCGGGTCGTCCTGCGGCAACCGGGCTGGAAGCCTTGCTATCCGGGCTTTTCCCCAATTTTGGGGAAATCAATTTATGGACGACGTAATCGCTCCCGATACCAAAGCCATAATCAGTGATGCGGTCGGTGATCCAGGAAGAGAAGTCTTTCCCGACGCCCAGCGCTTTATGCAGTGCCTTAGCGCTCACAATACTGGTTTCGCGCCCGCCAATCTGACCAGAAGTAACCGGGACAATAGCGGCAAAGTCATTGCCGTTAATATCGGCCAGGCTGTTTTCAGAGTGAGTGAGGCCCTGCCCGGTGATGGGCATATTTTCAGTTTTCATTTTTCAGGCTCCGATTAAGCGGGGGTGAATGCGTCCGGATATAAGGTCAGGATGTCGTTAACTTCCAGCTGCGACAGGCCGATATAGCCACCAGCTGAGGCATTACGGTTAACGAGCTGGATCACGCGCATTACGTCAGCACGGCAAGTAATGCGGTACCGGAAGTGGCTGCCGATCCCGTCGCCGTTCGGCTCGTCGATACGCTCCAGGCGAATATCGAGCTGACGTTCTAACTCTGTCGCATAATTGCGGGCGCTGGACAGTCGGCAGTACCGCAGAATCTCGTTTTCCGTGAAGCCATTCACGCCGGTGCGCATCATGTAGCAGCGTGCGCGGTGCTTTTTCGGGGCTGGTTTGTTGGTGCTGGTGGGGGTATTATCGAAGGCGCTGACCTGTTCGATAATGCCCGCCTCTGTGCGGGTTTTCTTTTGCATTATGCAGCCTCCCCGCGCGACTCAGCGATGCGCTGATTTACCCATTCATCAACTTCACTTTCGATAAATGCGATAGCGCGCGTGCCTATTTTCACTGCAGATGGGAAGCGTTTCTGGCTCATGAGCCGGTAGATCCACGCCTTGCTGTAACCAGTTCGGCGCTGAACTTCTGGAAGCCTGATAAGTGTCTGAGTCATAGTGTTCTCCCGTAGACCTTGTAATAACAGGAGCTATTTCAGACAAAAAACTCTATGTTTTCTATAACCATACACTACAGAGCGTATGGTCTGCGCCGTAGAGCATACATCCTTCGCTACAGCACCTACCATTTAACGCCATGTTTTTTTGCGCACAACAGTATCCAGTGTCTTACTGTGAGCAGACTATAGTAAAAACCTTTTTCTTCTAACCACACCTTGTAATAGTCAGCAGCCACTACCGAACTTTTGAAATCATCTCGCTTCACAATCCAATCTGCACAAACTATTTCCTTTGCCTCGCGATTACTTTTGTGTCTTGAATCAGTCGCTTTTTTCAGATTTTCTTTTTTTACAACTTCATCTTTAGAATTAGCCAACAACTGAATCTCAAGGTTTTTTTTAAGCTGATTAACTTCCTCTTTCAATAAGGAGATAGTCCTCTCTAAGCGATATTCTGCTTCATTTTGTTCTCCATAACTTAGCGATTTCATAGCCTTCATCGCAGCGCGAGTTATGGGATGTAGCATTGCCATGCTGGTTTTGAAAACTCCGAGTTTATCCTGATGGCTTTCCATAGATCGAATGAATGTCACAGCGTCGGCAGTCATCGAAAGAGCCATCGCGTAGAAGTATTCGCACGGATCCGCGTCAATAAATCCTTCATCAGTTTCATTATCTTTCATCCATTCGATAACTTCAGACAGCGCATCTACCTCATCCATGTTTTCGAAGTTAGGTACGTTTAACTCGCGTTTGTCTCCAATGAACACCATTTTATAGCCATGACGCTCCTGCTCTATAGCAAATGGATACAGGTCTAAATCTTCATCATTATAAGAAAGCATCAAACTAGATCTGGTTTCATCTTCAAGCCTTTGTATCTCCTTTACCTCCTCTTCGTGGAAATAAATTTCAATTAACTCGAAAATTAAATTTTGAACATAAGTTATTTGTTCATTGGTTCTTTTTTTTATTTTAAGTCTCCATCTCGCTGAATTTGCTATATCTTTCAATGCTTCCACGGGATAAAGGGGTATCACGCTATCTAAAGGTTGAAATTTTTCTTCAGCCATATTATCGCCACCTCGCGCCCTCTCATTTAGCGGCTATGTCAGCCCACAGAGGTGTGCGGGTTTTCGGGGATCAGCCTAGACATAGCCTATTCTTTGTTCGTCTACTGAAGTCTACTATCAACCACTACCACTGTCTATTCATCCAGTTAAGCGCGTTTTCCGAATGTGCCATGAACTACGTTTTCGCCGTTCGCCAACGCTTCCATATAGTCGGCATACCACTGGAGCATCTCCCGGCGGCCGTCCAGGTACTGGGCGTGGTTGTAAGTGCCGCGGATCGAGTTTTTATCGACGTGGGCCAGCTGTGTTTCAATCCAGGCAGTGTTGTACCCCTGCTCGTGCAGGATGGTGCTCATGGTGTGCCGGAAACCGTGCCCTGTGGCTTTGCCGTCATAGCCAATACGTTTGATCACCTGGTTGATGCTGGCCTCACTCATTGGCTTACCGGCGTCGTTACGGCCAGGGAAAACATACTTACCGCGGCCAGTGAGCTGGTGGATTTCCTCCAGCAGCGCTTTCACCTGGTTGGATAGCGGCACAACGTGCGGCCGGCGCATCTTCATACGTTCTGCAGGTATCTGCCATAAGTCCTTATCCAGATCGATATCAGCCCACTCAGAGGCGCGCAGCTCGATTGTCCGCAGGCCGGTGAGCATCAGCAGGCTGGTGGCAGAACGTGTCACCATACTGCCGCTGTAGTCGCTCAGCGCATTAAGGAAGCCGGGTAGCTGGTCGAGGCTCAGGTGAGGGAAGTGTTTCTGCTTCGGCGCTTTCAATGCGCCAGCGAGATCGGTAACGGGGTTATTCTCTGCCCGGCCGGTGATCACCGCATGGGTGAATATTTGCCTGCAGGCCTGCCTAGTCTTCTTCAGCTTGTCCAGCACGCCACGCTGTTCCATCTTACGCAGCACGGCCAGCATCTCAGCCGGTTTAATGTCGTTGATCGCGCGCTTACCGATGAAGGGGAAAATGTCTTTGGAGAGGTATTCCAGGATGTCGGAGGCATAGCCTTCTGACCAGTTGCCTTTTTTGTGGTCATGCCACTCGATAGCGATCGCCTCGAAGCTGTTCTGAACGGCTAATACTTTGGCTTGTTTCTCGGCCTGCTTCTCCTGCCCCGGATCGCCACCAGCTGCCAATACTTTTTTTGCGTCATCACGACGCCGCCGGGCGTCGGCCAGTGGCACATCAGGATATACCCCCACCGCCAGCAACTTCTCTTTACCGGCTACGCGGTACTTCAGCCGCCAGTATTTTGCGCCGTTAGGGTTCACCAGCAAATACAGGCCGCCGCCGTCAGCCAGCTTATAGGGCTTATCCTTTCCTTTGGCAGACTCGACCTGACGGGCGTTAAGCTTCATTTTGGGGGTATCTCATTTCATTGAACGGGACTATACCCCCAAATGTACCCCCACAGGGTTGTAGACTTCAATAGATGTTAGTACACGTCACGATAACGAGATTTCGCTTGAAAGGCTGATTTACTGGGGTTTTGTAGACTTTGAGATACTTCAGGAGAGGTGAAAATGGCACGCCCTACAGGATTCGAACCTGTGACCTACGGCTTAGAAGGCCGGTGCTCTATCCAGCTGAGCTAAGGGCGCACGGTGAGTGGGTCGGATTATACGGTCAACCTCCGCTTAGTCAACGATTTTACCGCCTTTCGCCACCCGATGACGAAGTAATGAACGATATCCTGCCAATCTCCGCCTGACAGCAGCGCCCGCTTCTGACAAAATAGGGCCAATCCCCGATTTAACTCAACACAGATGGATCACCTCTCTGATGGTAGCAAAAATTATTGACGGTAAAACGATTGCGCAGCAGGTGCGGCAAGAGGTTGCGGAAAAAGTACAGCAGCGTCTGGCAGCCGGTAAACGTGCACCTGGCCTGGCCGTAGTTCTGGTGGGTGAGAACCCGGCGTCGCAAATCTATGTCGGCAGCAAACGTCGTGCCTGTGAAGAGGTCGGTTTCCTCTCCCGCTCTTACGATCTGCCCGCAACGACCAGCGAAGCAGAGCTGCTGGATCTGATTACCGAACTGAACAACGATCCGGCGATTGACGGTATTCTGGTGCAGCTGCCGCTGCCGGCCGGCATTGACAACGTGAAGGTGCTGGAACATATCTCTCCGGCAAAAGATGTGGACGGCTTCCACCCTTATAACGTTGGCCGCCTGTGCCAGCGCGCGCCGAAGCTGCGTCCGTGCACGCCACGCGGCATCGTCACGCTGCTGGAGCGCTACAATATTGACACCTTCGGCCTGAATGCCGTGGTGGTCGGAGCCTCAAACATCGTTGGTCGCCCGATGAGCATGGAGCTGCTGCTGGCCGGCTGCACCACCACGGTGACTCACCGCTTCACCAAAAATCTGCGTCATCACGTCGAGCACGCCGACCTGCTGGTGGTTGCCGTTGGCAAGCCCGGCTTTATTCCCGGCGAGTGGATTAAGCCTGGCGCGATTGTAATCGATGTGGGCATCAACCGCCTGGAAAGCGGCAAAGTGGTGGGCGACGTGGAGTTTGAAACCGCCTCCGAGCGCGCTTCCTATATCACTCCGGTGCCGGGCGGCGTGGGTCCAATGACCGTAGCAACCCTGATTCAGAATACCCTTCAGGCCTGTGAAGGCAGCGATGATGGAGCAGCAGAATAATGGCAACTTTTTCCCTTGGCGATCATCCACATGTGGATCTCTGCGACCTGTTGAAGCTGGAAGGCTGGGTTGAAAGCGGCGCAATGGCTAAATCCCTGATTGCCGACGGTTACGTGACCGTCAACGGCGCGGTGGAAACCCGCAAGCGCTGCAAAATCGTGGCAGGTCAAACCGTCGAATTCGATGGTAATCAGGTTACCGTTACCGCCTGACGCTCAACAAACGCATCAAACAGCCGAGAACACGTCTGTTTGTCAGCTTAAGCCGCCATTCTTCGGGATAGCGGCTTTTTTATGCCGATGTAAACAGCCGATGCTCTGTATTACGGCAACCCGCTCAAGATTTCTCCATTCTCCTACCCACAAATGATTACTCCGTTGATCGTTGATTCATATCAATAAATTACCGACAGCAGGCGTTACCCTCCCTTATCCCCTGTTAAACGGAAGAGGTAGAGCATGAAAGCTGCTGTAGTCACTCACGATCACAAAGTGAACGTTGTTGAAAAAACCCTCCGCCCACTCAAGCACGGCGAAGCCCTGTTAAAAATGGATTGCTGTGGCGTGTGCCATACCGACCTGCATGTTAAAAATGGTGATTTCGGTGATAAAACCGGGGTGATTCTTGGCCACGAAGGCGTAGGCGTCGTCAAGGAAATCGGCCCGGGCGTCACCTCCCTGAAGCCGGGCGATCGCGCCAGCGTGGCCTGGTTCTTCAAGGGCTGCGGCCACTGTGAATACTGCAACAGCGGTAATGAAACCCTGTGCCGTGACGTGGTTAACGCGGGCTACACCGCCGACGGCGGCATGGCGGAAGAGTGCATCGTGGTGGCGGACTACGCGGTGAAAGTGCCGGACGGTCTGGATTCTGCGGCAGCAAGCAGCGTGACCTGCGCCGGGGTTACCACCTATAAAGCGGTGAAAGTCTCCGGCATCGCCCCTGGCAAATGGCTGGTGATCTACGGCCTTGGCGGTCTGGGCAACCTGGCGTTGCAGTACGCTAAAAACGTCTTTAACGCGAAGGTGATTGCGGTTGACGTCAACGATTCACAGCTGCAGTTCGCCAAAGATATGGGCGCGGATATGGTGATCAACTCACGCAACGAAGACGCGGCAAAACTGATTCAGGAACGTGTTGGCGGTGCTCACGCAGCAGTAGTGACCGCCGTTGCCAAAGCGGCCTTTAACTCAGCGGTTGATGCCATGCGCGCCGGTGGGCGCATCGTGGCTGTTGGCCTGCCGCCGGAGTCAATGAGCCTGAACATTCCGCGCCTGGTGCTGGACGGTATTCAGGTGGTGGGATCGCTGGTTGGTACGCGCGAAGATCTGGCCGAAGCCTTCCAGTTTGCTGCCGAAGGTAAAGTGCTGCCGAAAGTCACCCGCCGTCCGCTGGAAGATATCAACACCATCTTCCACGAAATGGAAAGCGGCACTATCGTTGGCCGTATGGTGATTGATTTTACCGGGGCGAAATAATTCTCTTTAGCCGGCCTGCACTACGCGGGCCGGTTGCCCCCAACCACTACTCGCGCCAGGGCTGTACCCGATAGGCACAGCGCCTGGCCTGGCTGAGAATATGCTCAACGCGCACCACGTCGGCGTGCAGCACTTCGCTAAAGATGGCCTGTTCCGCCCGGCAAAATCCCTGACAGACCGTTGCCGCCGCGCAGATAGGACAGTGGTTCTCAATCAGCAGCAGGCTGCCATCATCCAGCACCTCATACTCCGCCATGTAGCCTTCGGCGGAACGGATCTCCGCCAGCCGCGCAACGCGTTCGGTTAAACCGCCAAGCGCAGCCAGTTCGTGCCGATAAAACTCGCGGGTTTTCTTCTCGCGCTTTTCAATCAGCCGATCGATTCCCTGCTCGCCAAACGTTTCTCTGACGATCTCCAGCAGCTGAACGGTCAGTTCGGGGTGAGTATCCGGAAACTGCTTCTGCCCTTCCGGCGTCAGCTGCCAGAACTGTGAAGGGCGGCCCACGCCACGCGATTTAGAGAAGGCGGCAACCAGCCCTTCCGCCGCCAGCTTGTTGAACTGCTGGCGCGCGGCTTCTGCGGTCATTCCCAGCACCTTTCCCGCTTCAGCAGCCTGCTGTGGGCCACGGGTTTTCAGCAGATGAAGCAGCCGCTGTGATGTCGATAAGTGCTCTTCATGTGAAGGTTCCGTTGACAAGATTTTTATACCCCCACTAATATTCCAAGTGTTTTCTTGTTTTATTAATTTACCTCAGAGCTGTGCGGCCGACAACGTCTGAGCGAATAACCATTATGCCTCACGGAGTCACTATGTCATCGCATGAAGGGAACTGGGGAGATCTGCTCTCCGGTCAGAATGCCGCACGCTCGGCTGCACTTTCCGGCGGCGTTGCGCTGCACGCCATCAATATCTATATCGCCACCACCGTGCTGCCGTCGGTCGTTCAGGAGATCGGCGGGCTGAATCTGTATGCATGGAATACCACGCTGTTCGTGGTTGCCTCGATACTCGGTTCGGCACTGACCAGCCGCACGCTGAACCGCACCGGTGCGCGCGGTGCCTATATGATTGCCATCACGCTGTTTCTGGCCGGCAGCCTGCTGTGCGCCCTGGCACCGTCGATGCTGGTGATGCTGCTGGGCCGTACCGTGCAGGGGCTGGGCGGCGGTTTCCTGTTCGCGCTGGGCTACGCGATGATCTACGAAGTGTTTGAGAAGTCGCTGTGGCCGCGTGCCTTTGCGCTGGTGTCGGGCATGTGGGGCGTTGCCACGCTGGTTGGTCCGGCGATCGGCGGTATCTTTGCCGATATCAACGCCTGGCGCATGGCATTTGGCTTCCTGGTCCCGGTGTCGCTGCTGTACGCCTGGCTTATCTGGCGTGCGCTACCCGCCGACGCTCAGGATCGCGGGCCTGCCGCGCCGCTGCCGGGTATCCAGCTGCTGCTGCTGACGGCGGCGGTGCTGGCCATCAGCCTCGGCAGTACCGAAGCGGATCTGAGCTATAACCTACTCGGGGTTGGCGTGGCGGTGATTCTGGTGGCGATACTGGTACGTCGTGAACGGAAAGGCGACGCTGGCCTGCTGCCGCGCAATGCGCTGCGCCTTCATTCACCGCTGCTGATGCTGTATCTGACCATAGGCCTGCTGGTGGTCGGCATGACCAGTGAAACCTTCGTGCCCTACTTCCTGCAGCACCTGCACGGCCAGTCTCCGCTGATGTCGGGCTATCTGGCGGCGCTGATGGCGGCAGGCTGGACGCTGGCCGAAGTCTGGAGCTCCGGCTGGCAGGGCAAACGTATTACGCTGGCGATTGTTATTGGCCCGGTGCTGGTGCTGGCCGGGATGGTAATGCTGGCGCTGGCGATTCCGGTACAGATCGCCGAGGGCATCACGCTGCTGGTGGCGATCTCGCTGGCGCTGCTGCTGGTGGGCTTCGGGATTGGTATCGGCTGGCCACATCTGCTGACCCGGGTGCTGGAGGTAACGCCTGCAGAAGATCAGGACGCCGCCGCCACTTCGATTTCTACCGTACAGCTATTCGCTACCGCACTGGGCGCTGCGCTCTCCGGCATGCTGGCGAATATGGGCGGGCTGAACGTGCCGGGGGGCACTGAGGGGGCAATCAGCGCTTCGCGGGTGCTGTTTGGCGTGCTGGCGCTGGCACCGCTGCTGGCAATCTACAGCGCCAGCCGGGCGGCTAAAGCCAGGTAACCAGAACGATGCCGCTCAGACGGCGGCATCGCTTATCACCGTTGCGCCATCGACCTGACCCAGCTGGTAATGCCGCACCTCCGCATGTTCAGCAATCAGCTGTGCCAGCAGCGGCGAATGGCTGGTCACCCACAGCTGGCTGTAGCGGCTGGCTTCGGCAATCAGCTCAGCGAGCGCGGGCAGCAGATCGGGATGCAGGCTGTTTTCCGGCTCGTTAAGCGCCATAAATGCGGGCGGACGCGGGCTGAGCAGCGCCACCACCAGGCAGAGAAAGCGCAGCGTACCGTCGGACAGCTCGGCGGGCTCCAGCGGCCGCAGAATACCCTGGCGATGCATCAACAGCTGAAAGCGCCCGCCCTGCGCGTCCACTTCAAAACGGCTGTCGGGAAACGCCCGCTCAAGAATTGAGAACAGCAGCTCGCTGTGGCCGCGCTCGCGAATGGTTTCAAAGGCGGCGGCCAGATTGCTGCCGTCGTGGGCCAGCACCGGTGAGCGAATGCCCACCTGCGGCGCACGCAGCGCGCTGCCCGGCCACACGGCAAATTCATGGTAGAAACGCCAGCCGCGCAGGCTCTCGCGCACCTGCGACACCTCCGGGTAAAGATGCGGTTCCGCCAGCTGAGCAAACACCGACTCTTCCGCGTGCAGCGAGGCCGGATAAGCCACTCTTTCACCCTCGATATTTTGCAAAAACGCAGTCTGGTTGTTGCGCTCCAGCAGCTGCGCCGATCGGCGGCGTCGCTGGCCGCTCAGCCACAGCTGTTCTTTTTTCACCAGCGGGTCGAGGTTAAACAGGCTGATCAGCGGCTCGGGGAAACCGATTTCCAACTGGTAGTCGAAGTCGTTCATCTCAACCGCCAGCACCATGCGTTTGAGTTCGCTGTTGCGTTCACCCGGCCGCTTTCCACCCGCCCACATCGCCTTCTGAATGCCACCGTCCTGCGCCAGCCCCAGCGACAGGCGTTCGCACGCCGCTTCGTGCAGCAAACGCACCGCTTTATACAGATTGGATTTGCCGCAGCCGTTGGGGCCACTGATGACATTCAGCTGGCCGAGTTCAAACTCAAGATGGCGGATGGAGCGGTAGTTAGTGAGGGCAAACTGACGGATCATATCAACGCGTCCCGGATGTAAAACGGGCCAGCGATTGCCGGCCCGGAGTGAGGAGTTACTTACGACGCCAGCTGGTACCGGCAGGGCCATCTTCAAGAATAATGCCCAGCTCATTCAGCTTATCGCGGGCCACATCGGCCTGCGCCCAGTTCTTCTCTTTACGCGCATCGTTGCGCATTTTAATCAGCGCTTCGATCTCCGCCACTTCATCATCGTTGCTCTGCGCCCCGCTTTGCAGGAACAGTTCCGGGTCCTGCTCCAGCAGGCCAAGCACACCTGCCAGCTGACGCAGACGGGCAGCCAGCGCATCGGCAGCGGTTTTATCTTCTGACTTCAGGCGGTTAACCTCACGCGCCAGGTCGAACAGCGCCGAGTAGGCTTCCGGCGTGTTGAAGTCGTCATCCATCGCCTCGCGGAAGCGGGCTTCAAACGCTTCGCCACCGGCAGGCGCTGCCGACGCATCGGTATTACGCAGCGAGGTGTAGAGGCGTTCCAGCGCAGCGCGCGCCTGGTTCAGGTTATCTTCGCCGTAGTTCAGCTGGCTGCGATAGTGGCCGGACATCAGGAAGTAGCGCACGGTTTCCGCGTCGTAGTGCGCCAGCACGTCGCGCACGGTAAAGAAGTTGTTCAGCGATTTTGACATCTTCTCGCGGTCAACCATCACCATGCCGGAGTGCATCCAGTAGTTCACATACGGGCCATCGTGGGCGCAGGTGGACTGAGCAATTTCGTTTTCATGGTGTGGGAACATCAGATCGGAACCACCGCCGTGAATGTCAAAGTGGTGGCCAAGCTGTTTGCAGTTCATCGCCGAGCACTCAATGTGCCAGCCCGGACGACCGTTGCCCCACGGCGATGCCCAGCCCGGCTCATCGGACTTGGACATTTTCCACAGCACGAAGTCCATCGGGTTGCGTTTTACATCAGCCACTTCCACGCGCGCACCGGCCTGCAGCTGTTCCAGATCCTGACGCGACAGCGAACCGTAGGTCGGGTCGCTGTCTACGGAGAACATCACGTCGCCGTTGCTGGCGACATAGGCGTGCTCACGGGCGATCAGCGTGCTCACCAGTTCGATGATTTCATCAATATGGCGGGTCGCACGCGGCTCCTGGTCCGGCGGCAGAATGTTCAGCGCGGCAAAATCGGTGTGCATTTCGGCAATCATGCGGTCGGTCAATTCACCGATCGTTTCGCCATTCTCGTTGGCACGCTTGATGATTTTGTCATCAATATCGGTGATGTTACGCACGTACTTCAGTGAATAGCCGAGGTAACGCAGATAGCGAGCCACTACGTCAAACGCCACAAAGGTCCTGCCGTGTCCAATGTGACAGAGGTCATAAACGGTAATGCCGCACACGTACATGCCAACTTGACCGGCATGGATAGGTTTAAATTCCTCTTTTTGACGACTCAGGGTGTTGAAAATCTTTAGCATTGAGACATTCCGTTTTAGGCGTGTGCGGGGTTAATGATAAAAATGATAATCCCGTATTCTGACGCATTTTTCATGCCAGCGCTACGCCAGGTATCGCTATAGCGCGGATGTTGTTATGCAGCAGGGCTGACTCGCCATCACATTTTGTGATATAAGACCCGTCTGCCGCACGGAGCGGACATTTGTCCATTCCACCGGCGCGCATTCTTAATACTCTAACCCTGACAGGATGAAAATATGGTCACTTTCCAGACTAACCACGGCGATATCGTAATCAAAACCTTTGATGACAAAGCGCCGGCAACCGTAAAAAACTTCCTGGAGTACTGCCGTGAAGGCTTCTACGACAACACCATTTTTCACCGCGTAATTAACGGTTTCATGATTCAGGGCGGCGGTTTCGAACCTGGCATGAAGCAGAAAAACACCAAAGACGAGATCCGCAACGAAGCGAACAACGGTCTGAAGAACACCAAAGGCACCCTGGCGATGGCGCGTACTCAGGCTCCTCACTCTGCTACCGCACAGTTCTTTATCAACGTTGCCGACAACGACTTCCTGAACTTCCGTGACGAAAGCCTGCAGGGCTGGGGTTACTGCGTGTTCGCTGAAGTGGTTGAAGGTATGGACGTGGTTGAGAAAATCAAAGCCGTTTCTACCGGCCGCAGCGGTATGCACCAGGACGTGCCAAAAGACGACGTGATTATCCAGAAAGTTACCGTCAGCGAGTAATAATGTCGCACACGCTGTTTATCGCAGATATTCATCTGTGTGTTGAGGAACCGGCAATTACTGCCGGTTTTCTTCATTTTTTACGCCGGGAAGCGCAGCATGCTGACGCCCTCTATATTCTTGGCGATCTGTTTGAGGCCTGGATCGGCGACGACGATCCGAATCCACTACACGCCGAAGTCGCTCAGGCTCTGAGCCAGCTCAACATCCCCTGCTTCTTTATTCACGGCAACCGCGATTTCCTGGTCGGCAAACGCTTTGCCCGCGCGGCAGGCATGACTCTGCTGCCGGAAGAGCAACTGCTGGATCTTTACGGTAAGCGCGTGCTGATTATGCACGGCGATACGCTCTGTACCGACGATGTCGGCTATCTGCGTTTCCGTGCCAAAGTGCATCAGCCCTGGCTGCAAAAACTGTTCCTCGCCCTGCCGCTGTTTATTCGCCAGCGTATTGCGGTGAAAATGCGCGCCGGAAGTAAAGAGGCGAACAGCAGCAAAGACATGGCGATTATGGACGTGAATCAGCAGGCCGTTGTGGCAGTAATGCATCGCCATCATGCGCCAATCCTGATCCACGGCCACACCCATCGCCCGGCGGTACATCAGCTGATGGTTGACGGTCACCCGGCCGAAAGAATTGTTCTGGGTGCCTGGCACGAGCAGGGATCGATGATCCGAGTCAGTGCAGAAGAGACGGCGCTGATTTCCTTCCCGTTCTGAATCAAAATTTTGCCCTGAGATGGCGTGATAATCCGCTACGCAACCGTTTTCCTTGCCGCTGACTCATGCTATTCTCTCAGCCCTTCCCATCGGGTAGCCCCAGGGTTACTACGGTGACGTTTTACAATCACAGGAGTCAGCCCCGCATGTCATCTAACGCCGCACCGGCCCGCATTGCTATTGTTATGGGTTCCAAAAGTGACTGGGCAACCATGCAGTTTGCAGCGGAAATCCTCACCAGCCTGGACGTTCCCTTCCACTGTGAAGTGGTTTCTGCCCACCGTACCCCGGACAAGCTGTTTAGCTTTGCCGAACAGGCTGCGGATAACGGCTATCAGGTGATTATTGCAGGCGCAGGCGGCGCGGCTCACCTGCCGGGTATGCTGGCAGCCAAAACGCTGGTTCCGGTGCTGGGCGTGCCGGTACAGAGCGCGGCACTGAGCGGCGTCGACAGCCTTTATTCCATCGTGCAGATGCCACGCGGCATTCCGGTTGGCACGCTGGCGATTGGTAAAGCCGGTGCGGCCAATGCAGCCTTGCTGGCGGCGCAAATCGTTGCCCTGCACGATGCCGAGCTGGCAACACGTCTGGCGGCATGGCGTCAGTCCCAGACCGATGAAGTGCTGAACAACCCGGACCCACGGGGTGAGGCATGAAACCGGTTTGCGTATTAGGTAACGGACAGCTTGGCCGCATGCTGCGCCAGGCGGGGGAACCGCTGGGGATCGCCGTTTATCCGGTCGGTCTGGATGCGGAACCGGAAGCGCTGCCGATTGCAGCCAGCGTAATTACCGCTGAAATTGAACGCTGGCCGGAAACCGCGCTGACTCGCGAACTGGCAGGTCATAACGCCTTCGTTAACCGCGATATTTTCCCCCAGCTTGCCGACCGTCTGACACAAAAACAGCTGCTTGACCGGCTGGGTCTGGCCACCGCGCCGTGGCAGCTGCTTTCCTCCGCCGACCAGTGGCCGCAGGTGTTTACCACCCTCGGTGAACTGGCAATCGTCAAACGCCGTACCGGTGGCTACGACGGACGCGGACAGTGGCGCCTGCGCGCGAATGAAACCAATTCATTACCGGAAGAGTGCTACGGCGAGTGCATCGTTGAGCGCGGCATTAACTTCTCCGGCGAAGTGTCGCTGGTAGGCGCGCGCGGGCACGATGGCCGCACGGTATTCTACCCGCTGACTCATAACCTGCATCAGGACGGTATTCTGCGTACCAGCGTCATGCTGCCGGTGGTGAATGCTGCCCATCAGCAGCAGGCCGAGCAGATGCTGTCAGCCATCATGAACGAGCTGAACTACGTCGGCGTGATGGCGATGGAGTGCTTCGTGGTGCCGGAAGGTCTGCTGATTAACGAGCTGGCCCCGCGCGTGCACAACAGCGGCCACTGGACGCAGAATGGCGCATCGATTAGCCAGTTCGAGCTGCATCTGCGGGCGATCCTCGATCTGCCTCTGCCGAAGCCGGTGGTGAGCAGCCCGGCGGTGATGGTGAATCTGATCGGTACTGACGTGAATCTTGACTGGCTGCAGCAGCCGCTGGTGCATCTGCACTGGTACGATAAAGAAGTGCGTCCGGGCCGTAAGGTCGGGCACCTGAATCTTTCTGACGTTAGCACCGCAGCATTGAGCGACGCGCTGAATGCGCTGGTGCCGATGCTGTCGGAAGAGTACGCCAGCGGGATTGCCTGGGCGGTTGAGAAGCTGGGCTGATCGCTTTTTGCTGAGCTTTACTGGTTGGAAAAAACGGACCTTTTGAGGTCCGTTTTTTTATGGCTGTTACCCCTGAATCCGGCTAATCGGTGTCGGGTTTTTGTCGCGGGAAGATCGTCGTCGGGCATATCGGTGTCGGTCAGTTTCGCGGACTCGGCGTGAACACGTCCGTGTGGCCTCGATTCGCGCGTCCCTACGCTCAACGGTCCGCGAACCTGACCGACACCGATTGCCCGTTCATCATGACGTTGCTGCTCGCTACAACTGACGTTAACCATTACAGCCTGTAACATCCAAGCCCCACCCACAATAAGCAAGATCCCCCTGCCTTTTCATTCCAACGACACCGCGTTCCGGGAGCCGAACGGTGGGTGCCCTGGCCGCAGCATCCGCAGCGCTGAACGAAGAGAGGAAGCCAGGATTCGGCCGCATGGACGCGGCCGAAAAGCGTAGCCGGGGCAGGACGCCCCGTCTACGCTGGTCCGACAGGCTGACGAGCGAAGTGAAGGGACCGCGCAGCGGCGCGAGGACCCACCAGGCCAGGGCACCCACCGGTCGGCGCGAACACCATGCCTGGCAGATGCCAAGCTCGAACACCACGCCTCGCAGATACTAGCCTAACGATCTCACCCCGCCTCATATCCCCGGAACAGCGCCCTGCCCTTCAGCAACCGCACGCCCAGCCAGCCACCGCACAGGGAGAGCAGCAGTGCACCGGTCAGCGGCAGCACCAGCCACAGCACGAAATCCGGCTGCCACGGGAAGTCGAAGACTTTCCGCTGTAATCCCCACAGCGCCACCTCCGCACCGATTGCCGCCGCCGCGCCGGACACTACGCCCAGCAGTGCAAACTCGCACCACAGCGTACCGCGCAGCAGCTTTTTACCCGTACCCAGCGTGCGATACACCACCAGCTCCTGACGCCGCTGGCGCATGCCCACCTGGATCTGCGCCAGCAGCAGCAGCACGCCACAGGCGGTCACCAGCACCACCATAATTTCCAGCGCCTGGCTCACCTGCGCCAGTACCTGCCCGATCTGCCGCAGAATACTGCCGATATCCAGCAGGCTCAGAGTCGGAAACTCGCGGTTTAGTTGCACCAGCAGCGCATTGTTATTATCCAGGCGGAAGCTGGTCAGCCAGGTCTGCGGCTGCGCATCCAGCGCGCCCGGCGGGAAGATAAAGAAGAAGTTCGGCTTCAGGCTTTCCCAGTCCACTTTGCGCAGACTGGTGATTTTCGCCGTAAAGTCCTGGGTATCGCCGGTAAAGGTCAGCGTGTCGCCCAGCTTCACGCCCAGCCTTCCCGCCAGTTCCTCCTCCATCGACGTTTCACCCGCTTTTGGAGGCCATGTACCTGCGGTGAGCGGGTTATGATCCGGCAGGTCGCGCTGCCACGTCAGATTCAGCTCGCGGTTGAGTGATTCATCCATCTTCGGATCGACCGGCTGCTGATTGATGCCGGTCAGGCGCACGCGAGCCACCGGGTAGAAGGTTTCCGGCTTCACCTGATGCTGTTCAAGGAAGGTTTTCACCTGCGGCACCTGCTGCTCGGTAAGATTCAGCAGGAAGTAGTTCGGGCTACCCGGCGGCAGCTGTTGCTGCCAGCGGTCCAGCAGATCGCCGCGCATCACCAGCAGCAGCGCCAGCAGCATAAACGACAGCGAGAATGCCGCCAGCTGGCTCAGAGTGGTCCACGGCTGTCGCAGCAGGCGGTTAACCGCCAGGCGAAATGCCAGATTGCGCAGGGTCAGGCGCTTAAGCAGCAGCAGTCCTCCCCAGCCCACCGCGCCCAGCAGCAGCGACAGCAACACAATGCCCGCCACCAGCGCCCACAGCAGTTTACTGCCGCCGACCAGCAGCGCCAGCAGCCCCACCACCACCAGCACCATCAGCGGCAGATAAATTTTCAGCGGCCAGATATTCGCCACCGCGTCGCGTCGCAGTACGCGCAGCGGCTGGGTTGCCAGCAGCAGACGATAGGGCCGCAGGCCAACCAGCAGGGAAATCACAAACAGCGAGCCTACCGCCCACAACCACGGCCATGCACTGGCGGCCGGGAGTTCACCGGGCAGCACCGGGCGCAGCATACGCAGCAGCAGCGCCTCAAACCCCATACCGATAACGCCACCGCAGATCGCCGCCAGCAGCAGTACCGCCAGCCACTGCCCGACAATCAGCTTGCGTAACGCCTTGCGGTTAGCGCCCAGGGTTTTCAGTACCGCCACCAGATCGTAGCGGCTGCGGCAGTAGTGGTTCATCGCCACCGCCACGGCGGCAATCGCCAGCATCAGCGTCAGCAGCGCCGACAGCAGCAGGAACTGCTGGGCGCGCTGCATGGATTTACCCAGCGCATCGTCCGAGTTTTCCACGCTGATCCAGCGCTGGTCCGGCGTCAGCCGCGAGGCTATCCAGTCATCAAAGCGCGCAAGCTGTTGTGGATTGCCGGCAAACTTATAATTCCAGGTGAGGCGGCTGCCCGGCTGTACGGCACCGGTTTTTTCCACGTCAGCCAGATTCATCAGCAGCCGCGGGGCCGTTTGAAACGGATTAAATCCGGCATCCGGTTCCTGAATGACCTCCCCGGCAATACGTAAAGTCGTATCGCCCACATCCAGATTTTCGCCGCTTTTACGCTCGAGCAGCGCCAGCAGTCGGGGCGCGGCCAGCACGGTTCCCGCCGCCGGTTTTAACCCGGCCGGCTCGGTCGCCAGCTGGCCGAACATCGGATAGGCGTCATCCACCGCTTTCACCGACGCCAGCTGCGGGGTATCACCGGCGAAGGTCATGGTCATAAAGGTCAGCTGGCGCCCCACCTGTAGCCCGTCGCTGCGCGCCTGCTCAAGCCATTCGGCAGGCACCTCACGCGAGCTGCGCAGCGTGCGGTCGCCCGCCATGAAATCACGGCTTTGCTGAGTTAAGCCTTTCTCCATGCGATCGCTGAGCGATCCCAGCGCCAGCACGCAGGCCACCGCCAGCGTCAGCGCCAGCCAGACAATCAGCAGCGAGGGGGATTTCCACTCGCGCCAGAACCAGCGCCAGATCATGACTCCTCCCACAGCTTGCCGTCGCGCAGCCGCAGGCGACGATCGCAACGCGCCGCCAGTTGTTCATCGTGGGTAACCAGAATCAGCGTGGTGCCCAGCTCGCGGTTCATGGAAAACAGCAGATCGGCGATGCGATCGCCTGTTTTACGGTCGAGGTTACCGGTCGGTTCATCGGCAAACAGCAGCGCCGGGCGGCCGTTAAAAGCGCGAGCCAGCGCTACGCGCTGCTGCTCCCCGCCGGAAAGCTGAGCGGGAAGATGGCTGAGACGCTGGCCAAGCCCAAGCTGACCGAGCAGCTGCGCCGCCTGTTCGCGGCTCTGGCGGTCGTTTTCACCGCGTAACAGCGCCGGAAGCTGCACGTTCTCCACCGCGTTCAGCGTTGGCACCAGCATGAAAGACTGAAAAACAAAGCCCACATTTTTCGCCCGCAGTTCCGCCCGCTGTTCTTCATCCATTTTATGCAGCGGCTGCCCCAGCATCATCACCTCCCCTTCGCTGCCGTCGTCCAGACCGGCAAGAATGCCGAGCAGCGTCGATTTCCCTGAACCCGACTCGCCGATCAGGGCGATAGTTTCAGCCGGTTTGACAACCAGCTCAACTCCGGTAAGGATGGAAAGCTGATGCTCACCCTGACCGACGGACTTACTAAGACGATGAACTTCAAGAATGTTTTCCGCTGGCATTACCCTTTCCTGTTGCTGTTGGCTTTGATGACGATGCGCGCGACGGCGGCGGATACGCTGCTGGTGCTGGGCGACAGCCTCAGCGCCGGTTACCGCATGTCCGCCAGTGCCGCATGGCCGGCGTTACTCAATGATAAGTGGCAAAAATCACCCGCTATTATTAACGGTAGCATAAGCGGCGACACCGCAGCCCAGGGGGTTGCACGTCTGCCCGCTCTGCTGAAAAAGCATCAGCCCCGCTGGGTGCTGATTGAACTGGGCGGCAACGACGGTCTGCGCGGCTTCCCGCCCAAACAGCTGGAGCAGGATCTGGACAGCGCCATTAAACAGGTTAAAGCCGCCGGGGCGCAGCCGCTGCTGATGCAGGTTCGCCTGCCCGCCAACTATGGCCGCCGCTATACCGAATCGTTTGCCGCCATTTATCCGCAGCTGGCGGAGCGCAATAGCATTCCGCTGGTGCCGTTCTTTATGGAGCAGGTGTATCTGAAACCGGAGTGGATGCAGGATGACGGTATTCATCCGGCCCCTGCCGCACAGTCGTTTATTGCCGATGTGATGGCGAAACAGCTGGCTCCTTTAGTTAACCATGAGTAACCTGGCCACGAACGCTGTAACAGGTAAAGTTATGCAAAAATCTATCGTAATAACCGGCAGTTCCAGCGGAATTGGCCTGGTGGCGGCCAGCGATTTGCTGCGCCGGGGCTATCATGTGATTGCCGCCTGCCGCAAGCCGCAGGACGTGGAGCGGATGAATGAGCTGGGCTTCAGCGGCGTGTTGCTCGATCTGGATGATGCAGAAAGCGTGGAGCGCGGTGCGGCAGAGATCCTCACGCTGTGCGAGGGTCGCCTGTTCGGACTGTTTAACAACGGCGGTTTTGGTCAGTATGGACCGCTGCAATCGGTTACCCGTGCCCAGCTGGAGCGGCAGTTTTCCACCAACCTGTTCGGTACCCACCAGTTGACTATTCTGCTGCTGCCGGCGCTGATCGCCAGCGGTGCCGGGCGCATTATTAACACCAGCTCGGTACTGGGGCTGATCTCTACGCCGGGCCGCGGTGCCTATGCCGCCAGTAAATATGCGCTGGAGGCCTGGTCCGATGCGCTGCGTATGGAGCTTCACACCAGCGGCGTGCGCGTCAGCCTGATCGAACCGGGGCCAATCAGTACGCGGTTTACCGATAATGTCAGCCAGGCGCAGCAGGATAAGCCGGTGAAAAACCCGGGCATCGCCGCGCGGTTCACCCTGCCGCCGGAGGCGATTTTGCCGAAGCTGCACCACGCGCTGGAAAGCAAGCATCCGCGCCTGCGTTATCCGGTGACGCTGGTCACCTGGACCATGACGCTGCTGCGCAGGCTGCTGCCGGGACGAGCGCTGGACTGGTTTTTACGGCAGAATTAGTCCACGGGCCTTGAAGCCCGCCGGTCTGCCCCAATACAGTATGAAACTCACGTGAAAAGAGACGAATTCATGGCACCACACGCTGCGATTGTTGAAATTAATGAAACCAACCTGCACCAGACGCTGGAACAGTCAATGCAGGTTCCCGTACTGTTTTATTTCTGGTCCGGGCGCAGCCAGCACTGCCTGCAACTGACGCCGCTGCTGGAGCGCCTGGCGCAGGAGTATGCCGGTCAGTTTATTCTGGCAACGCTGGACTGTGATGCAGAACCTGCCGTCGCGCAGCAGTTTGGTCTGCGCTCAATCCCGACCGTGTATCTGTTCCAGAACGGTCAGCCGGTCGACGGCTTCCAGGGGCCGCAGCCGGAAGAGGCGATCCGCGCCCTGCTGGAAAAAGTACTGCCGAAGGAAGAAGAGCTGAAGGCGCAGCAGGCGATGCAGCTGATGGACGAAGGCAAAGCGCTGGAGGCCCTGCCGCTGCTGAAAGATGCCTGGCAGCTGAGCAATCAGAGAAGTGACATCGGCTTCCTGCTGGCTGAAGTGCTGATCGAACTGAACCGCAGCGATGAAGCGGAAGCGGTGCTGAAAGCGGTGCCGTTGCAGGATCAGGATAGCCGCTATCAGGGGTTGATTGCGCAAATCGATCTGCTGAAACAGGCAGCGGACACCCCAGAGATCCAACTGCTGCAGCAGCAGATCGCGGAGAACCCTGAAGACGCGTCACTGGCAACCCAGCTGGCGATCCAGCTCCATCAGGTTGGCCGCAACGAAGAGGCGCTGGAGCTACTGTTCGTTCATCTTAAGAAAGATCTTGGCGCTGCGGATGGCCAGGCGCGTAAAATCCTGCAGGAAATTCTTGCCGCGCTGGGTACCGGCGATGCGCTGGCCAGCAAGTACCGCCGCCAGCTTTACTCCCTGCTTTACTGATTATCCGGTACGGACGCGGCATCACGGGCTGCGTCCGGCCTGTTACTTAGCGGTGGCTGCCTGCTCCTGACTCTATTCCGGTACTGACAAATGACTGACCGCTTTTCGAAGAAAAATCCGACCATTCAGGATATTGCCCGAATTTCGGGGTTAAGTACCGCCACGGTGGATCGGGTTTTGAATCAGCGCCCCGGCGTACGTGAAAATACCCGCCAGCGGGTCGAGGAAGCACTCAGGCAATTCTCCGCACAGCAGAACAGCGGGCAGCAGATGAAAATCGCCTTTGTTATGGAAGCCGGTACCAGCTACATCGAACTGGTGAAGAGTGCGCTAGAGAGCGTTAAGACAGGCTATCCCGCTATCACCACCACCTTTGACAGCGTGCCCAACTATCAGCGCGATGCTCAGGCATTCAGCCAGCTGTTAAAAAAGCGCGTTAGCGAATCCGATGCGGTGGTACTGGTTTCCCGCGAGGATGTGCAGGTGAATAGTGAGGTGCGCAGCGCCGGTGCCAGCGGTGTACCGGTGATCTGTCTGTCAACCGATCTGCCCCATTCTGCCGCCTACGTTGGGGTTGATGAGGTGAGCGCCGGGGCTAATGCCGCGCTGCTGATGGGAAAAATGCTGCCGGTAAAAGCGGCCAAAGTGCTGTTTGTGGTTAGCGCCACCTATCGCAATCAGGAAGAGCGGGAAATGGGCTTTCGCCGGGTGATGCGCAATGAATTCCCCCACCTGGAGATTCAGGAAAAAATCAGCTCCAACGATGAATCAGCGGAGACTTACAAGCTGATAAAAAAATATCTTCAGGATAATCGCGATATCGCCGCCGTTTACAACGTCGCCGGTGGTAACCGCGGCATTGCCAGGGCGCTGGCCGAAGAAAAACTGGCAGGAAAGGTTATTTTTATTGCTCATGAGCTGACCGAGCACAGCCAGCGAATGCTTGAACAGGACGAGGTTAACGTTATTTTTGGCCATGACAGCGAACGTGAAATCGAAGCGTGTTTTACTCTCGCTCAGCGGCTGGTGAAAGGCCAACCCGTCCGCTCAAGCTATATGCCGCTGCTGATGTTCACCAAATATTCCCGCTTCGATCTCCCCTCCCCGGCGGATAACGAGTAACGCGCAAAATTAAACCTGCACATACAGGCTGCGCATCAGTATCCCGCATCAAAAAATGAGTTTTTGTTGTAGATAATCAGCGGGGTTTTGATGCTGACCGCCGGTTTACCCGCGCGGATCTGTTCAAAAATCGTCAGGCAGTGGTTAATTTCACTCTGCACATCGTGGCCCAGCACCGCGTCCATTTCCCCGGTTTCCAGCAGGCTGCGGGTGAATTCGCTCAGCTCGTGGCCAAGAAACAGCACCTTATCCGTCAGCCCGGCTTCGCGCAGCGCCCGGGCAATACCACGATTCCCTCCCGCCATATTATAAATACCCGCCATCGGTGCATTCTCCTTCAGGTATTTTTTTACGCTCAGCCACGCGCCTTCGGCTTCATCGTTGATATTCACCCGTTCCAGAATATTCAGATGAGCGTAATCGGCGCGTAATACCCGGCGGAAGCCCACCTCGCGCTCTTCCTGGGCGCGATAGGCTGAACTGCACAACAGCAGAATATTCCCCGGCACGCGCGGCAGCATACGTCCCATCAGCCAGGCAGCGGTAGCACCCGTACCGATCTGATCCAGCCCGACGTAGGCGCTGCGCCGCGAGTTGGGTAGATCGGTGGTCAGGCAGATCACCGGCACGCCGTTTTCCACCGCCTCACGCACCGCGCGGTTGGTTTTTACCTCATCCCGCGAAACCAGAATAATTCCTTCACATTCATCGGCGCGCCGCAGGATCAGCGCGCTGAAGCGATCGGCATTCACCTGCACGTTGGGCACGCTGTCGAAGGTGAAGTGCAGTTCAGGGTGAGCGGCACTGTATTTTTTGGCCTCTTTCTCAATCAGATTGATAAAGCTTGAACCTGCCTCGCAGATAAAGGCGATACGCCGCAGCGGTAACGTGGCGTTTTCCTGCCAGTTCCCCCCAAGGCGGTTGATGGCCGCCTGCACTTTTTTGCCGGTGACCGCCCGCACGCCGCTGCGGGCATTCAGCACCCGATCGACGGTCGAGGTGCTCAGACCTGCCGCCTTCGCAATTTCAACAACCGTTGGGCCACGACGAAAAGGTTTCTCTGACATAGGATTCCTGATGCAATTATACCGGCCTTTAAAATGTTAATAATCATAACCAGTTACGTTAAAAACACCAAATATTCCATCAAATTGAATTACCTCATAATTATTAAAAATGATGTAAATTACATCAAATAATTGTGTGATGAAAATCATTTTTTGACGAGATTTATCCGACGTTAAATTGACTTCACCCCCCTGCCAGGCGATCAATTGCGAAACAAAATTTTTACTTTCGCATCCTGTGAAAAATATTTTCAGGTCATCGCTAAAAGAGGTAAATGATGTCAAATCATAACGTTACAAATGTTTCAAATCCGGTGCGCTGGGGAATAGTCAGCACGGCGAATATCGCCTGCGCCAAAATTATTCCGGCGATGCTGGCCAGCGAATACTGTGAGGTAAAAGCCATCGCTTCGCGCTCGCTGGAAAAAGCGCAGGCCAAAGCCGACCTGTTTGGTATTCCGCAGGCGTACGGCAGTTATGAAGCGCTGCTTAACGATCCCGATATTGAGGCTATCTACGTTCCGCTGCCGAACGATCAGCATATCGATATGGTGCTGGCCGCTGCCGCGCACGGTAAACACGTACTCTGTGAAAAGCCGGTGGCGCTGACCGCCAGCGAAGCAAAGCGCCTGCGCGATATTCCAGCCAATCTGCTGGTAGCAGAAGCCTTTATGGTCCGCCACCATCCGCAGTTTGACATCCTGCGCCAGCAGATCCGCAGCGGCGATCACGGCCGAATTCAGGCGGCGCAGATCCTGCTCTCCTTCATGCTGGATAACCCGGGTGATTTTCGCTTTGACGTCAAAAAAGGCGGTGGCGCACTCTACGATCTCGGCTGCTATACGGTGATGACCGCACGCTATCTGTTCGAGCGCCAGCCGGAGCGGGTTTTCTGCTCGATGGTGCGATCCGCCCATAACGGCACCGATGAAACAACCCACGCTATCCTCGATTTCGGCCAAGGGCAGCAGGCCACGCTAACCGTCAGCCTGAAGATGGCCGCTTCACAGCGCGTGCAGGTGGTGTGTGAGAAATCCCTGCTCGACCTCTCAGCCCCTTATGTACCCGGCAGCGGCTCCCCTGCCACGCTGTGGGTCGACTCCCACACCGGCCTGGACGATGCCGCGCCGCAGCCGCAGGTGCTGCCGGTGGTGGAGCAGTATCAGTGTGAAGTCACGAACTTCTCACGCACCCTTCGCGGCGAACTGACGCCTGAATTCGGTGTGGAAGATGCTATCGCCCAGATGCAGGTGATGGACGCTCTGTTTGCTTCCGCAGAGAGCGGACAGTGGGTCGAGGTGGCGAAATGAAAACGTTCAATATCGCCATTATCGGTGCCGGGATGATCGGTGCCGCGCACGCCTCTGGCTACCGCGTCCATCAGGCCCGGCTCGCCAGCGACCAGCATCAGTTTGTTCTGCACACCGTCTGCGATGCGCGGGAAGATGCAGCGCGCGAGCTGGCTAAGGTCTGGGGCTTCGCCCACGTAGCCAGCGACTGGCAGGCGGTCATTGCTGACCCGGAAATCGACATTGTCAGCGTCACGCTACCGAACTTTATGCACGCCGAGGTGGCCACCGCCGCGCTGCGCGCCGGTAAGCACGTGCTGTGCGAAAAACCGCTGGCGCTGACCGCAGCGCAGGCGGCAGAGATGACCGCGCTGGCAAAAGCGAGCAAAGGCGTCAGCGGCAGCGTCTTTAACTACCGCCGCATTCCCGCCGTGGCGATGATCAAACAGCTGGTGGAGAACGGTGAAATCGGTACCCTGAGCCATCTGCTTATCCAGTACCAGTGCGGCTACGCGGCCGATCCGCTGCTGCCGCACAGCTGGCGCTATACCGAAAGCAAAGCGGGCGGCGGTGCGCTGCATGATATCGGTGCGCATGCGATCGATATTGCCCACTTCTTCTGCGGCGATATCAGCGAAATAGTCGGTGCCGCCACCGATACGCTGATTACCCACCGTTATCTGCCGCTGGCCGCTAACGCGGGCCACAACCACGTGGCGCTCAGCGATCGCAGTGAAAAAGTCGATACCGACGACATCAGCTCCTGCGTGATGCGCTTTCGCAACGGCTGCCAGGGGCTGTTCTCCGCCAGCCGCGTCACCGTCGGCATGGGTAATACCCTGTCGTTCACGCTGACCGGCAGCCGGGGCACCATTCTGTTTAATTCCGAACGCCCCGGCGAACTGCATATTGCCCGCGCTGAACGCGAAGGCGGTGCTTTTATCACCCTGGCTAACCAGCCGTCGTTCCCGTTCCTCAGCGATCTGATCCCGGTGCCGCACGACGGCGTTGCGGTCGGCTACGCCGAAGGGTTCGGTTTTATGATGGCCGAATTTATGCAGGCGGTGGCCGAAGGCAAACCGTGGCAGAAAGGTGCCTTTAGCGATGGTCTGGCCGTCGCGCAGGTTCTGGAAGCCATTCAACTCTCATCGCGCGAGCGCCGTCCGGTTGCTATCGCGGAATTTAACCAAGGGGAAAACCATGTTTAATGTTGCATTACTGGGTGCAGGCCGCATCGGGCAAATTCACGCGGGTAATATTGCCGCCCACCCGGACTGCCGTCTGGTTCGCGTGATGGATGTCTATGCCCCGGCGGCGCAAGCGCTGGCGGCAAAATATGGCGCACAGGTCAGCACGCTGGATCAGGTTTTGAATGACGATAATGTTGATATTGTCGCCATCTGCAGTGCGACCGATACCCATGCCGATCTGATTGAAGCCGCCGCCCGCGCTGGCAAAGCGATCTTCTGCGAAAAACCGGTGGATCTCAGCCTGGAGCGGGTGGAACGCTGCCTCGCCACGGTGCGCGAAGCGGATGTTCCGCTGATGATTGGCTTTAACCGTCGCTTCGACCCAAGCATGGCTGGGCTACAGCAAAGCCTGGTTAACGGCGAGATCGGCAATACCGAACTGGTCACCATCAGCTCGCGCGATCCTGCCGCCCCTTCCGCCGACTATGTGAAAACCTCCGGCGGCCTGTTCCGCGATATGACCATTCACGACCTGGATATGGCCCGCTGGCTGCTGCAGGAAGAGCCGGTATCGGTCTTCGCCAGCGCCTCATCGCTGGTCGATCCGGAGATTAAAGCGGCGGGCGATGTGGATACGGCGGTGATTACGCTGACCTGCGCCAGCGGCAAAATCGCGGTGATCACCAACAGCCGCCGCGCCAGCTACGGCTACGACCAGCGTATTGAAGTCCACGGCAGCAAAGGGATGCTGGCGGTGGCAAACCATCCGGAAAGCAGCCTGATTAAATCGGTCGCGGAAGGCGTGGTGGCGCAGAAACCGATGCACTTCTTCCTGCAGCGCTACGGCGATGCCTATCGTCTGGAGCTGGGTGGGCTGATCGAACACCTGAAAAACGGCACTGCTATTCATCCATCCGGCGAAGACGGTTTGCAGGCACTGCTGCTGGCGGATGCGGCGCTGGAATCTCTGCGCACCGGTAAAGCCGTGCAGCCGGGGAACCGCGTATGAAAATCGGCATGGTTACCGACAGCCTCGGCCATCTCAGCCAGGACGAGATGCTGCGCGCCGCCGCCGAACTGGGCCTCAGCCATGTTGAATTCGGCTGCGGCAACTGGTCTTCGGCACCGCATATCGACCTGAAGGGGCTGCTGGCCAGCGGCGACGCGCGGCGGAATTTCCTGGCGAAAGTCGCCGATCATGGCCTGGCTATCTCCGCGCTGAACGCCAGCGGCAACCCGCTGCATCCCGGCCAGAGCGGTGCCGACCATCAGGCCTGTGCCGATGCAACGCTGGAGCTGGCCGGTCTGCTGAATATCGATCGCGTGGTGATGATGTCCGGCCTGCCGGGCGGACCGGGTGACAGCTGGCCGAACTGGATCACCGTGGCCTGGCCGCCGTTCTGCTCGCAGATTCTGGAATATCAGTGGAATGAAGTGGCGATCCCGTGGTGGAAGCAGCGGGTAAAAAACGCCCGCGAACACGGCGTCAGCCGCCTGTGCATCGAGTTTCACGGCGGGCAGCTGGTTTACAACGTGCCGTCATTCTGGCGGCTGCGCGAAGCGGTCGGTGAAACGGTGGGTGTTAACTTCGATCCCAGCCATCTGCTGTGGATGGGGGCCGATCCGCTGGCCTGCATTCATGAGCTGGGTGAGGCGATCTACCACGTACACGCCAAAGACACCTTTGTTAACGCCCGCCAGACCGCACTCAGCAGCCGGCTGGAAACCCTGCATCCGGTCAGCAGCCGCGAGCGGGCGTGGAACTACGTCACGCTGGGATATGGACAGGACGAACAGTGGTGGAAGCAGTTCTGCTACCACCTGCGCCAGGTAGGCTACGACGACGTGCTGAGTATCGAGCACGAAGACGTAGTGCTGGCACGCGATGAAGGGATGCGTAAATCCGTCGCGTTACTGGAACGTTGCCTTGCCGATGCGCCGTCGGACTACCGTCTGCCGGATATCGGTTAAGTCAGCGGACAGATGATACCGGGCCGTTCAGGCGGCCCTTTTCCTCCCTCATGAAAAGAAAGAGAACATCATGCGTACCCTTAAAAAAAATATTATCACCCTGCTCTGCATGTTGCCCCTCTCCGGTGCCGTTACTGCCGCCACGCCGCGTATTGGCGTGGCGATGTCCGCCTTTGACGATAACTGGCTGACCATCCTGCGTACCGCCATTATTCAGCAGGCAAAAACCGAAGGCGTTCAGACCCAGATCGAAGATGGAAAAAATGAGATAGGCACCCAGCTGAATCAGATCCAGAACTTCACCGCTTCCAGCCCGACGGCGATCATCGTGAACCCGGTAGACAGCGACGCCGTACAGTCCATCAGTGACGATGCTGCGGCGGCCAATATTCCGCTGGTTTACGTCAACCGCGAGCCGGCCAATATCAACTCACTACCGGCCAGCCAGGCGTTCGTCGGCTCCAGTGAAAAAGAAGGCGGCACGCTACAGGCGAAAGAGGTCTGCCGCCTGCTGAACGGCAAAGGCAATGTACTGATTATGATGGGCGATCTGGCCCAGCAGTCGGCGGTACAGCGCACGGCAGCGGTAGTCGACGTCTTCAGTAAAGCGCCGTGCCAGGGGGATCAAAGTGGTCGATAAGCAGGTGGGTAAATGGACCCGTACCGGCGGCAATAACCTGATGACCAACTGGCTTTCCACCAGCCTGACCTTCGATGCCGTACTGGCTAACAACGATGAAATGGCGCTGGGCGCGATACAGGCGCTGAAAGCATCGGGCCGCCCGATGGACTCGGTGGTCGTCGCCGGGATCGATGCCACCGTTGACGCACTGGCGGCGATGAAAGCGGGCGATTTTGACGTCACCGTGTTCCAGGACGCAGTCGCCCAGGGTAAGGAAGCGGTGATTGCGGCCGTAAAACTGGCCAGGGGTGAGAAACTGCCAAATCGCGTACTGATCCCCTATCAGCTGGTGACGCCAGCCAATATGAACCAGTTTGTTAAATAAGCGGGCAGACCATGATAACTGCAACTTTAACCGCCGCCGCCCCTCGGGGCGGCCCTTCTCCCTCGCGCGATTACGAATATGTGCTGGAAGTGGATAACGTCCGCAAGGCGTTTCCCGGCGTGGTCGCGCTGGATAACGTCAGCCTGCGTATCCGTCCCGGCAGCGTCCACGCGCTGATGGGCGAAAACGGCGCGGGAAAATCGACGCTGATGAAAATCATCTCCGGCCTGTACCAGCCTGACAGCGGCGAGGTCCGGCTTCGCGGAGAAACGGTTTCCCTCTCCAGCCCGCTGGTGGCACAGCAGGCAGGGATCGCCATGATCCATCAGGAACTGCTGCTGATGAATCCGATGACGGTAGCCGAGAATATCTGGATACGTCGTGAGCCGCGCAATCGTTTTGGCTTCATCGATCATACGGCGATGTACCAGCAAACCGAAGCACTGCTGAAGCGCCTGAAGATCAATCTGGACCCCGATGCTGAAATTAGCGACCTGTCGATGGCCAGCCGGCAGATGGTGGAGATCGCCAAGGCGGTATCACTGAATGCCGACGTGCTGATTATGGATGAATCCACCTCGTCAATTACCGAAACCGAAGTGGAACATCTGTTTGCGATTATCCGCGACCTGCGCGCCAGCGGTATCGGCATTGTCTATATCACCCACAAGATGAACGAGCTGTACGAAATCGCTGATGAATTTACCGTGTTTCGCGACGGGAAATACGTGGGCACGCATGCCGCCAGCGATATCAGCCGTGACCGGGTGATCCAGATGATGGTGGGCCGCGAGATCACCCAGATGTTTCCCAAGGAGAGCGTGGAAATTGGCGAGGTGGTGCTGAAGGCCGACGGCCTGACGCTGGACGGCGTCTTCCGCGATGTCTCCTTCGAGCTGCGTGCCGGGGAGATCCTGGGTTTTGCCGGACTGGTCGGTTCCGGGCGCTCAAACGTGGCGGAAACGCTGTTCGGCGTCACCCCGGCGACCGGCGGCACCATCACGCTCGACGGCCATGAACGGGTTATCTCCTCCGCATATAAAGCCATTCGCCACGGCATGGCGATGCTGACCGAAGATCGTAAGGAGACCGGCTGCTTCCTGCCGCTGGATATTCAGGAAAATATGCAGATCGCCGCCATCCATGAAGGCTACTGCCGCAATGGCATTGTTGATGCAGCGCAGCTGGAAGCCGACTGCCACGCAATCTGCCAGAAGCTGCGGGTCAAAACGCCGGATATGCATGAGTGCATTGAGAACCTCTCCGGCGGCAATCAGCAGAAGGTACTGATCTGCCGCTGGCTGCTGACCAAACCGCGCATTCTGATCCTGGATGAACCCACCCGAGGGATCGATGTGGGGGCCAAGGCTGAGATCCACCGGTTGATTGTGGAGCTGGCCCGCCAGGGGGTGGCGATCATCATGATCTCCTCTGAACTGCCGGAGGTGCTGGGAATGAGCGATCGGATCGTGGTGATGCACGAAGGCAAAGTCACCGGAATTGTAAATGCCGCAACGGCGGATCAGACAACCATTATGAGCCTGGCCGCTCATTAAAAGACGTGAGGAAATTATGACGATGTCTACCACCGATCGTGTGCCGTCAGTATCGGCACGGCGTAAAAAACGCCTGCCGACCGAAGCCAGTATTTTCCTGGTGTTTCTGGGCATTGCCGCACTGTTTGAAGTTGCCGGCTGGCTGATTGTCGGACAGAGCTTTTTGTTTAATATGCAGCGCCTGCAAATCATCATCCTGCAGGTGGCGGTCATTGGCATTATTGCCGTTGGCGTCACGCTGGTGATCGTCACCGGCGGGATCGACCTCTCATCCGGTTCCGTGGTGGCGATGAGTGCCATGGTGGCGGCCACCTTCGCGCAGTCCTCGGTGTGGCCTAAACTGTTCTATCCCCACTTAAGCGATCTGCCGTTCTTTGTGCCGCTGCTGGTGGGGCTGGCAATCGGCGCTCTCGCCGGACTGGTCAACGGCCTGCTGATCGGCCTGACGAAAATCCCGCCGTTTATTGCTACCCTCGGCATGATGGTCGCCGCACGCGGCATCGCCAACTGGTATACCGAAGGCAGCCCGGTGTCGGGCTTTACCGAGGGGTTTGCCTGGCTGGGGAACGGTCTGGGCCGCTGGGCACCGGTAGCCATCTTCCTGCTGGTGGCGCTGATATTCCATCTGGTGATGCGCTACACCCGCTTTGGGAAATTTACCTACGCTATCGGTGCGAATCCGGCGGCAGCGCGCGCTTCCGGCATTAATATCGAACGCCATCTGATCAAGATTTACGTGATTGCCGGGCTGCTGGCCGGGCTGGCGGCAATGGTGGCGATTGCCCGCATTAAAACCGCGCAGGCCGGGATGGGGATGATGTATGAGCTGGACGCGATTGCCGCTGCGGTGATCGGCGGGGTTTCACTGGCGGGCGGCCGCGGCCGCATTCTGGGAACGGTTATCGGCGCGCTGATCCTCGGGGTGATGATGTCCGGCTTTACCTTCCTGCGGGTGGATGCTTACTACCAGGATATTATTAAAGGCTCGATTATCGTGATGGCAGTGATCGTGGATCAATATCGCCAGTCGGGGAAATCGAAGAAAAAAGTGTAGTTTGGCGGTGGAGCGGCCTGCATGGTGGGTCGCTTTTCACGCTGCTCAGTTCGTCCGGGGTTCCTCTTCTTCTAAAGGCGGATACTTCTGGCGAGCATGAAGAATACGCAGTATCTCCGCATGCTGATGATTAACCCGGTAAATAACAACATAGTTCGAATGAACGATGATCTCCCGTGTGCCTTTTACTCTGCCAGAGCGGTGGGCTAAAGGGAACTGGGACAGACTTTCGGTGATAGTGACGACTTTTTCAAGCAGCCTGGTTCCGGCTGTAGAACTGAATTGTTCAAGATAATCAATGATATTAGCTAAATCACTTAACGCTGTCTCATTCCATTTAACCCGCTGCACGCCTCGCCCTCAACGTCCTTTTCTCTTTCAGCATCGCTTCCAGCTTTGCCATTGCCTCATCGTGCGGAAGTGCCGGACGCGGGTCGTTCAGTGCCTGCTGCACCTGTTCACTAAACCAGCGGTCGTAATCCTCTGCCTGCTGATGTACCTGATGTTGTGACAAGATATCGGTTTGTTTTAACGTCACGATAATTTACTCCTTTTTCTGCTGGCATTTTGACCAGTATAACCCTTGCGACCGTTCAGACAAAGCCGCAGCCAGGTTCAGCGATGTCTTAAATCTGCCAGAAAGACCTGTCGGCAACACTATAAAAAACGGAGGGGAAAGAACACGGCCTGTGGATGATTATGCGAGCGGTTACGAAAAACATTATCTTAATTAAGAAATAACGCTGATTATTGCCTGAGAGTCATACCAGACAGATCTCCTGCACTAAGAGGCTCATCCGGCGATGAGCCTCTCCACAACGGGCTAAACCCGCTTACCTTCCTTCACAAACAGCATCGCCACAAATCCCACCACGGTGATCAATGCGGCAAAGTAGAAGCCCGCGTTCAGCGAGCCGGTACTGTCGGCGATAAATCCGGTCACATATGGGGCAAAGATTGATGCCGCCATGCCAAAGAAGTTGTACAGGCCGAAGGCGGTACTCAGCGCGGCGCGCGGTGCGTTATCCGCCACCAGCGCAATCAGTACAGGGTTAAGGCTGATTTTGCCGATAAAACCGTACAGCACCAGCACGCCAATCAGCGCCGCTTCGCTTGAGGAGTAAACGATGCCGAAAATCGCCAGCAGCGAGAACGGCAGCATGCACAGCACAACGGGTTTCCGACGGCCCAGCTTGTCGGAAATATAGCTGCAAATCAGCGTACCCAGCACCGATATCCACGGTACGATCGAGGCGATGCCCGCCGCGTGCACAATGTCCATCCCGCGCTCTTTTTGCAGGTAGTACGGCAGCCAGGTGATGATGACAAAGAAGCCGTAAATCGAGCAGAAGATGGTGATGTAGGCCATCAGCAGATTGCGGTTTTTAAACAGATCGCCGAATTTGAAGTCGCCTTTGGTTTCTGTCCCGGCAGCAGGGTTAGCATCCGTAGACGGCGCTTTTTCACGGATAAATACCAGCATCAACAGCGCTACGATCAATACCGGCAGCGCCATCGCCAGGAACGGCATCTTCCACGTTGTGTGGTAGTGCTCAATCATAAAACTGGAGAGGTAATAACCCAGCGCGATACCAAACGACATGCCGCTGCCGATTACCGCGCTACCAAGGGTGATCCACTTTTTGGGAATAGCTTCTGATGAGAGTGCGTACTGCGGGCCGTAGTAGACGCCCTGCGATGCACCGGTCAGCATCCACAACAGCATAAAAATCAGGAAGGTGGGTGAAATGCTGATAGCGGCCATAAACAGCGTAAACAGCATAAAGCCGCTGACCAGAATGCGCTTTCTGCCTAAGCGGTCGCCGAGCAGTCCGGCCGGAACCTGTAGCAGGGTATAGGCCAGAAAGAACAGACTGCTGATCAAACCCAGCTGACTTTTAGACAGGCCGAATTCGGTTTCGATCTGCGGCATTACCGGGCTGAGTACCGAACGTGCGGCGTAAATCACCACCCAGCCGAGGAAAAAGATAATAACGGTTTTAATCCAGTACGGGACCCGTTCATTTTTTGTTGTTTGCATAAAGCCATACTCCCTGGTATGACGGGCACGAAGGCCCATCGTGATTCCTGATACTACTTTACGGTGTCACTAGTGTTCCCGCCGTACCGGCCAGCACGGCATCAATGTCCTTCAGTGCGCCGATATGTGCGACTTTGCCACTGCGCTGTACGAAGCGGCTAACCGCCATGATTTTTGGCCCCATCGCACCGTCGTTGATCGCCAGCGGTGCGAGTTCGCCCGTGGTGGCAGAGCGGATCGCGCGCTGCTTAGGCGTTCCCCAGTGTTCGTAGACCGCATCCGCATCGGTGAGGATCACCAGATGATCGGCATCCAGCGCTTCCGCCAGCAGAGCCGAGGCCAGATCTTTATCGATCACCGCTTCGCTGCCCACCAGACTGTCGCCCTCAGCGACCATCGGTACACCGCCACCGCCGTTGCAGATGACGATATGATTTTTCGACATCAGTAAATTAATCGCTTCAATATCAATAATTTTCTTTGGCTCCGGCGAAGGAACCACGCGGCGCAGATAGCTGCCGTCCAGCTTCATATTCCAGCCGTATTTCTGTTCCAGCTCCTGCTGCTGCGAAGGCTGGTAAACCGGGCCAATAAATTTGCTCGGCTGCTGGTAGGCAGGGTCGTTGCTGTCCACCAGCACGCGGGTCAGCAGCGTGGAAACCGGCTGCGACGGATGATACGCCGACAGCTGCTGCGCCAGCATGTAACCGATCATCCCCTGGCTTTCCGCCACCAGAATATCCAGCGGGTAAGGCGGTACGTCGCGGTAGGCCAGGTTCTGCAAGGCCAGCAGCCCGACCTGTGGACCGTTGCCGTGCACAATAGCGATGCGGTATTTTTTCGCCAGCTTGCCAACCGCATCGGCGATAAGAGAAATACTGCGGTACTGGTTCTCAGCGGACAGCACTTCACCACGCTGCAACAGGGCGTTGCCCCCCAGAGCAATCACTAACGTTTCCATTCGAACCTCTGTTTTCTCTGAATTCAGGTAACAGGAACCCCTGCCGGATCGAGCCCGGCAGCGATTTTTCCTGCAAATTTAATAAAGACTGTTGATCAGTCTGGCCCCGGACCAGATGCCCAGTAGCGTATCCACGCCGGAGGAGTGCCCGATTTCCAGCAGCTCGCCAACGGCGGCGGGCAGCGAACGGTCACCGGACAGCGCCGCTGCAAACTGCTGCATCGGCGAGGAGAAAACCCCCTGCGCGGCAAACCGTAGATAGTTGACGCTGACAAGCGTCGTCAGCTCATCCAGCGGGCGGCTGGCGGCAAAAAATGCGGGTAGCCGGGTAACATCAATACGCCGATCGAACCAGGCACAAAACAGCATCCCCAGCACCGTGTCATCGTTGCCCGGCGTCAGACCCGGGCCTTTTCCCAGCACGCTGCTCCAGTCCACGATTTCGCCCAGCAGCCAGGCGCGGAACTGCTGCTGCATCTGCAGAATTTCCGCATTTAAAAGCTGGCTAACAATGCGATCGAGGCGGCCGAACAGCCCGGTTTCAGCCGTTGTGGCAGCCAGCACCGCCTCCAGCGGATCGACGGCGATCTGCCCGGTTCGTGACAGAGACAGATCGGTACGATGTTCCGACGGGCAGAGGCAGATATCCGCCAGCACGATCCCCTCTGGTAGCAGTTCGCACGCCGGGGACTCGGCCAGTTCGTCGGAGAAATCGTCAAAGTCTTCATCGGCGATTTCCCATCCCATCGGACTTAGCCCACGCCCTTCACGGTGCAGCGTCAGCAAATGCTGGCCCGGGGTAAGAAGATTGATCGCGTTGCGAAAATGCCCGACGCAGCGCAGTGGACCGAAGTCCTCTGTGGCATGACGGCTGACGGCCAGCGCAATACTTTCCATCTCTCCTCCCCCGGATGACCCGGCTAGTACCGACTTAACCGGTGATGCCCAGCTCTTCGGCCAGCGCTTCGATGGCTTTCTCAAAGCAGCCCAGCGGCGCACGCACTGTACCCGCACCAATCTGGCCGACGCCCGCTTCGCGGTGGGCGATACCGGTGTTGATCAATGGGGTGATGCCGGTTTCCACTACGCGGCGCGCGTCCAGGCCCAGGCAGGCGCCCTGGAAATCCCAGGTTGGGATTTGCAGCATCATGTTGCGCTCAAGGAAGATTTCCGCCATTTCTTCCGAAATTTCAGTGGCCGCCGTCATACCGCCTGCCGCACCGACAAAGCGGGTTACGCCAGGTGCTGCAACCATCGCCGCACCGCCGATACCGAAGGTTTCGGTGATCGCACTGTCGCCGATATCCGGGTTCGCATCGGCCTGGCTGTAGCCGGAGAAGAACAGCCCTTCCGGGGTATTCACCGGCGCGGTGAACCAGCGATCGCCCATGCCGCTAATTTTAACGCCGAAGTTTTTGCCGTTACGGGTCATCACCGTCACGATCGTTCCCTGTTTGATCTCCGCACCGGCGTCCATCGCCGCCTTGCAGTAGGCCATCGCCAGGTTGAGGAAGAACTGATCGGTGATGCTGAGGAAGTGCATCGCGCGGCCAAGCTCGGCCTTATCACGATCCAGCAGAGTGATTTTTGGTGCCAGCTGGCGCATCAGCAGCGCGGAAGCGGCGATATTACGCTGGTGGAATTCGTCACCCATGGTAATGGCCTGCGCCATCAGGGCGGTCAGGTCGATACCGTCAGCAAAGGTCGCCAGCACGTCTTTCAGAATCGGGGTCAGCGAGTCGCGCATCCAGCGATGGCGTTCCTGCACGTCCGGGCCGTAGGCACCGAAACGCATCACTTTACCGATGCCTTCGTTCAGGTTGCAGTAGGCGAAGTTACCGTGGGTATGGTTTTTCACCACCACCATCGGCATATGCGCGGAAGTGATGCCGCCCATCGGACCCACGGCACTGACGTTATGGCAAGGGATAAACTCGATTTCACCCTTTTCCAGCAGCGCCAGCGCCTGCTGTTCATCGCTGGCCCACTCTTCAAACAGGCAGGCACCGATACAGGCACCGCGAACCGGGCCGCTCATTTCCTGCCAGGTAACGGGAGGACCCGCATGCAGCAGCTTTCTGCCCTGGTTCAGTTCAGGAACCAGTTTTTTTGCTAAATCGACGTCAATCCAGTGTGGACGGGCTTCACGAATGCGGGCGATAACCGCGGCGTTGGCTTGTTCAATAGAATCGTACATATCAATCCCTTACTTTAATTTTTTCAGTATGTTAGCTAAACGTTGGTTGCCGCCGGCAACCGGAGCCCACTGGTAGTGAACCACTGAAATTTCGTTGGCTTGCAGATCCTCGGCAAAGCTGCGCAGGCCTGCATTAATGACCGACACACCGTTCAGCAGCGCCGGAACCGGTTCGGTTGACTGGGCAGGTTGCGGATCGGTCAGATAACCGGCCAGCGCGACCGCTTCCGGCAGTGAATTCATCACCGCGATCCCCGCCTCATTTAAGATGGCGATCTGCGCTGAGCGCTGCTGCGGGTCCTGTTCGGTACCGGTGACGGTGGCGATCACTGCCAGCGGATGGGCCGTACCACGTTTTTCACGCAGGCGTTTTACTTCGGTCGCCAGCGAGGTTGCCGGGTCCTCCTGCGCGCCGTAGCCGATGACCACATCCAGCAGCAGTACGCCAACCTGCGTCTGCTGGCTCAGCCGGGCGATTTCCTGATTGCGGGTTGACGGGTCAATCATCGGGTGCGGTTTGCCCTGGGTGTAGAAGTCGTCACCCATATCAATGATGCGATGACCGTCGGCGTTCAGCATTGAGCCGTGGTGATGGCTGCTGTCGGCCTCAACGCCAAGGCGGTCCGCCAGCAGCATCGCGCACTCTGCGGCCAGCGTGCCGCCTGCGTACAGACCGGAGATTTTTCCCCCGCAGACAGCAGGCTGCTGTTCGGCCATCTGCTGCACGTGGCCCAGCATCGCGGCAAGGCGCGCGGCCTCATCCAGCGTGGCGGCGAAGGTAATATTGCCATCTTGCTTCTGCGCGGCTTTCGCCCCGAGGAACAGTGCCACCACCGGTTTGCCGAGGGTTTTCATTTCGGCAATCACCCGGGTACGCACCGCTTCCGCAGGAGGTTTGGAAACGAATGCCAACACTTTGCTCTGCGGATCGGCGGCCAGCATACGCAGCGCGCTGAGGGCGCTGATGCCGCCCACGTCGGCGGTTAAGTCACGGCCGCCCAGGCCGATAGCGTGAGAAACACCCTGCCCTGCGAGGGTAATTTGCGAGGTCAGTTCCTGAATACCGGTGCCCGATGCGCCGATAATCCCGATGCAGCCTTTCGGGGCCACGTTGGCAAAGGCCAGCGGTGCACCGGCGATATTGGCCGTGCCGCAGTCCGGCCCCATCACGATCAGTCCTTTTTCGCTGGCTTTGGTCTTCAGTGCGCGTTCCTGTTCCACGCTGACGTTGTCGGAAAACATCATCACGTTGCAGTCGTCGTCCAGCGCCTGATCGGCCAGCTGCCCGGCATATTCACCGGCAATCGAAATCAGTACCAGGTTGGCATCCGGCAGTTTCTGCCGTGCGGTACGCCAGCTGCGGGCCTTGAGCAGGCGTTTGCCGCCCTGCTGGCCCTGAGCAATCGCCTTCAGCGCGGCATCCAGCTCATCGGCAATCTCTGCCGTGATTGATTCGTCGGCGGATTCGGCTTTGATCGCCACGCAGATGTCGTTAGGGGTTGCCTCATTGAATTCCGGGTGCCAGAAACCGGTGGCCTCCAGCAGGGATTTATTCGCAGGTGTCCCCATCATCACCGATATTTCATCAACGCGTGGGGAATCGCTGAGCTTGCGGGAAATTAGCATCAGGCTGACTGAGTCCTGAAAACTCCCTTTTTTAAGAAAAGCATGGACCATAGTAATATCCTTAAACATCTTGTGAACATCACAATCATTAACGGCGGCTAAATATTTTCATAACCTGTATATTTCCGAGCCATTATTGCTGCCCGAAAAACTACAAATAAAAAGGGTTGATAAAGGTGAGTGCTATCACACTTTACCCATTGTTAGAAAAAATCGTCGAATACCCGCCTGATTAATAAATTCACTGAGAAAGGAAGGGCTTATTTGTTAGAAATATTCTAATAATCCCCTGGGCATTCAAAGAAAATTTGAGCCAATGGAATAATGCCTGTCTGGATCACATTATTTAACTCCCAGCTTTATACATTAGGCCGCAGAGGTGGATTAATTAAACCGCAGTAACCAAAGGACTATTTATGAAAGTCTCTAAACAAGAATTATATCAACTTATTCGGAATAAAATTCATTCCGCAGGATTAAGCCAGGAACATGCCGGTATCGTCGCGGATGTTCTGGTTCATGCTGATGCACGCGGCATCCATTCTCACGGAGCGGTAAGGGTTGAATACTACTCAGAGCGCATCAGCAAGGGAGGCACCAACAATCATCCCCACTTCACCTTTGAAAAAACCGGCCCTTGCAGCGCCATTTTTGACGGCGACAACGGTGCCGGTCACGTAGCCGCGAAGCTGGCCATGGATCGCGCCATCGACATGGCGAAAGAAAACGGCGTGGCGGTGGTCGGCGTTCGCCGCATCGGCCACAGCGGCGCACTTTCCTACTTTGTCCAGCAGGCATCGAAAGCCGGTATGATTGGGATCTCCGTCTGCCAGTCCGATCCGATGGTTGTTCCCTACGGCGGTGCGGATGTTTACTACGGCACCAACCCGATTGCTTTCTCCGCACCGGCGGAAGGCGACGAAAATATCACCTTTGATATGGCCACCACCGTGCAGGCGTGGGGCAAAGTACTGGACGCCCGTTCACGCAACGTGCCTATCCCGGATACCTGGGCCGTCGATGCTGAAGGCAAAAACACCACCGATCCATTTGCCGTCAGCGGTCTGCTGCCGATCGCCGGGCCTAAAGGCTATGGCCTGATGATGATGGTCGATATCCTTTCCGGCATTCTGCTGGGCCTGCCTTTCGGCAAACATGTGAGTTCGATGTATCACGATCTCAGCGCAGGTCGCGAACTGGGGCAGCTGCATATTGTGTTAAATCCGAGCTATTTCACCAATGAAAGCAGCTTCCGTAAAAATATCAGCCAGGTGATGAAAGAACTGAATGAAGTGAAACCGGCACCGGGCGTGGAAAAAGTGCTTTATCCCGGTCAGGGTAGTCATCTTCGCGAAATTGAAAGCGATCGTGACGGCATCGACATTGTAGATGAAATATATCAGTACCTGATTTCTGACGATATTTATCAAAAATCGTACGATCATAAAGATCCGTTTGCCAGCTAACATCCTGGCAATAAAACAGCGCGGCGCTGGCATCGTTTAAATTAACGCCACCGCCGTAACGTCTTATAAATAATCCGGGCAAAGCAGGGCTGCTGATTAAATGTACGTTTAACGCCCTTTACTTTACTCAGGGAATTGCAAGCGGGAAGATAAAGATGAAAGATTTCCGACAAGACATTACCGATATTTCTAGCAAAATATCTAAAATCGGTGCCGATCCAACCGGCGGCATGACGCGCCTGCTGTATACCAAAGAGTGGGTAGAGGCGCAGAAAGCCCTGAAGCAGATTTTCGAAACCGCTGGATTTGCTGCCTCGCACGATGCCACCGGCAACCTGTCAGCCCGGCTAACCGGCTCGAAATATCCCGAGCAGACCATTCTTACCGGCTCTCATATTGATACCGTAGTCAACGGCGGTAACCTCGACGGCCAGTTTGGTATTGAAGCCTCATTCCTTGCTGCAAACTACCTGAAAGACACCTATGGCCCGCCGCTGCGTTCACTGGAAGTGATTGCGCTGGCCGAAGAGGAAGGCAGCCGCTTCCCATACGTCTTCTGGGGCAGTAAAAACATTTTCGGCCAGGCGCGGCGCCAGGACGTGGAAAATATTGCCGATGCCAAAGGCGTTAACTTTGTCGATGCGATGCACAGTGCAGGCTTCGATTTCCGCCCCGAAGATCAGCCTGTACGCAAAGATATCGCCGCCTTCGTTGAAATCCATATTGAGCAGGGCAAAGTGCTGGAAACCGAAGGAAAAACCATCGGTGTGGTGACCAGTATCGTTGGCCAGCGCCGCTACGATATCCGCCTGAAAGGTGAATCAAATCACGCCGGTACTACGCCAATGGGCTATCGCCGCGATACGGTCTATGCCTTCAGCCGCATCTGTACCGAATCTATTGCCAAAGCCCGTGCAGAAGGCGATCCGCTGGTGCTGACCTTCGGCAAGGTGGAACCGAAACCCAATACGGTTAACGTCGTTCCCGGTTTTACGCATTTCACCATGGACTGCCGCCATACCGATGCGGTGGCGCTGGATCGATTTACGCTGGAAATTGAAGCAGATATGCGCCGCATCGCTGCTGAAATGGGCATTGAAATTGAGATCGACCGCTGGATGGACGAGAAGCCCATTCCAATGAATAAGCAGCTGGTTGAGTGCGTCAGCCATCTGTGTGAAAAATACAAAGTCAATTACCGCCTGATCCACAGTGGCGCAGGCCACGATTCACAAATTTTCTCTCCGCATGTACCAACGGTGATGATCTTCGTGCCAAGTATCGACGGCATCAGCCACAACCCGGCGGAAAAAACCCATCTTGACGACCTGGCGGAAGGGGTGAAAGTGCTGGCCCATACGCTTTATCAACTCGCCTGGACCGAAGAGGGAGGCAGCCTGTGAGTAATAGCAAAGTGGCATCCAACAGTGGGTTCGATCCACTGTACTGGAAGAAAATCGTTGTTGTCCTCTGTCTTGGCTGGGCGGTGATCTGGATTTATCGCACCATTCTGACGCCTATCTTCCCTGAAATTCAGGCCACCATCGGCGCGCATTCCAACGCGGAAATGGGGCTGATCGCCAGCTTCTATTTCTTTGCCTACACCGGTATGCAGATCCCTTCAGGGATTCTGGTCGATAAGTTTGGCAAAAAAGTGGTGCTGATACCGGGCTTCTGCCTGTTTATCATCGCTACACTGCTGATCGGTAACGCCACCAGCCTGACCATGGTTTATGCAGGCAGCCTGCTGGCAGGTATGGGCTGCGGCTCTTACTACGGCTCGGCCTATTCGTTGTCATCAGAAAACATTCCTTTGGAGCGTCGTGGCCTTGCAACGGCAATTATTAACAGCGGTTCAGCGCTGGGGATGGCTATCGGCCTGATTGCCTCCAGCCTGCTGGTGAAAAGTGTGGGGATGGACTGGCAGCTGACGATCTTTATGATCACCGCCCTGCTGGTGATCATGACCCTCGTCTTTGCCGTAGTGATTAAAGGCGGTTCCTACAGCAGTCATCTGGCCAGCCAGCCGACCAGCACCACTGCTGCTGCCGCACCGGAAGAAACCAATGAGTCCAGCGGACTGTTCAGCATGCGCATGATTTCAGCGTATGTGATGTATTTCGCTACCTGCTACGGCTACTACATGATCGTCACCTGGCTGCCGTCGTTCCTGCAACAGGAACGTGGATTTGAAGGTGTCGCGATTGGCTTCTCCTCCGCGCTGGTGGCCTTTGCTTCCGTTCCCGGGGCGCTGTTCTTCAGCCGTATGTCGGATCGCTTCCGCAACAAAAAAGTCCAGCTGATCATCTTCCTTGAGCTGTGTGCGGCGGTGATGCTGGTCTGTACGGTCATCTCCCCGGATTCCACCACGCTGCTGATCAGCCTGATCCTGTACGGACTGCTGGGCAAGCTGGCCGTTGACCCGATCATGATCTCATTCGTTGCCGATAACGCACCGAAGAAAGGCTACGGCACCAGCTTTGGCGTCTTTAACTTCTTCGGCATGTCCTCTTCGGTGATTGCCCCCTTCCTGACCGGGGTGATTTCCGACAACACCGGTTCCAAGGTGATGGGCTTCTATATTTCGGCCGGCATTCTGGTGGTAGGTACGCTGATCTTCTTCATCGTGAACGTGCTGATGAAGCAGAAAAGTAAACGTCAGACTGCGGCACAGGCATAACGCTGTATCCGGCCACCGGCGTGGTGGCCGCTAAATTTTTAAGGAGAATTATTGTGGGATACTTTACGAATCAGATCGGCTATCCGCAGGACCTTCTGGCATCGCGCTCCATTATTAAACGTAAAAACTATGCGCTGATCCCACCGGAAGGGCTGGTAAGAAACGTCATTCCCGGTTTTGAAAACTGCGATGTTACTATTCTGGCCACGCCAAAGCTCGGTGCGACCTTCGTGGATTATCTGGTCACCCTGCACGACGGCGGGCGCAACCAGCAGGGATTTGGCGGAGAAAACGTTGAAACCTTCGTTTATGTGATTGACGGTAAGGTTACCGCCTCCGCCGACAGCACCGACTATCCCCTGACCAGCGGTGGCTACCTGTATTGCCCGGCTGGCGTGACGCTGCGCCTGGAGAACACCAACGGCGGCCAGGCAAGCCAGCTGTTCCTCTATAAGCGAACCTATCAGCGCATTAAAGGCTATGAGGCCCACGTAGTCAGCGACAATGTGAAAAACCTCGAAAAAATTCACTATGAGGGAATGAGCGACGTCACCCTGCAGGACCTGCTGCCGAAAGAGCTGGGTTTTGATATGAACATGCATATTCTCTCCTTCAAACCCGGTGCCAGCCACGGCTATGTGGAAACCCACGTGCAGGAGCACGGTGCCTATGTGCTTTCCGGCGCAGGTGTGTATAACCTCGATAACGAATGGATACCGGTGAAAAAAGGGGATTACATCTTTATGGGCGCGTATGTACCGCAGGCGGGATATGCGGTTGGTAAAGATGAGTTCAGCTACATCTACTCAAAAGACTGTAATCGCGACGTAGACTGCTGATGTAAACCGGACAGGCCATGCTGTTTACAGCATGGCCTGTCGTACCCGGTAGTCCCTTTCAACTTTCTGCAACATTCATCAACTCTTTTCTGGCTCTGCATCATCATTCATCAGCTGTTATCCTGTTAGGCTTAGCATTTGCCGTCCGGTTATTGGGCGTGTTTATCAGGAGCCTATTCTCTGTGCTTGACCAGGAAACTATCCGTACCTTTATCCACGTGGCGGAAAGCCACAGCTTTTCTAAAACGGCCGAAGCGCTGTTCAAAACCCCTGCGGCCATCAGCTACCGGATTAAAATGCTGGAGGAGGATGTCGGTACGCAGCTGTTTATGCGCACTACCCGTATCGTGCAGCTGACGCCAGCAGGCGATCACCTGCTGGAGCGCTGCCGCCAGTGGCTGGCCTGGCTGGATGCTATGCCGGGTGAGCTGCAGCAGATTAATCACGGCGTTGAGCGCCAGGTGAATATAGTGATTAATAACCTGCTCTACTCGCCGCAGGCGGTGGCAAAACTGCTGGCGCACCTGCATCAGAAATTCCCACTGACTCAGTTTCTTATCTCCCGCCAGGTGTATATGGGCGTGTGGGATTCCCTGCTGCACGATGACTTTCAGCTGGCGATTGGCGTGACCGGTTCGGAAGCGCTGGCTAATAACGTCAGCATGCTGGAACTGGGCGGCGTCAGCTGGCTGTTTGTCGTGGCCGCGGATCATCCCCTCGCCGAGTGCGAAGGCCCGGTACACGAGGACAAACTGCGCGCATGGCCGGCGATTAATATCGAAGATACCTCGCGGAATCTGACCAAACGGGTGGCCTGGCTACTGCCGGGACAAAAAGAGATTATCGTTCCGGATTTAAGCAGCAAGCTGGAGTGCCATCTACAGGGGCTGGGCGTCGGTTTCCTGCCTGCGGAACTCTGTCAGCGCTATATCAACAGTGGGCAACTGGTCAGCTGTGAAGTGGCCAATCAGCGGCAGCCTTCCCCGCTTTCACTTGCCTGGAAAAATGAGGCGGGAAAAGCGGTGGAAGAGATTGTGGCTCTTTTCCAGCAGCGAGACGAAGCCATCGGCGATTTTCTGCAAAATATCGACCTTTCTGCGTAACGTCGCGCAAATAAGCGCAGGATGGGCAAAAAAATCCCCGCGCGGCTATGCTAGCGCGCATAAATACAGCAAACTGATAGCTGCTGGGCAAAAGTGAATCGGCCCTGATAATAACAATCCGGAGGTTATTAATGCTTGCTGTTATTCCCGTCATTATCGTTCTGGCTCTGATCATTGTCTGGTCCGGTATCAAGATTGTCCCGCAGGGCTATCAGTGGACCGTCGAACGCTTTGGCCGCTATACCAACACGTTACAGCCCGGCTTAAATTTGGTGATTCCCTTTATGGATCGCATTGGCCGGAAAATTAATATGATGGAACAGGTGGTGGATATTCCTTCTCAGGAGATTATTTCGAAGGATAACGCCAGCGTGACTATTGACGCAGTCTGCTTCATTCAGGTGGTCGATCCGGCGCGCGCGGCCTATGAGGTCAGTAATCTTGAGCTGGCGATCATCAACCTGACCATGACCAATATGCGTACGGTGCTCGGCGCAATGGAGCTGGATGAGATGCTGTCGCAGCGCGATAATATCAACACCCGCCTGTTACAAATCGTCGATGAAGCCACCAACCCGTGGGGGGTGAAGATCACCCGCATTGAGATCCGCGACGTGCGGCCACCGGCAGAACTGATCGCCTCGATGAACGCCCAGATGAAAGCCGAGCGTACCAAGCGTGCCGATATTCTTGAAGCTGAAGGCGTGCGCCAGGCAGCAATCCTGCGTGCGGAAGGGGAAAAGCAGTCGCAGATCCTGAAAGCTGAAGGTGAACGCCAGTCCGCATTCCTGGCCGCCGAGGCGCGTGAACGTGGTGCCGAAGCCGAAGCACGAGCTACAAAGATGGTTTCAGAAGCCATCGCCGCCGGGGATATTCAGGCAATTAACTATTTCGTGGCACAAAAATATACCGATGCCCTGCAAAATATCGGGGCCGCAAACAACAGCAAGGTGGTAATGATGCCGCTGGATGCCAGCAGCTTGCTGGGCTCCATTGCCGGTATCAGCGAACTGCTGGGCGAGCGTAAACCTGAGCGGAATCGATGATGATCGTTGAACTGCTGGCAAATCCCTGGTGGCTGTGGCTGACGCTGGGGGGGCTGCTGCTGGCTGCCGAAATGCTGGGCACCAGCGGATATCTGCTGTGGAGCGGCATTGCTGCCGTACTGGTTGCGCTGCTGGTGTGGCTGGTGCCGATGCCGTGGGAGTGGCAGGGATTAAGCTTTGCGGTACTCACCGTACTTGCCGCACTGTGGTGGCATCGCTGGCTACAGCGCCGCAATCGTCGCCTGCCGCCCTCCTCGCTTAATCAGCGCGGCCAGCAGCTTATTGGCCGCCGGCTGACGCTGGATAGCGCGCTGGTTAACGGTTTTGGCCACGTGAAAATCGGTGACGGCAACTGGCGGGTGCAGGCAGAAGAAGACCTCCCCGCGGGCTGCAACATCATCGTGGTCGCCGTTGAAGGGATTACCCTACAGGTTGCACGCCGGGAACATTAAGCCGGTTTTGTCGTTGAACAACAGCCCGCCAAGTGATTGATAATCGGGCAGTCCGCGCTGTCATCGCCGGGGCAGCTGGCTGCCATATCAAGCAGCCGCAGGCGCATCTGCGTCAGCTGTTCGATATGCTCCTCAATCTCCTTCACTTTTTCCAGCGTGCGCGCTTTAACATCAGCGCTGTGCCGCTGTGGGTCGTTGAGCAGGCTGACCATTTCCCGGCACTCGTCAAGATTAAAGCCGACCTGCCGCGCCTGGCGCAGCAGCGTCAGCTCTTCCAGCTGCTTCGCCGAGTAGGTGCGATAGCCGTTATCACTGCGCAGCGGCGGTGTAACCAACCCTTTTTCTTCATAGAAGCGAATCGCTTTGCTGGTCAGCCTGGTTTTTCTGGCGACCTCACTGATATTCATATTTGCTCCTTGACCTTCACCTTGATGGAAGGTTTAACCTTCATAACTACTGCAAATAACGCACCGGGTCAAACCGGGCAACAAGGAGTTTTCTATGTCACATACCACACTACTGGCGCTGGATGGCCTGACCTGTGGCCACTGCGTTAAACGGGTTCAGGAAACGCTCACCAAACTCGATAATGTTGAACAGGCCGACGTTACAGTGAATGAAGCACGCGTCACCGGTAGCGCCAGCGCAGAAGCGCTGATTGCCGCCGTGGAAGGCGCAGGCTATCACGCCACCCTGTCAGCGGACGACAGCCACCCAAAGCCTGATCCGCTGACAGAATCAGAACCTCAGCCGGAAGCGCTGACAGCGGCCGTTTCCCAGCTTCCGGCATCCGACGCTGGCGACAGCTATCAGCTGTTAATTGACGGCATGAGCTGCGCCAGCTGCGTTGGACGAGTACAGAATGCCTTACAAAACGTGCCGGGTGTCAGCCAGGCACGGGTTAACCTTGCCGAGCGCAGCGCGCTGGTACTCGGCACCGCCTCGCCGCAAACGCTGATCGATGCCGTCAGCAATGCGGGATACGCTGCCGAAATTATTGAAGATGAAACCGAACGCCGCGAGAAGCAGCAGCAGAGTGCGCAGAACGCCACCCGGCGCTTCCGCTGGCAGGCCGCGCTCGCCCTTGCTCTCGGTATCCCGCTAATGGGTTGGGGAATGATCGGCGACAATATGATGCTCACCGCTGAGAACCGCAGCGGCTGGCTTGTCATTGGCGCACTTACCCTGCTGGTGATGATTATCGCCGGAGGGCATTTCTACCGCAGCGCCTGGCGCAGCCTGCTTAATCGTACCGCCACCATGGATACGCTGGTAGCACTCGGCACCGGTGCGGCGTGGCTTTACTCCATCAGCGTGAATCTGTGGCCTGAATGGTTCCCGATGGAAGCCCGCCACCTCTATTACGAAGCCAGTGCAATGATTATTGGCCTGATTAATCTCGGCCATATGCTGGAACAACGTGCCCGCCAGCGTTCCTCGCAGGCGCTGGAAAAACTGTTAGACTTGACGCCGCCCACCGCTCGGGTTGTAACCGAGACCGGCGATCGTGTGCTGCCGCTGAGCGAAGTTCAGCTGGGCATGACGCTGCGCGTGACGACCGGCGATCGCGTGCCGGTTGATGGCACCATTGTACAGGGTGAAGCCTGGCTGGATGAGGCGATGCTGACCGGAGAAGCCATCCCGCAGCAAAAATCACCGGGTGATACGATCCACGCAGGAACGGTCCTTCAGGACGGCAGCGTGCTGTTCAGCGCGCAGGCGATCGGTAAAAACACCACGCTTTCACGCATTATCCAACTGGTACGGCAGGCGCAAAGTAGCAAGCCGGAAATCGGTCAACTGGCCGATAAGATCTCCTCGATTTTTGTTCCCGCCGTAGTGCTGATTGCGCTGCTGAGCGCGGCGATCTGGTATTTCGCTGGCCCCGCGCCGCAGATTGTCTACACACTGGTGATTGCCACCACGGTACTGATTATTGCCTGCCCCTGTGCGCTGGGGCTGGCAACGCCGATGTCGATTATTTCTGGCGTGGGTCGCGCGGCGGAGTTTGGCGTACTGGTGCGCGATGCCGATGCATTACAACGTGCCAGCACGCTGACCACGCTGGTATTCGATAAAACTGGTACGCTGACCGAAGGAGCACCGCGCGTGGTCGAGGTTGTCTTGTTCAATGGCGCAGAGGCAGCGAACGTGGAGCGCCAGGCTGCGGCTCTCGAGCAGGGTTCCAGCCATCCGCTGGCGCGGGCGATCATCAGCCACGCCGCACTGGCATCGCTGCCGGAGGTTGCGCAATTTCGTACAATACCGGGCCTGGGGGTTAGCGGCATACTTGACGGCAAGCCGCTGCTGCTGGGTAACCTGGCGCTGATGGAGCAGCAAAAGATCGATACCAGCGAGATTACGGGAACGCTGGCTGAGCATGCCGCCAATGGCTCCACGCCGGTTCTGCTGGCGGCGGACGGGAAAATCGTCGCGCTGTTTGCCATCCGCGATCCGCTGCGCCAGGAAAGCATCAGTGCATTACAGCGCCTGCATCGTCGCGGCTATCAGCTGGTGATGCTGACCGGGGATAATGAAATTACCGCCAACGCCATCGCCCGGGAAGCGGGCATCGATCGGGTAATCGCCGGGGTGCTGCCAGAAGGCAAAGCTCAGGCTATTAGCCAGTTACAGCAGCAGGGCCAGCAGGTGGCGATGATCGGTGACGGTATTAATGATGCCCCGGCGCTGGCACAGGCCGATGTCGGCATTGCAATGGGCGGCGGCAGCGATGTTGCCATTGAAACGGCGGCGATTACCTTAATGCGTCAGGATCTGAATGCCGTGGCGGACGCACTGGCGATTGCCAAAGCCACGCTGCGCAATATGAAACAGAATCTGCTGGGCGCGTTTATTTACAATGCCTGCGGCATTCCGATTGCGGCTGGAATACTCTTTCCGCTGACCGGTACGTTGCTGAATCCGGTCGTGGCCGGGGCAGCGATGGCGCTCTCTTCAATCACCGTGGTGAGTAACGCAAACCGCCTGATCCGCTACCGTCCGCCGCAGGATTAATGCTTCAGGGCGCGGACTGTCGGTGTGCTGCGTTTTGCCCTGTCGCTCAGCGACTTATCGCGTTAGCATGAGAGCTAATAACGCGATCCGCCGGGGGAACAATGGGCAAAGTCATTCACGCACTGCGGCAGCTGTCGCGCAGGTTCTGGCCGGTAGAGTATCGTTATCCGGCTCTGGATATTTCCCTGGGCCAGCGACATCTGCATCTGGTCGGCAGTATCCATATGGGCACACGCAATATGTCTCCGCTACCGGGGCAACTGATCAATCAGCTGCAGTATGTTGATGCCCTGATTGTAGAGGCAGATATCACCACCGGTGGTTCACCCTTCAGCGATAGTGAGGTCTGTCCTCCACTGGCTGAGCGGCTGTCTGCCGAACGTTTCCAGCTGCTGGAAAAGCTGTGCAGCGAACTGAGTGTTGATTTGCAACGTATTGATACCCTGCCCGCATGGCAGGTGGCGCTGATGCTCCAGGCGCAGCAGGCTCAGCGGCTCGGGCTTCGCGCAGACTGTGGCATTGATTACCAGCTGTTGCAGGCGGCGAAAGAACGGCAGATAAAAATCATTGAACTGGAAGGACCGGAAACCCAGCTGGCGCTGCTTAAATCGCTGCCGGATCAAGGCATGACGCTACTGGAAGATACGTTGCAGCACTGGCACGTTAATGCCCGGCTGTTGCAAACGATGGTCAGCTGGTGGCTGGAAGCCCCACCGGGCAGCAGTGGGAAAACGGTACTACCGGATACCTTCAGCAGCAGCCTGAGTGATTTGCTTATGCATCAGCGTAATCAGCGATGGTGCCAGCAGCTGCACGCACTGCCGGCGGGGCGCTATATTTTAGCGGTCGGCGCACTGCATCTTTACGGTGAAGGAAATCTCCCGGACCTGCTGGGCCGCTAAAAAAATGGCCGATATTTCTATCGGCCAGTCAATAATGAAGTTTTTATGATTTTGGTTATCTATCAGCACGGGTACTGACGCGGGGCAGATTGTCGCTCAATGCGCACTTTTTCTCCAGTACTTTTATTCACCAATTTTAAGCGGCAAGCACGCGAATGGAACAGGAAGGATTAAAGCGATGACTCCGGCGGTAAAACTATTAGAAAAACAAAAAGTAAACTTTACGCTGCATCCTTACGAGCACGACAGCAACGAAACTAACTTTGGCGATGAGGCGGTGCGTAAGCTCAATCTTGACGCCGAGCGGGTATATAAAACGCTGCTGGTGGCACTTAACGGCGACAATAAAACCCTCGCCGTTGCCGTTACACCGGTTGCGGGCCAGCTTGATTTGAAAAAAGTGGCGAAAGCGCTGGGTGCCAAAAAAGTCGAGATGGCCGATCCGCAGTTCGCCCAGCGCAGCACCGGCTATCTGCTGGGCGGCATCAGCCCGCTGGGGCAGAAAAAGCGCCTGCCGACGGTCATCGACCATCTGGCCCAGCACTTCGAAACGATTTATGTTTCCGGCGGCAAGCGCGGGCTGGATCTCGAACTGGCTCCGGGTGACCTGGCAAAACTGCTGAGCGCCAGTTTTGCCGATATCGCCAAACGCGATTAATCCGGCCGCTGGTTAATCAGCTGATCGATCATCCAGCGCCCCGCCGGGCCGGGCGGTGAGAGCCGCGACCAGGCGACATCCACCTGGATATTTTGCGGCCAGCCCGCCACCGGCAGCTCACGCAGCAGCTGGTGGCCAAACTGTTCGGTCAGCCAGCGCGGCAGTACGCTCCAGCCAAATCCCTGCTCCGCCATCTCCAGCAGCAGCAAGTACGACGGTGCCAGCCAGATTTTACCTCCCGGCACCGGTTCCTGTTCAGACCAGGTATTCAGCCGCAGCTGACGGATGCCCTGCAGTTCGACCTCCGTTACGCTATCCTGCTGCGCCAGCGGATGATCCTTATGCAGGTAAATCGCCATTTTCGCTTCCACCTGCAGACGCCGCAGGCTGATATTTGCCGGATAGCGGTCCTGCACGCGGATCACACCGATATGCGCCCTGCCGCTTTGCAGCAGATCGATAACATCGCCGTCTTCGGCAATCATGCATTCAAACTCAATATCCGGATAGCGGCTGGCAAAGCGTTTAAGCAAATGTTCGTGATGATCGGCCTGCCAGAAATCGGAGATCGCCAGCCGTAAACAGGGCTCGACGTCGCCCGCCAGACGCATAGCCAGCTCATCCAGCTGCGCGGCGGCATTAAGAATAACATTAACCTGCGTCAGCACTCGCTGACCATTTTCGGTCAGTACCGGGGTACGAGCTTCGCGGTTAAATAAAATCAGCCCGAGATCGCTTTCCAGGTTGGCCACTGCGGTACTGACCGTTGACTGGCTTTTGCGCAGCGCTCGCGCCGCTGCGGAGAACGAGCCGCTTTCTACGGTCTGTACAAACGCTTCCAGGGATTCCGGTGAATAACGCATCGCAGATGTATCGCTTTTATCGATGGATAATCATTTTATCTTAGCAGCAAAAGGATAGAAAATACGCTTCCTAAATCACTCAGGAGGACATATGTCCACTCGTACGCTGAAAGAACGTTTTTATCATGCTGCAGGCTTTGAACTGGTGGCGATTGCAATCATTTCCCCTGTCGCCGCCTGGCTTATGAACAAACCGCTATTTCAGATGGGCGCACTGGCCATTATGCTTTCCACCGTGGCGATGATCTGGAACATGATTTATAACGCCGGGTTCGATCGCCTGTTCCCGCGCGAACGTGTAAAACGCGGTCTGGCACTGCGCGTGATGCATGCTCTGGGCTTTGAAGGTGGATTTATTCTGATTGGTCTGCCGCTGGCGGCCTGGATGCTGGGTGTGACGCTGTGGCAGGCATTTCTGGTTGAACTGGGCTTTTTCCTGTTCTTCCTGCCCTACACGGTGGTGTACAACTGGGTCTACGATAAGCTTCGTGAGCGCCTGATGCGTTCACGTGAACAGCGCCGTCAGGCCCCTACTTCTTCCTGACGACGCGGATATGGAGCACTCGCGTGCTCCATATTCACAGCAGCAGACTTTACTCCGCTTTCTTATACACAATCTCACCGGCAGGCTGGTACTTTGCCGCATCCAGCGGGGAGTGCGCCTGTATGTACTGCTTCAGCACTTCCGCATCAACAAAGCCGGTATTGACATAGCTGGCCTGCTTATCCACTTCCGGATAGCCGTCGCCCCCGGTGGCGTTGAAGCTCAGGGTAGCCATGCGGTACACCTTATCGTCCTGCAATGGTTCGCCGTTAATCTTCACGTCGCTGACCCCGCTACCGTCGGCAATCAGGCTGACGCGGGCAAACTGCGCATAGGCACCGGAATCCACCTGCTTATTCGCGACGACCGCCAGATAATCACGCACTTCGCTGCCTTTCATATCGACATAAACCAGCGTATTACCAAACGGCTGTACCTTTAGCACGTCTTTATAGGTGATATCTCCGGCTTCAATGGAGTCGCGCACGCCGCCGCCGCTCATCACCGCAAAATCGGCCTTGGTGCGTTCAATCTGCCCTTCAAGGATTAACCGCGCCATATTGGTCTGCACGAAGCGCACTTTGCTGCGGTCGCCCTCAAGATGGCCGTTAACGCTGCCTATTTTCACGCCAAGCTGCGCCTCGCCCTTTTTCTGGAACGGCGTCAGCAGTTTCATCATCGCCGGGTTTTTATCGATTTCCGCCGTGTAGTTCACCCAGCTGGTGCCGCCGTCAGCGTTCGTGACTTTATGCTTGAGATTGATCGGTACAAGTTCGTAGTGTTCCAGCTTCAGCTTGCCGTTGCGGAAAGTGAAATCGGCGCGGCCAATATATTTGCCCCACTCATGAGCCTGCACGATCCAGGTGCCGTTCTGGCGATCCGGCGTACAGGGAGTGCCCGGCACGTAGTCTGCCTGTTTGACGTTTTCCTGCGCCATACACACCGGGTCCTGTGAATGGCCGCCCACGATCATATCCAGGTAGCCTGCGGGCAGCTCGCGGGCCATTTCCACATCGCCCGGCGCATTCGAACCATGATTACCGTTGTCATAATGCCCCATATGGGTAGCGGCAATAATCACATCCGGTTTTTCTTTGGCACGCAGCTCTTCCACCACCGCTTTCGCTTCGGTTGCCGGTTTGTGGAACACGATATCGGTAAAGTTTTCCGGATTGCCGATTTTGGCCGTGTCGTCAGTGGTCAGACCGATCACGGCGATCTTCAGTCCTTTACGATTAAACAGCGCATACGGCTGGAACAGGCGCTTGCCGGTACTTTTTTGATAGATATTGGCGGAGAGCAGCGGGAACTTCGCCCACTTTTGCTGCTGGCGAAGCACCGACAGCGGATTATCAAACTCGTGGTTACCTATCGCCATGGCATCGTAGCCAATCAAATTCATCCCGCGGAAATCAGGCTCGGCATCCTGTAGGTCGGATTCCGGTACGCCGGTATTAATATCGCCGCCGGAGAGGATCAGCACTGCCCCACCGTGCGACTGCACGTCCAGACGGATCTTATCCATCATGGTTTTCTGCGCCGCCAGCCCGTACTCACCGTGTTCATTGTTCCAGAACCGACCGTGATGATCGTTGGTATGCAGCACGGTGAATTTATAGGTACGGTCTTTTACCCAGGCCTGCGCCATCAGCGGTGCGCTAAGCAACCCAACGGTTAACAGACTCAGGATACGTTTATTAAATACCAGCACTGCGCTTCTCCTTGTTTCATCAACCGCAAACCAACCCGCACAAATGCGGCTTTGGCAAAATAATCAGCAAAAGTATTCACTTTTTGTGACAGCCCCGCAACCGCAGCGCTGAAATAGCTCTAAATGGTAATTACTCGCGCGGAGGTTGTTAGTTATAAAAGAGGGCTTTGCAGCGAATTTGCTTCTCTGCGCTCATAAAAACATAAATAGATGACAGGTTAATTTAATGGCAAGTGAATCCCCGCTCTCTTCTCCCTCATCGCCCGTTCGGCGCACCGCTTTTGGTATCCTCGGCGCCATCAGCGTTGCCCATCTGCTGAATGATATGATCCAGTCGCTGATTCTGGCGATCTACCCGCTGCTGCGTGCGGATTTCTCATTAAGCTTTGTGCAAATCGGCATGATCACGCTGACCTATCAGCTCACAGCGTCGTTGTTACAGCCGCTGATTGGGCACTACACCGACAAGCATCCGCAGCCGTGGTCACTGCCCGTCGGTATGGGCTTTACGCTTTCCGGCCTGATCCTGCTGGCGCTGGCCGGGAACTTCACCACCGTCCTGCTGGCCGCCGCGCTGGTCGGCACCGGTTCCTCGGTGTTTCACCCGGAATCCTCGCGCGTGGCGCGGATGGCATCGGGCGGACGGCACGGCCTGGCGCAGTCGCTATTCCAGGTCGGCGGTAACTTTGGCAGCTCGCTGGGCCCGCTGCTGGCCGCACTGGTCATTGCCCCCTATGGCCGCGGTAATGTTGCGTGGTTCTCGCTGGCGGCGCTGCTGGCGATTGTGGTCCTGTTGCAAATCAGCCGCTGGTATCAAACGCAGAATCGCATGGCGAAGAAAAGCACCGTGGCCGCCGTCAGCCCGCTGCCGCGCCGCCAGGTGGCCTTTGCGATTAGCATTCTGCTGGTGCTGATTTTCTCTAAGTATTTTTATCTCACCAGTCTGAGCAGCTACTACACCTTCTACCTGATGCAGAAATTCGGCCTGTCGGTACAAAGCGCGCAGCTACACCTGTTTATTTTCCTGTTTGCCGTGGCGGCATGGACGGTGATCGGCGGGCCGATTGGCGATAAAATTGGCCGTAAGCGGGTGATTTGGGCCTCTATTCTCGGCGTTGCCCCCTTTACGCTGCTGCTGCCGCATATGAACTTATTGTGGACGGGCGTGCTGTCAGTGATTATCGGCTTCGTGCTGGCCTCGGCGTTTTCCGCCATTCTGGTCTATGCCCAGGAGCTGATGCCGGGGCGTATCGGTATGGTTTCCGGGCTGTTTTTTGGTTTTGCCTTCGGTATGGGGGGGCTGGGTGCCGCCCTGTTAGGTCTGCTGGCGGACCACACCAGTATCGAACTGGTCTACCAAATCTGCGCTTATCTTCCACTTCTCGGTATTCTCACGGCTTTCCTGCCTGATAACCGTCGGAAATAGTCCCTTACCGGTGCAATTGTCTGATTTTTGCACCGGTTCACCTTGCGGTAACACCAGCACTGTAATCTGATAAGTGTATAAAATCGTACTTACTGACAACTTTTACCGTATGGCTCATATTTTTTTCCATTAGTCTCAATAAACACAAGCGCCGCGACGGATTATGCCATACACTGAAAACTTACAACTGGACACATTTATACTCTAATTAATTCGAGTTGCAGTACAGCGGGAGGCCCCCCAGCCCGGCGCACGGATCGCACAGTGACCAGGGCAAAAATCAGGGCATCTGCCACTTGAAGTATGACGAGCAGGCATACATAAGGAGACAGGCATGCACCACACCACACCGCTTATCACCACCATTGTAGGAGGCCTGGTTCTCGCCTTCCTCCTTGGTATGCTGGCTAATCGCCTGCGCATTTCTCCCCTTGTTGGTTACCTGCTGGCTGGCGTTCTTGCCGGTCCTTTCACCCCAGGCTTTGTTGCTGATACCAATCTTGCTCCCGAACTGGCTGAACTTGGCGTGATCCTGCTGATGTTCGGCGTGGGTCTGCATTTCTCTTTAAAAGACCTGATGGCGGTAAAGTCGATCGCCATTCCCGGCGCTATCGCACAGATAGCCGTGGCGACACTGCTGGGAATGGGGCTTTCATGGGCAATGGGCTGGTCGATGCTCACCGGATTGGTGTTCGGGCTGTGCCTTTCCACGGCGAGTACGGTGGTGCTGCTCCGTGCGCTGGAAGAGCGTCAGTTGATTGACAGCCAGCGCGGGCAAATTGCGATTGGCTGGTTGATTGTTGAAGACCTGGTGATGGTGCTGGCGCTGGTGTTGCTGCCTGCTATTGCCGGTATGTTCGAAGAAGGTAATGCCAGCATCGGCCTGCTGCTGTTCGATCTGGTACTGACCATCGGTAAAGTGGTGGCCTTTATGGTGCTGATGATGGTGGTTGGCCGCCGCGTCGTACCGTGGATACTCGCCCGCAGCGCCGCAACCGGCTCGCGCGAGCTGTTTACCCTGGCGGTGCTGGCACTGGCGCTCGGTATTGCTTTTGGCGCCGTAGAGTTCTTTGATGTCTCCTTTGCTCTGGGTGCTTTCTTTGCCGGTATGGTGCTTAACGAGTCTGAACTGAGCCACCGTGCTGCACACGATACGCTGCCGCTGCGCGATGCCTTTGCGGTCCTGTTCTTTGTCTCGGTCGGCATGCTGTTCGATCCGATGATCCTGATACAGCAGCCGCTGGCGGTGCTGGGCGCGCTGGCGATTATCGTCTTCGGTAAATCCCTTGCCGCGCTGTTCCTGGTACGGCTATTTGGCCACTCCAAGCGCACGGCGTTGACCATTTCAGTCAGCCTGGCGCAGATCGGTGAGTTCGCCTTTATCCTGGCCGGTTTGGGCGTTACCCTGAATCTGCTGCCGGAAACCGGCCGCAATCTGGTCCTGGCCAGCGCCATTCTGTCGATTATGCTGAATCCGATCCTGTTCGCTCTGCTGGAGCGCTATCTGCAAAAAACCGAAACCATCGAAGAGCAGACCATGGAAGAAGCTATCGAAGAAGAGAAGCAGATCCCGGTGGACCTGTGTAATCACGCGGTGGTGGTTGGTTTTGGCCGCGTTGGCAGCCTGCTTGGCAGCCGCCTGATGGAAGCGGGTATTCCAATTGTAGTCGTCGAGAACAGCCGCCCGCGCGTTGAAGCGCTGCGCGAGCAGGGAATTAAAGCCGTATTAGGCAATGCCGCCCGGGGCGATATTATGGACCTGGCGCGGCTCGACTGCGCGCGCTGGATGCTGCTGACCATCCCTAACGGCTATGAGGCCGGGGAGATCGTTACCGCAGCTCGCGAAAAGCGCCCGAACATTGAGATTATCGCCCGTGCCCATTATGACGACGAAGTGGATTACATTATGGAACGCGGTGCCGACCGCGTGGTGATGGGCGAGCGTGAGATTGCCAACAGTATGCTCAATCTTATCCTGCTCAACCCGGTTGAAGCACCGGCAGAGTGCCCGATCTGATGTCAGCAAAAAGGGACGACTTCGCGTCGTCCCTTTTTTATCACACCGGCTTAATGCCAGAGATGGCAGACGGCCAGCCTGCCCTCTCCTCGTATCATCGTTCCCAGTAAGACTCTTCCAGACTGTCTTCCCGCTCCGGCAGGCCGCGCGACAGGCGCGGTGAATGCTGGTTCAGCACCTGATAGCTGACGCGGTTGGCGTATTTGCAGACTTGCGCCAGCGAGGAGTAGGTCAGATAGCTACGTGCGTGCTTACTGGAGTTGGGGACGTTGCTGCGGTGGAAATTATTGGCGGTAATATCATGCAGCAGCGCCGCCAGCGCGCCGTCACCGGCCCCGTTAGTATTCATGATTTTCTCCGGACCGCCCATATAAGGCGCGATATGGGAGAAAATACGCAGTGGTACGGTGCAGTCCTGATGACGCATCGCGCGGCTGAATTCGTACTGGTTAAATTCCGGGATCGCACCGGGCAGCAGCGGATGACGGGTGGTACGCTTGCCCTCTTCTTCGGTGAATCCGGCCATATACAGACCGTTTGGCCCGGCGGTACACAGCACCAGATCCACCCAGTCGAGGGCAAGATTCGATGCCTTCAGCGGGTCGCTTTCTCCGGTCAGCTCAAAAGCTTCATCTTCATTCATCGCCACGATCGAGACATGGTCGCGCATAAAATCGCGCCAAAACTGCGGATTATCAGCGATCACATATTTGGTACCCAGCGTCAGCACCACCGGCACGTTATGCTTTTTGGCATAGTGGATAGCCTGCATGGTCGCTTCCGGCATCGGTTCACCCGGTTTGCAGCGCACCAGATAGGAGGTCAGCACCAGCGCCGACGCTCCGGCAATCACCTCTTCCGGCACGCTTTCAGCGCGCAGCTGATTCATCATTCCCGGGCTAATGGCGAAGGTACGCTCGCCGTTATCGCCCACCAGCGTAAAGCAGCGGCCGATTGCGCCGTCAACGCCCTGCAGGTAGTTCAGATCGGTGCGGCTGGAGGTATGACACAGGTAGCGGTAGGCATAGCTGCCGATTTGAATGTTATTACACATCACGCCCAGCAGCACGGAGCGGTCGTCGGCCAGCACGGAATAGTTATGCAGCGTGTTGCCGATGGTGCCGCCGGCAAACTGATGGGTGATCAGATTATCGCGCATCAGCTCTTCATAAAGCGCCTGCGCCACATCATCTTCAATCACCAGCGAATGGCCCACGCTGAGGCCATAGCGACGCACAAAGTCATCATCCACTTTGGCTTCAATATCAACAAGGATCTGGTCGATGCCCACAATCCAGCTATTAGCGGCCTCGTTTTCCGGCTGAGCGACCTGTAACAGCGGATCGCGCGCGCTGACGGGGAAATAGTGTTTGGATTTACGTTTACCGGGGAATTTCATAATTGCAGGACCAGAAGGGGAAGCAGGCCGCAATCATAACATATTTGCGCAACGAGGCGATCGGCGGTGGAAAACGACCGATCGCTTCGTCAGTTAGCGATACTGATTAACCAGTTCCAGCATCATATCGATATGCGCTTCATCGTCGTTCAGCGCCGGAATGTACTCAAACCGGGTGCCGCCCGCGTGCAGGAAGAATTCGCGGTTCTGCTCGTTGATCTCTTCCAGCGTTTCCAGGCAGTCTGACGCGAAGCCCGGGCTCATCACCTGTACGTGCTTCACTCCCTTCGCGGGCAGACCCTGCATGGTTTCATCCGTGTACGGCGTCAGCCAGGGTTCACGTCCAAAACGTGACTGGAAGGTCAGCATCGCTTCGCTGTCGCTCAGCCCCAGTGCGGTTTTTAACGCATCAAAGGTGTCATGGCAGCGTTGTGGATAATCGTCGCCCTCATTGGCAAAGCGCTGCGGAATACCGTGGAACGAGGCCAGCAGCAGATCCGGTTTACCGTGCTGCGCAAAAGAGCGCTCGACCGACGCTTTCAGCGCGGCGATATAGGCAGGATGGTCGGCGTAGTCGCGAATAAAATGCACCGTTGGCAGGCTGCGATAGCCAGCAAACACGCTGCTGAGACCGTCCCACACCGATGCGACGGTTGAGCAGGAAAACTGCGGATAGAGCGGCAGGACGATGAGCTTATTCACGCCCTGAGCCATCAGATCATCCACGGCGCTTTTCAGGCTGGGATTGCCGTAGCTCATGCCCAGCGCAACCGGTATATCCAGTTTCGCCGCCAGCGCATCGCGCTGACGCTTGCTGAACACCAGCAGCGGCGAACCTTCATCGGTCCAGACGGAAGCATACAGCTTGGCTACGCGCGGTGAACGAATCGGCAGAATACCAATATTCAGAATCGGCCACCACAGCCAGCGCGGCGTGTCGACCACGCGTTTATCACTGAGAAACTGCTTTAGATAGCGTTTTACTGCGGAGGTGGTCGGAGCATCTGGTGTGCCTAAATTGACCAGCAGTACGCCTGGCTTATCTTGCCTCATTGTTATTCCTTTTGATGGCATCAGCGGAGATGAAAACGAGACTCATTCTAACGGAAAATTGCGGGGGAAAAACCAATTGCTGTAAAAGGGACCGGATTTAACCGGCCCCCTTCAAACTTAACCGAGGATTTTTGCCAGCTCAGCGCTGACTTCGGCCACTTTACGTGTGCCGTCGATCTTGTTGTACGCAGTGTTGCCCGCTTCGGCTTCTTTGCTGTAGTAAGCAATCAGCGGAGCGGTCATCTGATGATATTCAACCAGACGCTTACGAACGGTCTCTTCCTGGTCATCTTTGCGCGTTGTCAGCTCTTCGCCGGTCACGTCATCTTTCCCTTCCACCTTCGGCGGATTGAAAGTCACGTGGTAAACGCGGCCGGATGGCGCATGAACGCGACGACCAATAATACGCTCAACGATCAGTTCGTCTGGTACGTCGAACTCCAGCACGTTGTCGACTTTAATGCCCGCTTCCTTCATGGCATCAGCCTGAGGGATAGTGCGCGGGAAACCGTCCAGCAGGAAACCGTTACGGCAGTCTTCCTGAGCGATACGCTCTTTGACCAGCGCGATAACCAGTTCGTCGGTGACCAGTTTACCAGCATCCATAATCTCTTTGGCTTTCAGACCTAACTCCGTTCCCGCTTTAACCGCGGCACGCAGCATGTCACCCGTGGAGATTTGCGGAATACCGTATTTCTCCATAATAAACTGAGCCTGAGTCCCCTTACCTGCACCCGGAGCCCCGAGCAGAATAATACGCATTGCGTAAATCCCCTTGCGAATTGCTTATATGTGTACTTTATCCAAGTGTATGAACATAACATTAATGGGCCGCTCACCACAAGGAAGCACGCGGCTATCCTGCATCCGCGTAGCGTTGCACATCCACTCGGCGACGGGCATAAACCGTTTGTGAAACCACCGCCAGAATAATAATCGCCCCACCAATAACTGCATGAATAGTAGGGATTTCATCCAGGAACAGATACATCCATAGCGGAGCCAGCGCCGTCTCAAGCAGCAAAAACAGCCCGGCATTGGCCGGAGAAACAAAACGCGTCGATAATGTGATCAATCCCATCGCCAGCGGCATAATTAACGCGCCTTCTGCGATCGACCAGCCATACTGCGCCGGTGTCAGCATTTTCAGACTTTCGAGGAGATCGCTGCCGGACCACAGCACAATCACCACCGAAGCCAGAATTGCCCCCAGCGAAGGCAGACCGGCCGTCCCACCGCTGACGCGGGAAGTGAAGATAAAAGCCAGAGCCATGGAGAACGCCGTACCCAATGCATAGAGGTTGGCAATACCGCTGTGGCCCACGCCGCGACCGGACATGACCACCGCTACGCCGAGTATCCCCGCCAGCGATGCCAGCAGTACGCTACGGTCAATGCTCATCTTAAAGAACAGCCGCGAAATCAGCGCCGAAATAAACGGCGTTGAGGAGATAATCACCAGCACGGTCGCCACACTACCGCGATTCAGCGCATTGACGAAGCAGGCCGAGGAAATGCAGAAAAACAGCGTCGACAGCGCATTTTCCTGGGTCAGCCAGGGTGTGCCTAACGTTGAACGACTTTTCCGCCACAGCAGCCAGACCAGCAGGCACATACCCCACATAAAGATGCCGCGTAGCGCAACGATCAGCCACGAATTTTCGATTCCCATCATACGGATAAACACCGAATCGCTACTGAGAATAATGCCACCCATAATGCCAATCAGATTGCCATTCACCGGCAGTGCGTTTTTCATTTCCCCTCCCACAGGGCTTGTAGCTGTTGTTGTATTTCTGCCGTTGTATCAATTCGCTGACTTCCGTCTCCACGAGCCCAGGAGGAAAGCCGCAGCGTACCGGTCTGTTCGAAATAGCTCGCCCCGGCCGCCTTTACCTTTTTCTTCAATGTTTCACTGAGCGGGGGAACGTTAAAGCAGCCGAATGGGCCACCCGCGTTACCAAGCGAATCAAAATCCATTCCGCCCACGTCTTTCAGGCTGATAGCTCCCACACTGGACATATTGAACGGCTGCCAGTCGGGACTACGAAGATTGTTCAGCGCTTCAATCAGCGGCTTATCAGAGGCGGTAGACTCCTCAAACAGCAGCAGTTCGCTGCGCATCAGGGTACTGAAGTCTTCCGGGCGCAGGGCGATAATCGCCAGTCCGATAGTCAGTGAGGCATGTTTGTGCAGCGGCGCAACAAAGACCGAACTGTCAGCAATCAGTTCGCCATGACGGCAGGTGGCGAAACTGTGGGAAGCATCAACAACCCCTTTGCCCTTCGTTCCTTTCAGACTGTTGACTTCCGCAGTGTAGGGATTGACGTGAGTAATAATCGGCACGGTTCCCGGCCCGGTACAGTGGGTATTAGGAAAGTTAAACAGCTCGCTGACCGGTTGATAGTGGGCATGCCTGGCAAGGCACAGCGTCGTTTCCTGTTTATGAAGCAGGTGGGAAAGAATGACCAATCCAACCCGCACAGACTGGACCAGGAACAGCTCATACTTTTCCAGGCGGTAAACGCGGGTCAGTTCTTCACGGAGTTCATCTCTCAGCATACGCGCTCGCTTATAAAACTGGTCGCCGTGGACCTGCTGTAACTGAAGGGAAAGTGAGGAGGTATCCATCAATTTATTAACTCTTGCTGGAAAAGAAGCGGCATCACGTTATCGCGGAATATCGACCCCACGGCGATCTCGCAGGGAGGGAGGCGATAGTTCACCCAGGCAATTTCTTCTATCTCGGACCCCGCACGCGGCTGGCCGCTGATTTCCACGTGATAGACATGATTCTCAATCGCCGTTTGTTCAAATTCGGCCAGGCCGTGGAACAGGCCAAATGGACGAAAGGTTTTGACCTGTACACCCAGCTCTTCCTGAAGCTCACGCTTCAGGCAGCTGAGATGATCTTCACCGGCAAGCGGCTTACCGCCTGGAGAAATAAAGATCTCGGTACCGCGTTTACGCGTCAGCAGGAGTGAGCGCTGGTTGATGATGATGGCTGCGCATTTAACGATAACTTTCATAGCAAACTCCGCGTGGCGTAACCCAACGGTTACACCACGATTAACGGTTTGATTCAGGCAACGGCGCTGGCTTTCAGCACCGGGGTCAGCAGGGTTTCACCGGACAGGAAACGCACGATGTTCTGCGCCAGCGGGGCTTTTTCTCGCAGATAGGCAAGAATTACCTCATCTGAAGGCGTGGAGAAGCTGTCGGCGAAAATACTGATCCCTTCCAGCGACTTAGTGGAAATCCCCAATTGCAGCAGGCGATATTTCACGTCGTCCGCCGACTGGGCGAATTCATAAATGGGTGACTGATAGTTGATGTCGTACTGAGCCATCATCTCCACCAGAAATGCCTTCGCTACCTGACGCTGCTCCGGGAATTCCATCTGGTAGTGGGTGATACCGTCGTTAATGGTGTTAATACCGTTTCGATGGCAAAAATCAACGAGATGTGCATGAATAGCCAACTTTTCACCTAAAAGAACCAGATTTTTCCGGTACTTAAGGATATCACTTTCCAGATTTTCAATAGCAATTGAACGAAACGCTCCGCTGATATCAGCGACGGTATGATCGACGACCAAATCACCGAAACGACCTCTTAATTCATCAACGCGATGCGCTAAAATGCCACGATGCAGTGAACATCCGCTGTTTCCTGACCAGAGGTGCACAGGAATACCCTGTAACATTAGATAACACGCTGCCAGCGTACTATCGCGACCACCGGTGAACATGACGAGCTGTGGTTTTACGGAATACTGATTTGTCATTTTCCTTTCCTTCACATAGCTGTTGTGCGTAATCGTCGGCTGACAAGAAAAAATATCGCTGTATGTACATGGAGTTAAAAGAAAAAACATCCTCTCTCAGGCAGTTGTTCTGCTGATAACTCCGGGGTCAGAGTAGGTAAAATCGACTGGACTTTAAAATGATATAAACAGACACTGGATGTGAGATTTTCTAACGGATAGGGCTATGTCCGGACTTCCTTCGCTACGCGCTCTGCGCTATTTTCATCAGGCTGCACTGCATCAAAGCTTTAGCCTCGCTGCACAATCACTGCACGTGACTCATAGTGCAGTCAGCCATCAAATCAAACTGCTGGAAGAGTGGTTAGATAAACCGTTGTTTCTGCGGGTAGGTGGCCGGGTTCAGCTGACCTCGGACGGCGAGCGGCTTAAGGTTTGCTGTATACAAACCTTTGGCGAAATTGAAGCGACCTGCGAAAAAATCCGCGCGCGTAACCTGCACAGCCTGACGATTTCCTGCGCCCCCAGCTTTCTTGCCCAATGGCTAATCCCGCGGATCAGCCGTTTTACCAGCCGCCACGCGGAGATCGCCCTGACTTTTCAAACTCATGTCGATATTGAGCGCGTACGTAACGAGTATTGCGATGTGCTGATCGTCAGTCATGAACAGTCTGTCGGAGAGGATATCGCTGCCACGCTAATCACCGTCGATTATATTGGTCCGGTCTGTTCGCCAGAATTCGCTAATCGCTTTACCTATGAAACCGATTTCGCCACCCTTCCGCTGCTGCATGCCGATACCAAGCTGCACGCCTGGGCTGAATGGGCAAAAAAAACCGGAGCACGGGGCGATTTCTGGGCCGGACGCCACTTCGATAATCTGACGCTGGCTATTCAGGCGGCGCGCAGCGGCATGGGCATTATTATGACACCGCAGATTTTGGTGAAAAAAGAGATCCAGGAGGGGTCACTGATCGCCCCCTTAGGCTTCGCCGAAGTGGATCGCGCAACGTGGATGATGGTGAAAGAAACACGGCGTGAAGAACAGGAGATTGCCCTGTTCCGTCGCTGGCTGCTGGAAGAGGCTTCCGGCGGCGGTTGACGAGGTCGGCAGATGGACGCAAAAAGGGGCCGGATTATCCGGCCCCTTTCAGTTCACGTGCGCGATGATTAGCCCAACAGCAGCTGGTTCATGCGGCGAATAAACTGGTTTGGATCGTCCAGCGATCCCTTCTCGGCCAGCAGCGCCTGATCCAGCAGCAGCTCGATCCACTCGGCGAAGCGCGCTTCGTCCTGGGTATCGGCAGCGCGTTTAACCAGTGCGTGATCCGGGTTCAGCTCGAACAGATACTTCACGTCCGGCACGTCCTGGCCCGCAGCGGCAAACAGCTTGGCCATCTGGGTGCTCATTTCGTTCGCGTCGGTGGTGACGATGGCCGGGGTATCGGTCAGACGGTGGGTCAGACGCACTTCTTTCACACGCTCGCCCAGCAGCGTTTTCACACGCTCAACGAACGGTTCCAGCGCCTTCTCTGCTTCCTTCTGCTCTTCGGTTTCTTCGTCGGCCAGCTTGCTCAGCGCATCGTCGGCTTTGCTGACGGACTGGAACGGCTTGCCGTCGAACTCGGTCAGGTAGCTCATCATCCACTCGTCGATGCGATCGGAGAGCAGCAGGACTTCGATACCTTTTTTGCGGAACAGCTCCAGATGCGGGCTGCTCTTCGCCGCGGCATAGCTATCGGCTGTAATGAAGTAAATCTTCTCCTGACCTTCCACCATGCGGCTGATGTAGTCTTCCAGCGACACGGTCTGTGCAGGGCCTTCGCTGCTGGTTGAGGCAAAGCGCAGCAGTTTCGCGATGGTTTCAATGTTCGCGCTGTCTTCCGCCGGGCCTTCTTTCAGTGCCAGGCCGAACTGCTGCCAGAATTTCTGATATTTCTCTTCGTCATCCTTCGCCACTTTTTCCAGCATCTGCAGAGAACGCTTAGTCAGCGCACTGCGCAGGGTCTGAGTGATGCGGCTGTCCTGCAGGATCTCACGGGAGACGTTCAGCGGCAGATCGTTCGAGTCGATCAGCCCCTTCACGAAGCGCAGATAGTTCGGCATAAACTGCTCTGCGTCATCCATGATAAACACGCGCTGCACGTACAGCTTCAGGCCGTGTTTGTGATCGCGGTTCCACATATCCCACGGTGCCTGAGCCGGAATATAGAGCAGGCTGGTGTACTCCTGCTTACCTTCCACGCGGTTGTGGCTCCAGGTCAGCGGGTCGGTGAAGTCGTGAGCAACGTGCTTATAAAACTCTTTGTATTCGTCTTCGCTGATTTCAGACTTGCTGCGGGTCCACAGCGCCTGAGCCTTGTTGATTTTTTCCCAGCTGGTGGTGTCGTCTTCTTCGTTACGGGATTCAATTTCAACCGGCAGGGCAATATGGTCGGAGTATTTGCTGATAATGCTGCGCACACGCCATGCATCGAGGAACTCGTCTTCGCCTTCGCGCAGGTGCAGCGTAATCTCGGTGCCGCGATCTTCTTTGGTGATATCCGCGATGGTGTATTCACCTTCGCCGGCGGATTCCCAGAATACGCCCTCATCAGCGGCAGCACCGGCAGCACGGGTGCGCACGGAAACTTTATCCGCAACGATAAATGCCGAGTAGAAGCCCACACCGAACTGGCCGATCAGCTGGCTGTCTTTCGCCTGATCGGAGCCTAAGGACTCGAGGAAGGACTTGGTACCGGATTTGGCAATGGTGCCCAGGTTTTCAATGACTTCGTCGCGACGCATACCGATACCGTTATCGCTCAGCGTCAGGGTACGGTTTTCCTTGTCGACAGAAACACGTACGCGCAGATCGCCGTCACCCTCGTAAAGATCGGGGGTGGATAATGCGCGGAAGCGCAGCTTATCCGCAGCGTCCGAGGCGTTGGAGATCAGTTCACGCAGGAAGATTTCTTTGTTTGAATAGAGTGAGTGGATCATCAGGTGCAGAAGCTGTTTCACCTCTGACTGGAAGCCACGCGTCTCTTGTCCTTTCATGGTCATTGCTACCTCAACTAAAACAGGTTGATGAACGTTGAGGGTAGAGATGGGGGAGAAGCGCTGGGTTTTCAAGGCGGCACGAAAACTCGTGCCGTTTGAATGGTCAGAATTTAATCTTGTGGCGCCCGGCCAGTGAATGGGACAGCGTCGTGCCGTCGACCATTTCCAGCTCGCCGCCGACCGGGACGCCGTGCGCGATGCGGCTGGCTTCCACGCCATACTGCTCACACAGGCTGGCAATGTAGTTGGCGGTTGCCTCACCTTCTACCGTCGGGTTGGTCGCGAGGATCACTTCCTGAATGGTTTCTTTTTCCAGCCGCTGCTCCAGACGATCCAGGCCGATATCTCCCGGTCCGATGCCGTCCAGCGGTGAAAGATGGCCCATCAGCACAAAGTAACGGCCGGAAAACTGCCCGGTCTGTTCAATGGCATGAATATCCGCCGGGCTTTCAACGACACAGATTTGACCGTTCTGCTGGCGACGTGGATTCGCGCAGATGGTACAGATCTCCTGCTCGGTAAAGGTCCGGCAGTCCGCACAGTGGCCAATCTCAGACATCGCACGAGTCAGAGCCTGTGCCAGGCGCATACCGCCGCTGCGGTCGCGTTGCAGAAGCTGAAAAGCCATGCGCTGGGCCGATTTAGGCCCAACGCCCGGCAGGCAACGCAGCGACTCCATTAGTGCTTCAAGGAGCGGGCTGGTCTGCATCAGAACGGCATCTTGAAGCCAGGTGGCAGCTGCATACCGGATGACACGGCGGCCATTTTCTCTTTCTGCGCTTCAGCAACGCGGCGAGCCGCATCGTTAAATGCCGCAGCAACCAGATCTTCCAGCATGTCTTTGTCATCTTCCAGCAGGCTTGGGTCCACTTCCACACGACGGCAGTTGTGCGCGCCGTTGATGGTCACTTTCACCAGGCCGGCACCGGATTCACCGGTCACTTCCATTTTGGCGATCTCTTCCTGAACCTGCGCCATTTTGTCCTGCATTTGCTGGGCCTGCTTCATCAGGTTACCCAATCCGGCTTTACCAAACATAAGTTCTCTCTCTTTCGCTCAGGCCACACCAACAAAACGGTGATGCGGCGGGTTACACAGGGCGGATACTCTCTTCATCAACGTCTGCGTCAAAAAAGCGTCGCAGCGTCTGAATATTATTATCCGCGATAATCGACTGGCGCGCCTGCGCCAGCTTCTCTTCATAAATTTTTTGCCGCCACTCCAGCGGCGTCAGCACCGCCGGATTATCATCTTCCACCACGGTTAATTCAATGGGATGACCAGCGGCGTTGTTGAGGGCATCATTCAGCGCCTTCTGCGCCGACGGGGAATTCAGATGCCGCTGGCTGGACCGCAGATGCAGACAAACGCCACCGTTCGTCACCTCTTTCCACGCATTCAGCGCCAGCTGCTGCACCAGCCGCGGCATGGTCAGGGTGGCTATTTCGGCCGCCCAGGCATCACGCTCCAGTGATTCCTCCGTCAGTTTGACGATCAGCTCCGGCGTTTTTTCATGTTCCAGCGCACTGCGCAACGCTTTCGGCGTGGCTACCGGCTCCGCTTTCACCTCTTCCTTCGGCGTCTGCGCCTTCCAGCGGTACGCTTCCTCTTTTACCGGTGCGGCGGGTGCAGCATCCTGTCGCGGGCGCTTCTGCCCACGTTCGGTTGCGGCTGCCAGACGCTCCAGTGCAGAGCTGGCCGGCCGCGCACCCTGCGCCGCCGGCTCACTCTTTTTTGGTTTGGTTGCTCCCTGCTGGCGCATCAGTTGAGTACGCGCCTGCAGCAGCTGGCTGGTGGTGTCAGGCAATCCCTGAGGCGGCGGTGCATCTGGAATAGTATGCGCGACTGCCGGCTGAGATGGCGGCACCAGCGGGGCCTGAGGTGAAGTCTGGGGTACGGCCTGGGCGACAATAGCCGGGCGAGCAACGGGTTCAGCAATCACCGCTTTAGGATGAAAGGCCAGCGCTCGCAGCAGCGTCATTTCAACGCCCATGCGGCGATCCGGCGCCAGCGGCAGCTCCTTGCGCCCCACCAGCAGCGTCTGGTAATAAAGTTGTACGTCTGCTGGCGGCAGCACTCGTGCCAGCTCGCGCAGACGCTGTTCAATCGTGGCCATATCCTCACCGAGCGCCGAGGGCAGCAGCTGCACCATAGCAATGCGGTGCAGGAGGGTCAGCATTTCAACCAGCAGCGCTTCCCACTCCACGCCGCGCGAGGCCGCCTGGTTAAGCAACGCCATCACCTGCGCACCATCCGCACTGACCAGCGCTTCGATCAGCGCCAGCGGCTGTTCGTCGTCCAGCGTGCCGAGCATATCATTCACCGTCACCGTAGTGACCGCCCCCTGCCCCATGGCGATAGCCTGATCGGTCAGGCTGAGGGCATCGCGCATACTGCCGTCGGCGGCACGCGCCAGAAGCTGCAGTGCACGCGTTTCAGCGGAAATCTGCTCAACCTGCAGTATATGCTCAAGCTGACCGCGGATCTGATCCTGATCTAAGGCTTTCAGATGGAATTGCAGACAGCGCGACAGGATGGTCACTGGCAGCTTCTGCGGATCGGTGGTGGCTAACAGGAATTTGACGTGTTCAGGCGGCTCTTCCAGCGTCTTCAACAGCGCATTGAAGCTGTGACGCGAAAGCATATGAACTTCGTCGATCAGATAGACTTTAAAGCGCCCGCGCGCCGGTGCGTACTGCACGTTATCCAGCAGGTCACGGGTGTCTTCGACTTTGGTGCGCGATGCGGCATCGATCTCAATCAGATCAACAAAGCGCCCCTGTTCGATTTCACGGCAGTTATCGCACTGGCCGCAGGGCGTAGCGGTGATGCCGGTCTCGCAGTTCAGCCCTTTGGCCAACAAACGGGCAATCGTCGTCTTCCCAACGCCGCGGGTGCCGGAAAACAGATAAGCGTGATGGATACGGCCCAGCGAAAGACCGTTAGCCAGCGCGGTCAGGACATGCTCCTGACCAACGACTTCAGTAAACGCTTGTGGACGCCACTTACGGGCCAGTACCTGATAGCTCATTCGGACTTCATCATTGTTCTGAATCAAAAGAAGATACTATAACAGAATCCTCTCCTGCCCGTCGCGGTTCCTGTCGGATAGTTCCCGATACGGAGCACGCTCACAAAATCTTACGCAGTCACTGTCGGGAAAGAGATGTTTTTTTACTCAAAATGAATCAGGCAATTTATTTACGTTTTAATGATAAAAAACTCACAGAGTTATTTTCCCAGCCTGTAAAAAATAAAATAAAACACCACACCCCCTTCTGTTAAAGAAGCCCCAGCAAGATGTAATTTTTTTGAAAATAGCCAAACGCAAGGGAATCAAAAAAATAAAATACAGTCAGTTATCAACAGAGTCGGCATGGCAAACGCAACCGCCACTTACTGACACGATTTCATTTTATTGTGTTCCCCCTATTTCAATACAGGTTCCTGACTGAAACCCAATGAAAAAGAATTTTCCTGGATTGCTTTTATTAAGTAGCCTGGCTGCCTATGGTGCGGATGACTTTAAGGTAAATAATATTACCTTTAGTGGCCTGCAGCGCGTTACGCCCGGTGCCGTCTTGCTGAATATGCCGGTACGAACCGGCGATACGGTTTCCGCGCAGGATCTCAGCGAGACGGTACGCGCCCTTTTTGCCAGCGGCAACTTTGAGGATGTGCAGGTACTTCGCGACGGCACAACGTTAATCGTGCAGGTAAAAGAGCGGCCGACCATCGCCAGCATCACCTTCGCCGGTAATAAAGCGATCAAAGATGACATGCTGACGCAAAACCTGGAGGCATCCGGAGTGCGCGTGGGGGAAGCGCTGGATCGCACTACCATTACCTCGATTGAAAAAGGGCTGGAGGATTTCTACTTTAGCGTGGGTAAATACAGCGCCAATGTTAAGGCAGTCGTCACGCCCCTACCGCGCAACCGCGTCGATTTAAAGCTGGTCTTTACTGAAGGGGTTTCCGCCAAAATTCAGCAGATTAACCTGATCGGTAACCACGCCTTCAGCACTGATGAACTGCTTTCCCACTTCCAGCTGCGCGATGAAGTGCCCTGGTGGAATCTGGTCGGCGACCGGAAATATCAAAAGCAAAAACTGGCGGGCGATATCGAAACGCTGCGCAGCTTCTACCTCGATCGCGGCTACGCCCGTTTTTCCGTCGACTCCACGCAAATCAGCATGACGCCGGATAAAAAGAGCTTATTCATTACCGTCAACCTTACCGAAGGCCAGCGCTATACCCTGTCGTCGGCGGAAGTCAGCGGTAATCTTGCGGGGTATTCCGCGCAGATCGAAGAGCTGGCGCGCATCAAGCCGGGCGAAACCTACAGCGCGGCCCAGGTTACACGCATTGAGAATGATATCAAAAAACTGCTGGGCCGCTACGGCTACGCGTGGCCCCGGGTGCAGACTCAGCCGGAGATCGATGACGCAACGAAAACCGTCAAACTGCACATTAACGTCGATGCCGGTAATCGCTTTACCGTCCGTCATATTGTCTTTAACGGTAATGACACCTCGCGCGATGCGGTACTGCGGCGGGAAATGCGTCAGATGGAAGGCGCCTGGCTGGGCAGCGATCTGGTGGAACAGGGTAAAGAGCGGCTTAACCGGCTGGGCTATTTTGAAAGCGTGGAAACCGAAACGCAGCGCATTCCCGGCAGCAGCGACCAGGTTGATGTGGTGTACAAAGTGAAGGAGCGCAATACCGGCACCCTGAACTTCGGTATCGGCTATGGCACCGACAGCGGCATCAGCTTCCAGGTTGGCGTGACGCAGGATAACTGGCTGGGCACCGGCAACAGCGTCAGCTTTAGCGGCACCAAAAACGACTATCAGACCTATGTTGAAGTCTCCGCCACCGATCCTTATTTCACCGTGGACGGCGTCAGTCTCGGCGGCAAGTTTTTCTATAACGATTACAGCGCTGAAGATAACTCGCTGGCGGAATATAATCTGAAAAGCTTCGGCTTCGGCAGCAACCTTGGCCTGCCGGTCAGCGAACACAGCATGATGAACCTGGGGCTGGACTATGTTTATAACAGCCTGACCGATATGGAACCGCAGCTGGCCACCTGGCGCTACCTGGCTTCACGCGGGATCGATCCGGCGGTGGTCACCAAGGACGGTGACAGCAACTCTGATTTTGTCGCCAACGATGTTTTCGCCAGCATCGGCTGGAGCTATAACTCGCTGGACCGGGGTTTCTTCCCGACCTCCGGCGTCAGCGCCAGCTTTACCAGCAAAATCACCCTGCCAGGCTCCAGCAACAACTACTTTAAAAACACGCTGAACGCCAGCGCCTATCTGCCGCTGAGCGACAGCCACAGCTGGGTGCTGCTGACCCGAACCAAGCTGGGCTACGCGGGCGGCCTGGGCGGCAGCGACGTGCCCTTCTATGATAACTTCTACGCAGGTGGCTCCAGCACCGTCCGCGGCTTCTCGTCGAATACTATCGGTCCTAAAGCGGTGTATTACCGCTGTAACGGCAGTGAAAGCAGTTACGGCGCATGCCCGGTGGAGAAATCAACCGATGCCGTTGGCGGCGATGCAATGGCTATCGTCAGCGCCGAGTTGATCCTGCCCACTCCGTTTGTCGGCGATCGCTATGCCAGCTCGCTGCGGACTTCACTGTTCGTTGACGCCGGAACGGTGTGGGATACCCAGTGGCAAAACACCGAGCAGACGGAAGCCGCCGGGATTAAAGACTACGGCGATCCTTCGCAGGTTCGTGTTTCATCCGGTCTGGCCGTCCAGTGGCAGTCGCCGCTTGGCCCGCTGGTCTTCTCTTATGCGCTACCGCTGAAAAAGTATGACGGTGATAAATCGGAGCAGTTCCAGTTCAATATTGGTAAAACATGGTGATCGGCGATATTTAAATTGTAGAAAATTACAAAAATATTACCCGATCGTATTTATCGCTGACAGATTCATTACTTAACAGAATGGTATTATCTCCTGGTGGGAAAGTTCTGAGCAAACTCCTCACCATCGTTGTTGTAAAGTAAACCAAAGGTCACCTTCGCCGGTGGCCTTTATTTTTACTTAAAATAAGCTGAATCTAATTATCAACACACTAAAAGCCAAAAAAAACCGTATAGAATATGCAATATAGCGCCAGATATTGGGGAGACAGCTTCTCGAAAATGGATTGGGTAATATCTTAGGATTTGGTCCTGCCAATAACGTCAAAAGGAAATTGACTATGACCTGCCCCACCTGAACATCAATCCCACCGTTCGCCTGGTACAGCATCCTGCACCGGGTTTGAGTGTTGTCTGCCGTTGACCCCTGCCAGCACTGCCGCTGGTCATTTACAGATTAAGTGAGAACACCGAATGAAAATACTTTGCGCGGTATTGAGCGTCCTGTTGATTGTGGCCGTGGGCTATATTTTTCATCAGAATCAGGGCATTCCAGAACGAATCGCTCTGCTGGATGTGGAAAGAATTATTGCTCAGTCTGCTCCCGGAAAGGCCGGGCGCGAGCATCTCAGTATTATCGACAGGCGCTTCCAGCAGGGCATGGAAGATTTACACAGAAGCTACCAGAACGCGCCTGAAGAGGAGCAGCAGCGGGTCTTCAGTAACGCCGAGGAAACGCTGGTCAGGCAGTTTAGTGTGGAAGAACGCGGTGTGAGTGATGCTCTGAAAAAAATCATTTACGAAGAAGCAGAAAAGTGGCGTAAAGAACATAGCATCGGCGCTATTTTCCCGGCTCAGCTGGCGCTGGCCAGTAGCGAACAGCAGGTGGATTGTACGGATGAAATCCTGGCTGCGGTTGATCGGCGGCAGATCATCTTTGCTGACTTACCCGTGTTACAGATCAATCAACCCCCGGCGATAACGCCTGTTTCCCCGCTTGCTAAGAAAAAAGAGGAAGTGAAACCCGGCAAACCTGAAGTGATCAAGCCCCAAAATAACGATAGCCAGGATCAGGAACGCCCGGCACCGACAGTACCTGAGACGAAATCGCAGACGGGCGATCTTACCGCTCCAGTTACGACGGATCCTGAATCGCAAACGGCCGGGCTTGCCTTTTCCGGCGCTTCAGCGGCAAATTGACGGGGTAAGAAAGGATAATATTTAGCCGGGAACGCCATCAAGAATAGCGAAATATTACAGAAGGGATGACGGTGAGCAGCAACGCAGCTGCCCACCGAAACAGCATCAGTGCCCCGGGAAGTTCACCAGGCTGTAAACGTTCAGCCCCAGCGCCTTCAGGCGTGCTTCGCCGGCCAGGTCAAACAGATTGATGATGAAGGCAGCATCCTTCACCGTGCCACCCGCGCGCTGGATCAGCTTAACGGTCGCTTCAATGGTGCCACCGGTCGCCAGCAGATCGTCCACGACGAGTACAACATCACCCGGCTGGATGGCATCACAGTGCAGTTCTAAACGGTCAGTACCGTATTCCAGCTCATAGCTTTCGGAGAAAGTCTGGCGCGGCAGTTTGCCCGGCTTACGCACGGGAATAAAACCCACCCCCAGTCCCAGTGCCACAGGTGCACCAAACAGGAAACCACGCGCTTCCGTACCCACAACCTTGGTGATACCCGCGTTACGGTAGCGTTCAACTAACAGCTCAATGCTCAACGCATACGCTTTCGGGTCTTCCAGCAGGCTGGTGACATCACGAAACAGGATGCCCGGTTTTGGATAGTCCTGGATGCTTTTGATACTGTTTTTAAGAAAATCTAGCTGCTGCGCAGTCGCGGTCATAATGTTATGCCTGGTAAATACAAATCTGACTCGCGCAGCTTCATCTCCCCCAGCCGGCGATCGGTCGGGTGAAATTCAAACGAGAAAGGGAAGCCGCGCACGAAAACGACCAAATTTATGCAAACTGCCCGACAAATGCAACCGCGTTTAAGAAAATCAGCGATTTTCTTGCTCTTCCTCAACGACCGGAAGCCGGGCCATAAACACCAGAAGACAACAGAGGATCGCCAGTAACATAAGACGAACCCAAAGAATTTTTACCATCCATAATGAAAAAGCAAAGGTCAGCAGGATAAAAACTATCGCCCTGCTCTTTGCGCCGGGCGGCATGGCTCGATGCTGCTGCCAGTGACGCAGGTAGCGGCCAAATACGGAACGATAAAGCAACCAGTGATGGAAGCGCGGCGACGATCGGGCAAAACACCAGGCGGCCAGTAACAGGAACGGCGTTGTCGGCAGCAGCGGCAAAACGGCACCAAGCGTCGCCAGCACCATCGCAAGCCAGCCAAGAATCAATAAAATATAACGTTGCATCGTGCACCCGTAAAAAAATGTCGTAAACAGGTTATCATATCGCGATCGTGGCCACGGAGAAGAACATGAAAAGTGCAGGTTTACTGCAGCAGCTGGATACTCAGCTGGCACAGCTGGCTCGCGCCGTGGAGCCACACGCCAATCAGCGCACGGCAAAGGCGCGTTTTGATCATCAGCTGTTTCACGGCCATTCCACCCGACTGGGGGATTATTTGCTGGAAATACAGCAGACGATGACGCAGTTAAAGCAAAGCGTGCAGGACAATCGCGCCGAGCGCGTTGCCTGGATGGCCGAGCGCGTGGTGCTGCAGATGGGGGCATTACAGCGCGAACTGGCCACCCAGACGCTGCGCAGCCGCGAAGCCGAACCGGTGGTAGAAAAAGAAAATCTGTATGAGAAACTCTCCCAGCATCAGGATTTCGAGCGCCGCTTACGTGCGATGATTGCCGATCGTGAAAGCCTGCTGGCAATTCAGGAGACGCTGGCGCAACAGCAGCAGCTTCAGCGCGAGCTTGCCGCACTGGAAGGCCGCCTGCAGCGATGTATGCAGGCGCTAAAACGCATTGAACGCAGTATTGAAAATCGCGAACGCGATCGCTAGCCGCTAAGGCGAACTATACTAACAGCACAATCTGGCTGGAGAGGTAAAATGGGGCTGCTTTCCTGGATTATCATTGGGTTACTGGTCGGTATTTTTATCAGGCGCTATTTCCCCGGCCGCCCCGGTGGACGAGCCGCAACGCTGGTTTTGAGCACGATTGGCGCACTGATCGGCGGTTATATCAGCAGCTATTTTGGTTTTGGTACGCTGGCACTGATGGATGTCCGCTCCGAACTGATGGCTCTGGCAGGTGCGTTGGTGATGGGTGTGGTTATTAAAATTTTGCGCATCTGAACAGTGTTGTTATCCCCGCATAGCAGACGATAAGGAGTCATAATGTCGCTGGAAAATGCCCCTGAAGAGGTCAGGCTGGCCGTTGATCTGATTATGCTACTGGAGGAAAATCAGCTGGAACCGGAAACGGTTCTGGCCGCGTTGGCTATCGTTCAGCGAGACTTTGAGCGAAAGCTTGCCGAAAAAGCTTAGCGGGAGGAATGGCGCAATGTTGGACAATAGATCAGCATCTCAACCAACGTATCGACCAGCTGCGGTGCATCGTCGGCAAGGTTAAAGCTTTCCGGCATAAACAGCCAGTTTTCGATAATTCCGCTGATGTAGCCCCGGATGATAATCGCCGCCCGTGGGGTATCCAGATTATCCGGTAACTGCTTAGCCCGTATGCACTGTTTTAAAACATCCTCTATCTTCTCATAGCATTCCAGATAGAGATTTTGCTGCATCAGCTGCAGTGTAGCCATTTCACCCACAAATTCACATTTGTGATAAATAATTTCCATCAATGCCCGTCTTCTCGGATCGCTGGTTGTCGCGTCAAAGACATACAGAATCATTGCTCGCATAACAGACAGTGGATCCGCAGGGTATTTTGATTGATACTCAATTTCCAGATCCGCCATAACGGAGTCGGACTGAGCCCAGATTTCGTTTAGCAAATCAGTTTTATTTTTAAAATGCCAGTAGATTGCCCCCCGTGTAACGCCAGCGGCAGCGGCAATATCAGCCAGCGACGTTTTGGAAACGCCGACTTCTGAAAAGCGTTCGATCGCTGCATTGATAATGTGATTGCGCGTTTCCTGCGCCTGCTGTTTGGTATTTCGTGCCATAGTGGGGTTTTTACAAAATGGTAGATTTACATACATTTCCGAATGTATGTACCATAGCACGACCATAATTTAAACGCAGCAATGGGTTTATGGGTTTGTGATCCATTGAACAATCGATACCGGACATTCGAGGTTTATTTATGAACAAAAACAGAGGGCTAACGCCTCTGGCAGCCGTTCTGATGCTTTCAGGCACCCTGGTTCTGACAGGATGCGATAACAAAGAGCAACAACAGGCTGGGCAACAACAGGCACCTGAAGTGGGTATCGTCACGCTGAAAAGCGCCCCACTAAAAATTACCACCGACCTGCCAGGTCGTACCTCATCTTTCCGTATCGCAGAAGTTCGCCCGCAGGTTTCTGGCATTATTCTGAAACGCAATTTTGTTGAAGGTAGCGACATCAAGGCGGGTGAATCCCTCTATCAAATTGACCCGGCGACCTATAAAGCCGCGTGGGAAAGTGCGAAGGGCGATCTTGCTCAAGCGCAGGCTAATGCGCAAATCGCCAGCCTGACGGTTAAACGCTACAAACCTCTGCTGGGTACCAAGTACATCAGTCAGCAGGACTATGACCAGGCTATTGCCACGCAGAGCCAGACCGCAGCAGCCGTTCAGGCAGCCCAGGCCTCGGTGGAAAGCGCGCGTATTAATCTGGCTTACACCAAAGTCACTTCGCCTATCAGCGGCCGTATTGGTAAATCTTCCGTTACCGAAGGTGCACTGGTGACCAGTGGCCAGACAACTGCCCTGGCTACCGTTCAACAGCTGGACCCGATTTATGTCGATGTCACTCAGTCAAGCGAAGACTTTATTCGTCTGCGTAATGAACTGAATGCCGGTACGCTGCAGCAGGCAAACGGCAAGGCCGAAGTTAAGCTGTTAATGCAGAATGGTAGCGAATATGCGCAGAGCGGTACATTGGAATTCTCCGATGTCACCGTCGATGAAACCACCGGTTCTATCACGCTGCGCGCCGTGTTCCCTAACCCGGATCACAGTCTGCTGCCGGGCATGTTTGTTCGTGCTCGTCTGGATGAAGGCACCAACCCAAATGCGCTGCTGGTTCCACAGCAGGGCGTAACCCGTACTCCAACCGGTCAGGCTACGGCGATGGTAGTGGGTGCAGACAACAAGGTTGAAGTACGCAATCTGACCGCCGACCAGGCCATAGGCGACAAATGGCTGGTTACCGGTGGGCTGAAAGATGGTGACAAGGTGATTGTGACCGGACTGCAGCGCGTCAGACCGGGTGCAGCCGTAACGCCACAGGAAGTTAGCGAAGACAGCTCCAAAGCAGCAGCACAGCCTCAGGCGCAGTCTGAACAAAGCAAGTCTTAACAGGAGCCACTGATTCATGGCTAAGTTTTTTATCGATCGCCCGATCTTCGCCTGGGTTATCGCCATCATTATTATGCTGGCGGGCGCACTGTCGATCCTGAAACTGCCGATTGAGCAATATCCTAACGTTGCACCACCGGCAATCGAGATCTCTGCCACCTACCCGGGTGCTGATGCGAAAACCTTGCAGGACTCCGTCACGCAGGTTATCGAACAAAATATGAACGGCATTGATGGCCTGATGTATATGGGCTCAAGCAGTGACTCAACGGGTACGTTGCAGCTGACGCTGACCTTTGAGTCCGGCACCAACGCCGATATTGCTCAGGTTCAGGTTCAGAACAAACTGCAGCTGGCCATGCCGCTGTTGCCACAGGAAGTACAGCAGCAGGGTATTCGCGTTCAGAAATCCTCCAGCAGCTTCCTGATGGTTGCCGGCTTCATTAACGAAGACGGCACCATGACGCAAAACGATATCGCTGACTACATCGGGTCTAACGTAAAAGATCCGATCAGTCGCGTTTCTGGCGTCGGTGATACGCAGCTGTTCGGTGCGCAGTACGCCATGCGTGTCTGGATGGACCCGCATAAGCTGAATAACTTCCAGCTAACTCCCGTGGATGTGATCAGCGCAATCAATACGCAGAACTCCCAGGTTGCAGCGGGACAGCTGGGTGGGTCACCGCCGGTGAAGGGGCAGCAGCTTAACGCCTCGATCATTGCACAGACGCGCCTGACCTCGGCTGAAGAGTTTGGCAATATTCTGCTGAAGGTGAATACCGATGGTTCGCAGGTTCGTCTGAAGGATGTTGCGCAGATCGAACTGGGCGGTGAAAACTACGAGATTATCGCCCGCTTTAACGGTAAACCCGCTTCTGGTCTGGGGATTAAGCTGGCGACCGGTGCAAACGCACTGGACACGGCTTCTGCCGTGAAAGCTGAACTGTCCAAGCTGGAACCGTTCTTCCCGTCCGGCCTGAAAGTGGTTTATCCGTATGACACCACACCGTTCGTTAAAATCTCGATTAATGAAGTGGTTAAAACGTTAATCGAAGCGATCGTGCTGGTGTTCCTGGTAATGTATCTGTTCCTGCAAAACTTCCGCGCTACGTTGATTCCAACCATCGCGGTACCGGTCGTATTGCTGGGTACATTTGCGATTATCAGCGCCTTCGGCTATTCGATAAACACCCTGACGATGTTCGGTATGGTGTTGGCGATAGGCCTGTTGGTAGATGACGCCATCGTCGTGGTGGAGAACGTTGAGCGCGTGATGGTTGAAGACGGCCTGCCGCCGAAGGAAGCCACGCGAAAATCGATGGACCAGATACAGGGTGCCCTGGTGGGTATCGCCCTGGTGCTGTCTGCGGTATTTATCCCGATGGCCTTCTTTGGTGGGTCAACCGGGGTTATTTATCGTCAGTTCTCGATTACCATCGTGTCTGCGATGGTGCTGTCGGTGATTGTGGCCCTGATCCTGACCCCGGCGCTGTGCGCCACCATGCTGAAGCCGATTGCCAAAGGCGATCACGGTAAAACCACCGGCTTCTTTGGCTGGTTCAACCGCCTGTTCGATAAGAGCACCCAGCACTATACCGATAGCGTGGGTCATATCGTTCGCAGCACCGGTCGTTATCTGGTGATTTATCTGCTGATCGTTGTGGGCATGGCCTTCCTGTTCCTTCGCCTGCCTACTTCGTTCCTTCCTGAAGAGGACCAGGGCGTATTACTGACCATGGCTCAGCTGCCGGCTGGTGCGACTCAGGAACGTACCCAGAAAGTGCTGGATCAGGTGACTGACTACTATCTGACTAAAGAAAAAGCCAACGTGAACTCCGTGTTTACCGTTAACGGCTTTGGCTTTGCAGGGCGTGGGCAAAACACCGGTATCGCCTTTATCAGTCTTAAAGACTGGGATGAACGAGCCAGCTCGGAAAACAAAGTTCCGGCGATTGCCGCCAGGGCGATGGGTGCACTGTCATCGATTAAAGATGCCATGGTTATCCCATTCAACCTGCCAGCCATCGTAGAACTGGGTACGGCAACCGGCTTCGACTTCCAGCTGACCGATAAAGCCGGCCTGGGCCACGAGAAGCTGACCGAAGCCCGTAACCAGCTGCTGGGCATGATTGCACAGCACCCGGATACGCTGGTCGGTGTGCGCCCTAACGGTCTGGAAGACACGCCGCAGTACAAACTGACTATCGACCAGGAAAAAGCGCGCGCGATGGGGGTATCACTCTCTGATATCAACACCACGCTGGCCGCAACCTGGGGCGGTTCCTACGTTAATGACTTCATTGACCGCGGCCGCGTGAAGAAAGTGTACGTGATGGGTGAAGCCCCTTACCGTATGCTCCCAAGCGATATCGGCAACTGGTATGTTCGTTCCACCAGCGGTGAAATGGTGCCATTCAGTACCTTTACCACCGGTCAGTGGATCTACGGCTCACCGCGTCTGGAACGCTACAACGGCCTGCCTTCTATGGAGCTGTTGGGCCAGCCGGCACCGGGCAAAAGCTCGGGTGATGCGATGAACCTGATGGAAGAACTGGCGGCTAAACTGCCAACGGGTATCGGCTATGAGTGGACCGGCATGTCCTATCAGGAACGTCTGTCAGGAAACCAGGCCCCTGCCCTGTACGCCATCTCGCTGATTGTGGTCTTCCTCTGTCTGGCAGCACTGTACGAGAGCTGGTCGATTCCGTTCTCGGTGATGCTGGTTGTGCCACTGGGTGTTGTCGGGGCTCTGCTCTTCACCACACTGCGTGGGCTGAGTAACGACGTTTACTTTGTGGTGGGACTGTTGACCACCATAGGGCTATCGGCGAAAAACGCCATCCTGATCGTTGAGTTCGCTAAGGACTTGATGGAGAAGGAAGGAAAAGGACTGGTCGAGTCGACTCTGGAAGCGGTACGTATGCGTTTACGTCCTATTCTGATGACCTCTCTGGCATTTATCCTCGGCGTACTGCCACTGGCGATCAGTTCCGGTGCCGGTTCCGGCGCGCAGAACGCCGTAGGTACTGGCGTAATGGGCGGCATGGTTACCGCAACCGTTCTGGCTATCTTCTTCGTCCCTGTGTTCTTTGTGGTGGTTCGCCGCCGCTTTAGTAAGAACAAAGAGGAACTGGAACACAGCCATCCGGTTGAACATCACAAATAATCGACCGTTGTCGAAATCCCCAAGAGGCCGCCCTGTGCGGCCTCTTTTTTTTGCGGTTGCAATTTCAAAAACGTGGGCGCATACTATTGTTATAGTATAACATAACAAATGGAGTGAACGATGAAACAGGGTATTCATCCTGCCTACCGTCAGGTGGTGTTCCATGACACCACGGCCGATGCTTACTTTGTGGTGGGATCGACAATTAAAACCGACCGCACCATCGAACATGATGGCAAAGTTATGCCTTACGTAACGCTGGATGTCTCTTCCGCATCACATGTGTACTACACCGGCAAACAGAAAGACTTTGCTAAAGAAGGTAGCGCCGCGCGTTTCAGCCAGCGCTTTGGTGGCATTCTCAACGTAATGAAAAAGTAAGGGCTTCCCATGCAGGTATTAAGCTCGCTGGCATCAGCCAAAAAGCGTCACAAAGATTGCAAAATCGTACGCCGCCACGGCCGGGTATTTGTGATCTGTAAAAGCAACCCTCGCTTTAAAGCGGTGCAGGGAAGAAAGAAAAAACGCTAAGTTAAAATGAACTTAATGTGCCAGGCGAATCATCAAAGGGTTCGCCTTTTTTGTGTCTGTTTATTTTCAATCCCTACTCCCACCGGCATTGAATAATTTTTTTTCCTCGAAAATCCATCTATTTAACCTGAACACCTCGCTAATAACCGTCCGTTGACGGTGTGTTTATGCGCATTTTTTGTCAAAGAAATCATCGTTAAATCAGTAATTTATACGAAGCATCATCATCCCACCATCGCAGTATCACTTTGATTACTCCGATATTTGGCGATTGCTGAAGTGTAGTGGCACTACATTATATGACCCCCTGTCATTCAATAATGTTACGCATCATAATTTAATAGGGATATCAAAATGAAACGTTCAACATTAGCATTAGCCTTGTCATGCGTTATGTTTTCTGCGGCCAGTATGGCTTCAACACCGATTCAACTCTCCTCATTCAATAACCTGCCAGATGATAACGAAGTGAATGGTTTTCACGGCAGCTTCCTGTACAGCAATACCGGCACCGTTAATGGTTTCGACCTGCCGATCCTTGGATACGGCGAGCTGGATCAGCTCAACGGGTTACAGATCGGTGCCGTTGCCGGTTCACATATTCGAAACGGTATGAACGGTGTTGCTATTGGTTTGTTTAACTGGCACGGCGGCACTGACAATGGCGTGAACATCGGCCTTGCCAACAAAGTTGGTGATATGACCGGTTTCAACCTGGGTTTATACAGTGGAGCAGAACGGTTCACCGGTATTAATCTGGGTGTTGCAACGCAAACTGCCGAAATGAACGGTATTAACTTTGGAGCACTGGGAAACTACACCACGGGCAACCTGCAGGGGATAAACGTTGCGCCGTTTAACTGGACCCAGCGTGACAGCACCGGGGTTAACGTCAGCCTCCTCAACCACACTGGCAACGCCACCGGCGTCAACATTGGCGCTGTCGGTAACTGGAGCGAAGGTAACATTGAGGGGCTTAACCTCGGCCTGGTCAACGTTTCGGGCAACATTACCGGTTTAAACATTTCGCCACTGTATAACCTGTCGCAGGATACCGTGGGAGCCAACTTCAGTGCGATTAACATGTCGCATAACGTTCAGGGGGCCAATATTGGTCTGGTGAACATGACGAACGATGTGCAGGGAGGAAACATCGGGGTGGTTAACGTGGCTCATAACGTCAACGGTTTCAACTTTGGCGCAGTGAACGCCTCTTCGGGTACTACCAACGCAGACATTGGTGCTTTTAACTATTCCGAAAGTACGTCCTTCCAGTTCGGCCTGGTCAACGCCACCAAAAAACTTGAAGGGTTACAGATTGGTGTCATTAACATTGCAACCAATGCCACCGTTCCGGTACTGCCGCTGGTTAACTACCACCGTTCATTCTGATCGATAAATAAGGCGGATCGCCAGACGATCCGCCTTGTTGATTTACTTCATACTGGCAACCATCGCAGTAACGTTATGTTTAAACGCGGCCACGTAGCTATCTGCTTCCCCGCCCTTTTCCGTTAAGGCTTCTGGATAAAGTTCTCCACCCTGTTTTGCACCGGTGGCAGAGGCAATCTGTTTTACCAGGCGAGGATCGGTCTGATTCTCAATAAACCACGCGTTAATCTTCTCTTTCTTAAGCTGGTTAATCAGGCTGGCTACATCTGATGCACTGGCTTCAGATTCCGTCGAAAAACCGACAGGAGACAGGAAGCTGACGCCATATCGCTGGCCGAAATAGCCAAACGCATCATGGCTGGTTAATACCTTGCGCTTCGATTGAGGGATCTGCGCGAACTCCTGCTGTGCCCAGCTATCCAGCTTTTTCAGCTGCTCAATATAAGCATTACCCTGCTGGCGGAAGTAGGCGGCATCAGTTGGATCGGCGGCAATCAGGGCATTCATCACATTAGTGGCATAGATCACGCCATTCTGCATGCTGTTCCATGCATGAGGATCGGTGATTGTTTTGCCATCTTCTTCCATTTTTCGCGTGTTAACTCCGCTGGAAGCCACAATGGTCTGCCCTTTATAACCAGAAGAGGTAATCAGGCGATCCATCCACCCCTCCATCCCAAGGCCGCTGACAAACACTAAATCGGCATGAGCCAGTGACTGACTGTCCTTTGGTGTCGGTTCAAAGCTGTGCGGATCGCCATTTGGCCCGACCAGACTTTTGACCACCACATGCTCACCGCCGACGTTTTGTACGATATCAGCCAGTACGCTAAAACTGGCCACGGCCTGTACCGTGTTTGCCATCACCGCCGGAGCGGCCAACAGGGCTGACAGTGCCAGCACCAAAGGTAACTTCTTCATATTTTTACTCCTTCGCCATAGACAATGTTCTGCGTACGGAAAAAATACCGCCGCAGGGTCCAAATAAAATCGAGATAAAGAACAGCACTGCCGCGCTCAGAACCACGGCGGGTCCGGCAGGCAGAGAGAGATAAAATGAGGCGCAAAGACCGCTGAAACTGGAAATTATTGCCAGCAGCATCGCAGCGGCGAGAGTGCCGGAGAGATGGCGACTCCAGAAGCGGGCACTGGCAGCAGGCAGCATCATCAGACCTACGCTCATTAACGTTCCCAGCACCTGGAAGCCCGCAACCAGATTGATCACCACCAGTATCAGAAAGATTCCGTGGACCAGCGGCGAGGTCCAGCGATTCTGCGCAGCAAGAAACGTAGGATCGAAAGCATCGATCACTAAGGGACGATAGATGAATGCCAGCACCAGTAACGTAATACCGCTGATACTGCTGACCAGCAAAATTGATGGCGCATCAACGGCCAGCAGGGAACCAAACAGTACATGCAGCAGATCGACACTGGAGCCGCGCAGGGAAACCAGCGTAACCCCTAGCGCCAGAGAACCAAGATAGAAACCGGCAAAACTGGCATCTTCCCGCAACGGTGTGTAGCGGCTGACCGCACCGGACAGCAGTGCCACCGTCAACCCGGCAATCGCACCACCGATACCCATTGCTACCAGAGACAGTCCCGAGATCAAATAGCCAATCGCTGCACCGGGAAGCACCGCGTGGGATAGCGCATCCCCTACCAAACTCATACGTCGAAGCAGTAAAAAAACGCCGAGTGGGGTTGCACTAATCGAAAGAGCGACGCAGGCCACCAGCGCACGACGCATGAAACCAAATTCGATAAAAGGCTCAATAAGTATCATGCCCGCTCCCCCGCGCTGCGGGAAAAGTTCAGCCCCGTCACACCGCAGCTACGGCAGGACCATTCGCTGTGATTCGCTTTTAAACGCAGAACCTGAGGGAAATGATTAGCGACCGTCGCCATATCGTGCAGAACGACAATCAACGTGCAGCCGGCTCGATGGCGCTCCGCCAGCAGCTCGATAAGCAGAGCGATCGTATCGCTGTCTACACCGCTAAACGGCTCATCTAACAGCAACAGTTCGGCATCCTGAATCAACAGGCGGGCAAACAGAACACGCTGCAGTTGCCCGCCAGAAAGCGTACCCGGTGCTGCATCGATAAACGGCAACATACGGACCCGTTCCAGCGCCTCAAAAATCTGTTTCCTCTGCTGGCGATTAATGCCGCCGAACCAGCCGCACTGCCGCCAGAAGCCCATGGCTACCAGGTCGAACACGGTAAGGGGAAATGTTTTTTCAAGTTCCGCATGCTGCGGTAGCCACGCAATCGTAGGACGCGGAGTTGGCAGGCTGATACTGCCACTCACCGGCGGGATCATGCCGCACAGCGTTTTTAACAACGTCGATTTACCGCTGCCGTTATCGCCGACCAGTGCTGTCATGCTTCCCTGGGTAAACTCACCTACCAGCTCAGGGGTGACCGCGCGCTGTTGATAACCAACGACGAGTTTGTTCAGTGTAATCATCAAACGATCGCCCATTTTGTCATCAACAAAAGCAGCAGGACCACTACGATGGATAACACCGCTCTTAGCCAGGCAGGGCTACTGAACAGGGTGCCGAATCGATAGAAAGGAGAGGATGGATAGCGCATAGCATCATTCAATATGTTATAACATAACGCAAATTTACTGCTAAAATGGGTGAATTGATAAGATTAAAATGTATCTAAGTATTACATTATGCCGTAACGTCTTTCTCGGTGATTTATATAAAGAAAATTCAACAAGCGTGAAGCCACTCAAAAAAAAGAGGGTTCACAGGAAATAATAATCAATTGACAAATCATAACGATAGGCTAAACCAGAATGACAACCGATTGGCTTTAGCTGTAAAAATGCATCATCTTTATTAGCAACAATTAACTTCAGGGTGAAAAATGCACAGAACTTTACCATTAAAAAATCGTCAAAATGACATTACTCCACTAGAATTAATAGAGGAAATTAAACAGAACATTCCTAAAATTGAGGATGACTTGGTCGGAAATTTGATCTGGTATTCCCCTAATGCTCGTTATGTTCCGAATAGTCTGAATGTTATTTCTCTGGAAGAGTTGGGACAATCGCGTTATAAAATGAACTATAGTTTCCTTTGGAACGTCTTCAATGCCTGTCTTGATATTGATTCAGACGAAACCACTTATAGCTCAGTCAACTTTGTGCTTTCAGATGGTGCATTGCGGTTTGATTTCATAGATAACGAACCGGACTCTATGTCGGAAGAATTGTAATAATCAGTCAATTAGTTAACAAAAAAATGAAACTAAGTTATATTTTAAATAGATGTTTCATTTGAAGAGTAATTATCACTTCCTGGCCAACCGAGTATAAAAGTGCTGTTAATAAGCATGTTTTTCAAGCGATGGAGGGGAAAAAGATGGACGAATACTCACCGAGAAGGCATGATATTGCACAGCTGAAATTCTTGTGTGAAAACCTGTATGATGAAAGTATGGCAACGTTAGGCGACAGCCACCACGGCTGGGTTAACGATCCTACTTCTGCCATCAACCTGCAGCTTAATGATCTGATTGAACACATTGCTGCTTTTACTATGAATTACAAAATCAAGCACGTTGATGATACCGATCTGATTGGACAGATTGACGATTATCTCGATGATACTTTTATGTTATTCAGCAACTACGGCATTAATGCACAGGACCTTCAGCGTTGGCAAAAATCAGCAAAACGCCTGTTCAACATTTTTGCAGAAGAGTGTGCGCACGGCCAAATCCAGGCCAGCCATTCATTTTAGTAACCCACTACTCCTTACGGTTTAATGATGACTGACAAACTTTTAACTAAAACTGATTATCTGATGCGCCTCAGACGCTGTCGTTCTATTGACACCCTCGAGCGCGTGATTGAAAAGAACAAGTACGAATTATCTGATGACGAATTGGCTATATTTTATTCAGCAGCCGATCATCGCCTTGCTGAACTAACCATGAATAAACTTTATGACAAAGTCCCCGTTTCCGTGTGGAAATTTGTACGCTGACATTTAAATGGTTTTGATTTTAATAGAGTAGTGTGTGCAGAGCTGGCCAGGGCGTAACGGGCGGCGTCCAACCAGCAGAACACCGTAAAGATTGTCTCAGAATTCATTAAAATCAACCGCTGATGTGCAGAAAGGATGTCTGCCAGGAGTATGACATCAAGCTGAACTATAATTAATCCCAGCATTTTACAAATAATCTATGAGGGTTGCACTCTTACATAGTCTGTAGAGTTCAATCGCTTTATCATGCATACCCCGCAGACAATAATTCTCCCTATTGTGCCCTGCTGTTGTCGTTAGCTGCCTTGCATTGCCTCCTACAGGAACCAGGATAAGCGTTTCCGGCAAACACGGTGACGTTGAGCTAAGGATTAAATTAAACTGATGGGTTGTTCAACAGCGACCGGCATTGATACGCGCGCTTTTAACTCAACAGTGTAGCCTTCGATCGGTGTCCGTATATTCCCCATATAAGTGATGCTCATTCTGCAGATCGCTATCTCATGTTGTAGAGTAACGATCCGCATCACGCGCAGTGGCTGATAACGCACAGCCAGCAAACCCGGCAAGCATGTTAAACATAAGGAATTTTGCAGTGATATGCGAATATGCCGCTTTTATCTCAGGAGAATCTCAATGTGATTAGGGTAAGGCGAAAGCTAAAGAGAGAGTTACGAAAGCAGAAATGGGTGGGGGCCCTGCCAGCTACATCCCGGCACACGCGTCACTTGTTACGGCTGCTTCCTTCCGGACCTGACCGAATTCACAAGTTAGCATTGCGGGAGAACCAACAGGGCCCCCATTGACGGCCTCGGATAACCGAAGCGCAGGCGCATTATCAATGAACCCCAGGGCAATTGCAAGCCAGCCTCCGATGACCGTTTGTTTCTTGCACAATACGGGTAATATTCCCTCATTACTTGTCAAATCACGCTGATTAATCAGCTCAAATTTCAGCGTCTGTCCCTTATACTGATCCCTTTCTGAACGCCTTCGCGGCTGGTTCCTGTTTACAGCTATGGTCAGGGAGTGAATTTGGACGCAGAACACGATAACTTTCGCCAACGTATCTTTCAGATCCTTGCAGCTATCCCTTACGGTTCCGTCACCACTTACGGAGAGATTGCCCATCTGGCAGGTTCACCCAGAGCTGCACGTCAGGTTGGCGGCGTACTGAAACGTCTGCCGGAAGGTAGCAAACTCCCCTGGCATCGGGTGATTAACCGCATGGGGGAAATTTCGCTTACGGGTGATGATTTGAGCCGACAGCGGTTAGCGCTGGAAGCCGAAGGCATTGAGGTCTCGCCAGAGGGTAAAGTTGATTTAAAGCGCTATCGCTGGAAGCCTTAGTAACGCCCCCGCAGGGGCGCTTGAGAACACCTGAATCAGTATGAGGTTGGCGCAGGAACCGCCGATGAAGGCGTAACCTGTGTCGGTGAGGTCGACGGCACCGAGGTGGCCGCTCCGTCCTGTGCCTGAAGCGGCACTGATGGAACCGGCACCAGCGTCAGATCCTGTCGCGTACCGCCCGTAGTGACCACCTGCTTCACCGTATCGGTAATAAACAGCATTTTGCCATTCAGGGTTACCGCCGCGCTAAGCAGAATGCGTGCTCCCGGCTGCACATCGGCCGGATTAAACGGCAGCACGAACTGGAATGGTGCCTGCTTGCCCTCGGTGCGCGTAACGCGCTGTGACAGGACTTTCGACGGTGCATCGGCCAGTGACGCATCTGACAATGTGACCGTCAGCACCGCATCAGGCGGCAGTGCGATTCTCTGGCGTATCCATACCGTACCGCTAACGTTTGGCTGCTGGATAACTGCCTGCTGGCCCTGTACCTGCGAACCCAAAGTTGGTGTCGGCACATCTTTGCTCTTGTCCGCACAGCCAGAGATTGCCACCGCGAGAGCGGCACTGCTCAATACAAACCAGAGTTTCATGGATGTCTTCTCCTTTTTGATCCCTACGGCGCGATAATGCCGTTCAGGGGCAGAGCTTTACTGCCCGTAAGGCTTTAATTCTGGCACATGTTGCTGGATTTTTCCTGTTACCAGCGATTTTCATTCTTTCCGCACGAACTGCGCAGATCCCATAAACAGGCGTTGACGCTAACTGGTCGGATCTCGCAAACTGAGCACTGAAATTTTTAAGAGGATGCCGTTTATGAGCCAGGCGCTGCAAAATTTGTTAAATCTGCTCGATCTGGAAAGCCTTGAAGAGGGCTTATTCCGTGGGCAAAGTGAAGATCTTGGTCTGCGTCAGGTCTTTGGTGGCCAGGTTGTCGGCCAGGCGCTTTATGCTGCCAAACAGACTGTTCCCAGCGAACGTATCATCCACTCTTTTCACAGTTACTTTCTGCGCCCTGGCGACAGTCAGAAGGCGATTATTTACGATGTGGAAAACCTGCGGGACGGCAACAGCTTTAGCGCCCGCCGGGTGAAGGCGGTTCAAAATGGCAAACCGATTTTTTACATGACCGCCTCATTCCAGGGCCCGGAAAGCGGCTTTGAGCATCAGAAAACGATGCCGGTGGTCCCCGGACCTGATGATTTGCCATCCGAGCACGAAATTGCGCACAAACTTGCTCCACATATCCCTGCCCCCTATCGCGACAAATTCCTGTCGGAAAAACCGTTTGAAATCCGCCCGGTGAAATTTCATAACCCGCTAAGAGGACATGTGGACGAACCTTATCGTCACCTGTGGATACGCGCAAACGGCACGATGCCGGAAGATAAGCGTATTCATCAGTATCTGCTCGGCTATGTGTCCGATTTCAATTTCCTGCCGGTATCGCTGCAACCGCATGGTAAAGGCTTCCTTGAGCCGGGTATGCAGGTCGCGACCATCGACCACTCCATGTGGTTCCACCGTCCTTTTGACCTCAATGAGTGGCTGCTGTACAGCGTGGAGAGCACTTCGGCTTCCAGCGCGCGTGGTTTTGTTCGCGGCGAGTTCTACACCCAGCAGGGGACGCTGGTTGCTTCAACGGTGCAGGAAGGCGTTATCCGCCAGCGAGAGTAAGGCAACCTCAGACGATAGATAATGACAACGGGGATCGGCGCAACACGGACGTGCTGCTGGGCTTGCGGTTTGAGGGTTTGCGGTGCTACTGGGATGTACCACAAAAAAAAGCGGGCCATAATGGCCCGCAAGATTTTTTATTTTTAGCGCACTACTTTCCTTTTTTTGCTTACCCGACCAGATTACTGGTTGTAAGCATTCTCGCCGTGGCTGTTGACGTCCAGACCTTCACGCTCCTGGTCTTCAGGAACACGCAGGCCAACAATCATATCTGCCACTTTGAAACCGATAAACGCGACAACAGCGGTCCAGACAACGGTCAGCGCAACGCTTTCCAACTGCACCCAAACCTGATGGCCCATGGTCACGCCTTCTGCATAACCCACGCCGCCCAGTGAAGAAGATGCGAACACACCGGTCAGGATACAGCCAACAATACCGCAGACGCCGTGAACACCGAACACATCACATGGGTCATCAACACGCAGCCATTTCTTCAGGGTGGTCACACCCCACAGGCCAGCCAGACCACCAACCAGACCGATAATCAGAGCACCACCAACGCCAACGTAACCACAGGCTGGGGTAATCGCTACCAGACCCGCAATCGCACCGGAGCTGACGCCCAGCAGCGAAGGTTTACCGCGCAGTGCCCACTCACCGAAGGTCCAGGTCAGCATTGCACCCGCCGTTGCTACAACGGTGTTAAGGAATGCCAGACCGGCGATTTCGTTCGCAGTACCTGCAGAACCGGCGTTGAAGCCAAACCAGCCGAAGTACAGGATTGCAGTACCGGTGAACACCATTGGCAGGTTGTGCGGTTTAAAGGCTTCTTTACCAAAGCCCGCACGTTTGCCCAGCAGGTAAGCACCGACCAGACCCGCTACCGCAGCGTTGATGTGTACAACGGTGCCGCCCGCGAAGTCCAGCGCGCCATCCTGAGCCAGGAAACCGCCCGCCCAGACCATGTGTGCAATTGGCAGGTAAGCAAAGGTCAGCCAGATCAGTACGAAAATCAGCACGGCTGCAAAGCGGATACGCTCAGCAATAGCACCCACAATCAGACCCACGGTGATACAGGCAAAGGAAGCCTGGAACGCGACGTGGATGTACTGGTAGAAGGAACCCATCAGCGTGGTTGGCGCAATACCTTTCAGCATCGCCCAGCCAAAGCTGCCGAAGAACGCGTTGCCTTCGCTGAAGGCCAGAGAATATCCGTAAACCATCCACACAACGCAGACCATAGCGAAGGTCATTGCCACCTGGGTCAGCATGGACAGCACGTTTTTACCGCGAATCAGACCGCCGTAAAACAGCGCAATGCCCGGAATTGTCATAAACAGCACCAGCGCGGTGCAGATCATCATAAATGCGTTGTCGGCTTTATCCGCTACCGCCGGTGCGGCAGCCATGGCAAGCGACGGTAACAAAGCAATGCTGGCAAGGCCAAACTTAGCGAGTTTCTTCATTTTATCCCATCCCATCACAATTCTTAGCCCCGAATTACAGTGCTGCTTCGTCAGTTTCGCCGGTGCGAATACGGATCACCCGCTGCAGTTCTGCAACAAAGATTTTCCCGTCACCAATTTTGCCGGTGTAGGCAGCTTTGCTAATCACATCAACCACTTCATCGATCTGGTCATCTGCAATCGCAATATCAATTTTTACTTTTGGCAGGAAGTTAACGCTGTACTCAGCTCCGCGATAAAGTTCTGCATGCCCTTTTTGTCTGCCAAAACCTTTAACTTCTGTCACGGTCAGACCCTGAATGCCGATAGATGACAGTGCTTCACGCACGTCTTCCAGTTTGAACGGTTTGATTACCACGGTAACCAGCTTCATACGATCCCCTCCAGTATTGAATACGGTTGTTTCACGAACACGGATTTACTAAAGCAAAGGCTGTGCCAGAAATGAAAAACAGGCAGTTTTCAGGTGATTAGTCAGTGCGGATCTGAAGCGCAGCCTGGGATGGGATACCGCGAACAGAAAGCCTGTAAGAGGAGTATAGAAAAAACGCACCTTAACGGTGCGTTTTGCGAGGATTCGGTGCATTAAGTCAGGGCAATGGTTATTTTTTCGCCTGAATATGGTGCAGCGCCTGACCAGTTAAGATTCGCTCTCTGCGGCAGCCAGCTCTTCGCCCGCCAGCTGTAGCTGGTACATTTGCCAGTAGCGTCCCTGGGCTGCCAGCAGCTGTTGATGATTACCGCGTTCCACTGCCTGCCCACGGTGCAGTACAAGGATCGTATCCGCCTCGGTGATAGTGGAAAGCCGATGGGCAATGACGACCAGCGTGGTTTGCTGGCGTATAGCACGCAGTGCCTTTTGAATCGCCTGCTCTGTACCCGAGTCAATATTGGCGGTAGCTTCATCCAGGATCAGGATCTTCGGCGTTGCCACCAGCACCCGCGCCATCGCCAGCAGCTGTTTTTGCCCAACGGAAAGGTTGTTTCCCTGCTCGCCCAGTCGGGTGTAAATCCCGTCGCTCATACTTCGCGCCAGCGAGGCCAGCTGCACGGTTTCCAGCGCCTGCCAGACCGCCTGTTCGCTGATATCCCGCCCCAGAGTAACGTTAGCAAAGAAGGTATCCGCCAGCACGACCGGGTCCTGTTGTACCATCGCCACACTCTGCCGCAGCGACGCATGACTGAGTGACTCCAGCGGGCGGCCATCCAGCAGGATTTCACCTTTACTGAGCGGATAATAGCCCATCAGTAAATTAGCCAGCGTGCTTTTACCGCTCCCCGTATGGCCAACCAGCGCAACGAAATCACGCGGGGCGACTTCCAGGTTGATATCGGTCAGCACCGGCTTACCGGTACGATAGGAAAAAATCAGGTCGCGAATAGCAATGCTGCCGCTGGACAGCGGCTGCGGATCGTCGCCATAGGGCTGACGCGGCGCATCCATCAGTTCGAAGATGCGCTCACCGGCCACCACTGCCTGCTGCAGCATCGACTGTTGAGTCGTCAGCTCGATAAGCGGTTCATTAAGGCGACCAAGGTAATTAATAAAGGCGTAAAGTACCCCGACCTCAATTGCCCCCACCGACGAAAAGCCAAACAGCAGCATCAGGCCACACAGGATCATCGCGGAAAACAGGCTGAGCAATGGCCGCAGCAGAAATCCATCCAGCCGCAGCGTCTGCATCCTCGCCAGATAATGCGAGCGGCTGGCGGCCCCCATACGCTCACCAAACCGCGCCTGCTGGCGGAACTGCTGGATAACGCTCATGCCGTTGATCGCTTCATTAAAACCGTTGTTGATGTCTGCCAGATAGCTGCGCACCCGGCGAACAATTGGCGTGCTGTAGCGTTGATAAATCAGCATAACGATCAGCACAGCCGGGAAAATTGCGATTGCAATCAGCGCCATGCGCCAGTCGAGGCTGAACATCGCCACCAGCATTGCCCCCACCAGCGCCGCGCTACGCAAAACGGTCGCCACCACGGTAACGTACAAATCGCGTACGACTTCGGTATCGTTGGTGACACGGGATATGATTTGCCCGACCGGCTGGGTATCAAACGCGCTGAGCGGCTGACGCAGCGCGGCATCCATTACGTCGGTACGCAGGCGCTGCACCACGCCAACCGCAGCCTGGTTAAACAGCAGTGACTGCCAGTAATGCAACGCCGCAGCCAGTAGCTGCAGCAGCAGGAAGCTGGTTACCAGACCTGCAGCCAGGCCCAGCGGCATATGGTGTTTCGCCACCATATTGTCAATAAAGTAACTAATCAGCACCGGTCCCAGCACTTCCGCCGCTGCGGCCACCCACAGCATCAGCACCGCCAGACTCAGCGATTTCCGCCACGGCGATCCATAGGAAAGCAGCCGTTTAAGCGTTGGCCACAGCCGCCGGTTTTCATTCGCCATGCGGCACCCCCTGCTCTGATTCATCTTCGTCCAGCGCGGCTTCCAGCTGCTGATAGCGATACATATCACGATACCATCCGCTGGCAGCGGCCAGCTGTTCATGGCTGCCGCGCTGGGCGATTTTGCCATGCTGTAATACCAGAATCTCACTGGCTTCGGTCAGGGCAGAGAGTCGGTGTGCACTGATGATGATGGTGCGCCCTTCACCCCAGCTGCGCAGATTGTGCAGGATCTGATGTTCGGTACGACCATCGACAGCCGACAGCGCGTCATCCAGTACCAAAATTTCGGCATTGAGCAGCAGCGCACGGGCAATAGAAATACGCTGCTTTTGCCCGCCGGACAGCATTACCCCGCGCTCCCCGACTTCAGTCTCATAGCCTGCTGGCAGGCGTATAATGTCATCGTGAACCGAAGCCAGCATTGCCGCCCGCTCGATTTCATCCTGAGTCGCTCCCGGATTGCCGAGTGCAATGTTGTTGGCAATAGTGTCCGAGAACAGGAACGGCGTCTGACTGACCACCGCCAGGCGACTGCGCCAGCTGTCCAGCTGCAGTTCCGTCAGTGGAATACCGTGGTAGCGGATATCCCCGCGATCGATATCAAAATGACGCTGGATCAGGCCGAGCACCGTGCTTTTACCGGAACCGGTCGGGCCACACAGCCCCAGCATCTGTCCCGGAGCCAGACTAAGATGAATTTCCGACAACGCGGGCTGAGCGGCGGCCGGATAGCGGAACTCGTCGATCGCTACCCGCAACTCCGCGCGCCCTTCCGGCAGAACTGTTGTTCCATCGGTGACTGTCGGTGCCTCTGACAGCAGCGCCTTGATGCGGCTCCATGCGGCGCTACCGCGTTCAACAATGTTAAACATCCACGCCAGCGCCAGCATTGGCCAGATCATCAGGCCGAGGTACATCACAAAGCTGGTCAGTTGGCCGAGGCTTATCTCGCCGTGCCAGACCATCCAGCTACCGCCGCCGATCGCCAGCAGATTCGACAGGCCAATCGCCACGTAAATTGTCGGATCAAAGCGGGCATCAACCCGGGCAACGCGCAGATTTTTTTCTCCGGTATCACGGGCAATGTCGGCAAACTGCGCCGACTGGCGATCTTCCAGGCCAAAAGCTTTGATCATCCGAATGCTGGTCAGGCTTTCCTGGGTCTGATCGTTTAACGAGGAGAAGGCTGCCTGCGCCAGCTTAAAGCGGTTATGCAGCTGATCGCCGTAGCGTTTAATCACCAGTGCCATTACCGGCATCGGCAGCAGCGCCAGCAGCGTCAGCTCCCAGCTGATCTGCGTGCTCATCACAATCAGCACGGCGCAGCCCATTACCAGTGAATCCACCAGGGTCAACACGCCCTCACCGGCAGCAAAGACCACGCGGTCAACATCGTTAGTGGCGCGGGCAATCAGATCACCGGTGCGATGGCGTAAATAGAATTCAGGATGCTGACGACTGAGCTGACGATAGAAATCTTCACGCAGCTCCACCGCCAGCTGATAGGAGGCACCAAACAGCAGCACGCGCCAGACGTAACGCAGCAGGTAGACCACCACGGCAGTAAGCAACATGACTCCCACCCACACCAGCAGCCGCTGATGGCTCATCTGCTGCTGGCTAACGCCGTCAACAATGGTGCCAACGATATGAGGCGGCAGCAGCTGCAGCAGCGCAATGACGATGAGCAACAGAACGGCGCCCACGTAGCGCCGCCATTCACGAAGGAAATACCAACTTAGCTGGCTGAAAAGTCGCACAAAATATCCTGATTATCGACCGAAAAGAAGACGGCTGCCGTTCAGGGGGCAACCGGCAAAGCGGTGGTGTATTTTATCTCTTCCATGGCAAAACTCGAAGTGACATCGATCAGGCCTGGAATACCGTTGACCAGCCGTTTGTAAAAACCATCGTAGCTTTTCATATCGGCTACCTGCACCTTCAACAGGTAATCATATTCTCCTGCCATACGATAAAAACCCATCACTTCAGGCATTCCCTGCACTAACGTTACAAACTGCTGAAACCAGCTGCTGCTGTGCTGCTGGGTTTTTATCAGCACAAACGCCGTCAGCCCCAGGCCCAGCTTTTCACCGTCAAGTAGCGCCACCCGGCCGCGAATATAGCCCTCATCCTCAAGCCTTTTCAAGCGCTTCCAACAGGGCGTGGTGGTCAGGCTGACCGCATCGGCCAGGGCCTGCAGTGAGAGCATGCAGTCCTGCTGTAACAGGTTAAGCAGCATGCGGTCTTTTTTATCAAGCGGATTTTGTAGCAAAATTTTCTCTCATTGGTCTGGTGAGCAGCATGATTATAGCAACCTTTTCCCCGATGGTTTAGTTAATCTGAATCCACTCCAGACCATTTCAGGGATGATGACGATGAACAAGAATATTTACCGTAACCTGCTTATTGCCGGGCTTTTTGGCGCAGTAGCCCTGACATGGGGGACGACATGGATGGCGATGAAAATTGCCGTTGCCACGGTTCCCCCTGTTTTTGCTACCGGGCTGCGTTTTTTGTGTGCTGCCCCGCTACTTTTGCTGCTGGCACGCTATCGCCGCGCTCCGCTGCTGTTCCCCGCAGGTCAGCGCGGTTTCCAGCTCTGCGTTATGCTGTTCTACTTTGCCATTCCCTTTACGCTGATGATCTACGGTGAGCGTTACACCTCTTCCAGCCTGGCGGCGATTATTTTCGCCACCATGCCTGCGGCGGTGCTGGCAGCATCGCTGCTGTTTTTGCGGGAAAAAACATCACTTCAGCAACTGCTGGGGCTGGCAATCAGTCTTGGTGCACTCAGTACTATTCTGTGGCATGAAACCCAGGCCAATGGGGTAAGCCAGCTAAAGGGTATTCTGGCGCTGGTGGCGGCGGTGCTGATCCACGCACTGATGTATGTACAGTGTAAAAAACGCTGCGCCGGGATTTCCGTTCTGAGCTACAACGCCCTTCCCTGCCTGGGCGCCGGGGTGCTGTTAACGCTGACCGGCCTTAGCGAATCACCGGATTTTCACGCGTTTGCTCCCGAGGCGCTGATGGCTATTGCTTATCTGGGATTCGTCGCGGGTGTCGGCGGGATACTGTGCTACTTCGCGCTGCAACAGATAGCGCGACCTTTCCAGGCCTCGCTGGTATTTCTGGTCTTTCCGCTGATCGCCATCGCACTGGAAAACTGGCTTAACGGCAGCAGTATCAGTCGCGAATCCTTACTGCTGCTGCTGCCGTTTCTGTTGGGGATTTTACTGACGCTGTATCGCGGCGCGGCACAGAAACGCAAAGTGGTTGTGCCCGCAGCAATACAGCGCTGAATACAAATAAAAAAGCCGGACATCTTGTCCGGCACACTGGAAAACGGGTCTCAGTATTCGGGGGAATAGTCGAGATGTGGTGTGTTAAGCCAGTGGTTGAGGTAATGCGACACTCCCTGCGTCGCGCAATTTCCAATAACCGGTAAATGCGGTAGCTGCGCTTTCAGCTGCGCCATGGCATTTTGCATGATAAAGCCATACCCAACCTGATTCAGCATTTCCAGATCGTTCATCGCATCGCCAAAGGCCATGCAGGTTGCCATTTCTATCTCCAGATGCTTTGTAAGCTGAGCCAGCGCCGATCCCTTATTACAACCCAGTGGTAACACCTCCAGGCAGTGGCTGGCCGAGAAGCAGAGATGAGCGCTGTCTCCCAGCACCTCACGCAGCTGAATCAGCAACTGGCACAGATCATCATGCTCGCCGAGAAAACAAATTTTAGTGACCTGATGCTCCGCCAGCGTACGTGGATCGGCAATATGGTAGCTAAAGCCGCTGAGCTGATGCGCGTCTAAAATTTCAGGCTCATCAAATTGGGTAAACCAGCCGTCATCGTTGAAAACGTGCAGACTCGCTTTAGTCTGCCAGTGGCTGTGGATCACCTGACGGGCAACCGACGGTGGCAGATCTGAGCCAAACAGCAGCCCGCCCTCGGCATCGTGAACACGGGTCCCGTTGCCGCTGATTAACCAGGCAGGCAGATTGTGCTGCTGCATCAGCGGTTGCATTTCCAGGAAGTGCCGGCCGGTAGCAAAAGCTAGCTGTACCGGGTGCGCCTGCAGCGATCTCAGGCTCGACAAAGTTTGTTCCCCAAACTGATGAGTCGGTAACAGCAGTGTTCCATCCATATCAAATGCAGCAAGGCGAACCATAATCACTCCGGCAACGGTGGTTAATCTGTCAGCAAGTATCACCTGGTATTTGCGGAACAAATAGTGAATACTTTCACAAAACTGTTCCGGGTTTAGGCTGATGCGTGAAATTAACCGGTTAAATCAATATCAGCGGCTTTGGCAGCGCAGCGAAGGCCAGCCGCTATCGTCCAGCGTGAGCGAAATAGCCAATTGCTGTTTTTGTAGCGAACGCCACGTTCGCACTCTACTTAATCAGTGGCAGGAGGCGGGATGGCTGGGCTGGGAGGCGCGCTCGGGGCGCGGCAAGCGTGGAACCGTGACCTTTTTACGCTCGCCTGAAGCGCTGCGTAGCGAAATGATGCTGCAACAACTGGACAGAGGGCAGCCGCAGCATGCCCTGCAGCTGGTGCCGCTCGCCACCGAGCAGCTCAGCCAGCTTCTCCAGCCGTTTCTTGGCGGCCAGTGGCAGAATAACCAGCCTACGCTGCGTATACCCTATTACCGCAAGCTGGACCCTCTGCGGCCCCTGGTACTGGCCGGGCGCGCAGAGCAGCATCTGGCCCAACAGGTGTTCTCGGGGCTGAGCCGACTGGCCGGTGATGACGCTATCCCCGACCTCGCTCACCACTGGCAGATTAGCGACGATGGCCTGAGCTGGTTTTTCTTCCTGCGACCCCAGCTACGCTGGCACCACGGCGAAGCGGTAACCGCACAACAGCTGCAGCAGACGCTGCAAAATATTCTTGCCAGCCCGACCGGGGAGCGGATGCTCGCCAGCGTGAAACGCGTATCTCAAGCCCATGCGCTATGCCTGCGCATCGATTTGCATCAGGCGGACTACTGGCTTGCTCACCGGCTGGCCAGCGTATGCTGCCTGTTACCTCATCCCGACAATCCGGATATCGGTACAGGCCCGTGGCGACTGGTCGCCAACTCGACAATGCTGGTCAGGCTGGAAAGCCACGGCTGGTATCACGGCGTCCATCCTCTTATGCAGGCAGTTGAATACTGGATTGCACCACAGCTTTTTGACCGCGAACTTGGAACCAGCTGCCGCCATCCGGTGCAGATAGCGATAGGTGCGCAGCAGGACCTCGCGCAGTTACAGCCCGTGAGCCAGCGTATCAGCCTGGGGTTCTGTTACCTGGCTATTGGACAACGTGCCGGGCTTAACGCCGCACAGGCACAGCACATTATGGCACTGGTACACCTGTCAGGACTGGTCGAACAGCTACCGCTGGAAGAAGGGTTGATTTCCCCCAGTAATGAGATGCTTCCGGGCTGGCATATTCCGCAGTGGAAACCCGATCGGCAAACGGCACTCCCTGCGACGTTAAGCCTGCATTACCATCTGCCGGTAGAACTGCACGCAATGGCTATCCGGCTTCAGCAACTGCTGGCAGCACAGGGCTGCCGCCTCAGCCTGCACTTTCACCCGGCGAAAAACTGGCAGGATTATCCGTCGCTGGCGGAGGCCGACCTGGTGATGGGCGATCGCCTGATCGGTGAAGCACCAGTATTCACCCTTGAAAGCTGGCTAAGGCTGGACCCGCTGTGGCCGGTGATTATCGGCAAAGCGGAATGGCAGAAGCTGTTGAAATCACTGGACGAACTTCAACAGCACGCTGACGGGGCCGGACGACACGATGCAATGCACGACGTGTTTAAAAAACTGATGCACCAGGCTGCCATTACGCCGCTGTTTAACTATCGCTATCAGGTTAGTGCACCGCCGGACGTCGAGGGGATACGGCTTAATGCGTGGGGCTGGTTTGATTTTTCCCGCGCATGGCTCCCGCCACCGGTAGCCATTGACTGAGTGAAACTACCTTTCTATCGATTCAGGCAGTACCATAGCGGGCAGAACATTATCAGGAAGAGTAAGTATGAAACGTGCAGTCGTAGTATTCAGCGGTGGTCAGGATTCAACAACCTGCCTGATCCAGGCCCTTAAGCAGTACGACGAAGTCCACTGCGTGACCTTTGATTATGGCCAGCGGCATCGGGCTGAAATTGACGTTGCTCAGCGGCTGTCGCTGTCGCTGGGTGCTCGTGCGCACAAGGTTCTGGATGTCACCCTGCTTAACGAACTGGCGGTCAGCAGCCTGACCCGCGATAACATCCCGGTCCCTGACTGGGACCCCGCCAGTAGCGGTCTGCCGAGTACCTTTGTGCCGGGGCGCAATATACTCTTCCTCACGCTGGCGGCTATTTATGCCTATCAGGTGGAAGCCGAAGCGGTGATTACCGGCGTGTGTGAAACCGATTTCTCGGGCTATCCTGACTGCCGCGATGAGTTTGTAAAAGCCCTTAACCATGCCGTATCACTGGGCATGGCGCGCGATATCCGATTTGAAACACCGCTGATGTGGCTGAACAAGGCGGAAACCTGGGCGCTGGCCGACTACTGGCAGCAGCTTAAACTGGTTCGTGAACAGACACTGACGTGCTACAACGGCATCCAGGGTGATGGCTGCGGCGAGTGTGCGGCCTGCCATCTGCGCGCTAACGGTTTGCAGGAATATCAGCACAATGCTGATACTGTGATGCAGGCGATGAAAACGAAAACCGGCCTGGTTTAAGCCACGGGGCGATGATGACCGGGCACCCTCCCGGTCATCCGTGGCTGATGGCATTAAGCCGTTTCCCGTTTGGCTGAATGAGTAAAAAAGCATCGCGCTTTATTCACCCGGCTCCAGCATCGCCTCCAGCCTCTGACGCAGTTCCCCTTCCATCGGCTGCGCTTTCTGAGTGCGCAGGTCAATGCAGACGAAGGTTAACAGTGCATCGGCCACCACCTCGCCGCCGGGCTGTAGCGTTACCGTTTGAGCAATCACGCCGCTTTTGCCGTTCAACTGCTGCACCTTGCTGCTGACCAGCAGGACATCGCCAAGCACCGCGGGCCGACGATAGTTAATATTGATATTCACCACAATAAACGCCAGATGATTGGTCGTCATCCAGTGAAAGGATTCGGTTTCCTCAAGCCAGGCCCAGCGGGCTTCTTCAAGAAACTCCAGATAGCGTGCGTTATTGACGTGTTGATAAACATCAAGATGATAGCCACGAACTTTGATGGTGGTCTGCATTGCTTCCGATCTCCGAGTAAAAAAGGCCACACCAACTGGTATGACCTCTTAGAGATTAGCAGCCGGAGCATCGGCGTTGCAGACAACATGCCCGACTCGCGAAACGGATCACAGTTTAATTCGTGTCAAATTACGTTCGACCAGCGCCTTGCCGATCCCCGGAACCTCGGTCAGCTGATCGACCTGGCTAAAGGGGCCATACTTGTCACGATAGCTGACGATAGATTCCGCTTTTTTAAGACCCACGCCGTTCAGCGTGGCCGCCAGCTCCTGCGCGGTGGCACTGTTAATGCTCACCTGACTACCCGCATCCTCATCGCTCTTGCCAGCCCCCTGCGGCACCGGCGTTTTCACTCCCGTTCTGGTTTCGGCCTTCACGTCTTTTGGTGCCTCCACGCTGCCGGTTGCCAGCGCGGGTGTCATAAGCGCCATGCCGAATGCCAGTGAAAGAGCCTGAAGCGTTGATTTAAACATGCTGTTTTCCTCCATGTGTTTGACAGCATGACTAACCTACGTCAGCGCTTTTCAGGCGGCAAACGGCAGATTTCAGAAATGGAAAAGGCCGCATAAGCGGCCTTTCGAGTTGCAATCAGTTGCAGTGATTTTGCGAGGCTTACTGCGCCTGTGCAGCAGCACCGTACTTGATTTTGGCTTCTTTACGCAGGTTAGTCATCAGCGCTTCAAAGGCAATCTGTGCGTTATTCTGCGTTACGCCCTGAACCAGCGCGGTTTTCTGTGCAGCCGGCATTTCACCCGTCTGTACCTTATCCAGCGACAACAGCACTACGTTGCCCTGCATATCTTCACTCACACCGTAAGATGCTTTACCCGCTGCAGGCAGCGGCAGCGCAAAGGCTGACTGCGTCAGAGGGTCCTGCCCGGTACGCGTCAGCGTCTGGGTTTGACCAAAGCTCAGACCCGCCGCTTTCAGCGCCTCATCACCTTTGCCGGCTTTCAGATCCGCCAACAGTTTATCCGCCTGCGACTTCGCTGCCGCCTGCGCTTTCTGCTGCTTCAGGGTATTGGTGATCTGCGCGGTCACCTCTGGCAACGGCTTAACGGCTTCCGGCTTGTGCTCGCTGATACGCAGGACAAAAGCACGATCGCCATCAACAGTAATGACGTCTGAGTTTCGACCCGGCGCACCATTATCCCCGACAAGGCCGCCGTTGAAGATCGCTTCCTGAACCGGTTTAAAGTTCAGCTCAGCAGGCAGATTATCATGGCTGAACCAGCCCGTTTCCACCGCTTTAACGCCGGCCGCCTCTTCAGCTCCCGCCAGTGACTCAGTCTCGTTGCTTGCCGCATCGCTGACTTTCTGCTGTAGCTTATAGTAAGCATCGACGGCTTTTTCCTGCTTCACTTTTGCCGCAATTTCATCACGAACGTCGGCCAGGGCTTTAATCTGCTGAGGCTGGATATCATCCAGGCGAGCGATAATAAAGCCAACTGATGATTTGATGATCCCTGACAGCTGCCCTTTGTCTTTCAGGCCTGAGTTTTTCAACTCATCAGGGGTCGTATCCGGCTCCAGCCAGCCCATATCGCCGCCCTGGCGTGCTGAAATCGGGTCAGCTGATTTTTCTTTTGCCAACGCGGCAAAATCACCGCCGTTCTTCAGTGCATCCAGAATCGACTGCGCTTCCGCTTCGGTTTTGGTCTGAATGATGCTGTAGCGATTGCGCTGCGGCTGGGTGTAATCCTGCTGATGTTCATCATACCAGCCCTGGATTTCACTCTCGCTGACCGGCTCCTGCATGCTTGCCGCATCCAGCTTGATGTAGCTTACGCGGAACTGCTCAGGAGACATGAAGCTGTTTTTATTCTGCTGGTAGTAGTTATTGATTTCGTCAGGGGTGACGGTCTGTTTTGCCGCCAGTTCACCAACGTTAATCGTCACTTCACGCACCAGGCGCTGCTGGGAAATTAACGCGGCCAGCGCATCACTTTCGCTGCCCAGAACAAAGTCGGTACCGGTCACGGACTTAATCAGCTGCTGAGTGGTCAGCTGCTTACGCAGCGCTTCCGCATACTGATCGGCCGTAAAGCCCATATTGCCAATCAGGCCCAGATACTTGGCGTTATCAAACTTGCCGTCGGTCTGGAACGCGGGCTGGGTGAAGATCGCCTGCTTAATCTGATCGTCGCTAATTGCCAGGCCAATATTTTTTGCATACTGGTCCAGCAGAATTTCATCGGTCAACTGCGAAAGCGCCTGCTGACGCATTTGCTGCATGTAACCTTCGTTACCTGCCAGTGCGGAGAATTGTTCGCCCAGCATCTGCTGCTGACGTGCACGCTCGTTGCTGAAAGCTCGCTCAAGTTGAGCACGGCTGATTTCCTGACCATTTACCTTGGCCGCATAATCACCACTGCCGCCCGTCAGGTATCCGCCCACGCCGGTAAGAACAAAGGACAGGATGATCAAACCCAGTATAATTTTGAGCACGACATGGTTCGAGGCCGCGCGTAAATTGTCCATCATGGTGTGACAACACTCCGCTGTAGTGTGAATGTAAAACCTTGCGCTATCGTCCCGCGTTCCCGAGGACGTGCAACGCCATGCATTGCTGCAACTCCAGTGACTCCAGGGAGTTACATCCTGTAGACAACCGCATTATGCGAATGTCACTGAATCATAAAAAAAAGGCACATCAGTCTGATGATGTGCCTGTATGTTACATGAGAACGCCCTGGCGATCCTCACTCCGCCGAAGAAATCTGTTTCAACGGCAGCATATTGCTTAGTTAACGGCGTCTTTCAGCGCTTTACCGGCACGGAAGCCCGGTACTTTGCCCGCAGGGATAGTAATTTCTTTACCCGTCTGTGGGTTACGACCAGTACGCTCTGAACGCTCACGCACGGAGAAGGTGCCGAATCCTACCAGCGCCACTTCGTCACCAGACTGCAGAGAATCAGTAACAGAGGCAATAAACGCATCCAGTACACGTCCGGCTGCAGCTTTGGAAATATCTGCATTTGCAGCAATTTTGTCGATCAACTGTGACTTGTTCACCTAATCATCCCCTCTTTTATTTTTCACACCGTGACTGGCACCCTGCCAGCAACGTATGTGCAGTCGTTTATTATGACCGCGAACCTAACTTGTTGAGCCATTACCATCGGCAATCGTTGCTATGACTGGCTTAACAGCATCCTAAATTAGCCGGACAAAAAAAGGCTGGCAAGTAACAATTCACCTGCCAGCCCTCGTTTTACGGCGATTTATCTTAAATTACTATTTTTCGGTGACAACCTGCATGCCGGAAGGGGCATTTTGCAGGGCCAGCTCCAGAACTTCTTCGATCCGCTTCACCGGATAGATCTTAAGATCGGCAATCACGTTGTCTGGAATCTCTTCCAGGTCGCGCTTGTTTTCGTCCGGAATAAGTACCGTTTTGATCCCGCCGCGATGCGCTGCCAGCAGTTTCTCTTTCAGACCACCGATCGGCAGCACCTGGCCACGCAGCGTGATCTCACCGGTCATGGCCACATCAGCACGCACCGGATTACCCGTCAGGCAGGAGACCAGCGCAGTGCACATGGCAATACCTGCACTTGGGCCATCTTTCGGCGTTGCCCCTTCAGGAACGTGAACGTGGATGTCACGCTTCTCGTAGAAGTCACCGTTGATGCCCAGTTTGTCCGCACGCGCACGCACCACGGTCAGCGCAGCCTGGATGGACTCCTGCATCACTTCACCGAGAGAACCGGTGTAGGTCAGCTTGCCTTTACCCGGTACGCAGGCGGTTTCAATGGTCAGCAGATCGCCACCCACTTCCGTCCATGCCAGACCAGTCACCTGACCGACGCGGTTTTCACTGTCGGCACGGCCGTAGTCAAAGCGCTGTACGCCGAGGAAGTCTTTCAGGTTGTCGCCATTGATTTCAATACGCTTCAGCGACTTATCCATCAGCAGCGATTTCACCGCTTTCCGGCACAGTTTGGACAGTTCGCGCTCAAGGCTACGCACACCCGCTTCACGCGTGTAGTAGCGGATGATGCCAACAATCGCACTATCATCGACTGAAATTTCATTTTTCTTCAGCGCGTTACGCTCGATCTGCTTCGGCAGCAGGTGCTGTTTGGCGATGTTCAGTTTTTCGTCTTCGGTGTAGCCAGAAAGACGGATCACTTCCATACGGTCCAGCAGCGGAGCCGGAATGTTCATCGAGTTAGACGTTGCCACAAACATCACATCGGAGAGATCGTAGTCGACTTCCAGATAGTGATCGTTAAAGGCAATGTTCTGCTCGGGATCGAGCACTTCCAGCAGCGCAGAGGCCGGATCGCCACGCATGTCCGAGGACATCTTGTCGATCTCATCCAGCAGGAACAGCGGGTTTTTGACCCCCACTTTGGCCATTTTCTGGATCAGTTTACCCGGCATCGAACCGATATAGGTGCGACGGTGACCGCGTATTTCCGCTTCGTCACGCACGCCGCCCAGCGCCATACGTACGTATTTACGCCCGGTAGCTTTGGCGATTGACTGCCCCAGCGAGGTTTTACCCACGCCCGGAGGCCCAACCAGGCACAGAATCGGGCCTTTGATTTTGCTGACGCGGCTCTGTACGGCTAAATACTCAAGGATGCGGTCTTTCACTCGCTCAAGGCCGAAATGATCGGTATCCAGCGTTTCCTGCGCTTTGCGCAGGTCTTTCTTCACTTTGCTGCGCGCATTCCACGGAACCTGAACCATCCAGTCGATGTAGCCACGAACGACGGTGGCTTCAGCCGACATCGGCGACATCATCTTCAGCTTCTGCAATTCAGCTTCGGTTTTGTCTTTTGCCTCTTTCGGCATTTTGGCCGCGTCAATTTTACGCTTCAGCGCTTCATTTTCGTCAGGCGCATCGTCCATCTCGCCCAGCTCTTTCTGAATGGCCTTCATCTGCTCATTCAGATAGTACTCACGCTGGCTTTTTTCCATCTGTTTTTTCACGCGATTACGGATACGTTTCTCAACCTGCAGCAGGTCGATTTCCGACTCCATCATCGCCATCAGATATTCCAGACGCTCGTTCACGTCGGACATTTCCAGCACGGACTGTTTGTCAGCCAGCTTCAGCGGCATGTGCGCCGCGACGGTATCGGCCAGGCGCGCAGCATCATCAATACTGTTCAGCGAGGTCAGTACTTCCGGCGGGATCTTTTTATTCAGCTTGATGTAACCTTCAAACTGATTGATCGCCGTGCGTACCAGCACTTCCTGTTCGCGCTCTTCAATCTCCGGAGACTCAAGGTATTCTGCCTGCGCGGCAAAATGGTCGCCGTTGTCGGATAAAGTCGTGATATGAGCACGCTGTAAACCCTCTACCAGCACTTTCACCGTGCCGTCCGGGAGTTTCAGCATCTGTAAAATGGAGGCGACGGTCCCGACAGAGAAGAGATCGTTAATGCCTGGTTCATCCGTTGAAGCTTCTTTCTGAGCGACCAGCATGATCTTTTTGTCATGATCCATGGCGGCTTCAAGGCAGCGAATCGATTTTTCACGACCAACAAACAACGGAATGACCATGTGCGGATAAACCACTACGTCACGCAACGGCAACACAGGGATTTCAATGCGTTCAGAACGCTCAGGATTCATAGAGCTCTCTCTTAGTTTAATTTCCGCCAGGTAAGGGGAACCGCATCATCCTTAACAGAAGCGGTTTACCCACAGGTATTTGAGTATATGGGGATGAATGGAATAGATTCAACGTTGGGGTTACCAGAAATGTTAAAGGGGGAAGATTTTCCCCCTTTTCGGTTAACTGACTGGAAAGATTTGGTTATTTATTCGCCAGACGCCTGCTGTGCTTCCGGTTTACCGTAAATCAGTTTAGGTTCGCCGTTGTTTTCGATCACCGAAGCGTCAACCACCACCTTCTCCACATCTTCCATTGAAGGCAGATCGTACATGGTATCCAGCAGCACACCTTCAACGATAGAGCGCAGCCCGCGCGCGCCGGTTTTACGCGACAGGGCTTTTTTGGCAATCGCCGTCAGCGCCTCATCACGGAACTCCAGATCCACACCTTCGAGGTTAAACAGCGCCTGATACTGCTTGGTCAGCGCATTTTTCGGCTCGCACAGGATCTGGATCAGCGCATCTTCGCTCAGCTCGGTCAGCGTTGCCACCACCGGCAGACGACCGATGAATTCCGGGATCAGACCGAACTTAATCAGATCTTCCGGCTCCACCTGCGCCAGCAGCTGTCCTTCGGTCGCTTTTTCCGCTTTACCTTTTACCGTGGCACCAAAACCAATCCCCGAGCCGGTATCCACGCGCTGGGAAATCACCTTATCCAGGCCGGCAAACGCGCCGCCGCAGATAAACAGGATCTTCGAAGTATCAACCTGCAGGAATTCCTGCTGCGGATGCTTACGGCCACCCTGCGGCGGTACGGCGGCAACCGTGCCTTCAATCAGCTTCAGCAGTGCCTGCTGCACGCCTTCACCGGACACGTCACGGGTAATCGACGGGTTGTCCGATTTGCGGGAAATCTTGTCGATTTCATCGATGTAGACGATCCCGCGCTGCGCTTTCTGCACGTCGTAATCACATTTCTGCAGCAGCTTCTGGATGATGTTTTCCACATCCTCACCTACGTAACCGGCTTCGGTCAGCGTGGTGGCATCCGCCATGGTGAACGGCACATCCAGCAGGCGCGCCAGCGTTTCAGCCAGCAGGGTTTTACCGCTGCCGGTCGGGCCGATCAGCAGAATGTTACTTTTGCCCAGCTCAATGCCGTTGCTGGTATCGCCGTTGCGCAGGCGCTTGTAGTGGTTATAAACCGCCACCGACAGCACCTTCTTCGCCCGCTCCTGACCGATAACGTAGTCGTCCAGGTGATGGCGGATCTCGTGCGGCGTGGGCAGCGAGTTACGCTCGCGGTGCGGCGCAACCTCTTTAATCTCTTCGCGAATGATGTCGTTGCACAGATCAACGCACTCATCGCAGATATACACTGACGGGCCGGCAATCAGCTTGCGTACTTCATGCTGGCTTTTGCCGCAAAAAGAGCAGTACAGCAGTTTTCCTGAACCGTCTTTGCGTTTGTCTGTCATCAGTAACCTCATGTCTTGCTAAACAGACCTGAAGTGGGCTGTCTAAATTTACGCGTACCAGCAATTAATATAGCCCATTTCCCCTTTAAAATGGGAGTAAAACTCCGCAACGGCGCAAGCCCCACAGTGGAATTGTGAATTGGTCCAGGATTGTTCATAAAAACATCCGGCATGCTATTTTTGGTTATTGATATTCACTATCCCTCTGTTTTGAAATCTGAATATTCATCCCAATGACTGTTGATTTAGCTACCTGTTTGATTATGCTAAACTCTCGTGACTTATCAGATCCCGATGGAGTGTAAAGCATGCCTCAAGAGCCAAAGAAAGAAGAAAAAGGCCAGGAAGAGAAGAATTCAGCGCTGGCAGTGAACAAGCTGCTGCAGTCACGCTCTATTATCATTTCCGGCGAGATTAATCAGGAACTGGCCGAGAAAGTGACGGCTCAGTTGCTGATCCTGCAGGAGATGGGCGACGAGCCAATCAAGCTGTTTATCAACAGCCAGGGTGGCCACGTGGAAGCAGGCGACACCATCCATGACATGATTAAATTCGTGAAGCCTAAAGTTGTGGTGATCGGTACCGGCTGGGTAGCCAGCGCCGGGATCACCATCTTCCTGGCAGCCGACAAAGATAACCGCTACTCGCTGCCAAATACCCGCTTTATGATCCATCAGCCGCTAGGCGGCGTGCGCGGTAAAGTTTCAGATATTGAAATTGAAGCGAAAGAACTGCTGCGTGCGCGTGAGCGCATTAACAAGCTGATCAGCAAAGCGACCGGGCAGCCGCTGGAGAAAGTTGAAAAAGACACCGACAGCAACTACTGGATGAGCCCGGAACAGGCTATCGACTACGGTATTGCCACGCACGTAATCAGCCAGTGGGATGAGCTAAAGGTCTGATTTCGCGGTTGAAGAGTTGAATTGAAAATGGCCCACAGTTTTCTCTGCGGGCCATTTTTTTATGCCATCGGGCGAGCGTTAATACTACTCGCCAGACGCCTGCTGTGCTTCAGGTTTACCGTAAATCAGTTTAGGTTCGCCGTTGTTTTCGATCACCGAAGCGTCAACCACCACCTTCTCCACGTCTTCCATTGAAGGCAGATCGTACATGGTATCCAGCAGCACGCCTTCAACGATAGAGCGCAGGCCGCGCGCGCCGGTTTTACGCGACAGGGCCTTTTTGGCAATCGCCGTCAGCGCCTCATCACGGAACTCCAGATCCACACCTTCGAGGTTAAACAGCGCCTGATACTGCTTGGTCAGCGCATTTTTCGGCTCGCACAGGATCTGGATCAGCGCATCTTCGCTCAGCTCGGTCAGCGTTGCCACCACCGGCAGACGACCGATGAATTCCGGGATCAGACCGAACTTAATCAGATCTTCCGGCTCCACCTGCGCCAGCAGCTGTCCTTCGGTCGCTTTTTCCGCTTTACCTTTTACCGTGGCACCAAAACCAATCCCCGAGCCGGTATCCACGCGCTGGGAAATCACCTTATCCAGGCCGGCAAACGCGCCGCCGCAGATAAACAGGATCTTCGAAGTATCAACCTGCAGGAATTCCTGCTGCGGATGCTTACGGCCACCCTGCGGCGGTACGGCGGCAACCGTGCCTTCAATCAGCTTCAGCAGTGCCTGCTGCACGCCTTCACCGGACACGTCACGGGTAATCGACGGGTTGTCCGATTTGCGGGAAATCTTGTCGATTTCATCGATGTAGACGATCCCGCGCTGCGCTTTCTGCACGTCGTAATCACATTTCTGCAGCAGCTTCTGGATGATGTTTTCCACATCCTCACCTACGTAACCGGCTTCGGTCAGCGTGGTGGCATCCGCCATGGTGAACGGCACATCCAGCAGGCGCGCCAGCGTTTCAGCCAGCAGGGTTTTACCGCTGCCGGTCGGGCCGATCAGCAGAATGTTACTTTTGCCCAGCTCAATGCCGTTGCTGGTATCGCCGTTGCGCAGGCGCTTGTAGTGGTTATAAACCGCCACCGACAGCACCTTCTTCGCCCGCTCCTGACCGATAACGTAGTCGTCCAGGTGATGGCGGATCTCGTGCGGCGTGGGCAGCGAGTTACGCTCGCGGTGCGGCGCAACCTCTTTAATCTCTTCGCGAATGATGTCGTTGCACAGATCAACGCACTCATCGCAGATATACACTGACGGGCCGGCAATCAGCTTGCGTACTTCATGCTGGCTTTTGCCGCAAAAAGAGCAGTACAGCAGTTTTCCCGAACCGTCTTTGCGTTTATCGGTCATTCACTCCCCCTCATTGTCGCACTCACTGCCCCACCGGGTCAGCGACCGCAGGCCAGCACGAAGTCTGGCCTGCGAGGCGACGGATACATGGCAAAACAGATCAGTTGCGCTGAGCCAGTACGGAATCAACTAATCCATACTCTACGGCTTCAGCCGCCGACAGGAAACGATCGCGGTTAGTGTCACGTTCAATCGTTTCCACGCTCTGGCCGGTGTGCTTCGCCATCAGTTCATTCATCATCTGTTTCGTTTTGATAATTTCACGCGCATGAATATCGATGTCAGAAGCCTGCCCCTGGAAACCGCCCAGCGGCTGGTGAATCATCACGCGTGAGTTTGGCAGGCAGTAACGTTTGCCTTTTGCGCCAGCGGTCAGCAAGAATGCGCCCATTGAGCAGGCCTGTCCCATACAGATTGTGCTGACGTCAGGTTTGATAAACTGCATGGTGTCATAAATCGACATCCCGGCAGTGATAACGCCACCAGGAGAGTTAATGTACAGGTGAATGTCTTTTTCCGGATTCTCTGCTTCCAGGAACAGCATCTGGGCCACGATCAGATTAGCCATATGGTCTTCAACCTGACCGGTCAGGAAAATGATGCGTTCTTTGAGCAGGCGCGAGTAGATGTCGTAAGAGCGCTCTCCACGAGAGGTCTGTTCAACAACCATTGGCACTAAAGCCATCTGAGGTGCAGTTAATTCACGTTCGCCACTGTATGACATTATCGTCTCCTGATACATTTCATTTGGCCACACTCCGCAGCGATTCTACTTGAGAGCGATCGGGAACACTATGATTCCGGTCCTTTCCGCCGAAGCTACCCGGGCGCTCAACAGGCCTGATAGCATCGTTGCATACTCTGATGAACTCGTATGCCAGTGATAACAATCTGGGGATATTGCCCCGCTATTTCAAGCATAACAACGTTTTTATCAACTGCTAACCAGGAATATTGGCTCAGGCGACAATTTGCGGAATAAATAGACAAATTGTCAGCAAAAGCAGTCGATTCCAGTTCATTAAATAGCAAAAGCCCGCAGCCAATGGCTGCGGGCTTTCGTTGAACAACCAGTAAAGTTAAATCAGGCCTGAGCGGTCTGGTTCATCAGTTCCTGGAAGTTAGTGGCTTTCTCAGTCACTTTCGCTTTTTCCAGCACGGCTTCAACAGCCTGCTCTTCCAGCGCAACGTTACGCATATTGTTCATCAGCTCGGTGTTTTTGCTGTAGAACTCAATAACTTCTGATGGATCTTCGTAAGCAGAAGCCATTTCTTCGATCAGCGCTTTAACGCGGTCTTCGTCAGCTTTCAGCTCGTGGGTACGAATCACTTCACCCAGCAGCAGACCAACCACTACGCGGCGTTTTGCCTGCTCTTCGAACAGTTCACGAGGCAGTTCCAGAGCCTGCTTCTCGTTACCGCCAAAGCGCTGTGCAGCCTGACGCTTCAGCACGTCGATTTCGCCGTCGATCAGAGCAGCAGGAACGTCGATGTCGTTAGCCGCAACCAGGCCGTCGATAGCCTGAGACTTCACGCGGTTACGCACGGCGCCTTTCAGTTCACGCTGCATGTTCTTACGTACTTCGGTACGCAGACCAGCCAGAGAACCATCAGCCACGCCGAAACGCTTGATGAACTCTTCGGTAAATTCTGGCAGCTCACGCTCTTCAACTTTCTTCAGCACGATTTCAAACTTCGCTGCTTTACCTTTCAGGTTTTCAGCGTGGTAATCTTCCGGGAAGTTAACGTCGATAGTGAAGGTTTCACCGGCTTTATGGCCAACAACGCCTTCTTCGAAGCCTGGGATCATACGACCCTGGCCCATTGCCAGTACGAAATCAGATGCTTTGCCGCCTTCGAACTCTTCGCCGTCCACAGAACCGGTGAAATCGATGGTTGCGCGATCTTCCGCGCCAGCAGCTGCGTCGGTTTCTTTCCAGGTCGCCTGCTGCTTACGCAGGGTATCCAGCATGGCATCAACGTCTTCGTCAGTGACTTCTACAACCGGTTTTTCAACTTCGATTGCTTCCAGCCCCTGCAGCTCAACTTCCGGATACACTTCAAACTCAGCAGAGAAAGTGAAGTCTTCACCGATTTTGTATTCGCCCGGTACGTAGTTTGGTGCACCAGCCGGATTGATTTTTTCTTTGATGATCGCATCAACAAAGTTGCGCTGCATCAAATCGCCCAGCACGTCCTGACGAACGGAGGCACCGTAACGCTGTGCAACGACGGTCATCGGCACTTTACCTTTACGGAAACCGTCGATACGTACTTTCTTAGCTACGCTAACCAGTTCGTTTTTAACTGCAGTTTCGATCACGTCTTTAGGAACGGTAATCGTTACGCGACGGCCCAGGCCCTGAGTTGTTTCTACTGAAGCTTGCATCTTATTACCTCAAAAAATCACGTGCTCGGTCAACTTCAGATGCACCCTGCTACGGTGGAAACACCGATAACTGAATGAATCTAAGAACCGGGACGGCTTCTGATGCCAGAACCGCATTCCCTGTTAACAGAAGCGTCCCGAAGACATTCTGTGAAAAAATAGACGCCGCATTATAGCGGCAACGTCTAAGCGAGTCGAGGCTGCACACTCCCCCGACGCACGCTACTTTTTACATTTTTGCGATGAAACCGCAAGAATTTGATGAGTGCTGCGGTTTTTTAGCCGCTATGAACGAAAAAACGGCCCAGAGGCCGTTTGGTATTGAAGGGTGATAAACCGTTATGCCAGCGTTCCGGCACCCCGACAGTTAGGCGAGGCGGGCACGGTATCCTGCAGGCTTTCCCACTCTTTGACCGTGTAGCTGTGCAACGCCAGTGCATGGACGCTTCCTGCCAGTTCATCAGCCAGCACCCCGTAAATCGCACGGTGCCGTACCAGGAAACGCTGGTCGATAAAACTGTCACTGACGATCACCACCTTGAAGTGACTTTCCGCCCCCGCAGGGACGTTGTGACGATAGCTTTCGTCATGGACCTCAAGGTGCACCGGTGAAAATGCCGTACGTAACTTTTCTTCTATTTGTTCACGGATCATAACCGAACTCCTCTCCAGCAGAGAACTGCGCCCCATCTCTTTAAATGTTAGTCGTTTTTTATGCAAACCCGATGCACTTTAACGAAATTTTCAAATCAGCCAACATTTTTACTTATCGGGCGTGAAACGCTCAGGCCTGATTGCAGTCCAAGCCTCAAGCGTTCAGTCGTCCGAAAATACGACAACGCGATGAATTTACGCGCTATCGGGGCTTCCCCTGACTTCAGGCGATGTTATGATGGCCGGAGTTTTTTCAGCAATACAACTCACGTTACCGAGAAAATAAGCATGTTAAAAAAATTACTGTTCCCCCTGCTGGCCATGTTTATGCTGGCTGGCTGTGCGACAAGCAGCAACACGCTTGATATTTCACCTAAAATTAAGCTGCCCCAGCAGGACCCAGGCCTGATGGGCGTAACCATCAGTATCAACGGAGCCGATCAGCGCACCGACCAGGCACTGGCAAAAGTGAACCGTGACGGTCAGCTGATCACACTGACTCCTTCACGCGATCTGCGCTTCCTGCTGCAGGAAAGCCTGGAGAAACAGATGACCGCCCGTGGCTATATGGTTGGTCCAAGCGGTGCAGTCGACCTGCAAATCGTGGTGAACAATCTTTATGCCGACGTGACTCAGGGCAACGTCCGCTACAGCATTACCACCAAGGCCGATATTTCGATTATTGCTACCGCTAAAAACGGCAATAAACAGGTGAAAAACTATCGCCAGGTCTACAGCGTGGAAGGTGCTTTCAACGCCAGCAACGAAAAAATTACCAATGCGGTTAACGCAACACTGGGTGACGTGATTGCCGATATGGCTCAGGACACGTCGGTCAGCGAGTTCATCAAGCAAAACTCTCGTTAATCATTGCAGGCCCGCCGGGATAGCGGGCCTGACTTTAAGGTCCGTATGCCCAATCACTATTTACAGATTTTCACCCGGCGCAACTCCGCCCTCCTTTTATTACTTGGTTTCGCATCCGGCCTTCCCCTGGCATTAACCTCCGGCACTCTGCAGGCGTGGATGGCGGTTGAAAATGTCGATATCAAAACTATCGGTTTCTTCTCACTGGTCGGCCAGGCTTACGTGTTTAAGTTTCTCTGGTCACCGCTGATGGATCGCTATACGCCGCCATTTCTTGGCCGTCGACGCGGCTGGCTACTGATTACCCAATTGCTGCTTATCGTCGGCATTGCCATGATGGGCTTTTTACAGCCTTCACGCGATCTGACATTGCTGGCAGCGCTGGCGGTGCTGATCGCTTTCTGTTCCGCCTCGCAGGATATTGTTTTTGATGCGTGGAAAACCGATGTACTGAGCGCGGCCGAACGCGGTAACGGTGCCGCCATCAGCGTGCTGGGTTACCGACTGGCGATGCTGGTTTCCGGCGGCCTGGCGCTCTGGCTGGCCGACCGTTACCTCGGCTGGCAGGCCATCTGGTGGCTGATGGCGCTGATGATGGTGCCCGGTGTGATTGCCACCCTCCTGGCAAAGGAACCGGACAGCTCGATTGATGTGCCGCGAAATCTGGAACAGGCGGTCGTTGCTCCGCTGCGCGATTTCTTTAATCGCAACAATGCGTGGCTGATTCTGTCACTGATTGTGCTCTACAAGCTGGGCGATGCCTTTGCGGCCAGCCTGACCACCATTTTTCTGATCCGCGGCGTGGGCTTTGACGCGGGCGATGTCGGCCTGATCAATAAAACGCTGGGATTGATAGCGACCATTGTTGGTGCGCTGGTCGGCGGAGTACTGATGCAGCGTCTGAGCCTGTTCCGCGCGTTGATGCTGTTCGGCATCCTGCAGGCCGTTTCCAATCTGGGTTACTGGATTCTGTCGGTGACGGATAAACACCTTTACAGCATGGCGGCGGCGGTAACCGTGGAAAACCTCTGTGGCGGAATGGGCACGGCGGCATTTGTCGCACTACTGATGACGCTATGCAACCGCTCGTTTTCAGCAACCCAGTTCGCTCTGCTCTCTGCCCTGTCTGCCGTTGGGCGAGTGTATGTTGGGCCGGTTGCTGGCTGGTTTGTTGATGGCTGGGGCTGGCCGACCTTTTACGCTTTCTCGGTCGTTGCAGCGCTTCCCGGGCTGCTCCTGTTAGCGGGCTGCCGATCAACGCTTGAATACGCGCAGAAACATCCAGACTTTCCACCGCGCACTGCATTTCCCAATGCATACCGCTGGGCCCTGCGCAGTTTGGTGCTCGGATCGCTACTGTTGATTCTCTGGCTGATCGCCCTGGCACTAAATGCATCGGATTTAACCGTGCCTGATGTTATTGTTTCCGGACTGTTAAAAACAGCTGTTTCACTGATGTTGGCAGGCATTGGGGCAGGAACGTTACTCGATTTTTTGGCAGGCCGAAAATTGTCTTTCAGTGCCGATTAAATCGTCGTTTAAGCTGATAAATTTGATTTGTTAAGGAAATTATTTCCATAACAATTTAATAACAATAATCCAGGCAATTGTAACACCTGCCTGGATTATTTTTACCTGGCAGATTTTGGCTACAACTGCCAGTTGAATAAAAATAAAATTTTTTGGCTTTTTGAGGGGGATTAGAAAAGTTTTACACGCAAAATATTTTTAAATGAAGAGTATTAAAACCCGGTGCGTAATTAGTTTTATGCCGTTTATTATCACACAATTGATAAGGACTTGTTAAATAATTGGATCAATAACCGTCTGGTTATAGCGTCTGGATTTTGACCCGACTTTTTTTCATAGAATTTTGTTATATTGCCTCCAACCCATTGCTGCCATTAATATTTTGTCACCGCCAGCAACATATGTGACAGCCTTGGCAAAAGGTGTCAACACCTCGCTGACACAACCTGTTGCAGGTTTACAGTACTGAAACCTTCCCGTAAAATGCCGCCACACTTAAACGACAATAGAGCCCTTGTCATTGAGGTCGTTAAATGAGACTCAGTAAATACAATAAAAGTTTGGGGATTTTGTCATTAATCGCAGGCACCATTTTGTTAAGTGGTTGTGATAGTGCACTGTTAAATCCCAAAGGACAGATTGCAATGGAGCAACGTTCGCTGATACTGACGGCTTTCGGCCTGATGTTGATCGTCGTTATCCCGGCAGTCTTAATGGCCGTGGTGTTCGCCTGGAAATATCGGGCATCAAACACCAATGCGAAATACAGCCCAAACTGGTCACACTCTAACAAAGTTGAAGCCGTTGTCTGGACTGTGCCAATCTTAATCATTGTTTTCCTTGGTATTCTGACGTGGAAATCTACCCACGCGCTGGAGCCAAGCAAGCCGCTGGTTTCCGATCAGAAGCCTGTTGAGATTGAGGTTGTTTCGCTTGACTGGAAATGGCTGTTCATTTACCCGGAACAGGGTATTGCAACCGTCAACCAGATTGCGTTCCCCGCTAATCGCCCAGTTAACTTCAAGATCACGTCTAACTCAGTGATGAACTCCTTCTTTATTCCTACTCTTGGTAGCCAGATCTACTCAATGGCCGGAATGCAGACGAAGCTTCACCTGATTGCGAACGAACCTGGCACCTTTAACGGTATCTCCTCGAACTTCAGTGGTCGTGGTTTCTCTGGTATGAAGTTTAAAGCGATTGCCACTCCTGACGAAGCAACCTTCGAGCAGTGGGTAGCAAAAGCGAAAGAGTCAACCTCTACACTCGCGACTATGGATGATTTTAATAAGCTGGCAGCGCCTAGCGAAAATCACCCTGTTGAATTCTTCTCAAGTGTGAAACCTGGTCTGTTCTTAGATGTTATCAATCAGTTCCAGATGAACCACGGCGGAAGTATGGACATGTCATCGCATGAAGGTATGGATATGAGCCATTCCGCTCACGCGGGAGCCGAGGAATAATACAATGTTAGGTAAATTAACACTGGATGCAGTGCCCCTCCACGAGCCGATTATCGTTGTTACGGTAGCAGCCATCATTCTTGGTGGCCTGGCGCTTGTGGCTGCAATCACTTACTTCGGTAAGTGGAAGTATCTTTGGAGCGAGTGGCTGACCTCTGTCGACCACAAAAAACTCGGTATCATGTACATCATCCTGGCCTTCGTCATGCTGCTGCGTGGCTTTGCCGATGCGGTCATGATGCGTAGCCAGCAGGTGCTTGCCTCTGCAGGTGAAGCAGGATTCCTGCCACCGCACCACTACGACCAGATCTTCACCGCCCACGGCGTGATCATGATCTTCTTCGTAGCGATGCCGTTTGTTGTTGGTCTGATGAACATTGCTGTTCCTCTACAGATCGGCGCACGCGACGTGGCCTTCCCGTTCCTGAACAACCTGAGCTTCTGGTTCACCGTTGTCGGTGTGGTTCTGGTTAACCTGTCACTGGGCGTGGGCGAATTTGCTCAGACCGGCTGGCTGGCTTATCCACCACTTTCCGGTGCGGAGTACAGTCCGGGGGTCGGGGTTGACTACTGGATATGGAGTCTGCAGTTATCCGGTATTGGTACGACATTAACAGGTATTAACTTCTTCGTTACTATCCTGAAAATGCGTGCGCCTGGCATGACTATGTTCAAAATGCCGGTGTTCACCTGGGCTTCACTGTGTACTAACGTATTGATCATCGCTGCGTTCCCGGTTCTGACCGTGACCTTAGCGCTGCTGACGCTTGACCGCTATCTTGGTTTCCACTTCTTTACCAATGATATGGGCGGCAACATGATGATGTACGTCAACCTGATTTGGGTTTGGGGTCATCCGGAAGTATACATCCTGGTTCTGCCAGTATTTGGTGTGTTCTCCGAAATCGTTGCAACCTTCTCTAAAAAGCGTCTGTTTGGTTATACCTCTCTGGTGTGGGCAACGGTAGTTATTACCATCCTGTCCTTCATCGTTTGGCTGCACCACTTCTTCACCATGGGTGCGGGTGCGAACGTTAACGCCTTCTTCGGTATTATGACGATGATCATCGCCATCCCGACCGGTGTTAAAATCTTCAACTGGCTGTTCACTATGTATCAGGGTCGCATTCAGATGCACTCTGCGATGCTGTGGACCGTTGGCTTCCTGGTCACCTTCTCTGTAGGTGGTATGACCGGGGTTCTGCTGGCCGTGCCGGGCGCTGACTTCGTTCTGCACAACAGTCTGTTCCTGATTGCTCACTTCCATAACGTTATTATCGGTGGTGTAGTATTCGGTTGCTTCGCAGGTGTGACCTACTGGTTCCCTAAAGCATTCGGCTTCACGCTGAATGAAAAATGGGGTATCCGTGCGTTCTGGTTCTGGATTATCGGCTTCTTTGTTGCCTTTATGCCACTGTACGCACTGGGCTTCATGGGTATGACCCGCCGTATCAGCCAGGACATCGATCCTCAGTTCCACCCGCTGCTGGTTGTGGCTGCATTCGGTGCTGCACTGATTGCCTGTGGTGTTATCTGCCAGCTGACTCAGTTCTACGTTTCCGTTCGCGACCGTGAACAGAACCGTGACCTGACCGGTGACCCATGGGGTGCACGTACTCTGGAGTGGGCAACCTCTTCACCACCGCCGTTCTATAACTTTGCTGTTGTTCCTCACGTTCACGAGCGCGATGCGTTCTGGGAAATGAAGGAAAAAGGTGAAGCGTATAAACAGCCGACGCACTATGAAGAAATTCATATGCCGAAAAACAGCGGCGCCGGTATCATCATTGCTCTGTTCGCTACCATCTTCGGTTTTGCAGCAATCTGGCACATCTGGTGGCTGTTGGGCCTGTCTTTCCTGGGCATGATTGTTTCCTGGATTGTGAAGAGCTTTGACGAAGACGTGGATTACTACGTTCCTGTTGCCGAGATCGAAAAAATCGAGAATCAGCACTTTGACGAAATTAGCAAAGCAGGTCTGAAAAATGTCAACTGAAACTCTGACTAAACATCACCACGACGACGCCCATGGGGACCATGGGCATCACGATGCAGGAGCCAATAAGATCTTTGGCTTCTGGATCTACCTGATGAGTGACTGCATCATCTTCGCAACCCTGTTTGCGACGTATGGTGTGATGGTTAACAACACCGCCGGTGGCCCGGCAGGCAAAGATATCTTTGAGCTGCCGTTCGTACTGGTTGAAACCGCCCTGCTTCTGTTGAGCTCCATTACCTACGGTTTTGCAGTTATCAACATGAACAAAGGCCAGAAAGGTGCCGTACTCGGTTGGTTGTTCATGACCTTCCTGTTCGGTCTGGGCTTCATCGGGATGGAAATCTATGAATTCCATCACCTGATCAAAGAGGGCTTCGGTCCGGATCGTAGTGGCTTCCTCTCCGCGTTCTTCACGCTGGTTGGTACCCACGGTCTGCACGTGACCTCTGGCCTGATCTGGATGCTGGTGCTGATGTTCCAGGTTTCCAAGCGTGGCCTGAACGATACTAACCGCGCGCGTATTATGTGCCTGAGCCTGTTCTGGCACTTCCTGGATGTGGTTTGGATCTGCGTATTCACCATTGTTTATCTGATGGGGGCCATGTAATGAGTCATTCTGTAAACGAACATGGCGGCGCGTCACACGGTAGCGTGAAGTCATATATGATCGGCTTTATCCTGTCGATCATTCTGACCGGTATCCCGTTCTGGATGGTTATGGACGGCGGTGCTTCTAAAGCGGTTACGCTGACGGTGGTTCTGGTGTGTGCGGTTGTTCAGCTGCTGGTTCACCTGGTGTACTTCCTGCACCTGGACAGCAAGTCCGAGGGCGGCTGGAATATGGTTGCTATCGTCTTCGCGGCGATCATCATCCTGATTGTTGTTGTCGGCTCTCTCTGGATCATGTGGAACCTCAACTACAACATGATGACCCACTAACAGAGCTACTGTGATGATTAAGCGATACCTGCAAGTAACAAAACCAGGGATTATTTTCGGGAATTTAATTTCTGTTATCGGGGGATTCCTGCTGGCTTCTAAAGGCAGCATCGATTACTCCCTGTTTCTCTTCACCCTTGTCGGCGTTTCGCTGGTGGTGGCATCGGGTTGTGTTTATAACAACTACATTGACCGCGACATCGACAAAAAGATGGAGAGAACCAAGAATCGGGTGATGGTCAAAGGCCTCATCTCTCCGAAACTGAGCCTGGTTTATGCGACCGTTTTAGGTATTGCTGGCTTTGCGATGCTGTATTTCGGAGCAAATCCGCTGGCCATGTGGCTGGCGGTGATGGGTTTCGTGGTTTATGTCGGCGTTTACAGCCTGTACATGAAGCGCAACTCCGTCTACGGCACCCTGATTGGCAGCCTCTCTGGCGCAGCACCTCCGGTGATCGGCTACTGTGCGGTTTCCAATCAGTTTGACGCCGGTGCGTTGATCCTGCTGGCTATCTTTAGCCTGTGGCAGATGCCGCATTCCTATGCGATTGCTATCTTCCGCTTTAAAGATTACCAGGCAGCCAACATTCCGGTTCTGCCGGTGGTGAAAGGCATTTCGGTCGCGAAAAATCATATTACGCTGTATATCCTGGCGTTTATGATTGCCACGCTGATGCTGACGCTGGGTGGTTATGCCGGATATAAATATCTGGTGGTGGCCGCAGCGGTTAGCGTCTGGTGGCTGGGGATGGCACTGTCAGGTTACAAAACCTCAAACGACCGAGTTTGGGCACGTAAACTGTTCGTGTTTTCAATCGTTGCTATCACCGCGCTGAGCGTGATGATGTCTGTCGATTTTATGACCCCCGCTTCTAAAGATCTGCTGACTTACGTCCGGTAAGCAAAGCTGCATCACGATAAAGGGCGCGATTTCGCGCCCTTTCTTTTTGTTACGACTTCTTCGCAAGTAATGTTGTACCCGCCCTCCCCTCGCACATAAACTATGCGCACTAAATGTATGAGGTAGTAATGAACGATAATAAAATGACCCCGGTCGAGCTTCGTGCTACCTGGGGCCTGGGGACGGTTTTTTCCCTGCGTATGCTGGGCATGTTTATGGTGTTACCGGTCCTCACCACTTATGGCATGGCTTTACAGGGAGCCAGCGAAGCATTGATCGGGCTGGCCATCGGCATTTACGGTTTAGCCCAGGCCGTATTCCAGATCCCCTTTGGTCTGCTTTCCGATCGTATTGGCCGCAAACCGCTTATTGTCGGCGGACTGATTATTTTTGTTCTTGGTAGCGTGATTGCCGCATTAACCACCTCAATTTGGGGGGTAATCCTTGGCCGAGCACTACAGGGCTCCGGTGCGATAGCCGCAGCGGTAATGGCGCTGCTCTCCGATTTAACGCGCGAGCAGAACCGCACCAAAGCGATGGCGTTTATCGGCATAAGCTTTGGTATTACCTTCGCTATCGCCATGGTGCTGGGGCCGATCGTGACCAATGCGTTTGGCCTGCACGCGTTGTTCTGGATGATCGCCGTGCTGGCAACGGCAGGCATTGTTATTACCCTGCTGGTGGTGCCTTCCGCCTCCAGTCACGTACTCAACCGCGAGTCGGGCATGGTGAAAGGCAGCTTCCGCGATGTGCTGGCAAACAGCCGCCTGGTGAAACTGAATTTCGGCATTCTCTGCCTGCACATTTTGCTGATGTCGAGCTTTGTCGCGCTGCCGGGCCAGTTTGAACGCGCGGGCTTACCGGCCGCCGAACACTGGAAAGTGTACCTGGTGACGATGCTTATCGCCTTCGTCAGCGTGGTGCCCTTTATTATTTACGCCGAAGTGAAGCGCCGTATGAAGCGCGTGTTTATCTTCTGCGTGGCGCTGATGCTGGTGGCAGAAGTCGTCCTCTGGCTGGCTGGTGGACATTTCTGGACGCTGGTTATCGGCGTGCAGCTGTTCTTTGTCGGCTTTAATCTGATGGAAGCCATTCTGCCCTCGCTGGTCAGCAAAGAGTCTCCTCCCGGCTTCAAAGGAACCGCTATGGGGCTTTATTCAACCAGCCAGTTTATCGGTGTGGCGATCGGTGGCAGCATGGGGGGATGGGTGTTCGGTCACTTCGATGCGCAGAGCGTGTTTGTGGTGGGTGCCGTCATCGCCGCAGTCTGGCTGCTGGTCAGCACCACCATGCAGGAACCGCCTTACGTCAGCAGCCTGCGGATAACGCTGGAAGCCTGTACTCTAGATAAAAATGCTCTGGAGCAGAAGCTGAAAACCGAGCCTGGCGTAACGGCCGTGTTTATCGTGCCGGAAGAGCAGAGTGCCTACGTCAAAATCGACAGTAAGGTCACCAGCCGCGCTACGCTGGAAAAGCTGATTGCTTCAGCGGCGTAAACCGTTTCTAAATACAGCAAATGCAACGCCCTGCCGTGGTCGGTGTAACGCTTCAGACTCATACGCCACTACAAGGCCCATTCGCGCCGAAATGAATATGTGCCAGCTGGCCCCTGAACAGGGGCCAGCCAGTCAACCTCATATCACCTGCACCTCAGCACTCGGGCCTTACATCACGGTCCGAAACGCCAAACGGAGAGGCGATGTGAGGATTAGTCGCGGAAGTTTTTGAACTGGAATGGCTGGCCCAGTTCGCCCTTACGCACCAGCGCCATTGCACCCTGCAGGTCATCGCGTGACTTACCGGTAACGCGCACTTCATCGCCCTGAATCTGGGTCTGTACTTTCAGCTTGCTGTCTTTGATCAGCTTAACCAGCTTCTTCGCTACGTCGCTCTCAATGCCTTTTTTCATTTTGGCATCGACGCTCCAGTTTTTACCGCTGTGCTCAATCTCTTCGGGCACGTCCAGCGCCGCATTTTCAATGCCGCGCTTCAGCAGTTTTTCACGCAGGATATCCAGCAGCTGTTTCACCTGGAAATCTGACTCGCTGGCAACCTTGATGGATTCGTTTTTTTCGTTCAGCTCGAAGCTGGCCTGGACGTTACGGAAATCAAAGCGGGTGGCGATTTCGCGGTTGGCGTTTTCAACGGCATTGCGTACTTCCTGCATGTCAATTTCGGAAACGATATCGAAAGATGGCATGATCTATTCTCCTGAGACTAAAGTGACAGGCATAATACCTGCTTGCCACGGGTAAATAAAACTGCGGACGCTGAAAGCTATAATAATCAACAGATGCGCGGGTAAACTGTTTAACTCACCCCGCCGCGGGGAGGAACAATGAAAATTACCGTACTTGGATGCGGAGCTTTAGGGCAGATCTGGCTTGCTGCTCTTGAACAACAGGGGCATGAAGTTCAGGGCTGGTTAAGGGTTCCACAACCCTACTGCTCGGTAAACGTGATTGATTTACACGGCTCCCCGATCAATAAAACGCTGATCGCTAACGATCCGACCTTTCTCGCGAAAAGCGATCTGCTGCTGGTCACGCTCAAAGCCTGGCAGGTATCTGAGGCCGTGAAGAACCTGCAGTTTATCCTGCCGGAAAACTGTCCGGTGCTGCTGCTGCACAACGGCATGGGCACTCTTGATGAGCTGAAAACGCTGCGTCAGCCATTGCTGCGCGGCGTTACGACGCATGCGGCCAGGCATGATGGCACAGTGATCGTCCACGTTGCCTCCGGGATCACGCATGTCGGACCCATTTCTCCTGCTGCGGAGGCAATGAGCGAGCTCGCGGAAACGCTACACGCCGCACTACCTGATGTCGCCTGGCACAACAATGTCGCCTCTGCGGCCTGGCAGAAGCTGGCGGTGAACTGCGTGATTAACCCACTCACCGTATTTTACGACTGCACCAACGGCGAGCTGGTGGAGCACCGTGAGGAAATTGACGCGCTCAGCAATGAAGTGGCCGCCGTCATGGAACGAGAAGGCCAGCATATCTCGCGCGAATGGCTGATCGACTACGTGATGGATGTGATCCGCAGCACGGCGGGCAATACCTCTTCCATGCTGCAGGATATCCGTGCACAGCGCCGTACGGAAATTGACTATATCAACGGCTACGTGATCCGTCGTGCCCGCGCTCAGGGCCTGGTAACGCCGGAGAACAGCCGTCTTTTTGAATTTATTAAGCGTAAGGAACAAGATTATGACCGCGAACGCATCGGTGCTGGTTTGCCTGGCACCTGGGAGTGAAGAAACCGAAGCCGTTACCACCATCGATCTACTGGTGCGCGCGGGCATTCGCGTCGTCACCGCGAGCGTGGCCGAAAATGGCGATCGTGAAATTGTCTGTTCACGCGGAGTGCGACTGCTGGCGGATGCCCCGCTGGTGCAGGTGGCCGACGACGAGTTCGATGCCATCGTCCTGCCGGGCGGCTTGAAGGGTGCCGAGTGTTTTCGCGACAGCCCGCTGCTGGTCGAGACCGTGCGGCAGTTTCACCTTTCCGGCCGCATCGTGGCCGCTATGTGCGCCACCCCGGGCACCGTACTGATCCCACACGACCTGTTCCCGGTGGGGAATATGACCGGCTTCCCGGGGCTGAAAGATACCATTCCCGAAGGTAAGTGGATGGATCGCCGCGTAGTCTGGGATCGTCGCGTGAATCTGCTGACCAGCCAGGCGCCGGGTACCACCATTGATTTCGCCCTCAAGCTGATTGATTTACTGGTGGGTAAAGACAAAGCGCGTGAGGTTGGCGAGCAGATGGTACTGGCGGCGGGAATTTACGACTATAAAGAATAATCAGCGCCAGTTGATGACGACTCGCTGAGTGACTGACGATACGACTGGAAAAGTACACTCATCAAGCGTTAACAACGCTAACGAGCGTGATTTATTTCAGCGCGGATATCCGGGCTTCTTCTTAGAAATCTGGCTATCCGCAACTGGAGTGATGGGGAATGGCAACAGCGAGTGTGCTGCCATTCCGTATGTTAAGGGCGATAAATCTTAACGTTGGTAAAGCCCTGCTCGTGCAGATACAGCGCCTGCAAACGGCTCATCACGCCGCGCTCGCAGTACAGCAGCCAGGTTTTCGACTGGTCGAGATCGCCAAACTGAGTACCCAGCTTGTAAAACGGCAGGGATTTCACTTCAACGCCGTCAACCTCAAGCGGACGGGCATCCTGTTCGTCGTTGGAGCGAATATCCAGCACCGCGTCATTCGCACTAAATGACGCCACGGTTTCCACTTCCACCACTTCTTCCTGAGTTTTCTCAGCGATCTGGCGGATATCGACGTTGGTCGCCTCTTCCACCATACGGTCGAGGATGCTGAAATCGAAGTTCTGCTCTTCCGCTTCAATTTTCGCCTTCACGGCTTTCACCGTCGGGCTTTTCGAGATCACACCACAGTACTCCGGCATGGTGCGGGCAAAGTCTTCCGTCCCGATTTCACGCGCCAGATTAATGATGTGCTCTTTATCGTGTGAAATCAGCGGACGCAGGATCAGGGTATCGCTGGCGTTATCAATTAAGCGCAGGTTGGTGAGAGTCTGGCTGGAAACCTGCCCCAGCGCTTCACCGGTGACCAGCGCCTGCACGCCGTAGCGTTCGGCCACTTTCGACGCCGCACGCACCATCATGCGCTTCAGCACCACGCCCATCTGGCCATCATCCACTTTTTCCAGGATCTCACCGACCACCGGCTCAAAGTTAATAGCAACAAAGCGAACGCGATGCGAGCTGCCGTAGCGCTTCCACAGATAGTGGGCCACCTGCCGTACGCCAATCTCATGAGCGGCACCGCCCAGATTGAAGAAGCAGTAGTGAACGCGGCAGCCGCGGCGCATCAGCATGTAGCTGGAAACGCCGGAGTCAAACCCACCGGAGATCAGCGACAGCACATCCTCCTGCGTTCCGATCGGGAAGCCACCGATACCTTCAAAACGGCCGGTTACCAGCAGCAGGCGGTCACCCTCAATTTCCAGGTTGACCGTCACGTCCGGGTGATTCAACTGCACGCGGGCGGAAGCCACATGCTGGTTCAGGCCGCCGCCAACGTAGCGCTCAACGTCCTGTGAGCTGAACTCATGCTTGCCGCGACGCTTGACGCGTACACAGAAGGATTTCCCTTCGATACGCTCGCGGGTCAGTTCAAGCGTCTGTTCGAAGATGTTGTGTACATCGGTGTAAGGACGGTCTTCAACTTCCAGAATATGGTGGATACCTGGAATACGCGTCAGCTCACCGATAATCGTTGGCCGCTGGCTCTCATCGCGCGCGCGTACTTCGATATGGTCCCAGTGGCGCACCACGGCAAGGTTTTCATCGTAGTGTTTAAGTACGTTGCGAATGTTTCCGGTAAGGATTTTGATAAAACGCAGGCGCACGGACTGGCTTTTAATGGTGATTTCTGGGAATAACTTAATGATAAACTTCATGGTGGCATGGGTTCGCTAGGCAATTAAGTGCTGAAACGAAAGGCACTTAGCTGGTAAAATCAGGGTCTTGCAAAATGGCTCATGGCCTTTGCATTCAGGCGCAGCAGTATATCATCATTTGCCCGATGGGTGCTTATTCATCTGCTGCCGGTCTGCCGCTCACCCGTAAGATTGTTCTGTACCAGTGCACATATCACGTCATTGTCAGTGGAAAGATGACGGGTATATTTTGCGAATCATTTCGAGTCGGATACCATAAGTCATTATCCGCTGACAGAGATAACAAGCCAGGATCAAACATGCCGAAAAAATCCGAACAGCCTGCCAGTTTTGAAAGCTCACTGCAGCAGCTGGAACAGATCGTCACCCGCCTTGAAAGCGGCAACCTTCCGCTGGAAGAGGCGCTGAGCGAGTTCGAGCGCGGCGTGCAGCTGGCGCGTACCGGGCAGCAAACGCTACAGCAGGCCGAACAGCGGGTGCAGATCCTTTTGAATGACGATAAAAACGCCGATCTGACGCCTTTTACTCCGGAAAACGACTGATGGATTTCATCGCATTACAGCATGCGCATTATCAGCGCGTGAATGCCGCATTGCAGCGTTATGTTGCCGAGCTACCTTTTCAGAGCACTCCGCTAGTAAATGCCATAGAATATGGCGCATTATTAGGAGGGAAAAGGCTGCGTCCTTTTCTGGTTTATGCCACCGGTCAGATGCTGCACGCCGATGACAGCGCTCTGGATGCGCCTGCGGCGGCCGTTGAATGCATTCATGCCTATTCCCTGATTCACGACGATTTACCTGCCATGGATGACGACAGCCTGCGCCGTGGGCAGCCAACCTGCCATATTAAATTCGGTGAAGACACAGCCATTCTGGCAGGCGATGCCCTGCAAACGCTGGCCTTCTCGATTCTGGCCGATGCCCCGATGCCCGGCGTTGAGGCTGAATTCCGTATTGCCATGCTTTCCGAACTGGCGCAGGCCAGCGGTGTTGCGGGAATGTGCGGCGGCCAGGCACTGGATTTAGCGGCAGAAGGCAAGCAGGTTGATTTAACCGCACTCGAACAGATTCACCGCCATAAAACCGGCGCGCTGATCCGTTCTGCCGTGCGCCTTGGCGCGCTGGCCGCAGGGGAAAGAGGCCGTAACGCCTTGCCTGCACTCGATCGTTACGCCAGTGCTATTGGGCTGGCATTCCAGGTTCAGGACGATATTCTGGATGTGATAGGTGATACCGCCGTGCTCGGCAAACAGCAAGGAGCCGATCAGCAACTGGGCAAAAGCACTTACCCGGCGCTGCTGGGGCTGGAGGGAGCACGGACAAAAGCATGGGATCTCTATCAGGAGTCTCTCAGCGCATTAGAAACGCTGGCCGCACAATCCTATAATACCACCCCGTTGCGGGCGCTGGCCGGCTTCATAATTGAACGCGATAAATAGCCATAATGAGTCACTGATGAGTTTTGAACCTGGAAAATACCCGACGCTGGCGCTGGCAGAAACGGTGCAAGAATTACGTTTGCTACCGAAAGAGAGCCTGCCAAAACTCTGTGATGAGCTGCGCCAGTATCTGCTCGACAGCGTGAGCCGCTCCAGCGGCCACTTTGCTTCGGGGCTGGGCGTTGTAGAGCTGACCGTTGCGTTGCACTACGTCTACAACACGCCATTCGATCATCTCGTATGGGACGTTGGCCATCAGGCCTATCCGCATAAAATCCTTACCGGGCGCCGCGATCGCATCGGGACAATCCGCCAAAAAAACGGACTGCATCCGTTCCCGTGGCGTGATGAAAGTGAATACGACGTGCTGAACGTCGGTCACTCCTCAACCTCTATCAGCGCCGGGCTGGGCATGGCCGTTGCCGCCGGTAAAGAAGGCAAGGATCGCCGTACCGCCTGCATTATTGGCGACGGTGCGATCACGGCCGGTATGGCGTTTGAAGCGATGAACCATGCCGGTGATATCAAAGCCGACCTGCTGGTGATCCTCAACGACAACGAAATGTCGATTTCTGAAAACGTGGGCGCGCTGAATAACCGCCTGGCACAGCTGCTCTCCGGCAAAACCTACGCACGTCTGCGTGAAGGCGGTAAAAAAGTACTAACCGGCCTGCCGCCGATTAAAGAACTGGTCAAGCGCACCGAAGAACACCTGAAAGGCATGGTGGTTCCCGGCACGCTGTTCGAAGAGCTGGGCTTTAACTACATCGGCCCGGTAGACGGCCACGACGTGCTGGCGCTGGTGCAGACCTTGCGCAATATGCGCGCGCTGAAAGGACCGCAGTTCCTGCACATTATGACCAAAAAGGGCAAAGGCTACGCCCCGGCCGAGCAGGACCCGATTACCTGGCACGCGGTGCCGAAGTTCGACCCGGCAAGCGGTCTGTTGCCAAAAAGCGCCGAAGGATTGCCCTCCTATTCAAAAATCTTCGGCCAGTGGCTGTGTGAAACCGCAGCTCAGGATGAAAAACTGATGGCGGTGACGCCGGCGATGCGTGAAGGCTCGGGCATGGTGACGTTCTCACGCGAATACCCGAAACAGTATTTCGACGTTGCCATTGCCGAACAGCACGCGGTGACCTTCGCCGCCGGTCTCGCTATTGGCGGCTTCAAGCCGATCGTGGCGATCTACTCGACGTTCCTTCAGCGCGCTTACGATCAGCTGATTCATGATGTGGCTATTCAGAAACTCCCGGTGCTGTTTGCTATCGACCGCGGTGGCATTGTGGGTGCAGACGGCCAGACGCATCAGGGCGCTTTCGATATCGCTTTCATGCGCTGCATCCCGAACCTGGTGATCATGACGCCGAGCGATGAGAACGAGTGCCGCCAGATGCTCTATACCGGCTATCACTATCAGGACGGCCCGAGCGCGGTACGCTACCCGCGCGGCACCGGAACCGGTGCCACTATCGAGCCACTGGCTTCGCTGCCGCTGGGCAAAGGTGTCGTTAAGCGCCAGGGCGAGAAGCTGGCGATCCTCAACTTCGGTACTCTGTTACCGGAAGCGGCCGCTGCTGCAGAAGCTCTGAATGCCACGCTGGTGGATATGCGCTTTGTTAAACCGCTGGATGAGGCGCTGATTCTGGAGCTGGCTGCGAGTCACGATGCGCTGATTACGCTGGAAGAAGGCGCGATTAAAGGCGGCGCTGGCAGCGGTGTGAATGAACTGCTGATGGCGAAGCGCAAACCGGTTCCGGTGCTTAACCTTGGCCTGCCGGACGTGTTTATTCCGCAGGGCACTCAGGAAGAGATCCGCACCGACTTCCAGCTGGATGCCTCAGGGATTCAGCAGCAAATTGCCGGATGGCTGCAGCAGTAAACATCCTGTGCTCCCCCGCCCTTCGGGGGAGCTCCTCACCTGCTATGCTTACGCGACGATAAATAGCAGGAGTCTTCATGAAAACCATTCAGTTAGCGAATACCGATCTGACCGTATCACGCCTGAGTCTGGGCTGCATGACCTATGGTGAACCCGATCGCGGCAAGCATGCCTGGACGCTGCCGGAAGATAGCAGCCGCCCGTTAATCAAACAGGCGCTGGAAGCCGGCATTAACTTCTTTGATACCGCCAACAGTTACTCCGACGGCAGCAGCGAAGAGATCGTCGGCCGGGCCCTGCGCGACTATGCCCGCCGCGATGAGGTCGTAGTAGCGACCAAAGTGTTCTTCCCGATGAGCAACCTTTCCGGCGGCCTGTCGCGGAAGAATATTTTGCAGTCAATCGATGACAGCCTGAACCGGCTGGGTATGGAATACGTCGATCTGCTGCAAATCCATCGCTGGGACTACGACACGCCGCTGGAAGAGACGCTGGAGGCACTGCACGACGTGGTGAAAGCCGGTAAAGCCCGCTATATCGGTGCCTCTTCGATGTATGCCTGGCAATTTGCCAAAGCGCTGTATACCGCCGATCGCTACGGCTGGACGCGTTTTGTCAGCATGCAGGACCAGTACAATCTGATCCAACGTGAAGAGGAGCGTGAAATGCATCCGCTGTGTCTGGCGGAGAACATCGCCGTGCTGCCGTGGAGCCCACTGGCACGAGGTCGCCTGACCCGCCCGTGGGGGGAAGCCACCGCGCGGACGGTATCGGATCAATACGGTCAGACGCTGTATACGGCCAATGAGGATAACGACGCCGCGATTGCCGCCCGCGTTGAGGCAATTGCCAGGGACAAAGGGGTCAGCCGGGCGCAGATAGCGCTGGCCTGGCTGCTCAGTAAACCGGCGGTGACCGCACCGATTATTGGTGCATCACGCAGCGAACAGCTGGCCGACCTGGTCAAGGCAACGGAGGTCGAACTCACGCAGGAAGAGATTATCGAGTTGGAAAGCGTCTATCAGCCGCATCCGGTTGTTGGGTTCGAGTAAGCGAGTAAAGCCAGCTATACGTGTTGGCGTGTTGGCGTGTTGGCGTGTTGGCGTGTTGGCGTGTTGGCGTGTTGAGCTAACAAATAGCTGGATTCTTGATACAGGACGATAACTTTTCGTCCTGTATCAGGCGGGCTATCCTGTCAGAATGGCATTGACCCCGACTGCGGGAGTTACATCAGCCAGTAGTGACCGGCAAGGTAGAGAATAGCGGCAGAAACAATCCCGGCCACGATATCGTCCACCATAATCCCCATTCCGCCGTGAACGTTGCGATCAAACCAGCGGATCGGCCACGGCTTCCAGATATCAAACAGACGGAACACCAGGAATCCCGCCAGCACCCACTGCCAGCTGTTGACCGGAATCGCCATCAGGGTAATCCACATCCCGATAAACTCATCCCAGACGATGCTGCCGTGGTCGTGAATGCCCATATCCTTCGCGGTGCGATGACAGAGATAGACGCCGATACTGATCCCTAACAGCAGCACCAGCACGTAGAGATCCTGCGGCAGCAGATTCAGCAGATACCAGAAAGGGATCGCTGCAATCGACCCCATCGTACCAGGCATCCACGGGCTGAGCCCGCTGCCGAAACCGGTGGCCAGCAGGTGCCACGGGTTACTCATCTTCAGGCGGCTTTTCGCCACATCTTTTTCACGAGCCAAAATGGTCAAATCCTTTATGGTTAAACTCCACGACTCTGTCATCCTGCAACAGAACCAGCCCCTCTGCCTGCGAGCCCATCTGGCCAATACAGGTAAACGGTACACCAAGATAGCCGAGCGCCACATCCAGCGCACCGCGATTGATTTCCGGCACAGTGAAACACAGTTCGTAATCTTCACCACCGCTCAGCGCCCAGTGCAGACACTGCTCAGAACTGAAGTTCTGTTTCAGCGGCTCTGAGAGCGGCAAGGCATCCAGATTGATCCGCGCGCCGCAGTCACTGGCTTTCAGCACATGGCCGAGATCGGAAATAAGCCCGTCGGAAATATCGATCGCTGAACTCGCCAGATCGCGCAACGCCTGGCCCTGCAGGATTCTCGGGATAGGTCGCAGATGGCGCTTAATGAGTGCTTCATGGGCAGCGGGGTTGCTCAACTGCTCCTGGCCCAGCAACAGGGCCAGACCGGCGGCGCTGTCACCCAGCGTGCCGGTGACGTAAATCCAGTCGCCGATGCGCGCACCGGAACGGCGCAGTGCCCGGCCCTGCGGCACCAGGCCATGAATTCCCAGCGTCATGCTTAGCGGACCGCGCGTCGTATCGCCGCCGATCAGCTGCATATCGTAATAATCGAGAAGCTCAAACAGGCTATCGCTGAAGCTTTCCAGCCAGCTTTCATCCACGTTTGGCAGTGTCAGCGCCAGAGTCAGCCACGCCGGGTCGGCGCCCATCGCAGCAAGGTCGCTAAGATTTACCGCCAGCGCTTTGTAGCCGAGGTCGGCTGGATGAATATCGGCAAGAAAATGGACACCCGCCACCAGCGTATCGGTACTGATCGCCAGAGACTGTTTTTCAGGTACGCTCAGCAAGGCGCAGTCGTCGCCAATACCTTTTTCGACATCGCGACGGGAGCTTGTTACACGATCAAAGTAGCGTGCTATCAGTTCAAATTCGCCACAAGCCATAGTGCATTCCGGGAGTAAAAAGAAGAGGCCGGGTTAGCGGCCTCTTGAGAGATTATTTGCGGTTTGGACGGATCTGCGGAGCGGCTTTATCCAGCACGCCGTTGACAAACTTATGGCTGTCTTCAGCACCGAACACTTTCGCCAGCTCGATCCCTTCATTGATGGCCACTTTGTAGGGAACATCTGAACGCTTGCTCAGTTCAAACAGAGAAATACGCAGGATCGCCTTTTCTACCTGTCCCAGCTCTTCCAACTGACGTGACAGATAGGGTTTCATCAGGCCGTCGAGGTATGCACTGTTAGTTGCAACGCCGCCGACCAGCTCACGGAAATAATTGATATCGACGTCTTTAACGTCCTGTTCCGCCAGAAACTGGTATTCGACATCAGCGATGTCGTTTTTGGAGATCTGCCACGAGTAAAGTGCCTGAACAGCACATTCACGGGCGCGGCGACGAGCAGCAGGTTTCACGAAATTCCCCTTAAATCAGGCTTTGATGGCTTTTAATACGTTAATCATTTCCAGTGCGGTCAGGGCTGCTTCAGCACCTTTATTACCCGCCTTGGTTCCGGCGCGTTCGATGGCCTGCTCGATGTTTTCAGTCGTCAGCACGCCAAAGGCAACCGGGATATCGCTGTTCATGGCAACACTGGCAAGACCGGAGCTGGCCTCGCCTGCCACATATTCGAAGTGAGCGGTGCCGCCACGGATAACGGTACCCAGCGCCACAACGGCATCGTGCTTGCCGGCTTTTGCCAGCGCGCGAGCGGTCATTGGCAGCTCATACGCGCCCGGAACCCAGACCACGGTGATATTTTCATCTTTCACCTGGCCAATACGTTTCAGGGCATCAATCGCGCCGCTCAGCAGGCTGTCGTTGATAAAGTTGTTGAAACGCGCAATAACCAGAGCAACACGCGCATCAGGGGTAGCAACAGCAGCTTCAATAACGTTCATAATCTTCCTTTCAGGGTTCTGTTTGGCCCCGCAGGGGGGCGGATTCTATCACACTCTTAATCCGTCTGCTTGCTTTTGCGCAAACGGAATGCAGGCAAAAATCTTCGCTGGGGGCGAGCCGTTAACTCAGCGGTATTTCGGCGTGAGCGTCAGGCGCACATCAGGCCCCACCTGGCGAACATCGCTGAAGGCAAATTCCGGCGCATCGGCCAGACGCTCCAGCCCGGGCAGATGGCACAGACCACGCCCTGCATCGCCCAGCAGTTTCGGTGCCAGATAAACAATCAGCTCGTCGACTACGCACGCCTGCAACAACGCGCCGGCAAACTGTGCCCCGGCTTCCACCCACACGCTGTTGATTTGTTTTTTACCCAGCAGCATAAACATCGAAACCAGATCGATCCGGTTATGGTGGCGCGGCACGCTAAACTGGGTCACATTGTCCGGCCACGATTGCGCATCGATTTCGTTACGCGCCAGCCAGGTTTCCCCGGATTGTGCAATAAGTCGATGCTGTGGCGTGACGCGATTCTGGCTGTCTACGATAATTCTCACCGGCTGGCGCAAATCTTCTGCGGCATAGCGTGAACGGGTGCTGGCATCCAGCTCATCATAGCGCACCGTCAGCGACGGATTATCTGCCAGTACGGTTGCGCTGGTGCTGAGAATGGCAGAGCTTTGCGCCCGCAGCCTCTGCACGTCACGCCTTGCCTCAGACGAGGTAATCCACTGACTTTCACCGCTTGCCATTGCCGTACGGCCATCCAGCGAGGCACCCAGCTTGAGCTGCACCCACGGGAATCCGGTGCGCATCCGCTTGAGGAATCCCCGGTTCAGCGCTTCTGCTTCCTGCATCATCAGGCCGTGGCTGACGTCAATGCCGGCCTGCCGCAAACGATACAGCCCGCGCCCGGCCACTTGCGGATTGGGATCTTGCATCGCCGCAACCACCCGACTCACGCCTGCCGCCGTCAGCGCATCACAGCAGGGAGGTGTGCGTCCATGATGACTACAGGGTTCAAGGGTGACATAAGCGGTGGCACCGCGGGCTTTATCGCCCGCCATTCGCAGCGCATTCACTTCGGCATGCGGCTCACCGGCTCGACGGTGATAGCCCTCACCCACAATTTCACCGTCACGAACAATAACGCAGCCAACGTTTGGATTAGGCGTAGTGGTAAAGCAACCGAGGCGCGCCAGCTCAAGCGCACGCGCCATATAGAATTCATCACGCATCGCATCAGTCCTGTAAGCGGGCGATCTCTTCGCCAAATTCCCGAATATCTTCAAAGCTGCGATAGACCGAGGCGAAACGGATATAAGCCACTTTATCCAGCTTTTTCAGCTCGTCCATCACCAGATTACCAATCATCTTACTGGCCACTTCACGCTCGCCGGTCGCACGCAGCTGGCTTTTGATATGGCTGAGCGCGGTCTCGACCGCATCGGAGTTAACCGGGCGTTTCTCCAGCGCTTTCATCAGACCGCTACGCAGCTTGTCTTCATTAAACGGTTCGCGCACGTCGTTGCTTTTCACCACACGCGGCATCACCAGTTCGGCAACTTCGAAAGTCGTAAAGCGCTCATGACACACCAGGCATTGGCGACGACGACGCACCGAAGTTCCCTCCCCCACCAGGCGGGAGTCGATCACTTTGGTATCCACGGCGGAACAGAATGGGCAATGCATGATGCGTCCTGATAATCCTTGAAATTGACGGCTAGTGTAACGCGAACGAAGCCGCCTGCCAAAGCCACGCGGCGCAAAACTGCATGACTTTATGCGGCGCGGGCCGCAAAAGACAGCTTTTCGGGGCAGGCTATTCAGACTGCTTTGCTCTAAGATAAAAGCAAATGTTCATCAGAAGGAAATGAATAATGACAACGGCTTATCTGAAACTGTCATTAATTGCGTCGCTGCTGGCGCTAGCCGGCTGTTCCAGCGCACCGTCGCAGCCGAAAATCAACCAGCTGCATAATGAAGTCGGCAAGCTGAGTAAGGAAATGCGCCAGCTCACCCGCCAGGCGAGCGCGCTGGAACAGCAGGGGCATCTTAATAGCGGTACTGCTCAGGGGGCCTGGCTGCTGCCGCTGGCGAATACCGGGGTGATCCTGAAAAGCCAGGCGGGCGATCTGAAGCTGTCCTTAAGCCACGTTCAGAGCGAAGCTAACGGCACGCGTGACACGCTGGATATTCGTGCAACCGGCGACGCAACGCTGCCGTCGTTCAGTGCGGAAGTGGAATGGGGCGAGCTGGATAGCGCCACCGGTCAGCCGTTGAGTATCAGCAGTATGTCGCAAAAAATTGAGGTCGCCAGCACACTATTGCCACGCAGCCAGGTCAGCGTGCCGCTGCGGTTGAGCAATCTGTCACCGGAACAACTGGGGTACGTGCGCGTGCATGATGTGGTGGTGACTCCGCCAGCGGCAGCGGTCAGCATGCCATAAAATAAAAAAAGGGCCACAATCTGTGGCCCTTCGCTTTATGACACTTCAGTCATTAAGGCAGAATCGAAGGCTGGTCTGCGCCCTCTTTTTCCACTTTCTGCTGGATCATATGTTCACGCTTCATGCCCAGTTTCAGCGCCAGCGCTGAAGAGACATAAATCGACGAGATAGTACCGATGGTGATACCGATCAGCATGGTCAGAGAGAAGCCTTTCAGCAGCTCGCCACCAAAAATGAACAGGATCAGAACCATCGCCAGCGTCGTTGCCGAGGTGATAATGGTACGGCTCAGCGTCTGCGTCAGAGAGACGTTGGTGATATCGTAAGACGATCCGCGACGGATTTTGCGGAAGTTCTCACGAATACGATCCGAGACCACGATCTTATCGTTCAGCGAGTAGCCGATAACCGACATTAGCGAGGCAACGATAGTCAGATCGATCTCAACATGGAACAGAGAGAGCAGCCCCATGGTGATCACCACGTCGTGCGCCAGCGCCAGCACGGTACCCAGCGCCAGTCGCCACTCGAAGCGGAAACCGATATAGATCAGAATGGCAATCAGCGCGGAGAGCAGCGCCATGCCGCCTGCCGTCGCCAGATCGCTACCCACCGTCGGCCCGACGAACTCAATACGCTTAACGGTAGCATGCTGCTTAGTGGTGTCATTAATCACCGCCAGCACCTTGCTGCCCAGCTCCTGGCCCGCATTGCCTTCGTTCGGTGACATACGCACCATCACATCACGGCTGCTGCCAAAGTTCTGCACCTGCGGTTCTGCGAACCCGGCCTTCACCAGGCTTTCGCGCATCACGTCCAGATCGGTCGGGTTTTCCAGGTTGATTTCAATCACCGTACCACCGGTGAAATCAAGCCCCCAGTTAAACCCACGTACACCGATAATCGCTACCGAGATAATCAGCAGCAGACCAGAGATGATGAACGCCAGCGTATCCCAGCGCATAAAGTCGACGACTTTACGCCCGTGATTCATTTGTTCAACACTATGTTCCTGTGACACAACGCACTCCTCAGATAGACAACTTGTTGATGCGTTTGCCGCCGTACATCAGATTAACGATGGCACGGGTGCCGATAATCGCGGTAAACATGGACGTTGCCACACCAATCGCCGTGGTGATAGCAAACCCTTTAATCGAGCCGGTACCCACTGCGTACAGAATGATAACTTTAATCAGCGTAGTCACGTTGGCATCAACGATACTGGAGAACGCACCTTTATAGCCTTCATGAATCGCCTGCTGAACGGAACGCCCGTTACGCAGCTCTTCTTTGATACGCTCGTTTATCAGTACGTTAGCATCGACCGCAACCGCCAGCGTCAGAACGATACCGGCAATACCCGGCATCGTCAGCGTTGCGCCCGGCAGCAGCGACATAATGCCGACAATCAACACCAGGTTAGCTAACAGCGCGCTGGTCGCCACCAGGCCGAATTTTTTGTACCACACCACCATAAAGATGATCGAAGCGATCAGGCCCCACAGGCAGGCTTCCAGACCCTGAGTGATGTTCTGCTGACCCATAGTCGGGCCGATAGTACGCTCTTCAACAATCTGGATTGGCGCAATCAACGCACCGGCACGCAGCAGCAGCGACAGTTGACGTGCTTCGTTCGGATTGTTAATGCCGGTAATACGGAAGCTGTTACCCAGACGAGACTGGATGTTCGCAACGTTGATCACCTCTTCCTGCTTCACCAGAATCGCACGGCCGTTGGCGTCTTTCTTCCCGCTGTCTTTATATTCAACAAACAGGGTAGCCATCGCCTTACCGACGCTGTCTTTGGTGAAGTTGGACATGATGTTACCGCCAGCGCTGTCCAGGGAAATATTAACCTGTGGCTGGTTGTACTCATCCATGCTTGAGGTGGAGTCGGTAATGTGGTCACCGGTGAGGATCACGCGTTTGTACAGCACAACCGGCTGGCCATCGCGAGTCTGTTTGACTTCAGAGTCACCCGGTACGCGGCCGTTTGCGGCGGCAGTGGCATCCACGCTGGTGTTAACCAGGCGGAATTCCAGCGTTGCCGTTGCACCGAGGATCTCTTTCGCACGCGCGGTGTCCTGAATACCCGGCAGTTCAACCACAATGCGGTCAGCACCCTGACGCTGCACCAGCGGCTCAGCTACGCCCAGCTGGTTAACACGATTTCGCAGAATGTTGATGTTCTGCTGTACCGCATATTCACGCGCTTCACGCAGACGTTCGTCGCTCATTACCGCAGTCAGCGCATTGCTGCCGCTGCTACTGATGACCATATCGCGGTGACGGCTCGTCAGATAGCTAACGGCCTGATTACGCGCATCCGCATCGCGGAAACGAATCTCCATGCCGTAGTTATCAGTTTTACGAACGTTAACGTAAGGAATATTTTTTTCACGCAGATCGCTACGCAGGCTATCGATATTTTGCTCCTGGAGTTTACCCAGAGCAGTATCCATATCGACTTCCATCAGGAAATGTACGCCGCCGCGCAGGTCAAGACCGAGTTTCATCGGCTCTGCGTTCAGCATTGACAGCCAGGTGGGTGTAGCCGGCGCAAGGTTAAGCGCCACAACGTAATTCTCGCCAAGAACCTTCATAATCGCTTCACGAGCGCGCAGCTGCACGTCGGTATTAGCGAAACGCGCCATAATAGCGCCGTTTTCCAGGGCAATAGATTTGCTCTGGATATTATCTTCTTTTAATGCGTTTTGGATCTGAACCAGCGTTTGCTCACTGGCGGCGCTTCCGCGCGCACCAGTGATCTGAACAGCCGGATCCTCACCATAAAGGTTAGGCAGTGCATACAGCAGACCGACGAGTAATACGACGATCAGCATGATGTACTTCCATAAAGGATAACGGTTTAACACGGCAGTTCCCTTAGGGACATCAAAAATTACAGCGCCTTCATCGAACCTTTCGGCAGAACGGCAGCTACGAAGTCACGTTTGACCACAACTTCAGTGGTTTCGTTCAGCGCGATAGCGACATAACCAGTTTCCGCTACTTTCGTAACGCGGCCTACCAGGCCACCGGTGGTCAGCACTTCATCACCCTTAGAGATTGAGTCCATCAGTTTTTTGTGCTCTTTCGCACGTTTCTGCTGAGGGCGCAGGATCATGAAGTAGAAAATCAGACCAAATACAACCAGCATAATCACCAGAGAGTAAGGACTTCCCTGTGATGGTGCTGCAGCTGCCACGGCATCAGAAATGAACAAGCTCATTAAAATTCCCTCATTGTTTAATTATCAGACGTTAATGGCGGAACCGCCGTCCCCGTCCGTTGGTAAAATTCAGTCACGAAGTGCTCTAATTTACCTTCTTCAATAGCCTTGCGTAAACCCGCCATCAGGCGCTGGTAATAACGCAGATTATGAATGGTATTCAGTCGCGCTCCTAAAATCTCATTACAGCGATCGAGATGGTACAAATAGGCACGGCTGTAATTGCGACAGGTGTAGCAATCACACTCGGCATCCAGCGGAGACGTGTCATCTTTATACTTCGCGTTACGGATTTTCACCACACCATCGGTGACGAACAGATGTCCGTTACGCGCATTACGGGTTGGCATCACGCAGTCGAACATATCAATACCACGACGGACGCCTTCAACCAGATCCTGTGGCTTACCCACGCCCATTAAGTAGCGCGGTTTATCTTCAGGAAGCTGCGGACAAACGTGCTCCAGAATACGGTGCATGTCCTCTTTTGGCTCGCCGACCGCCAGGCCGCCCACAGCGTACCCATCAAAGCCGATCTCCACCAGTCCTTTAACCGAGACATCGCGTAAATCTTCGTAAACACTACCCTGAATGATGCCGAACAGCGCGTTTTTATTCCCAAGCGAATCAAAGCGATCGCGGCTACGCTGCGCCCAGCGCAGGGACATTTCCATAGAACGCTTGGCATAATCCCAGTCGGCCGGGTATGGCGTACATTCATCGAAAATCATCACGATATCAGAACCGAGATCGTACTGAATTTCCATCGATTTTTCAGGATCGAGGAAGATCGCATCACCGTTGATCGGGTTACGGAAATGTACGCCCTTCTCGGTGATCTTACGAATATCTCCCAGGCTGAAGACCTGGAAACCGCCGGAGTCTGTCAGGATCGGCCCTTTCCACTGCATAAAATCATGGAGATCGCCGTGCAGCTTCATGATTTCCTGGCCAGGACGCAGCCATAAATGGAAGGTGTTACCCAGAATAATCTGCGCACCCGTCGCTTCGACTTCTTCCGGGGTCATGCCTTTCACCGTGCCGTACGTGCCCACGGGCATAAAGGCCGGGGTTTCTACCACGCCACGATCAAAAACCAGGCGACCACGACGGGCGCGGCCGTCGGTAGTATCTAATTCAAACTTCACATTGCCTCCACCGAAGAAACAGTTCGATGTTAATGGTGATCAAAGGGAAAGCCGATGCCGTCCTTTGGAAAAATCAGGCCTGCCCCGGGATCTCGTGGCAGGCCTGAGAATTACGGGTAATAAACATCGCGTCACCATAGCTGAAGAAGCGATATTCCTGTGCTACCGCCTGCTGATAGGCATGCATGGTATTTTTATAACCAGCAAAGGCAGAGACCAGCATAATCAGCGTGGACTCCGGCAGGTGGAAGTTAGTCACCAGCGCGTCAATGACCTGATAGTGATAGCCCGGATAGATAAAGATTTTGGTATCGCCAAAGAACGGCGCAATCAGCGCATCGCCAGCGGCCTGCGCGGCGCTCTCCAGCGAACGAACCGAGGTGGTGCCCACGGCGATCACCCGATTGCCGCGCGCCTTACAGGCCAGCACCGCATCCACCACATCCTGCGGCACTTCCGCATATTCGGCGTGCATAATGTGGTCTTCAATGCTGTCCACCCGCACCGGCTGGAATGTCCCCGCACCAACGTGCAGGGTAACAAATGCGGTTTCAATGCCCTTTTCACGCAGCGCGGCCAGCAGAGGCTCGTCGAAATGCAGACCGGCGGTTGGAGCCGCTACGGCACCCGGTTTCTGGCTGTACACCGTCTGATAAAGCTCGCGGTCTACTTCCTCGTCCGGACGATCGATATAGGGCGGCAGCGGCATATGGCCGATATCATTCAGAATATCCAGCACCGCACGCGGGTCGTTAAATTCAATTTCAAACAGCGTGTCATGGCGTGCGGTCATCGTTGCCTGCACGCTTTCATCTTCGCCCAACAGCAGTGCGCTGCCCGGTTTCGGAGATTTTGACGAGCGCACATGGGCCAGCACACGCTTGTCATCCAGCATGCGCTCAATCAGCACTTCAATTTTCCCGCCGCTGGCCTTGCGGCCAAAAATACGTGCCGGGATCACCCGCGTATTGTTAAACACCAGCAGGTCACCGGGATTAAGTTTGTCCAGTAAGTCGGTGAACACCCCGTGCGTCAGCGCGCCATCCTCACCGTTTAACGACAGCAGACGGCACCCGCTGCGCTGGGCCTGCGGATAGTGGGCAATCAAAGATTCTGGTAACTCAAAAGAAAAATCGGCAACGCGCATGGTCATTCACATTCAGGGAAATCAGGGCGCATATTCTAGCTGAAAAACGGCAACTTCTAAACCTGCCCTTGATCTTTCATGCCGTCGTTGCAAAGCCGTGGGTGAAAATAAGATATAGTAGGCGCATGAACTATCTCGCTCACCTCCATCTTGCCACGCTTGCCAACAGTTCGCTGCTGGGCAATTTGATGGCCGACTACATTCGCGGCAATCCGCAGCAGCAGTTTTCTGCCGATATTGCCGAAGGAATTGCCCTGCACCGACGTATCGATGCACTGACCGATTCACTGCCGGAAGTCCGTGCTGCGCGGCAGTTGTTTCGTCCGGAAACGAAGCGCGTTGCGCCCATTACGCTGGACGTTATCTGGGATCATTTCCTGTCACATCACTGGGCTAAACTGGTGCCGGAAATTTCCCTGCCAGCTTTTTTGTCTCATGTTAAAAGTGTGATCGAGCCACAATTGCCGGGTACGCCGGAAGGTTTTCAGACTCTTAATCATTATTTATGGCGAGACCGCTGGATGGAGCGTTATGCCGCCGCGCCCTATTTACAAAATGTGCTACGAGGAATGGCCAGTCGCCGCCCTCGCCTGGCGGCACTGAGCGAGAGTTATTACGATTTTGAAGAAAATTATCAACAACTTGAAGACTTTTTTTGGCAGTTGTATCCGCAGATGATGGATCGGGCGGCCCGGCAAATTCTGTGAAGTAGCCCCAGACTGACTTAGCGGTTGCCCTTTTCAATAAAAAGGTTATTGTATGATACTGTTTTAGTATTAACCTTTCTTTTGATAGGCGTAACCTATCTGAATAATCGGCGTATTACGCTGGCTCGCGGCAGGATGCACACCTTATACTTCCCGCATCTTGTCACCTTCATCCAACTTACTTTTACAGGAGTGAACATGGTCCTGGTAACTCGTCCAGCCCCTGATTTTACCGCCGCAGCCGTACTGGGCAACGGTGAGATCGTAGAGAACTTCAACTTTAAAAAACACACCGCTGGTAAAGCCACCGTTGTGTTCTTTTGGCCAATGGACTTCACTTTCGTCTGCCCTTCTGAGCTGATCGCTTTCGACAAGCGTTATGCTGAATTCCAGAAGCGCGGCGTTGAAGTTGTGGGTGTTTCCTTCGACTCAGAGTTCGTCCACAACGCATGGCGTAAAACTCCGGTTGATAAAGGCGGCATCGGCGAAGTGCAGTACGCAATGGTTGCCGACATCAAACGTGAAATCCAGAAAGCCTACGGTATTGAGCATCCGGACGCGGGCGTTGCCCTGCGCGGCTCTTTCCTGATCGACAAAGCCGGTGTGGTTCGCCACCAGGTTGTTAACGATCTGCCACTGGGTCGTAACGTTGATGAAATGCTGCGTATGGTTGACGCGCTGCAGTTCCACGAAGAGCACGGTGAAGTGTGCCCGGCTCAGTGGGAAAAAGGCAAAGAAGGTATGGGCGCTTCGCCAGAAGGCGTGGCGAAATACCTGTCTGAAAACGCCGCTAAGCTGTAATTTCAGCTCTGCAAAAAACTCGCTTCGGCGAGTTTTTTTTGCCTGAATTTCCTCCCGCCCCTGCAATTATTGTTACTAACTTGTTGAAGGCACCTTTTGCCAGGCTGAAGAATACGGTTTTTATCCATTATATCTGGACCCGCCCGCAACCACCAACCGCCAGTAACCGGATTACGGCGGCAGGGCTAAGATTTCATGCTTGCGACAATAGACAGGGAGTTGCAATGGCGTCAGATAATAAAAACTGGATTACGGCAGCCGATGTTGCCCGTCATGCAGGGGTTTCACGTTCAGCGGTATCACGTACGTTTACACCCGGGGCCTCCGTCTCGGAACAAACCCGCCAGCGGGTTCTGGCCTCGGCAAATGAACTGGGTTATCAGGTCAACATTATTGCCAGAACGATGATAACCGGCAGCAGCAACTTCGTTGGCCTGATTTCCACCAGTTTCGACAGTCCCTTTAACAACAGGCTGCTGGTCTCGTTGATTCATCATCTGACGCTGCACGGTTTTATGCCACTGCTGTTGAATATAAACGGGCCGCATCAGCTCGAACCCGCACTGTACAAGCTACTTAGCTACCATATCACCGGAGTGATCATGACCTCGGGTGCGCCCCCATTTGCTCTGGCCCGCGAGTATCTGGCAAAGAAAATCCCGGTCGTGCTGGTTAACCGCTATGCCTGTCTGCCTGGCATCGATCGCATTTGCAGTGATAATACTCAGGGCGCAACCCAGGTTGCAGAGCTGTTTGTTGAACAAAATCTGCGACAGCTGGCTTTTATTGGAGAGAACCGGCACAGCTTTAATACCGCTGAGCGCTGGCGAGCCTTTCGTGCCGCTCTACCGGCAACGCCGCCCGTGGCCCATTTCTGCGATCGGGACAGCTATCAGTGCGGTTGGGATACAGCGGAAACTGTCTTAAGAGCACAGCCCGATCTCGAGGGAATTTTCTGTGCCAGCGATATGCTGGCGATGGGAGCGATGGACTACCTTCGCCAGTCAGCACAAAACACCGATGTCAAAGTGGTCGGGTTTGATGATATCCCGCAGGCGAGTTATGCCGCCTACAGCTTGACGACCGTACGCCAGGATACCGATCGCTTAGCGCTGTTTTCCGTCGACTCCCTGCTCAAGCGCATTGAGAACTTTTCCCGCCCTTCACTCGAGCAGTCCGTACCGGTTGATCTGGTTCGCCGCTGTTCTGCCTGATACAAAAAAACCGCCATCCTCACGGATCGCGGTTTTTTTTAAACTTCACTTACAGCTACACGACTCTATGTAACCCATTAACGGTTATTTGCGTCGCTTCACCCACTGCCAGCTCACCAACAGCAGCAGAATCCACGCAATACCGACGTACAGCGATACGCGGGTATCCGGGAAATAGCCGATCAGGCCAATAATAAAGACCAGGAAGAGAATACCCACCGTTGCGGTAAATGGCCCGCCCGGCAAGGCAAATGCCAGTTCCTTCTTCTGCTCGGCGCTCAGCGTGCGGCGGAAGCCAATCTGGGAGAACAGGATCATAATCCACACCCAAACGGTCGCGAACGTCGCCAGCGAAGCAATCACCAGGAATACTTTCTCCGGCATCAGATAGTTCAGATACACCGCCACCAGCATGGCGGCCATCATGGCCATCACCGTGACCCACGGCACGCCCCGGCGGGAAACGTTTGCAAAGACCTTAGGTGCATGTCCCTGCTCAGCCATACCGTGCAGCATACGCCCGACGCCGAAGACGTCGCTGTTAATCGCCGACAGTGACGCAGTGACCACCACAAAGTTGAGGATGGCTGCCGCTGCCGCAATGCCCATATGCTGGAAAGTCAGCACGAACGGACTGCCGTTGGTTCCCACCTGGTTCCACGGGTAGATGGACATAATGACGAATAGCGTACCAACGTAGAACACCAGAATACGCAGCGGTACCGCATTAATTGCCCGTGGAATTGAGGTCTGTGGATCTTTCGCCTCACCGGCGGTGATACCAATAATCTCAATCCCGCCATAGGCAAACATCACCACCTGCAGCGACAGCATCATGCCGATCCAGCCGTTGGGGAAGAATCCGCCATTGGCCCACAGATTACTGATGCCGGTTGGCTGGCCGCCGTTGCCGAGGCCCCAGACAATAATACCAATACCGGCGACAATCATGATGATGATGGTAGCCACTTTGAACAGCGACAGCCAGAACTCTACCTCACCAAACACTTTCACCGTGGCGAGGTTAATAGCCCCGATAATCATCACCACGCTCAGCACCCAGATCCAGTGCGGCACATCCGGGAACCAGAAGCCCATATAGATACCGAACGCGGTAACGTCGGCTATTGCTACGATGAGGATTTCAAAGCAGTAGGTCCAGCCGGTGATAAAACCTGCCAGCGGGCCGAGGTAGTCCTGCGCATAGCGCGAGAAGGAGCTGGCCTGAGGATTGTTGACCGACATTTCGCCCAGTGCACGCATAATGATATACGCCACCGCACCGCCGATCAGATAGGCCAGAATAACGCTGGGACCGGCCATCTTGATAGCATCTGCCGAACCGTAGAACAGCCCGGTTCCGATTGCCGAACCCAGGGCCATAAAACGAATATGGCGGGTGCTCAGTCCCTTTTTAAGTGTCGAACTTGTCATCTATACACCTGTCGACCCCTTACCAACAGAGGTAAGGGGAAGTTTTACAACGCTTATTGCTGATGCGCAGTAACCGACTGGTGGCCTGACACGCGATCGTATACGGCTACCAATACCAGCATCACCAGTGAAGGTGGCAACCATGCCAGTCCCTGATCCGCCAGCGGCAGATTTTGGGCAAACCCAGGCAGCAAGGCCTTAAATTCCGTGGTTTTGATGGCGTCAATAATACCGAAAATCAGGCTCACTAACATCGGTAAAGCGATGATTCGGCTACTTTTGTGCCACCACTTCAGGGTGAAACTCAACAGAACCAGCACAATACACGGCGGATAAATCGCCGTCAGCACCGGAATAGAGAACTGGATCAGATGGCTCAGGCCCAGGTTAGACACCACCATGGAGAACAGGCCAAGGATAAACACCAGCTGGCGGTAAGTTAAAGGCAACAGGCCTTCAAAGAACTCCGCGCACGCACAGGTCAGGCCAACCGCGGTGACCATACAGGCCACAAAAATCAGCGCGGCCAGGAAGAAACTGCCCATACCGCCGAAGGTGTGCTGCACATAGGCATGCAGAATAGCGGCACCGTTCGCCTGCTGATCGACAATCGAGGCGCTGTCTGAACCCAGTTTGAACAGGCTGAGGTAAACCAGCGTCAGGCCAACACCAGCGATCAAACCGGCAATCACCGTATAGCGGGTCAGCAGCTTCGCGCTGTCGATACCGCGTGAGCGCGCAGCGTTGACGATTACGATACCGAACACCAGCGCGCCCAGCGTATCCATGGTCAGATAGCCGTTAACAAAGCCGCTGGAGAATGCCGCACGCTGATAGTCGTGGGTTGCCGGAGCAAGACCGCCGGCGGGCCACAGCAGAGCCGCGACGCCCAGGATGGTCAGCGCAACGATTTTCAGCGGTGCCAGCACGTGGCCGACGGTATCCAGCAGTTTGCCCGGATACAGAGAGATACCGATCACCAGCGCAAAGTAGATCAGGCTGTACACCAGCAGCGGCAGAGCACCATCGCCGGTCAGCGGGGCAATACCCACTTCGAAGGAAACGGTGGCGGTACGCGGGGTGGCGAACAGCGGGCCCACGGCGAGGTAACAGACCGTTGCCAGCACTACGCCGGCCGCTTTACCGATTGGCGAGCTGAGGGCATCAATGCCGCCACCGACGCGCGCCAGTGCGATCACGGTGATCACCGGTAGGCCCACGGCGGTAATCAGGAAGCCGATTGCTGCGGTCCAGACGAATTCGCCGGACTGGATACCCACCATCGGCGGGAAAATAATGTTTCCGGCACCTACGAACAGGGCAAAAGTCATAAAGCCCAGCGCCAGAATATCTTTTGGAGTTAAACGATGCGTCATAAGGAACGGTGCTGCCTGTACTGGTATTGAATCGTGATGTCAGGTTTATCCCCTGTGTCGCCCGGTAAACGTTGCAAAATCAAGCTAATGCAGTGGAAACCACCGTGTATGAGCCAAACGGGCAGCGAATCAGAGCTGTTTATTTTCTATATGCAGGGGGATGATGAAAAAACGGAGGTAAGTAAAACGTTTATAGCGGAGAAAGGCAATACGGGATCTAAAAAGCAGTAGTATATAGCGTAAAAATAACAACAGGCAGCGTATATCATTAGTTAACGTGAATATCGCGTTACATGATTTGTATCTTTTTTATTCGACACGGCGTTAATTTCTGCATTTTACCTGCAATTGATGCACAAAAGGCGCGTAAAAACGCGCCTTATACACAAAATAACAGGGGGTAACGCCTTACCAGACGCGGTTGGCGATATCCACAACCAGACGCAGTTTGGCCCACTGCTGCGCTTCCGTCAGGCTGTTGCCCTCTTCGGTCGAGGCAAAGCCGCACTGCGGGCTGAGACAGATCTGGTCGAGGCTGACGTACTGCGCCGCCTCTTTGATCCGCTGCTCCACCGTGGCCGCCTCTTCCAGCTCGCCGGTTTTGGTGGTGATCAGGCCCAGTACCACCTGCTGGTTGCCCGGCTTGATAAAGCGCAGCGGCTCAAAGCCGCCCGAGCGCTCGTTATCGTATTCCAGGAAGAAATTATCAATATTCACGCCGCCGAACAGGATCTCCGCCACCGGCTCATAGCCACCTTCCGAGATCCAGGTTGAGCGGAAGTTTCCACGGCACACATGCAGCCCGACAATCAGGTCATCCGGCTTCCCTTCCAGCGCCTTGTTCAGCACGCGGGCATAGGTCTGCGCCAGCTCTTCAGGGTTGTCGCCGCGCTCGCGAATTTCACGCTTCTGGTCGTCAGAGCACAGGTAGGCCCAGACGGTATCATCCAGCTGCAGATAGCGGCATCCGGCATCGTAGAACGCTTTGATCGCATCTTTATAGGTCTGGGCCAGATCGTCGAAGTAGTCTTTCAGATCGGGATAGACGGTGGCATCAATCACCTTACGACCGCCACGGAAGTGCAGCACGCTCGGGCTTGGGATAGTCATCTTCGCCACGGCATCACCGCTGATGCTTTGCAGGAAGCGAAAATCCTCCAGCATCGGGTGGTTGCTGAAGCCCAGCTTGCCGGTCACTTTCACGCCGCGCGCTTTGGTCTGTACGCCGTTAAACTGAATGCCCTGCTCGGCTTCATAGCGCTCCACGCCGTCCAGGCCGTCAAAGAAATCAAAGTGCCACCAGGCGCGGCGGAATTCGCCGTCGGTCACAACCTGCAGGCCCGCTTCACGCTGCAGATCAACAACCTTACGAATTTCAGCATCTTCAATGCGGCGCAGCGCGGCGGCGTCAATTTCACCGGCTTCAAACTGTTTACGTGCCTGCTTGATCGCGGCAGGACGCAGAAAGCTGCCAACCACTTCGGCGCGATAATGGGTAGATGTTGTCATAGTCGGTTACTCCTGGCCTGCCATCCGGCGCATAATTTAGGGTAGTAATAATTACTACTGGTTATTTTTGGACATCTGGATGTCTATATGTCTGGTGTTAAGAGTGTCATGAGAAACAGGCAGCGGCAAACGAGGAAAATTCATCGCAGTTGAAAAAAATTCATCTTACCAATGAGGAGCAACCGCGATTAAGACAGATAAAAAGAGGATTACGGTGCCAGCAGGCTCAGCGCGCGCTCGCGCTGCTGCTGTGAAAGCGGCAGATAACCGGCCTGGCTGACCAGCTTCTGACCGTCCGGTGACAGTGCCAGACGCAGGAACGCGGCCGTTAGCGGCTCCAGCGGCTTTCCGGGGGCTTTATTAACGTAAATATAGAGCGGGCGGGCATAGGGATAGAGCCCGCTGCGGATATTTTCCGGGGTTGGCGCGATCCAGTCGCTGCCGCTGCGGGCCACCGGCACGGTTTTCACCCCGCTGATATGAAAGCCCGCGCTGGCGTAGCCAATGCTGTTCAGCGTTCCGGCCACCGCCTGCACCACCGCCGCCGAACCGGGATACTCGCCGACATCTTTGCGGAAATCGCCGTTACACAACGCCTGCTGCTTGAAGAACCCCCAGGTGCCGGAGGCAGAGTTGCGGCCAAAGCGTTGAAGACCACGATCGGACCAGCCCGGCTGCGTCAGCTGTAGATCGCCCCAGGTCACCGGCACTTTCCGCGCCCCGCAGCGGCGGGTAATCGAAAAGATAGCGTCCAGCTGCTGCACGTTCAGCCCGGGCAGCGGGTTGTCCTGATTAACCACCACCACCAGCGCATCCATCGCCACCGGTACTGCCAGCGGCGGATAACCATAGCTATCCTCAAACAGCTGGCGTTCCGGGGCCTGCATCGGGCGGCTCATCGCTCCGAGCTGCGCGGCACCGGCCGCCAGCGCGGTAGGAGCGGTAGACGATCCTGCCGCCTGGATCTGCACATTGATCCCCGGATACTGACGGTTAAAACTCTCGCCCCACAGCGCCATCAAATTGCCCAACGTATCCGAACCCACGCTGGACAAATTCCCCGCCAGCATGCCCTCGCGGGCCGGAGCAACGGAAGTAAACAGCAGCAGCGCCAGCGCCATCAGCTTTTTCATAGCAAGAAACCCGTCAGATTAACGAACCGCATTCTCAACCAGTTCGGCGCTGACAATCAACCTTGGCGGCAACTGGAAGCTGAAACAGGTTTCTTTATTCGGCTCGCTGGTGATATCCAGCCGGGCATTATGGTGGCTCAGCGCGTGCTTAACAATCGCCAGCCCCAGCCCGCTGCCGCCGGTCTGACGGGAACGTGCCTTGTCCACCCGATAGAACCGCTCCGTCAGGCGCGGAATATGTTCGGCGGCAATGCCAGGACCGTTATCCCGCACCTTAAACTGCGCGCCGTGGCTATTGCGCAGCCAGCTGATATCGATACGCGTTCCTTCCGGGGTGTGGTTTACCGCGTTATACACCAGATTAGAGATAGCGCTGTGCAGCTGCTCATCGTTGCCGTATACGCGCAGATGCGGGTCGGTGTGGAAGTGAATCTCATGGCGGCCATTACTGAGAGTTTCTGCCTCACGCTGCAAAATGCGCAGCATTCTGGGCACATCCACTTTTTCCTGCATATCCAGAGCCGGTGCGGCCTCAATGCGTGACAGTGTCAGCAACTGTTTCACCAGACTGTCCATCCGCCGGGTCTGCTCCTGCATGGTATGCAGCGCCTTGTCACGCACCCCACCCTCCAGCACTGAATCATTCATCATTTCCAGATAACCCTGCAGCACGGTGAGCGGCGTGCGCAGTTCATGGCTGACGTTGGCAAAGAAGTTACGACGCGCCCCCTCCAGTTGATGCATCTGCGTGACGTCCCTGGCTACCATCAGCCACTGGCCTTCACTGTAGGGCATCACGCGGAACTCAATATGGCGGTGATTGTTCAGCACCAGCGTCAGCGGGCGGCTGAAATCACGCTGGCGTAGATAGCGGGTAAATTCAGGATAGCGCAACAGGTTAAGGATATTCTGGCCGTTATCCTCAGGCCAGCGCAGCGCCAGCATCTGCTGGGCCAGGCCGTTACACCAGAAAATCGTCCCTTCTTCGGTGGTGAGAATCACCGCATCAGGCAGCGATTCCGCACCGCTGCGAAAGCGTTTAATCAGATGCCCCAGCTCACGACGGCGACGGCGGTTACGCGCCTGCATCTGATAAAGCCCGTAGAAAAGCGGCTCCCAGCTACCCCGTCCGCTTGGCGGGGTCATACTGCGGTCAACCCACAGCCAGTGGGAAAGGCGAAGTAAGTTATTGAAGTGGAAACCCAGCACGCAGAGCACTGAGACTAACAGCAGCCAGGGCAGATACCCGATCAGCAGCCCGAGCAGAAGCGCGGGCAGGCTGGCGAGCAGCAGCTCCAGAAATAATCTCTTCCAGGAGAGGCGTTCCAACACGGTTCAGACTCCAGTGCGAACGATCAGTAGCGTGCAGAGAAACGGTAACCTGTTCCACGAACGGTTTGTACCATACGGTCATGCCCGGTCAGCTCCAGCGCTTTACGCAGGCGACGAATATGCACGTCAACGGTACGGTCTTCGACGTAAACGTTAGTCCCCCAGACGTGGTTTAGCAACTGTTCACGGCTGTAAACACGCTCCGGGTGAGTCATAAAGAAGTGCAGCAGCTTATATTCAGTCGGCCCCATTTCCAGCGGCTGGGTGTCTGACATTACGCGGTGAGAAGACGGGTCAAGGCTCAGCCCCTGCATCTCGATCACCTCTTCCACCGCCATCGGCGAAATACGGCGCATTACGGCCTTGATCCGCGCCATCAGCTCCTTCGGCGAAAACGGCTTGGTAATATAGTCGTCGGCCCCCACTTCCAGGCCGCGCACGCGGTCTTCTTCTTCACCGCGCGCCGTTAGCATCATCACCGGAATATCGCGAGTCATTGCTTCACGCTTCAGATGCTTAATAAACTGAATGCCGGAGCCGCCGGGCAGCATCCAGTCCAGCAGAATCAAATCCGGCCAGGGTTCAATCAGCAGGCTAACCGCGCTGTCGTAATCCTCAGCTTCAATGGGTTGATAGTCGTTTTGTTCAAGAACGAAACACAACATCTCGCGGATTGGGGCTTCATCTTCAACTACCAAAATACGCTTAGCCATTATTGCTCCTGCTAATGTGACAGGCTGTCACGGGGGATATGCGGCGCCATTATGCGTCAGTTTTATGACACTTTTATGAAAAAAACACCCCCAAAATCGGGAGCATAGCGAAAAAGCAGCATGGATGATTTCAACCTGACCGCCGGCAATCACTTGCCCCGTGAACAGCAACAGCGTTTATAATCCCTCGCAACATCATCAGGCTATGCAGGGAGTGACATGCGCATCATTCATACCGCCGACTGGCATCTCGGGCAGTTTTTCTATACCAAAAGCCGGGCGGCTGAACATCAGGCCTTTCTCGACTGGCTGCTGGAGCAGGCGGAAGCGCAGCAGGCTGATGCGATTATAGTCGCCGGTGATATTTTTGATACCGGATCGCCTCCAAGCTATGCCCGCGAGCTGTATAACCGCTTCGTGGTGAATTTACAGCAGACCGGCTGCCAGCTGGTGGTGCTGGGCGGCAACCACGATTCGGTGGCGACGCTGAATGAATCGCGCGAGCTGCTGGCCTGCCTGAACACCCGGGTGATTGCCGCCGCCAGTGACGATATCCGCGACCAGGTGCTGGTGCTCAACACCCGTGACGGCCAGCCGGGGGCGATGCTGTGCGCCATTCCCTTCCTGCGCCCACGTGACATTATGCGCAGCCAGAGCGGCCAGTCGGGGCGCGACAAACAGCAAACATTGCTGGAGGCGATTACCGACCACTATCAACGCTGCTGGCAGGAAGCACAGGTGCAGCGGGCCGCCCTCGATCTGACGCTGCCGGTCATCGCTACCGGGCATCTGACTACCATGGGGGTGACCAAAAGCGACGCGGTGCGCGATATCTACATCGGCACGCTGGATGCTTTCCCGGCCGATGCCTTCCCGCCTGCCGACTATATTGCGCTAGGTCATATCCATCGCGCCCAGCGCGTGGCCAACAGCGAACACATTCGCTACAGCGGTTCACCCATTCCACTCAGTTTTGATGAGCTGGGCAAAGAGAAAAGCGTTTTTGTGGTGGATTTTGCCGACGGCGCGCTAAGCCAGGTCACCCCGCTATCGATTCCGCTGTTCCAGCCGATGCGGATGATCAAAGGCTCTCTGGAAGAGATTGAAGCGCAGCTGGCCGCACTGGAGCCGGACCCGCAGGGAAAATTAATCTGGCTGGATATCGAAATCGTCACCGACGACTGGCTCAGCGAACTTCAGCGCCGCATCCAGCAGCTGACCGAAACGCTGCCGGTAGAGGTGGTACTGCTTCGCCGCAGCCGCGAGCAGCGTGAGCGGGTTATCGCCCGGCAGAATAATGAAACCCTCAGCGAGCTTAGCGTGGAAGAGGTGTTTGCCCGCCGTCTGGCGCTGGAGGAGGGTGAGCCGGAACGGCTGGCTCGCGCAGAAGCCCTGTTCGCGCAGACGCTGGAAGCGGTCCGCCATGAGGAACAGCCGTGAAAATTTTAACCTTACGCTTTAAGAATCTGAACTCGCTGAAGGGCGAATGGAAAATCGACTTCAGCGCCGAGCCTTTTGCCAGCAACGGGCTGTTTGCGATCACCGGCCCAACCGGAGCCGGGAAAACCACCCTGCTGGACGCCATCTGCCTCGCGCTGTATCACGAAACCCCGCGCCTGAAGAGTATCACCCAGTCGCAGAACGACCTGATGACCCGCGATACGGCAGAATGCCTGGCGGAAGTGGAATTTGAAGTGAAAGGCGTGGCCTGGCGCGCCTTCTGGAGCCAGAACCGCGCACGCGGTGCCGCCGACGGCAATCTTCAGGCTCCTCGCGTGGAGCTGGCGCGCTGTGAAGATAATCAGATCGTCGCCGACAAGGTCAAAGATAAGCTGGAAATGATTGCCAGCCTTACCGGTCTGGACTTTGAGCGCTTTACTAAGTCGATGATGCTGTCGCAGGGGCAGTTCGCCGCCTTCCTGAACGCCGATGCCAACAAACGTGCCGAACTGCTGGAAGAGCTGACCGGAACTGAAATCTACGGTCGTCTGTCGGCGCAGGTCTTTGAGCGCCACAAGCTGGCAAAAACCGAACTCGACGGCATGCGCACCCAGGCCTCTGGAATGGATCTGCTCAGCGATGAGCAGCAGCAGGAATTCAGCGACCGCCTGGTGCAACTGGTGGCCGATGAGCAGGTACTCACTTCGCAACAGCATCAGCAGCAACAGCAGCTACAGGAATGGCAGCAGCTGGAGCAGCTCCGGCAGGATCAGAATCATCTTGTCCAGCAACAGCAGCGGCTGACGGAGCAACTCAGGCAAACACGGGACGCGCTGGACAGTGCCGCACAGCAGCGGCAGCAGGCGCAGCAGGCGGAAGAGCAGCATCAGGCGCAAAGGCTGGTGCAGGAAACGCTGATTGCCGAGCAGGTCATTCCCCTCGATCACCAGCTGTCTTCCCTGGGCGATCTGTTGAAACAGCTGGAGCAGGAACGAAGTAAGCACCAACAGTCGCATCAGGCACGCCAGCAGGAGCGAATAAAAAACCAGCAGATTCAGCAGGATAAACTGGAGGCACAGCAGAAACTTCAGCAGTGGCAGGATGCTCATCCCCGCTTCGCGCAGTATGGCGAATCCCTGCCGCTGTGGCGCGAACGTTTCAGCCAGCAGCAAAAAAGTGAGCAGTCACTCTCCGCACTGCGCCTGCGTATTGAGGCCCAGCAGCAGGAACTGCACCAGCTTGACCGTACCCGTCAGCAGCTCGCTCAGCAGGCTGTACCGCTCCAGCAGCAGCTGACCGGGGCGCAGCAGGCGCTGGAAAAGGCCGAGCAGGTACTGACCCCACTACAACAGCAGCATTCTGCCGAATCCCTGCGCGGCGAACTGGAACAGTTTTCCCACCAGCGCCCACAGCGTCAGCAGCTGGCTACGCTACAACCACAGTGGCAGTTGTTAACCACCCGGCGCAGCCGTTTGCAGCAGGATGACCAGCAGCTGGCACGTGAAATAACGCAGACTAGTGAGCAGTTACTTACGCTACGCACCAGCTGGAAAGAGAAAAATCAGCATTTGCAGGATGTTAAGGCGCGCCGCGACCTTGAGCAGCGTATTGCCAGCCTTGAAGAACATCGCGCCCGACTGGAGCCGGGTCACCCCTGCCCGCTGTGCGGTTCAGCCGATCATCCTGCCGTCGCGGAATATCAGGCGCTGCAGCTGTCGGAAACGCAGCAGCGGCTGGCGGAACTAGAACGGCAGGAGCAGGAATTAAAAGAGCGCGGCAGCGCCTGTGCCGAACAGCTGAAGCAGTGGCAGCGGCAGGAGGAACGGCTGAAGCAGGATCGTCAGGAGGCCAACGAGCAGGCTGCCCAGCTGGAAAAGCGGTGGCAAAATGCGGTGCAGGCGCTGGGGCTGACCTTCACCCCTGACGACGGCGAGCAGGTCACGGCCTGGCTGCAAGAACAGGAGCGGCAGGAGCAGAAACAGCAGCAGCAGCTGAATGCGCTTGAGCAGGCTGAGCGCCACTGCCAGCAGCAGAAAGAACATCTCTACCAGCAGCAGCAGGCGATGCAAACGCTGCAGCAGCAAACGCAGCTCCATCAGCAGCAGCATGATTCCGCCAGCCGCCAGCTGGAGGAACAGCGTCAACAACTGGTACAGGAAGAGCAGCAGGCTGCCCAACAGCGCAGCGCACTGGCCGAAAGCCTGCTGCCGCTGGAGTTGACGCTGCCGGAAAACGGCGACTATCACGGCTGGCTGCAGCTGCGCGAACAGCACTGGCAGCAGTGGCAGCAGAACGCCACCGCGCTGACGCAGCTGATACCGGAGCTGGCAACCCTGAGCAGCCGTCAGCAGGCGCTGGACGAGGAGCTGGCACAGCAGCAGGCACAGCTGGAGGCACAAAACCAGCGCATCGCCGAGCAGCAGCAGGCCCAGGCTCACTGCCAGCAGCAGCGTCAGCAGCTGTTTGGCGATCGCGTTATCGCGCATGTTCAGCAGCAGCTGCGCGAACAGGCCACCGAGCATGCGACGGCCATCCGCCGCTATCAACAGCTCTGGCAGCAACAGCAGGACCTGGTGAACACCCAGCTCGGCCAGCTTCAGTCGCTGGATGCACAGCAGCTGGTGCTTGTGGCACGTCTGAAGGAGTGCGAAGAGAAGCTCAACCAGCAGAAGGAAGGCAGCCAGGATAGCAGTGCCGTGCGCGAAGCGCTGGCCGCCAGCGTGGCGGAGCTGAACCGCCAGCTGCGTGAGAATGCCGGATTGCAGGGGCAGCTTCGCCAGCAGCTGAGCTATGATGCCTCGCGCCGCCAGCAGCTTCAGTCGCTTCTGGCGCAGATCGCTGAGAACGAGCAGCGGGTGGAGGACTGGGCGTATCTGAATCAGCTGATCGGCTCACGTGATGGTGATAAGTTCCGTCGGTTTGCCCAGGGGCTGACGCTCGATCATCTGGTATGGTTGGCAAACAATCAGCTCAACCGCCTGCACGGCCGCTATCTGCTACAGCGCAAAACGCAGGAAGTGCTGGAGCTGGAGGTGGTGGACACCTGGCAGGCGGATGCCCGCCGCGACACGCGCACGCTGTCCGGCGGCGAGAGTTTCCTGGTCAGCCTGGCGCTGGCGCTGGCGCTTTCCGATCTGGTCAGCCACAAGACGCGAATCGAGTCGCTGTTCCTCGATGAGGGCTTCGGTACGCTGGATGCAGAGACGCTGGACAGCGCGCTGGATGCGCTGGATGCATTAAACGCTAGCGGTAAAACCATCGGGGTGATCAGCCACGTTGAAGCGATGAAGGAGCGCATTCCGGTGCAGATTCGGGTGCGTAAGATTAACGGCCTTGGCTACAGTCGGCTGGAGACGCCAACGGGATAAGTGCCGTCGGTGGATAGGTGCTGTAATGGCTGGTAGTCGTGGTGGTAGCGAGTTAACGTTGGGGTTTCTGATGGATTGGCGCTGGCGTCGCTGATCACTGGGTGCCTGGCCTCTGCCGAGTGATTTAGCCGTCAGGTTAAGTCGCTGGAGCACAGGTGATCGGTGCCCTGCCTCTGCCGGTGCTGCCGGGCGGGTCCTCGCGCCGCGTTGCGGATGGCCCGGCAGAGGCCGTTCCCCTTTTTTCATTTCGCTCGTTTTCACCGAGGCCATTCATCAATCAAATTGTGAATTGATAACAACTATATTACTGAATAAAAAAACATCGCATAAAAAATAATATTAACGTGTGATAAAGTCGTGCCATCGTTTATGGAATTTACGAAAAGGGGATCATCACCTTATGGCTTTGCAAGGAAAGTTTATTGTTAATAGTGCCGACTTTAGTCCTCTGATATTTTATGGTGTTGGTACATTTCTCGCTTATTCAGGTAATGATCACTATCGCAATCAGTCCGGATGTGTCGGCGTTCAAAATAACGGACCAATACCCGGTGGCCGTTACCATATAGTCAACAGGCCTACGGGTGGCTGGAAAGGCGTAATTCGCACCGATCTTCATGATTTTTACTCCTGGCCGACTTCAAGGCCGGTAATTAAATACGAGTGGTTTGCTCTATATCGCGATGACGGAAAAATTGATGATCATACATGGATCAATGGTGTTGAGAGGGGGAGTTTTCGCCTGCACCCGCCCGGGCCACTTGGAATTTCCCTCGGATGTATTACGCTTCAACACAGAACAGATTTTCTCGCAATTCGTCAGGCATTACTCTCGACACAAAGCGTGAAACTGATTAACGGTCTTATGTCATACGGAACGATTGAGGTTATTCTAAATGGAAGCTCGACGTGTCCCGATGGGGTTTAGAATATTTATTGGTGTAGCGATTTTTTTACTGGTATTTCTTTTGGCACGACCATCCGATCCTGCAACTAAGAGCCAAATAGATTTTTGGAAAAAAACAGCCAGCCTGTTCGGAGAAAGTGACATAGAAGGTTTTGTTGGGATTGCATTACTGACCGGATGCACAATTTTTACTATATTGTGCTACAAGATTGTGATTCGTCAGATAGAAAAAAAACTGAACAATAAATGATAATGACCGGGCTTAGCCCGGTTGCTCCTACGAACGGTCTTCCCAACTATCAGAAAACAAAATATTTCCGTTGCAATATTTCCAGGTGATTTTTTCGTACATGAATGAAACTGACTCCATGTGATTTATTGCGGACATCCCTGCCATTTTCGCATTGGGCATACCAGGATTGACAGACACCACCTTGACACCTTCAAGCAGCATGTTGAAATATTCTTCTTCCTGCCCGGCATGGTTGATCCGATACCATCTGAATTCAGCCGATTTTAGTGTCAGCCCCTTAGACACAGCTTTATAAAGGTATGGACTCGATGAATCGAATTATTTTTCGAAGGAGATCGGGGCATGAAGGCGTTTCCCGGTAATTTTACCTGTAGCAGCGTCAACCGGCAGATTTACACCGTGCGAGAAACCAAGAATTTCGATACTACCTTCTCGATCTTGTACATCGACAGTACCGTGTATATCGGCACCACCATCATCTTTGAGCCAAAGATAAGCGGGAATTGGCATAAAGTTTTTCCTTAAACTTATACATGTAAAAAAACCATTAACTAAACAGCACTCGAAATACAATAAACCCTTTCAGTAAAAGTAACAGTTATTTCTTGAAGACATCAATAAGAGAAAATACTATTGCCCTAACTATCAGAACCAAGACACTGAAACTCCATTTTTTCAACAGACTAAATAATTACTAATTTTTATCACTCTATTCATCAACATCAAAAACCGATACAAAAAAAATTAAAGACCACTACCTTATCAACGCGAAGACAGGCTGGTGCCCTGGAATGGCAATCCGCAGCGCTGAGCGCAGTGAGAAGGTCAGGTTAAGCCCGCAGGACGCGGGCGCGAGGTGCGGATTCATTTTTCACAAAGCACGTTGAAGGCCACGCCCTGTCAAAGCGAAGACCGGCTGCTGCCCCGGAATGGCAATCCGCAGCGCTGAGCGCAGTGAGAAGGTCAGGATAAGCCCGCAGGACGCGGGCGCAAGGTGCGGCCGGGACAAGGACGTCCCGTCCGTGCCGCTCCGGCAGACCGACGAACGGAGCGAAGGTATCGCGCAGCGCGCGACGTGAGGACCGCCAACCCGGGGCTGCAGCCGGTCAGCGCAGAGCGCTAAAATGCCAGACAACACCAGATCCATTCTCAAAGAATCTACAATTCAGCAGATCACACGATGCAAACGTTAACTCGCCTGCTCCTCCTGCCGCCACTGGCGCGGACTCACGCCAAACCAGCGGCGGAAGGCGCGGGAAAATGCACTCACCTCAGAATACCCCAGCAGCAAAGCCATCTCAGAAATCGGCAACTGCCGCTGCTGCAAGTAGTGGGTCGCCATCTCACAGCGCACCTTGTCGACCAGCGCGGTAAAACTCACTCCCTCTTCACGCAGACGGCGCTGCAATGACCAGCTCGACATCCCCATATTTTCCGCCACGTCCTCCAGCGTCGGCTCTCCCTGTAGCAAAGCCATATTCACCTGAGAACGCGCCCGGTCGATAAGATTCTGCTGGCTGGCGCTGGCATTAAGCCGCCTGATAGCATCCTGCATCACCCCTAACAACAGCGGATCGCTGTCCGGCATCGCGCGTGCCAGATCCCGCTTCATAATCACCAGCGAGTTAAACGGCTGATCGAAATAAACCGGGGCATCAAACACCTTACAGTGCTCGTGCCACTGCTCAGGGCGCGGATGCTCAAAATGCACCTCGCGCGGGGCCCAGTTTTTGCCCGCTACGTGGCGAATAAGATTGAGGAACATACCCAGCGTTAATTCAGCATCCTGACGGCGGCAAAGAATCGCACCGTGGCGCACCTGATAATCCAGCCGCCAGCTGTCGCCTTTGTCCACCAGCCGGGTCAGCGTGTCGCGCTGGTGCCACGGGAAAGCATGAACGACATTGTGCAGGGCCTGTTCCAGCGTTGCGCTGCACAGCCCGATATAGCCAATCAACCCTAATGACTGCGGTTTAAACTGCCTGCCGTAGTGTAAACCGAAGTTATCACAGTCCGAATAGCGTGCCGATTCTTCCATCACCCGGCAGTAGTTAATCAACCCCAGACTCAATGTCGGCTGGGCCAGCAGTTCGGCATCAATACCGCTGATGCCGAAGATGCGGTCAACGTCACCGCCACGCTCACTGATAAAACCACTTAATCCGCTGGCTGCCGCGGCCAGCACACCGCGATTGCTGACACTTCCGCTGTGCAGAACATGGCTGATATCGGGATGTCTGTTCAGTAAAGTTTGCATGATCATCATCACCTTATGCCGCCGTAGATACCTTGATTAACAGCAAATATCGTACCAACTGCATCCTGAGTGAAAATCAACATGTTAGCGTCGTTCGACAGCGTACCAGGCACCGCCAGCGCGCAGTGTTGCTCGCTGGCGGTGCAGGATCACGCGCCGATCGGCAGCCCGTCGCTCTCCAGATAGAAGCGGCAAAGACGAACCGAATGATCCGCCCAGCGCGATCCCAGGCTCTGGGCCATTTCCGTTTCCGCGTGCGATCCCGCCCAGGCAAGTAGCTGAATACGGCGCTGGATCAGCAGCGTCGGCACTTTCTCCATATCGGCATCGCTGATGTGTGCCACCTGCTCATAGCCGCGCAGCCAGTTGTCCACCCATTCACCGGCGCGGGGATGATGCTCAACAAAGCTAATCGCTGCCGCCAGATCGTGCAGATACCAGCCGAAACCGCAGTCGTCAAAATCGATCACCCGCGTCTGACCATTGTCCAGCAGCAGGTTCGTCAAACGCAGATCGGCGTGAATCAGACCGTAGCGCTGCGGATCTTTACCAAAATCGGCCATCTCTTCGCCAACCCGCGCAATGGCTTCATCGACGATCCGGTGATCGGCAGGACGGAGATTCGGCGCATCGCGCCAGTCTCCCCAGTGGCTCTGCGGGCTGACCATCGTGTGGTGATCCCAGACGATCCGCTGAAAGCCCGCCGGGCGCTGCCAGCTGCGGCTGTGCTGATGCAGGCGTGCGGTGATATTCCCCAACTGCTGGAAGGCGCGCGGATCAACGTCGGTGCCCGGCATCTCACCTTCTATCCAGTTGAACAGCACAGCGTGGCGCACCGAGCCGTCCGCCATCGTCAGAGTCTGCACTCTCTGCCCTTCAACATCGCTCACCGCCTGCGGCACTTCAATACCGGTCTGGCGCAGGGCATCGAGCCAGTGCAGTTCACTTTCAATATCCGCCCGCTGATGATAGTCGGCACGGTGCAGCCGCAGGGCATAGCGTTTTCCAGCGGCCTGTAGCAAAAAGGTCGCATTTTCTGAACGACACAGCAGGCTCAGTTTTCCCTGTAACGAAGGCGCATAGCGACTTAATGCACGTTCGGCCAGGCGCAGCAGCGCTTCATTACTCAGGGTGTCATATTGTTTGGCGGTCATTATCAGGCTCCATAGTCAGCGTTGGGCTCTACTTCCGTGCCTTCAGCATCCTGTACCCGACAGTTTCCAGCTTGACCTTAAACGACCCAGTTTTGACCGCAGCGTACAGAGCGTGCTTTTCGCATGATTAAGTTGACCACAGGTGACAAATCTCATTGCTGCCGTCAAGTTTCCCTCAGGGGCCAGCGTCATTATCGGGTCACGACAACATCAATGACGGGGAATACGCTATGAACAACACTTTGAAGCCCGCATTAGGGACAATACACCTGTGGGGCATTGCGGTAGGGCTGGTGATTTCAGGGGAATATTTTGGCTGGAGTTACGGCTGGGGTGTGGCGGGAACACTCGGTTTCCTGCTGACAACGCTCATGGTTGCCACCATGTACAGCTGCTTTATCTTCAGCTTTACCGAACTGACTACGGCCATTCCACATGCCGGCGGTCCGTTTGCCTACAGCCGCCGCGCGTTTGGTGAAACCGGTGGCCTGATTGCCGGTATGGCCACGCTGATCGAGTTTGTCTTTGCACCACCGGCAATCGCCATGGCTATCGGCGCTTACCTGAACGTGCAATACCCGGAACTGAACCCCAAATATGCCGCCGTCGGGGCCTATGTGGTGTTTATGACGCTGAATATTCTTGGCGTGAAGCTGGCGGCCATGTTCGAACTGGTGGTGACGGTGCTGGCGGTACTGGAGCTGCTGGTGTTCATGGGCGTGGTCGCCCCGGGGTTCAGCATCGCGAACTTTGCCGCCAACGGCTGGGCGGGCGGAGAACACTTTGGCCTCCCTGCGGTATCCGGCATCTTTGCCGCCATTCCGTTTGCTATCTGGTTCTTCCTCGCTATCGAGGGTGCAGCGATGGCGGCAGAAGAAGCGAAAGATCCGAAACGGACCATTCCCCGCGCCTATATCGCCGGTATTCTGACCCTGGTGGTGCTGGCAATTGGCGTGATGCTGATGGCGGGCGGAGCCGGTGACTGGCGTACCCTGTCGAATATCAACGATCCGCTGCCGCAGGCAATGAAGATGATCGTCGGCAGCAACTCGAACTGGATGCATATGCTGGTGTGGATTGGGTTGTTTGGACTGATTGCCAGCTTCCACGGCATTATTCTCGGCTATTCGCGTCAGTTCTTTGCTCTTTCCCGCGCCGGATATCTGCCTGCCGGTCTGGCTAAGCTGTCACGCTTTCAGACACCGCACCGGGCAATTATCGCCGGTGGCGTGATTGGTATTGCGGCCATTTTCAGCGACAGCTGGATTAACCTGCAGGGCATGACGCTGACCGCCGCGATGATTACCATGGCCGTGTTTGGCGCCATTGTGATGTATCTGATGAGTATGCTGAGCCTGTTCCGCCTGCGCCGCAGCGCACCGGAACTGGATCGCAGCTTCCTTGCACCAGGTTATCCGATTGTTCCGGGCATCGCGCTGGTGCTGGCGGTGGTTTGCCTGATTGCCATGCTGTGGTTTAACCCGTTGATCGGTGCCGTCTTCGTTGGACTGATGGCGGTGGCCTACATCTGGTTCCTGATGACCAAAAGCCTGCGTGATAACGCACCGCGTGATGTCATGCTTCAGGGCGAATAAACCTTAAATCCGTTGTTCTGCTCGGGCAGACCTTAACCATCCGGGCACGGCCATCATCACGACGGCCGTGCCCTTTTCGTTTACAGCTCAGAGAAAGGTGTGGCGACTCCGAGGCTTATAGCGGCCACAGCCAAGCCGCTCCGCGCACGCCGCTGGAGTCACCATGTACCGCCTGGCGAATCGGGGTGGCGAACTCGCCGCCGAACACCCAGTTTTTGACCAGCTGCGGCACGGTCTGATACAGCCTGCTGACGTTACTCATGCCCCCGCCCAGCACGATCATATCCGGATCAAGAATATTCACCACGTGCGCCAGCGATTTCGCCAGTCTCAGTTCATAGCGGCTCATCACCAGCTCCGCTACCGGGTCCTGCTGCTCGATCTGTTGAATAATTTCCGCACCTTTGCGGTCGATGCCGCTGAGCCGCTGGTAGTCGGTGGCAAAACCGGTGCCGGAAATAAAGGTTTCGATGCAGCCCGCTTTGCCGCAGTAGCAGGGCACTTCGCGGCGGTAGTTCAGCTCGTCTTCATCCATCCACGGCAGCGGATTATGCCCCCACTCTCCGGCGTTACCGTTACCACCGCTGTGCGCCTGGCCGTTCAGCGCCACGCCTGCACCGCAGCCGGTGCCAATAATCACCGCAAAGACCGTTTGCATCCCGGCGGCAGCGCCGTCCACCGCTTCAGACACGGCCAGGCAGTTTGCATCATTGGCAATACGAACTTCACGCCCGAGCAGACGCTGTAAGTCTTTATCCAGCGGTCTGCCGTTCAGCCAGGTGGAGTTAGCGTTTTTGACCAGTCCTGTCACCGGTGACAGCGTGCCGGGAATGCCCATCCCTACCGTTCCCCGCTGCCCCGTGGCCGCTTCGGCTCGCTTCACCAAATCGGTAATAGCCGCGAGCGTCTGCTCATAGTCGTTACGCGGCGTGGGTACGCGATAGCGATACAGCTCTTCACCCTGGTCTGACAGCGCAATCACTTCTGTTTTCGTGCCACCCAAATCGATACCGATACGCACCCGTTATTCCTTATAATTTAACGTTCAGATCATTACCTTAGAAGGCGAAAGGCTGAAAGGCAATGAAACACCGCCGCTGATTCGTTATCATGCGCGCTGACTTTGAACTTGCGCGCCATTTACGCGCCCTGAGAGGGAATGCACCATGCTGTGGTTTAAAAATTTGATGGTTTATCGTCTTAATCGCGAGATCCCACTGGCGGCAGACGAGATGGAAAAACAGCTCGATGCCTTCTCTTTCACCCCCTGCGGCAGCCAGGATATGGCGAAAACCGGCTGGGTTTCCCCTATCGGCCCGCGCAGCGACGCGCTAACCCACGTCACCAACGGTCAGATCCTGATCTGCGCCCGCAAAGAAGAGAAAATTCTGCCTTCTCCGGTGATTAAGCAGGCGCTGGAAGCCAAAATCAGCAAGCTGGAACACGAACAGTCGCGCAAGCTGAAAAAAACCGAAAAAGACTCGCTGAAGGATGAAGTCCTGCACAGCTTGTTGCCGCGCGCCTTCAGCCGCTTCAGCCAGACCTGGCTGTGGATCGACACGGTGAACAACCTGATTATGGTTGACTGCGCCAGTGCGAAAAAAGCCGAAGACACGCTCGCCCTGCTGCGTAAAAGCCTCGGTTCACTGCCGGTGGTGCCACTGACGCTGGAAAGCCCGATTGAGCTGACGATGACCGAATGGGTGCGCTCAGGCGATCTGCCTGCCGGATTTGCGCTGATGGATGAAGCCGAGCTGAAAGCGATTCTGGAAGACGGCGGCGTAATCCGCTGTAAAAAACAGGATCTGGTTTGCGATGAGATCGCTAACCATATTGAAGCCGGCAAACTGGTGACTAAACTGGCGCTGGACTGGCAGGAGCGCATTCAGTTTGTGCTGTCGGATGACGGCTCACTCAAGCGCCTGAAATTTGCCGATACGCTGCGTGAGCAGAATGATGATATCGATCGGGAAGATGTTTCCGGCCGCTTCGATGCCGATTTTATTCTGATGACCGGTGAACTGGCCGCGCTGATTAGCAATACCGTTGAAGCATTAGGCGGCGAAGCCCAGCGCTAACGGATAGCAAAAGGCGCGCCGGGGGCGCGCCTTTTGCTGGATTTCGCAGATTAATCTTTCAGATAGCGGCACAGATAAGCAGAAGGCTCGGCAACCTGAAGATGGAACTCGCTGTGGCCCGGCACATTGAACACATCGCCCGGCTGATAGTATTTCCACTCGGCTTCACCCGGCAGCAGCACTTTCAGCGAACCGCTCACTACGGTCATTTCTTCCGCCTGTGCGGTACCAAAGGTGTATTCACCTTCCGCCATCACGCCAACGCTGGCGCGGCCGGTGCTGGCGCTGTCAAAACCAATAGACTTCACTTTACCGTCAAAATACTCACTAACGTTGAGCATATAAATTCCTTAAAATCAGATACAAAGGTAAGCAGGCAATATAGAGGCATTTTTACCGGGCTGTCACGCTTTTTCACCGGTCTGAGTGACCTTTACAGCAGTAGTTCCGCCGCCAGCCTGGCCACCAGTACGTTTGGCAACAGCACGGGAATCCCTAACAGCTTCTGTAAAAAATCACGGTGCCGCTGCTGGTAGCCAATACTGTCGAGCACCACCACATCCGCCCCCTGCTCCTGCAACGACAGCGCCGCATCGATTAACCGTTCCTCGTCCGGGTGCTCCGGGCTGGCAACGGCAAAACAGGGTGGATAAGAGAGATTTTTCCATTTTCCCGCCAGCCGATCCTTCAGGCCATCCTGCGGCAGCATAATCCCCACCTGATGGCCTTCAACGATAGCCTCAACCAGCGGTGGAACAATGCGGTCTGGTTCCAGCAACGTGGCATGTCGGGTCGTCAGTCCGCTGAATTTTTCACTGCTAAGCAGCAGAATGATTTCGTAGCCCGAGCGCTCTAACTGGTCTATACGCTGCTGAAGACCGCGCTCAATGCAGGCCGCAGAAAGCAGCAGTTTGCTGCCGTCATTCAAATGAATCGACATCACGTTTTCGGCCGCCACGGCACCGTACTGCTGTTCAATCTGCGCAGGCGTCAGGCCGTCCAACAGGCCACTGTGGACAATACGATCGGCTGGCAAATGTTCCAGCAGTAGTGGAACAATGTCACTATTCGTTGACTGCCCGGGAGTCAGCGTGACCAGGGTATTATTCATAGATTACTGCTCCGCGATGTAAAAACGGCACGGTCCCCGTACTTGCCAGCCAGCTGGCGGGTAACCATTTGCAGCGCATCCAGCGCGATAGGTGAAAACAGTTGATCCTGGCTTTGCGTTGGAAAAGAGAGGCTCAACGCCACGGTTTCTCCCCGGTGTTTATTGCTCAGCGTAGTGGCGATAGCACTGATGCCCGGCAGGGCTTCGTTACGAGCCAGCGCCCAACCGCACTCGCGAATACGATCTAACTCTGCCAGCAACTGCTGAATCGTTTGCGGGGAATTAGGCGAACTGACTCGCCAGGCTCCAGCATAAAGATTACGCACATAGTCATCGCTGTAGCGGGATAAAATAGCGCGTCCAACGGAGGTTTCCGCCGCAGGAAAGCGACTCCCCGGCGGCGTGACGGCCTGAACGTACATTCGCCCCTGGAACATGCGCATCACCAGCACATCGCGCCCTTCCAGTACCGATATATAACCGGTGCAGCTGGATTCAGCGGCCAGCCTCGCCATCATCGATGATGCCCCATCGACCAGCGGCGTGGAGAGATAGTGGCTGGCCAGAGACAGCAGCATCTGTCCGAGGTGGAAACAACGTGTATCGGGGTTTCGTTCCAGCAGCCCCTGGCTTTCCATGGTCGCCAGCAGCCGTGAGACGGTACTTTTCGGCAGCTTCAACGCCGCCACTACGTCAGTAAACGACAGCCCCTGCTGCCCCTGTACCAGGCCCTGCTGGTTAAATAATTTGAGTACCGCCGTCGCGTTTTCTAACGTTGTCATTCGGTGAGTTCCATTTTCAGGAACTCATGTTCCTGTTTTGTTAATTCACCCTACGGTCGGCAGGATCGCCGGTCAAGAATTATAAATTCCAGCCAGGGAATGGCAAAAACACGGGAAGTGGCTTAACCACGGGGAGAGGAAACATTCCTGTTGGAAAGCGTAAGTGAGAGAAAATATTGCAGTGAAACAGGCTTTAACGGTAGAGGGTTATGCTACCGCCGAAGCGGGTAAGTAGAAAATACTCTCCGGTTGAAAATGCAAGATGAAGAAATCGTAATACGGCATCCCTGCCCGGCGCTTACTCTTTAGAACGATCTTCGTATCGCGCTTTGGCATCCAGTGCTTCCTGCTCGGTTTCATGCTCGCTGATCAGGGAATCGGGCTTAGGATGATCGGCACGCAGTTCGTACCAGATGACGGTGTTGTCGGGTGCGCCCTTGTTCACCGGCACAACCGAGGCGTGGCGTGGATAGGGTGGTTTACCTGGCATATCACATTCCCTCCTGCGGTTAGCGACTCAGGTGGCAGAGAGTTCTACCAAATCCGATCCGTGTAAGGATCTGACTTAATTATAGACATTATCAGCCACTTATCGCTTTGCATGCGGAGATACAGAATTATCCGTAACCCTGACTCCTGGAGGAACTCAGCTTGCGCGAGCCAGGGAAAGTGCGTTTACAATCTGCTGCACAACGGCTTCCGGGGACTGCATCGCATCAACAATATGATGCGCAGCCTGCCGGTAGAGCTGGTCACGGGCTGCAAGCACCTCGGCCATTTCTTCAGCGATGGGACGACCGGTCAGCGTCGGGCGCTGCGCATTTTCAGGATAGGCTTCCAGCCGCAAGGCCAGAATTTCAGCCGGCGCGTTGAGATAAATCACGTGCCCGTTATCGTGCATAAACTGACGATTCTCGGCAGCCAGAATCATGCCTCCACCGGTGGCGATAACTTTGCCGGGCGCGGTAACGGCAATCAACGAGGCAGACTCACGGCTGCGAAAGCCTGGCCACCCTTCTTCCGCAACGATTTCCGCCACGGTCTTACCACTAACCTGTTGCAGATAATAGTCGGTATCGCAGAAGTCATAACCCTGTGCCGCAGCCAAAGCCTGGCCAACGGTAGTTTTCCCGCAGCCGCGAGCGCCGATGAGATAGATGGGTAATGACATAGCAAGACTTTCCTAACAAAGCGGAGTAATGAACGATGCCGGGCATAATACCGGACATTTTCTGCCGGAACCACCAGTAACGTTTTATTTACAGTCAGGTTGAAGTAAAATCCAAACAAACCACTGTTTTAAATGAAAAATTATGTGTAAAAAATAAATTACACTGGGCCTATTTCGCCCTTTTTTGCTGCTGTAGCCATTTGTCCAGCTCGTTGGCGAAGGCCTGACGATCTCGCTGATTCAATGTTGACGGCCCACCGGTCTGCACTCCGCTGGCCCGCATCGTATCCATAAAATCACGCATCGTCAGGCGCTCGCGGATAGTCGCCTCGCTGTAACGTTCGCCGCGAGGGTTGAGTGCCACGGCGCCTTTTTCCATCACTTCCGCTGCCAGTGGGATATCGGCGGTAATCACCAAATCGCCCGCTTCTGCGCGCTGGACAATTTCATTATCGGCGACGTCAAAACCAGGTGCGACTCGCAGCGTACGAAGGAAACGCGACGGCGGCACGCTGAGCGACTGATTCGCTACCAGCGTCACCATCACCTGCTCACGATCCGCCGCGCGGTACAGCACTTCTTTGATCACTTTTGGACACGCATCGGCATCTACCCAGATTGGCATCACCACTTCCTTTCGTTGAAAATTGATAATAAGACCGATCTTCCCATTCTTTTGCCGAATGGCAAACTTAATCTGCGGCGACCCGCCAATTAGCCTGAACTGTACTCGGCCAAAACCTTTCGGTTTAAGCCAGCTCAAAGCTGCGTTAAGGTGGAGGGATGAGGTAAGCACACACATTTTTTACAGAACTCGCAGGGAGAATACGGTGGACAAGAAAATCGGTTTTATTGGCTGCGGCAATATGTCGAAAGCCATCATTGCAGGACTGGTCGCCGCCGGGCAGGTTACGCCGGAGAATATCTGGGTTTACGACCGCAAACCGGCAACCAATAAAATGATGCAGGAGCAGTATGGCATTACCCCGGCCGCAAGCGCGGAAGACGTCGCCCGTGAGGCCGATATTCTGTTTGGCGCGGTGAAACCTAACGTCATCCTCAACGTACTGAAAGACGTTGCCAACAGCCTGAACAAAGAGAGCGTTGTGGTATCTATCGCCGCAGGCGTGACGCTCGACTCGCTGGCCAGCGTGCTGGGCCACGACCGCAAAATTATTCGCGTCATGCCGAACACGCCGTCGCTGGTTAACGAAGGCATGACGTCGGTGACGCCAAACGTACTGGTATCCCATGAGGAAGCGAAAGAAGTCGTTGAGATTTTTAACGGCTTTGGCAAAGCCGAACTGGTGCCGGAATATCTGATCCATTCCGTTGTTGGCGTAAGCGGCTCGGCACCGGCCTACGTGTTTATGTTTATTGAAGCGATGGCGGATGCGGCAGTGCTGGGCGGCATGCCGCGCGCGCAGGCCTATCGTTTCGCGGCCCAGGCGGTAAAAGGCTCCGCACAGATGGTGCTGGAAACCGGTAAACATCCGGGCGAACTGAAAGATATGGTTTGCTCTCCTGGCGGTACCACTATCGAAGCGGTAAAAGTGCTGGAAGAGAAAGGCTTCCGTGCTGCTGTTATCGAAGCGATGCAGCAGTGCATGGCTAAATCGGATCGGATGAGCCGGGCGTAATTTACTTTCTCATTTTTGCGCGAACTAAGGCGAGTAACCCGTATGTTACTCGCCGCATCATATATTGCCGCCCAACGAAGGACTAAAGAATCAGGCCAGGCACGATAATAATGGCAAAAATCAATGCAATAAGTCCGTGCTTAACCCAGTAGTAAAGCTTGCGATTGCGTTTTTTTAGTCGCTGACCGGCATCGCGCAGGCGGTTGACGTACTTAAAGATGCGGTTAATCCCCCCAACCCGATCGTTTTCATCATTAGGCGAACTGGCGGCAGACATCAGCGTCGCTCCTACCCAATGATTCACCGCCTGCGCCCAGCGCCATTTCATCGGGCGTTCAATATCGCAAAAAAGGATAATGCGCGTCTGCTCCGTCTTATTCTGCGCCCAGTGAACGTAGGTTTCATCAAACAGTACCGCCTCGCCGTCACGCCAGCTATGGCGCTCTCTGTCGACCTCAATAAAACAGCGATCGTCGTTCGGCGTTACCAGCCCAAGGTGATAACGCACGGACCCCGCATAGGGATCGCGGTGTTTTCCCAAATGGCTCCCTGCGGGCAGTTCGGCGAACATGGCCGCTTTAATTGAAGGGATCTTACTCAACAGCTCACTGGTTACCGGGCAAAGCGACGTCGCTGAGGGGTGCGCATCACCGTACCATTTAAGGTAAAAACGCTTCCAGCCACGCTTAAAGAAGGTGTTAAAACCTGCATCCTGTTGAGTCTGCGAAGCTTTGATATGATCCTGAAGTTGCAGGGCCTCCTGACGAATTGCCTGCCAGTTGTCGGTTATCTGCTGTAGTTCAGGGAATTCAGCGGGATCGAAATATGGCTGCTTCGCGGGTAGCTTAGAAAAACCGGTCATAAACATATTTACCGGTGCCATAAAGGTTGAGTGATCGAACAATTGCCGAGAGAACTTCTGCTTTTCCACACCGCGTGAATGCGCATAGATAACGCTAATCACAAAGATACCAATAATAATTAAAGCCACCATGTCAGTCTTCCTTAGCTTACGCCCACGTTAAACACAGGAGTACGGTGCTCCCGGATCACGCAGGAAAGAATGTGAAGCCTGGAATTCTAATAATAGGCAGCAGGAATAGTTAATCCGTCAGTGCCAAAATTGAAGAAGGGAAAAAGGGAATGATTATCGGTTTAATAGCGGTTTAGATAAGCGGCCTGAGTGGCCGCTTAATATAGAATGGCCCTGTATACTTGTCTGGAAGAAGGTTAACTTTTCTTCAGACAGGTACTCATAAAGGCTTTACGCGCGTCGCCCTTCAGTTCTTTTTGGCTTGCGTCAGCATTGCAGGTTTTCATTTTCATCTGCTGTGGCGTCATACCCTCAGCTTTCGCGTCTTTTTTCAGGCAGTTACTCATAAAGGCTTTACGCTCATCGCCCTTAAGCGCTTTCTCACCAGCTTGTTGATTGCATACCGTCATTTTTTGCTGCTGTGCGGTTTTCTCAGCGGCTCCCGCATAGCCCGCCGCGACGGCTGATAGCATTAAAATCGCGATCGTCATTTTCATCTTCATACTCTTCCCATCCCTTATTGTTTTCAGTACGGGTAAAGTGTGGCACGGCTTTGCTATTCGGCGAGGAAAAGTGCTGAGATTTGCATTCAATATCACAGCGACAGGCAGTAGCGCCGTCGTCGCTGGTTAAATAATTACTGGCGGGGGTGATTCAGCAAACGTTGAATATAGCTTTGCAGCAGCGTGAGATCTTCCGGATGCTGTTGTTCCCCGGTTGAAGCCGTCTGGATTGCCGAGTTGATACTCTCATTGATCTGTCGCAGCTGTTCTGCATCCGTTTTACGTAACAGAGCCGTTACGACAATCTCTAATGCTTCCACCTGGGCAACCAGTTCTTTGGATTCCGTTTCTTTTTCTGCAAGCCTGATCAGTAATTCTGCAATGAGATTTTTCATGCGACTGTCTCAGCAAGGTAAAGCAAGACGGTAACACTGGTTTAAATAAAAGAAAACAGTATTCGCTTTATATTTTCGTTACTTATGCACTGAAAAAGAGCAAATAATCATTTTTAATTATTCGAAACGTTTCGCTGAAATTTATTGGAATGAAAACAAGAGAAAGGAAGATGCAGGACAGACCCCGAAAGCCCAAACGGCCTCCGGGGTCATCGGTGATTAACGGCCCGGACCCATAAATCCACCGTGAGGACCGCCGCCGCCGCCCCAGCCACCACCACCGCCTCCCCAACCGCCGCCACCACCGCCCGGAGGAGGGAACAGGCATCCACTGAGCGCTGCCACCAGCGCGACGATACTCGCCGCCTTAAGAATACGAATCATGTTAAAACCTCACGGGTCACAATATGAGGATGCCCTCCTCATTTCTCCCGCGATAGTAAGCGCCGCCTGGACCGCTCACAATGCAGAATAATCCGGTTAGCGGCGCTTTTTACTCGCCGTAACCGCGCTTAACGATTTCCTGTTAATTTCTGCGCACAACCCTGCCCTGGACACACATGCTATTCGCTTTCACCAGATTTAATTGCCGCGATCCACCTCGCATTCCCTGGGATTTTCACTTTACAACAACATCGATTCGCGACAATGTGAGCGCATAACATTGATGAGGTTTTGACCATGACCGATCGCAATCCGCTTTCTCTACAGCAGCTGGTATCTCTCCGTTACTGGGAGAACCCGGCCGTCACCCAGATCAACCGCTTACCCAGTCATCCTCCTTTCGCCAGTTGGCGCAACAGCGAGTCCGCTCGCCAGGATCTCCCCAGTCCGTCGATCCAGTCTCTGAGCGGTGAGTGGAAATTTAGCTACTTTAACCGGCCGGAAGCGGTTCCGGATAGCTGGATCGCAGACGACCTTGGTTCAGCCGATCGCGCCACCGTGCCGTCAAACTGGCAGCTTTCCGGTTACGATGCACCAATTTATACGAATGTGCAGTATCCAATCCCGGTCGATCCACCGCACGTTCCTGCGGAAAACCCTACCGGTTGTTACTCGCTCACATTCAACTGCTCTGCCGACTGGCTGCAAAGCGGACAAACGCGGATTATCTTCGACGGCGTGAACTCCGCCTTCTATCTGTGGTGCAACGGTACGTTTGTCGGTTATTCGCAGGACAGCCGATTACCCGCCGAATTCGACCTCAGCGCCGTGCTGCAAAGTGGCGCAAATCGGATTGCGGTGATGGTGCTGCGCTGGTGCGACGGCAGCTATCTGGAAGATCAGGATATGTGGCGGATGAGCGGCATTTTCCGCGACGTCAGCCTGCTGCATAAGCCCTCGGTTCGCCTGCAGGATGTTCAGATCGAAACCCGCCTGAGCGCAGAGTTTCACAGCGCCGACTTGCGGGTGCTGGCGGTCTGCTCGGAGCAGGATGCACGCGACCACCAGGTTGAAGTGACGCTGTGGCAGCAGGATACGCTGATTGCAGAACACCGCCAGGCATTAGGTAGTGCCGTTATTGATGAGCGCGGCAGCTACACCGACCGTACGCTCCTCAGCATCAATGTGCCACGGCCGCTACTGTGGAGCGCGGAAACGCCGCATCTTTACCGTGCCGTGGTTACGCTGCTTAACGCCAGCGGTAACCCTCTTGAAAGTGAAGCGTATGACGTCGGTTTCCGTCAGATCGCGGTAGAAGGCGGGCTGCTGAAGCTTAACGGCAAGCCGCTGCTGATCCGCGGAACTAACCGACATGAGCATCATCCAGATCGCGGACAGGTGATGGATGAGGAAACAATGATCCGCGACATCGCACTGATGAAGCAGCACAATTTCAATGCCGTACGCTGCTCGCACTATCCTAATCACGCCCTCTGGTATCGCCTGTGCGATCGCTTCGGCCTGTATGTGGTTGATGAAGCCAATATTGAAACCCACGGTATGCAGCCGATGAATCGCCTGTCTGACGATCCGCAGTGGTTCAATGCCTTCAGCGAGCGCGTCACGCGTATGGTGCAACGCGATCGCAACCACGCCTGCATTATTATCTGGTCACTCGGTAACGAATCCGGCCACGGCAGCACGCACGATGCGCTTTATCGCTGGATTAAAAGCCACGATCCGAGCCGTCCGGTGCAGTATGAAGGCGGCGGTGCCAATACCGCCGCCACCGATATCATCTGCCCGATGTATGCCCGAGTGGATCAGGATCAGCCGTTTGAAGCCGTACCAAAGTGGTCGCTGAAAAAGTGGATTGGCCTGCCGGAAGAGCAGCGCCCGCTGATCCTGTGTGAATATGCCCACGCAATGGGCAACAGCCTCGGCGGATTTGACCGCTACTGGGCGGCGTTCCGCCAGTTCCCACGCCTGCAGGGTGGATTCGTCTGGGACTGGGTCGATCAGAGCCTGACCCGCCATGAGGCGGATGGCAGCAGCTGGCAGGCCTACGGCGGCGACTTCGGCGATACGCCTAACGATCGCCAGTTCTGTATGAATGGCCTGGTCTTTGCCGATCGCACACCGCACCCTTCCCTGTTTGAGGCCCAGCGCGCCCAACAGTTCTTCCAGTTTGCCGTGGAGAGCTATGCCCCGCTGACACTGCGGATTACCAGTGAATATCTGTTCCGCAGCAGCGATAACGAAACGCTGCGCTGGTCTATTGAGCACGAGGGTCAGCGGATAGGTGGAGGAGAGCAGGCTCTGGAACTGGCCGCGGAACAAAGCATCAGTCTGGTACTGGGCGATCTGCCTGCACTGGCCGGAGAACTGTGGCTGCGGGTCGAAGTGATCCAGCCAGCTGCCACGGCGTGGTCACCCGCCGGGCACCGCATGGCATGGGACGGCTGGCGCCTGCCGGCTGCCCTCTCGCTGCCGCGATCCCGGAAAAATCTTGAGCGCCCCCGGCTTACCGAAACCGCTCAGCGGTTCGACGTACAGCACGGTGAACAGCGCTGGCAGTTCAGCCGCAGCAGTGGCGAGCTGACGCAGTGGCTTCGTGGCGATAAACCGCAGCTGCTCTCCCCGCTCTCCGATCTGTTCGTGCGTGCGCCTCTGGATAATGATATTGGCATTAGTGAGGTCACCCGCGTCGATCCCCGTGCATGGGTTGAACGCTGGCGGCGGGCCGGTTACAACCAGCTTGAGCCATTACTGATTAGCCTGCAGGCGGATGAACTGAGCCACGGTGTGCAGATCGCCAGCATCCACGCCTGGCAGGCCGCGGGGGAAACGCGCTTTATCAGCCGCAAACGCTATCTGTTCGACGGTGAAGGCAAGCTGAGCATCGAGGTTGAGGTGGATATTGCCGCCGGGCAGCCGGAACCGGCACGTATCGGCCTGCGCTGTCAGCTGGCGGAAGTGGCAGAGCACGCCAGCTGGCTGGGACTGGGGCCGCACGAAAACTATCCCGATCGGCGGCTGGCCGCAGAGTTCAGCCGCTGGCAGCTACCGCTGGCAGAACTCTGCACCGCCTATGTCTTCCCGGGGGAGAACGGGCTGCGGGGCGGCACCCGTGAACTGGAATACGCCGGACTCAAGGCTGAGGGAGATTTCCACTTCTCGCTGAGCCGCCACAGCGTCGAACAGCTCCGCGATACATCACATCGCCACCTGCTGCGTGATGAACCGGGATGCTGGCTGATCCTTGACGGTTATCATATGGGCATAGGCGGCGACGACTCCTGGAGCCCGAGCGTTAACCCGGACTTCCTGCTGTCTGCCAGACAGTACCGTTATCAGCTAACGCTGTCACTGGCCTGACGTTACGCCGCCTGCGCGATTGCTACGCGGGCGGCGGTAAACCCAGATCAGCTGCACGGTGTTCACCAGCACCACAGCGGCCGTTGCGGCAAATACCCAGCGGAACCCGCCGACGGCTGAAATACCCGAGCCCATCAGCGGCCCAACTACGTTGCCCAGATACATAAACGACTGGTTGTAGCCAAAAATTCTGCCGGTCACCCGGTCGCTGCAATAACGCAGCAGCAGGGTCTGTACGGCAGGCATCATCGCGCCGTCGGCAAAGCCCAGCAGGAAACGCAGGATACCCAGCTCAAGGGCACTGTTGGCCCACGACATGCCGATAAACAGCAGGATGGATAAGATCAGAGACGCAAAAAGGATGCGCTGCGCGCCGATGCGGTCGCCGAGTTTGCCCAGCGAAGGTGCGGACAGTAGCGCGGAAACTCCGGGGATCGCCGCAACGACACCGCTAAGAAAAGCAATATTCTGCACGTTCGGTTCAAGTTCGCGCACAAACAGCGTCAGAATCGGACTGATCGACCCGTTGCACAGCTGAATAACCAGAGTGGTAAAAAACAGGCTAATAGTCAGCGTTGGCCACGGCAGGGTGCGGAACACCATGCTGCCGCTGAGATTGTCTTCTTTCTTGACCCGAATGACGCCGCTCTCTTTAATCAGGAACAGCGTGATCAGAAAGCTTATCAACAGCAATCCTGAGGTAATGATGAATACCGCCCGCAGCCCGATCCAGTCCGCCAGCAGTCCCCCCATCAACGGCCCCATAATCACCCCGCATATTTGCGCGGTGGATACCATGCTCATTGCCCAGCCGCTGCGTTCACGCGGTACCTGTGCCGCCACCAGCGCCATCGCGTTCGGTATATAGCCTGAAGTCAGCCCCATCAATGCACGCAGTGCCAGCAGTTGCCAGACGTTAGTAACAAAAGCCTGGAGCAGGATCACCACGCCCATACCGAGCGAAGCACGCAGCAGCATCAGCTTGCGCCCCTTTCGATCGGCAAGGCTTCCCCACATCGGCGACACAATCGCTGAAACCAGGAAGGTGATACTGAAAATCAGCCCGGACCACAGCGTCAGCGATGCGGGATCGGTCACACCAAGCTGCTCAACATAGAGGGGAAGAAACGGGATTATCTGACTGATCGCCAGCCCGGTAAACAGACAGCCAAACCAGACTGAGATTAGATTAACCTTCCAGGATTCCATCGGACTGCACTTGCGGCCTTATAGCAACATCACGAGCGACAAGTGTAACAACTGTCAGCAACGGAGTGAGGGCAAATAAGGTGATGGACATCACTTCAGAATTTTCTACTAACACGAGTGGCGCTTCAGGCCTGAAAACGCAAAAAACCCGCCGAAGCGGGTTTTTTAACTTTCATCATCTCAGGCGTTAAACGCAGAGCTGATGAAAAGAGTGACTATCTTACAGTGCAGTTACGTTAGCAGCTGCTGGGCCTTTCTGGCCGTTTTCGATAGTGAACTCTACTTTCTGACCTTCTTCCAGAGTCTTGAAACCGTTGTTCTGGATTGCAGAGAAGTGTACGAAAACGTCTTTGCTGCCGTCGGTTGGGGAGATGAAGCCGAAACCTTTCTCAGCGTTGAACCATTTTACCAAACCAGTCATTTTGTTAGACATGAGTCTTTCCTTCAATTATGTAGTAAGCCACGGGGGCACAAGGTTTTTCAACAGGGGATTACTATGAGGCACTCAAGAAGGAAGTCAGGAATAAGCTGTGTAACGCTTTAACTGCAGACTGCTTTACTAAAATTGCTCGCATACGTGGGTCTGTATCAAAACCAACGGACGCATTTACGCATAACACTGCTCCGGGTTCAAGAGAAATAAAAACAAAAAAACAAAAAAACAATCAAAGCCATGATTTAGATATCAATTTAACTGCCTGTATCACGCCAGTCATTTTGTCTTCTTATCTTCATTCTGCTTTTCATGTCTCAGGTCATTTTTTGTCAACGGGATAGATCAGGGTTAATGTAGGCTTCCTTTTCAGGTCGACGATTGTGCATGACAAATGACCCAGTCTGTATTCAATGAGGATATTACAGGATGCTTGAACTGATTAAGGCCGTGGGCCTTGGCCTGGTAGTACTGCTGCCCCTGGCAAACCCACTGACGACAGTCGCCCTGTTTTTGGGGCTGGCCGGTGACATGAACTATCAGGAGCGTAACAGGCAGTCGCTTCAGGCGTCTGTCTATGTGTTTATTATTATGGCCGTTGCCTACTACGCCGGTAACGTTGTCATGGATACCTTTGGTATTTCAATTCCCGGTTTACGTATCGCTGGTGGACTGATCGTTGCTTTTATCGGTTTCCGTATGCTTTTCCCTCAGCAGCAGGCAGGGCATTCAATGGAAGCCGAACACAAAATGGATGAAATGAACGAACATAAAAGCGTCAACATCGCTTTTGTCCCGCTGGCGATGCCCAGCACCGCAGGGCCGGGGACCATTGCGATGATCATCTCAACCGCAGCAACGATTCACAGCGGCACCACCTTTGCTCCCTGGGTGATTACCGTTGCCCCCGTACTGACCTTTTTTGCCGTCAGCCTGATTCTGTGGGTCTGCCTGCGCAGCTCCGGCGCGATCATGCGTCTGGTCGGCAAAGGCGGTATTGAAGCCATCTCGCGCCTGATGGGCTTCCTGCTGGTCTGCATGGGTGTGCAGTTTATGATCAACGGTACGATTGAAGTGATTACGACCTATCACGCAGGATAAACTCACGTTCCCTTCCGGGCAGGTTCGCTGCCCGGAATATTTTTCAGGGTGCCTGGAAATATTTCTGTCTGTTACTGGCATTCCGGCACCGCACATCTACAGTTTACAGAATCTCCGGTCATCTTTTTCAGGTAACGGGAGCGGACGTTTTTTGCCCTACTCTCTCGTATTCACAACAACATTATGATTCCACGGAAGCTGCTCCGCGCTTCAGTGGATGCGTCTGTGGAGGTTTATCATGGCTTATCACGTTCAGGGCGCAGGCCGCGCAATTACCGACTATTTTAACAGCCCGGCTTTCCAGGCTCCCAGAGAAAGCGAACTGCTGGAAGCGATCATGATGGAACTTATGCAAAACGGGAAACCACTCAGCAACGACGCGATTATTGCCAGCGTCATCGCCCGACTGGAAGGAGAAGCCGATGAAGCCATACTCCAGGGATATCGCAACCTGTTGACGCAGATTTTCAACGGCAACAAATAAACAGAATACGCCAGCCTCAAAACGCTGAGCCGCCGCTCTGTCTGTCACGAAAAAAAACCCGCACACGGCGGGTTAAAGACGAGCATTGCATATCTGGAGTGACGAGGAAGTCACGTTGTGTGCAGCAAGATACTGCCATCAGCGCGTTGCAGGATGATGACAGCGCAAACCCGCCTGCCCGTATGGGGAATATTCCCTATACGAATGTTTACACGGCAAACGATTGTTATTCGGCATAGCGTCATTAAGATATGCGCCGAAGGCAGGCTGGAGATGGCAGATGAATAACTGGTATAACGTTCTTATTAACCGCTTTAAAAAGGTCGGTCTTTACCTGCTATTACCTCTTCTATCCCTTATTTTGATCATCCGACTGGTCGATGGTATTCGGGCTCCGGACCTGCCCGCCGATTTCGCCAGCCAGCCGTTGCATACCATTGATGGCAGAGACCTGACGCTCGCGGAACTCAGCGAAAAAAAGCCGCTGCTGGTGTTGTTTTGGGACCGCTGGTGCGCGGCCTGTCACGACACCATCCCTTTGATGATCAAACTCAACGATAAACGCACCAACGTGCTCACCGTCGCCAGCATGTCGGGAGATGACATCAGCGTTGTACGCTATCTGAATGGGCATCATTTCAATCTGCCGGTGGTCAATGACAGTAACGGCAGTCTTGCCGCTCACTGGCAGGTCACCAGCAAACCTACACTGCTTGTTGTCGCGAAGGGGGAAGTGGTCAGCACCAGCAGCGGCTGGACCAGCAACACCGGCGTACTGTTGCGCCTGTGGTGGGTGAGGAAATGGCAGTACTGACTGGCCTGTACGACCAGCCAGCATCGATCAACCGCAGTAGACTTTAGTAATGTTGCCCTGCTGATCGCCTAAGAAGTTAATGCGATTCAGATTAAAGTCCATGGTCACGGCAGAATTGTAAGGGATCGCGCGCACCGGCTTCTCGAAGCGCAGCGTTTCCAGCGCGGTAAGTGGCTTACCAACATACTGCTGCAGTTCCGATGCGCCACAGCGATCCATTTCCGGGTCAACCGGCGCATTCGCCGCCGTTTTCTGGCCAGACGACTGGCAGCCTGCCAGCGCCATCAACGCCGCAACGAACGCTATTTTTCCATAGTATTTCACTGTTCCTGCTCCTCTTTTCGCGTAGATAATCGGCAAATTGAGTTAAAGATTAACAGATTAACGCCATAATGCGCAGGTAAAAGAACGGATGATTATCCGTCATCTTTAGCCTCCCTGAGCACGCATCGTTCATAAAATATCCAGACTTTAGCTATAATTTTAGGAGTTTTCCCAAAGAGGAGATTCTTATGGAACTGGCAATTTTTGTCACCTTTGCCGTCATCATGACGCTGGTCGCGGTGAGAGTCCGCTAACATCCTCCCGGCCCCGGCGCAGTTTACCGGGGCAACCGATAGCACAATCGTCGCTTCCCCGGTCACAGGTTTTTCCCCACGAAAACTTAACCCGCTTTGCTATGACGCTCCCCAAACTCGACAGTGCTCGTAACAGTTGTTAACATCGAAAAAAACCTTCCGTGACAGGTTGTTGCCATGAATACCGCTCCCGACAGAGTGTCCCAAACCCTGCTCTGCGCCGGGATGTTGATTATCTGGTACGCCATTACCCTGCTGGTAAGATACCTGCCCAACCACGCCATGCTGGTCAGCAGCGGCCTGCTGATGCCGGTGCTCTGCACGCTGGAATTTGCCGTTCTGATCCCGCTCTTCCGCTGGTACAGGCGTCATTACGGCGATATTCACGTCGGAAAACTCTTCCCACGTCAGGTGATGGTGTTCAGCGTGCTGCTGATTCTGCTGCTGGTCAGCCAGGCCTTTTATATGCAGCGTGAGAGCTGGACGGGCGGGCAGTTTAGCGGTAATGCAACCAGCTCAATACTGTTCGCGCTGGCCGTGGTTCTGCTGGCACCGGTCTACGAAGAGATTCTGTTTCGTGGTTATTTAATGCAGGGATTTTTACTGTGGGCTCCGCGCCAGCGGGTTGCCTGTTCGGTGCTGACCTCCCTCGCCTTCGCCGCAATCCATACACAGTATGCCCATCTGCAAACGCTGATCGCGCTGGTTGCCCTGTCGCTGCTGCTCTGTGCCGCGCGACTGGTCTCCGGCGGTTTGAAGTTACCTATTTTCCTGCATATGCTTAATAACCTGCTTGGCGTTGCCCCCTGGCTGTGGCTGACCTTCAGCCGCTAGCGTAATCGGTTGCATACAGGACAAGGTTATAACCTTTCGACTCCTCTTATAACTTTCGCGCATATCGATAGCGAATAATCTACTATTGCTCTTATCGGTTGTTCACTTACACTCGCGAAAAAAATGTAAGGCAAGGAAACGTCATGAAATTTACAGTCCCCTCAGTTATTGCACTGGCGCTGGCGGCATCCTTTGCCGCAACGGCGGCGACCCCCGCTGACACGCTGGTCATTGCGCAGTCTATCGATGATGCCAACAGTTTCGATCCGGCAGACGGTTTTGAACTGACCTCCGTGCAGGCATTTACCAACCTTTATCAGCGTCTGGTTCAGTCCGATCCGCAGAATCCGACCGATCTGAAGCCGACGCTGGCTACCGAGTGGAAGCCCGGCAGCGATAATCGCAGTATGACCTTCACCCTGCGTGATGGCGCGACCTTCTCTTCCGGCAACCCTTTACGCCCGGAAGACGTGATTTTCTCGCTCTCCCGCGTGATTAAGCTGAACCTCGATCCATCCTTTATTCTGGCGCAGCTGGGCTGGACCAAAGATAACGTCGACTCGCATCTTAAAAAAATCGACGATAAACACGTTCAGATGAGCTGGACGGCGGATGTCAGCCCGACCTACGTGCTGAGTCTGCTGGCGGCTCCGGTTTCATCGATCGTTGATGAGAAAACCGTATCGGCCAATGTGCAAAACGGCGACTTCGGTAATAAGTGGCTGGCCCAGCACTCTGCGGGCAGCGGCCCTTATCAAATCCGCAAATACGTGCCGCATGAAGTGGTGCTGCTCAGCGCTAACCCAAGCTCTCCGGCCGGTGCGCCTAAGCTGAAAAACGTGCTGATTAAAAACGTACCGGAACCGGCCGCTCGCCGTCTGCTGCTGGAACAGGGCGACGCCGATATCGCGCGTAACCTGGGTGCCGATCAGATCGCCTCGCTGAAAGATAAAGCGGGCGTAAAAACCCTCGCGGTGCCGATGGCCTCGCTGTACTACGTGCAGTTCAATATCGATGCCAATCCGGTGCTGAAAAACCCGGCCCTGTGGGAAGCTTCACGCTATCTGTTCGACTATAAAGGCATCGCCAACGACCTGCTGAAAGGCCAGTTCCAGGTTCACCAGTCGTTCCTGCCGGAAGGCTTCCTCGGCGCGCTGAACGATAATCAGTTCACCTACGATCCGGAAAAAGCCAAAGCGATTCTGGCGAAAGCCGGGCTGAAAAACGTCAGCTTTAAACTGTCGGTCAGCAACCAGCCGCCGTACCTGGATATTGCGCAAGCCCTACAGGCCAGCTTTGCGAAAGGCGGTGTGAAGGTCGAAGTGCTGCCGGGGATCAGCTCAGAAGTCGCGACCCGAGTGAAAGCGCATCAGTATGAAGCCACGCTGAACGCCTGGGGCGCTGACTACTTCGATCCGAATACCAACGCCGCCGCCTTTGCCTACAACCCGGAAGACGGCAGTAAAACGCTGGCGTGGCGCTCTAACTGGCATATCCCTGAACTGAGCAAGCAGACGCTGGCCGCCACCGCTGAAAGCGATCCGGCGAAGCGCGTTGAGCTGTACCACAAAATGCAGCGTGAAATTCAGCAGAACTCACCGTACGTCGTCGGCCTGCAGGCGCGTAACCTTGTTGCCCTGCGCGATAATCTGAAAGGCTACGTTCAGGGGATCAACCCGGACATGGTTTACTACAGCCAGGTCAGTAAGTAATGGCGGCACCTGCTGCTCAGGATCGTGTACCGCGTCAAAGCGGTACACGGCTGTTCTGGCGCCGCAGCAGCGGTGCCCTCAGCGTCGTGATTTCGCTGGTGGTAACGCTGCTTGGTCTGCTGGTGTTCACCTTCGGTTTATCTCATCTTTCCCCTGTCGATCCGGTGCTGCAGATCGCCGGCGATCACGCCAGCGAATCCACCTATGCACAGGTCAGGCGCGATCTTGGACTCGACCAGCCATTGCCGATGCAGTTCTGGCACTATCTGGAACACCTGGTACGTGGCGATCTCGGCATTTCCAGTATTACCAATCAGCCGGTAGCCAGCGATTTACTGCGTACCTTCCCGGCCACCATTGAACTCGCGACCTGTGCGATGATCTTCGGCGCTATTTTCGGCATTTCTCTTGCGCTGCTGGCGGCGTGGAAGCCGGGTAGCCTGCTGGATAACGTCGCGCGGCTGATCTCCCTGCTGGGCTATTCAGTACCGGTGTTCTGGCTTGGATTACTGGGTCTGCTGCTGTTCTATGCGGTACTGCACTGGTCGGCAGGGCCGGGGCGGCTGGATGATATCTGGATTTATACCCTGGAACCGAAAACCGGGCTGGTGCTGATCGACAGCCTGCTCTCCGGCGACCCGGAAATGTTCCGCAACGCCATCGCCCACCTGTGGCTACCGGTGGTGGTGCTGGGGCTGCTGTCGATGGCGACCATTACCCGTCTGCTGCGCGCTGCGCTGCTGGAAGAGAACAGCAAAGAGTACGTGACGCTGGCGCGGGCAAAAGGTGCCAGCCGGGGACGCATCCTGCTGCTGCACATTTTCCCTAACGTGCGGGGAACGCTGATTACCGTGCTGGCGCTCTCCTACGCCACGCTGCTGGAAGGCTCGGTACTGACTGAAACCGTCTTTGCCTGGCCCGGCGTGGGACGCTACATGACCACCGCGCTGTTCGCCTCCGATACGCCCGCGATCCTCGGCTCGACCCTGCTGATTGGCGGCTGCTTTATCGTCATCAACGCGCTGGCTGATGCGCTCACCTACCTGACCGACCCGAGGACACGATGACGCAGGCTCTTGATTCCGAAACGGTAAAACCGTTTAAAAAACGGCGAAATATCACCCTGACCATTGGCCTGACGCTGGTCGGGATACTGATTTTTGCCGCCCTGTTCGCACCGCTGCTGGCACCTTTCGATCCGAACGTGCAGGAAATGGCGGTGCGCCTGATGCCGCCTTCGGCCAGCCACTGGCTGGGCACCGACGGCTTTGGCCGCGATCTGCTCTCCCGCGTGATTTACGGTGCGCGCCCGACGCTGCTGCTGGTGTCACTGATTCTGGTGCTGACCATCCCGGTGGGGATGTTAATCGGTATCAGCGCCGGTTACCTCGGCGGCTGGAGCGAGCGCGTGCTGATGCGCATTACCGATATTTTCCTTTCGCTGCCTAACTTGGTGATTGCACTGGCGCTGGTCGCGATGATGGGGCCAGGACTGATGAACGGTGCGCTGGCGCTGGCGCTGACCAGCTGGCCGCCGTTTGCCCGCCAGGCGCGCGCGGAAACCCTGGCACTGCGCCGCAGCGACTATCTGGCCGCCGCGCGGATGCAGGGTATTAACGGCCTGCGCCTGATGTTTGGTCATATTCTGCCGCTGTGCCTGCCGACCGCCGTTGTGCGCGCGGCCCTCAGCCTCGGTGGCATTATTCTTTCCGCCGCCGGTCTGGGCTTCCTCGGTATGGGCATTCAGCCACCTACCGCGGAGTGGGGATCGATGGTGGCCGAAGGCAGTAAAGTGATTTTCGACCAGTGGTGGGTCGCTGCCGTTCCCGGCGGTGCCATTCTGTTTGCCAGCCTGGCCTTTAACCTGACAGGCGACGGCCTGCGTGACCGACTGGATACCCGTAATGCTGACTAATGCTGATGCGCCGATTGTGGCGGATGGCCTGACGATTTCCGCACCAGGCGGCGCGGCGCTGGTAAAAAATATCAGTTTTACCCTTGGCCGCGAGCGCGTGGCGCTGGTCGGTGAATCCGGCTCCGGTAAATCGCTGACCGCCCGCAGCCTGATGGGCCTGCTCTCCCCTTCCCTGCGCCTGCAGGCGCGCACGCTGAGTATCGCCGGTGAAAATGCACTGACCCTGAGCGAGCGTCGCTGGAGTCAGCTGCGCGGCAGCCAGCTGGGCATGGTGATGCAGGACCCGAAGTACGCGCTTAACCCGATGCGCACTATCGGCTGGCAGGTCGCGGAACCGCTCAAGCTGCACGGCCATTTTAGCCGCAGCGACATTAAAGAGAAGGTCTGCGATATCCTCTCAGCGGTAGGGCTACCGCAGCCCGTACAGCTGATGCAACGCTATCCCCACCAGCTTTCTGGTGGGATGGGCCAGCGCGTGATGCTGGCGATGGCGCTAATCGCTGAACCGCGCTTCCTGATTGCCGACGAGCCAACTTCCGCGCTCGATCACGCGATGCGCGATCAGGTGCTGGGGCTGATCCGCCAGCTGGTGGAAGATCGCAATATGGGCCTGCTGCTGATCAGCCACGATTTACAGCAGGTATCCGAACACTGCGAGCGAGTCATGGTGATGTATCAGGGCGATATTCTCGACACCCTGCCCGCCGCTGATTTACCGCACGCCACGCATCCCTATACCCGAACGCTGTGGTCCTGTCGGCCAAATAAATCCACCCATGGTAAACCGCTACCTGTGCTGGATCGCGCCGCGCTGATCGGGGGAGTTAAACATGATTGAGTTAAACCAGCTCAGCGTGGCTCACCGCCAGGGTTATGAGCTGCGCACCGTGGTGGAAGATGTCACCCTGTCGGTTAACGCCGGTGAGTGCTTCGGCCTGGTCGGCCCGTCCGGCTGCGGTAAATCTTCCCTGCTGTGGGTAATGGCCGGGCTGAATCCGCACTGGCAGGGCACAATGCGGCTGGCGGACCATCAGGCCGAGCCGGGTAAAGCTTTTACCGGCCAGCTGCGACGCGACGTGCAGATGGTGTTTCAGGACCCCTACGCCTCGCTGCATCCTCGACATCGCCTGCGACGTACGCTGGCCGAGCCGCTGAAGCTGCTTAAGGCGGATAATATCAACGATCGCATCGACGACGGTTTTCGCCACGTTGGACTGGACCCGGCGATGGCCGATCGCTATCCGCACCAGCTCTCAGGCGGTCAGCGCCAGCGCGTGGCTATCGTCCGCGCGCTGCTGTTAGAGCCGAAGATACTGCTGCTGGACGAGCCGACCTCCGCGCTGGATATGTCGGTACAGGCGGAGATCCTCAACCTGCTTAATCAACTTAAGCAGCAGGATCATCTGACCATGGTGCTGGTGAGTCACGATCCCGATGTTATCGATCATATGTGCGATCGCGCGGTGCATATGGATAAAGGCAGGATCGTCGGCTAAGCCGTTGATCCGTCAATTATCTTTATCAGCTAACCTTAGTCAGATCCGGCATTTCCGATCGCGCATGACGCGCCTATAGTCCTGATATATCCCACGATTTCAGGACATCATCATGCGAAAAATTGCTCCTCTGGCGCTGGCCTGCGCCCTGGTTTTCGGACACACGGTGCAGGCGGCAACGCCTGCCGATACGCTGATTGTCGCCATCTCGCTTGATGGCATTATCAGCTTCGATCCGGCAGAAAGCTTTGAAACGGTCAGCAACAGCAGCCTGATAAATGTTTATCAAACGCTGGTGACGCCGGACATCGACGATCCGCGCAAACTGGCCCCTTCACTGGCCACCGAATGGCAGGCAGGCAGCAGTGAGCACAGCCTGCTGTTTACGCTAAAGCCTGGCGCGAAGTTCGCCAGCGGCAATCCGGTGACCAGCCAGGACGTGATCTACTCGCTCACCCGCGCGGTGAAACTGAATAAAACCCCGGCGTTTATCCTCGCGGAGTTTGGCTGGACGCCGGAAAATATCGACACCCAGTTTACGCCGCACGGCGACAACCAGATTGAAATCCGCTGGACCACACCAATCGGTCAGGATCTGGCTCTGCGCCTGCTGACCTCGCCGATCGCCTCGGTGGTGGACAGCAAGCTGGTACAGCAGCATGCACAGGGCAATGACCTGGGTAACGGCTGGCTGCACACCCATTCCGCCGGCAGTGCCGCCTATACGATAAGCAATTATGTACCGCAGCAGGCGCTGGTGCTGGAACAGAATTCGTATGCGCAAACCCCGCCGCACCTGAAGCGGGTGATCCTGAAGAGCGTCACCGACGCCGGTTCGCGGCGGCTGCTGCTGGAAAACGGCGATGTGGATGTGGCCTACGACCTCGGTGCCGATCAGTTCGCTACCCTCAAACAGCAGGGTAAGGTTAACGTCGCCAGTTTCCCTTCCAGCCTGATTTATTATCTTGGCTTCAATACCCAGGACAAACAGCAGCCCGCGCTGGGAAACCCGGCGCTGTGGCAGGCCGCACGCTGGCTGGTGGACTACAAGTCGATTTCTGAACAGCTACTGAAAGGCCAGTATCAGGTTCATCAGACGTTTTTGCCCGCAGGCTTTGACGGCGCACTGACCAACGAACCGTTCCACTATGATGTGGAAAAAGCGAAATCCATTTTGGCGAAGGCAGGCATCAAACCGGGCACGCGCTTTGCTCTGACTATCGTCAATCAGCCGCCTTACAGCGATGTGGCACAGGCGCTGCAGGCCAGCTTTGCGAAAGCGGATATTCATCTGGATATTCAACCGGTCGCGGAAGCCGAGCTGTGGAGCAAGATGCGCGGCCGCAACTTCCAGTCGATCTTTATTTACTGGGGCGCGGACTACGTGGACGCCAACAGCAACGCCAGCACCTTCGCCTATAACGTTCCCGGCGGGCCAAAAACCCTGGCCTGGCGCGTTGGCTGGACGATACCTGATCTGAGCGCACGTACGCGAGAAGCGGCCGCCGAAAGCGATGTGAAAAAGCGTACCGCGCTGTATCAGCAGCTACAAACGGATATCCAGCAGAACTCACCGTACGTAGTGACACTACAGGGGCAGAAACAGGTTGGACTGGGCAAGCAGATTCAGGGGGCGTATCAGGGGATTGGCGTTAGCTTGCTCTACTTCGACCGCGTGAGTAAGAAAAGCTAGAACACGCCGTGAGAAATAGCGGGTATGGCGACTGCCCTACCCGCCAGGATAATCGGCTACGCCACTCAGGAGATAGCAGAATCCGAGGAGTGCTTGTGCTTATCCGCTTCAAAGTGAGCCTTAAACTGCTCATAAATCGAGATCATATTGCTGGCATCACCCTGTAACGGACTGAGTTTACCGGCTCTGACCAGTTCAATAACCAACTGAAGGGCAGCCTGCTTCGGGCTGCTGGATGGATGTGCAATTTCGTTCGACATAATAATCCCGCTAACACAGTGAAAAGCGAACTTTAGCAAGTTTAGCCGCCTTTCGTTACCCTTTTTGCAGCCTGAAAGCCCGTATCCCCACCTGACTGATTCAGTTTCCCGCGACTGATAAAATTGTACAACAAAAATAAATCTGTACAGATTGAAAAAAGACGTTAAAGTGATCCCCGTAACGTATTGTGCATTTGCATAGCCTCGGAAAGTGCAGTTGGATTTCCACTTTCCGAGGTAATTTTTTCCCGCCTGATTATTTTTCAAGCTAAAAAAAAATAATAATTGATCGAAAACAATGTCAAATCGTCCTCATCAGTCTAAATTTTAACCACCACTGACAGCTGAGAGGTACAGAATGAAAAGACAGTCCGTAGCCTCATCCGTTATTCGAACCGTGGCCTATGACATGGAAAAACGGATTCTCGAGGTAGAAACGCTGAAGCATGGAACGCTGACCTACAATAACGTTCCCCTGACCACCTGGCACTTCTTTATGGCAGCCCCTTCTAAGGGACTCTTTTTTTACGAGCAGATAAAGCAACATTATCCGCAGCACTGATTTTTTATCCGGCGAGGTCAACTTAGCCCGCCGGGTAGAGAGCGCCCCCCTCCTGGATGCCAGCTCAGCGCTACCCGCAATGCAGCCTTTCTCACAGAAAATTTATTTAACCCCGCGTTTCATCTGTGCTAGCCGGCACAATGCGTTAAAATAGCGGCATCAATAGAGATTTACCTCAGGTTACATTCCGTTTCATAAGGACGTCAGATGCCCTCGCGCAACCGCTACCCGATTTTCCGCGCATACCTATCCGTGCTCCCAATCGTGTTCACTTTGGCATGCAGCCTTTTGCCGCTTAACAGTCGGGCGGAGCAGGTGACCGTTTCACTGAGCCAGGAACAGGACGGGGGCAATGCAGGACGCGCCTGTATTTATGTTTATCAGGGTAAGGCTGAATATCGTCGAGTGAAAGCGGATGAAAGCTGCCCAACGGAGATTGTGGTAGAACGCGATAAGCACTAAATACGATGGGATTTAACTGCGCCTGCAATGGCCGCCCGGTGGACACCGGGCGGGCCGCTGAATCCGGTGGCAGTCGCACCGGTTGCAGGCAGTTTCAGTAACCTGCCTCCGCAAATTTTTGCGGCTGATTGATCGCCCGGCGGGCAATCCAGTACAGTAAAATACGTTCGTCATCTTTATCCTGGTCGGCCATAGATAACAGCTTTAGTCCAAGCGTTGCTTTATTGACGGGCTGTCCGGTAACGCTGAGGTCAACTACTGCTCTGCCGATGATGTTGCATACTTCGTCTTCGTTAGAAACGGGTAAATCTGCTTCGCCGATCATTCTCTCCTCCTCGTTGGTTAAATATAAAGCATAGCGTATCTGCGCGCGTTGCCCACCAGAGTCAGAACAATCGTGATAAAGGGCACATCAGGGATGAAAATACGAATCGCATAATTGACTGGAATGTGCGGTAGCCTGTTGAAACCACTGGCGTGAGACAGGCCGCGAAGGCTATTGTGTGGCTTATCGCCTATACTCAAAGCGACCCCAATCTGCCAAAGGAGTGAGCAATGCTAATCGGCTTCGTATTACTCGTCAGCGCCTGCGGTCATGATGCCTGTGACGCACTACCGGTATCAGAGCATATCTATCCCACACGCACAGCATGTGAACAGATGGCAGAAAGGATCCACGAACGCCGCCCAAATGCGGTACTGCTTTGCGGAGAAGTTTATCGCTAGCGCTAGCAAAGCGGCTGGCGACATTCATCGTCGCCCCCAGCATCAGAAGGATGCCTGATGGCATCCTCATCACTCCGTCATTTTCCTGAAAAACCGCCCTGAATGTGCTTTTTCGCCTCAGAACAGCAGAGAGACCAGCCAGAAACCGGCAATCGTCATCAGCAACGATCCGATAACGTGGACCAGTACCGAAGTCAGCGCCCAAAGATAATTGCCGGCCTGTAGTAACGTAACGACTTCCAGCGAAAAAGTAGAAAACGTAGTCATGCCGCCGCATAATCCGGTGGTAATCAGCAGTTTCCATGCCGGGTCCAGCTGTGGATTGCGGATAAACCACGCCATTGCCGCCCCGATAATCAGCCCGCCCACCAGGTTAACCAGCAGCGTGCCAGGTGGCAGATTAGGAAACAGTGAATTGAGCCGCACGGCAAGAAGCCAGCGGATCACACAGCCGGCGCAGCCGCCAATCATTACGGCCAGTAAAGGTTTAAGCATAAAATCCTCAGTACTATCGAGGCGGGGTGCCAGCGGGCAGAAAACGCATAGCCTGACACACCGACCTCGTGTTAACGGTCAGGGTTATCAGGCGTCATCAGCCCCTTACGAGCAGGGCGGTTGGGAAAGGTGGAACACCATCACCTTATGAACCACAAGATAATCAGTCATCGCCGCTTTTGCAACAGGCGAGCTGCCGCAGCCGGGCCTCCCCCGCTACTCAGGCTCCATCCAGGTGCTTTGAAAATCGAACCAGCCCAGGTTGTTCAGGCGTATTCCCTGTGCGTTCTCCGGTGCCTTTAGTCGCATCCAGTGATGGAACAGCGGCTGTAACCAGCCTGCGCCGACCACCTGTTGAACCAGCTGGCGTGATTCAAGGGTGCCGTTGCGCCACTGCTGCTGCCAGCGTTGATACTGGCTGGGATCGCCGCCGGAGATATGCGGCTGCAGCAGCGGCATTCCCAGCAGCCAGGCCCCCACGTTCCACTGTTCCGGCGCGGGAAAATTCACCGTACCCAGCCACAGATCGACCTCGGCCTCGCCGCTTGCCCACTGCTGATAGTCCAGCTCGATCACTTCCAGCGCGATCCCTTCCGCCGCCAGATTTTTGCGCATCATCCCCGTCAGCATGGCGTATTCAGGATGCTGCCGATGGCAGGCCAGCCGCAGCACCGCGCCGTGCAGCGGATTTTCATCGGCGGAAAACGGTGAAAGGCAACTCCCCTCATCCATACAGTGAAACCAGGCGGGCAGCAGGCTGCCCGTTGGCACCCACAGCGGCCTGATCGACTCCACCAGCTGCGAGGCCAGCTGCCACGGACTGAGTATCTCCCGCAGCCAGCGCCGCCGTTCGGGAGTTTGCCAGCGGCCAGAGCGGCTGTCGCACAGCAGGAAATATCCCCCCTGCTCCAGGAACATCTCCGCCAGCGGCTCAGAAGGCTTACCGGTGAACTGTTCGGCCTCGCCGGAAACATAGGCGATATCGCTGATGCTGGAGCTGAGCCACGCCGCAGGTTGACCGGCGGGTATAAACTGTTCGCTTGATGCCGCATGGGCCACATCCGGCCAGACGATCAGTTCGACCTCATCCAGCAGTCCACGCAGGCCAAAATAGTGCTCGAACGCCTGCATTTTCAGATGCCAGCGATCGTTTTCGATCACCCGATAAGGGCCGGTGCCGATCGGATGTGCGGCAAAATCATCACGCCTGGAATGATCGGCAGGCAAGATCAGCGCGGCAGGATCGGTCAGCAGCAGCGGCAAACGATCGTCGGCGTAGTGCAGTTCAACGATCACACTCAATGCACCCGCAGCCTCAACCCGTTTGATATGTGAAAACAAGGGCAGTGCCGCACTGCGAGTCAGCGAAGAAATCACGTCCTCACTGGTCATCTCGCGCCCGTCGTGAAAACGTACCCCCCGGCGGAGAAAAAAACGCCAGCGCAGCGCATCCAGCTGCCGCCAGCGGTGGGCCAGATCGCACTCCACTTCGCCGCTCTGCGGATTGATGCGCGTCAGACCACTAAAGATTTGCCGCACCAGATGGTTTTCCGAGCGCCTGAGCGGCGTGCCGGGATAGAGGTTCAGCATCTCGCGATAGTAGGGAATACGCAGCGACTGATAGTCATCGCTGATGCGATAACCCAGCCGGGTGCGCAGCAGACTGGCAAGACGGCTTTTTTCCTCGCCCAGTAGCTCAACAACGGCGGCAAGGTTCCCCGTTTCCAGTAACCGATCCGCTTTTTCCACTTTAAGCTGCTGCTCATCGCGCAGCAGCCGCAGCTGAGCCTGCCGACCTCGCCCCGGCGCAGCCTGCCAGTTCAGCCAGCCCTCGTTGTGCATTTTTACCAGCAGTGCCCGCATATGGCGCTTGCTGCAGCACAGCGAGTCAGCCAGTGCCTGCAGAGTTGTCTCGGCTTCACGAGCGGGAAACAGCGTCAGCAGCCGCAGGTAGTGATATTCAAGTCGTTGACCGTACATAAAAGAGGAGCCTTGAAAGAGAAAAGTCAGCTGTTTTTAATCTCACCTTTTTAGTCCATTCTGCGCTGAACGGCAATCCTCCTTCATCGATCACAGGACCGCATCCATGACCCGACAGCTGAACAAAGACACGACCGTATGTATGTCGCTGGCATCTCGCCCGGGAAATTTTGGCACCCGCTTCCATAACTTTCTCTACGACGCACTGGATCTCAACTACCTGTATAAGGCCTTTACCACGACCGATTTGCCTGCCGCTATTGGCGGTGTACGGGCGCTGGGCATTCGCGGCTGTGCGATTTCCATGCCGTTTAAAGAAGCGGTGATTGCGCTGGTAGACGAGCTGGACCCGTCGGCGAAGGCTATCGACTCGGTGAATACCATTGTGAACACCGACGGTTATCTGAAAGCCTATAACACCGACTACATCGCTATCGCCAGCCTGCTGAAGCAGCACCAGGTCGATTGCGGGCTGACCTTTGCCCTGCGCGGCAGCGGCGGCATGGCTAAGGCCGTGGCGGCCGCGCTGAAGGATGCCGGGTTTAACCACGGCTATATTGTTGCCCGCAACGAGCAAAGCGGCAGGGAACTGGCGGCGCTGTACGGATTTGAATGGCGAGAAGATCTGGGCGACCTCCAGCCGGGCCTGCTGATTAACGCTACGCCAACCGGCATGAGCGGTGGCGCTGAGTCGGAGCTGATGTCATTCACGCCGCGCCAGGTCGACGCGGCCGAAGTCATTTTTGAAGTGGTTGCGCTGCCGGAAATCACCCCGCTGGTGCGCTACGCGCAGGAGAAAGATAAAACCGTGATTACCGGCGCGGCCGTGTTTGCCATTCAGGCGGTGGAGCAGTTTGCCCTGTATACCGGCATCCGCCCCGACGACGCGCTGTTCAGGGAAGCGGCGGCCTGGTCCCGGCAATAACACTCATCAGAGGCAGCCAGGATACTCTGCCTGACATTCGTTACGCTAATCGCTGGTCGGCCTGGGTACTTTATGCAGGCCGCCGGTCAGCAAAAGTGCTCTGCATACCATCAGTTATGCAGACCGCCGGTGGGCCAGGCTAAATACGCCCTTCGCTGCCGCAGATCCTGACTTTTTCCGCCACCACCTGCTTCATCGCCTGCTTACCCGGCTCCATATATTCGCGCGGATCGCTGGCACCGGGATGCGCGTTGAAGAAGGCCTTAACCGCGCCGGAGAAGGCGATTTTCAGCTCGGTAGCGACATTCACTTTGCAGATGCCGAGAGAAATGGAGCGCCTGAGCATCGCTTCCGGAATGCCTGAGGCACCGTGCAGCACCAGCGGAATATCCACCTGTTCACGGATCTGCGCCAGCCGATCGAAATCCAGCTTTGGCTCCCCCTGATACAGCCCGTGCGCCGATCCGATCGCCACCGCCAGCGAATCGATCCCGGTACGGCTGACGTACTCTTGTGCTTTGGCCGGATCGGTAAAAAAGCTGTCGCTTTCATCAACGATCAGATCGTCTTCCTGACCGCCCAGCCGCCCCAGCTCCGCCTCCACGCTGACATCATAACGATGGCACAGACGCACCACCTCACGGACTTTTTCAATATTCTGCGCAAAGGGATAATGCGAGGCATCGATCATCACCGATCGCACCCCGGCATGCACTTTGCGGCTGATATCGTTGAGATCTTCGTGATGATCGAGGTGCAGCGCGATCGGCAGATCGTACTTTTTCGCCGCCTGCTGGCAGATTGCGACAAGATACTCCAGTCCGGCGTAGTTCCAGGTGCCGGTGGTGCCCGCCATAATCACCGGCGAGCGCAGTTCCGCCGCCGTTTCGGCAATCGCCTGCACGGTTTCCAGGTTATGAACGTTGAATGCCGGTACGGCATAGCCTTCGCGCTGCGCGTCAAGCAGCATCGTACGATTAGAAACCAGATACATTATGCCTGCTCCTTATCCGTGACTGAGAAATCGAGCATGATTTTCCCGCTCATTGGCTTGCCCGCCAGCGCGCTGACCGCCTCGGCGTAATCCTGCGGCGCGGCCTGGACCGCAATCAACGATGAGAGGTCGATCGATCCCTGCTCGAACAGCCGCACGGCCTGCTGCCACTCCACGCCGGGCCACTGACCCGAGTAATTCATCCAGCTGCCGAGAATTCGCAGCTCTTTACGCAGGATCAGACCGAAGGTGCTGCTGCTCAGCGGTAAATCACGATGCAGCGTGCCAATCAGGCCGATCTGCGCCTGCGGTCCGGCGATTTGGATACTCAGCTCCACGGTTTGCGGACTGCCGGCGGTTTCCAGAACCAGCTGATCGAAGCGCCTGGAGCCCATCGCGGTGCGGATTTCTACGGCGGTCATCTCGGCACTGTTGAAGGTGTAGTCCGCGCCCAGTTTCTGCGACAGCGCCAGCCGCTCAGGATTGATATCAATCGCCGTGACCGAACGTGCTCCCAGCGCTTTCGCACACTGCATAGCCAGCAGGCCGATAGTGCCCGCGCCCACGATAATCACCTCTTTACCTTCACAGCCACCGGCCAGCTGCATGGTGTGAAGGCTGACGGTCATCGGCTCAAAGAACGCCCCTTCGGTCGGCGTGGTGTGTTCCGGAAGCAGGAACAGATTGCTGCGCGGCACCACGATATATTCGCGATTGCCGCCGTCGCTGCGGGAGCCGATAAACCGGTAGTGGCGGCACTGGGACCAGAGCTGACGCTGGCACTCTTCACACTGAAAGCAGGGCTGAAGCGGCACGCAGGAAACCAGATTACCGGGCTGTAAATCGTTGACCGCACTGCCGGTCAGCTTTACCCGGCCGCAAAATTCGTGGCCGAGGGTAATCGGATAAAAATGTGCGCCGTTGTGAAAAATACGCGGGATATCGGAGCCGCACAGTCCCGAACTGATCACCTCAACCAGCACATCATCAGCGGCTTCAATCTGAGGCAACGGTCTTTCTTCAACCGTAACGCTGCCTCCGGCGTGGATCACGACAGATTTCATCAGAGAACTCCAGAATGGCGGGGGATCTCCCCCCGCAGTTTATTCAGACAGGGTTTTAGAGCTGGAAAGCGTGGGTTCCGGCGGCGTACTGAAGCTGCGTGCGCGACGCCACGTCAGCAGGACACCGGCAAAGTAAATCAGGCCAATCACCACCAGCGCAGTGATGTTTTGCCAGGTCAGGAGCTGAATCAGAAGGTAAGTGATCGGCGATCCGCCCTGGTCCATTGAAGCCACCTGCCCGCCCGCCTTCAGCGCACCGGCGTTGGCCGCCAGCTGGGTATGCAGCCCGATGGTCTGGGTGGCGATCCACAGAGTGATGCTCATAATCACCGTGCCGGAAATCAGCGTACGGAACAGGTTACCCTGATGAACCGCCACCGCCATCGCCACAAAGAACCCGATGGTCGCCAGGTCGCCGAACGGCAGGACTTTATTTCCCGGCAGCACCACGGCAATCAAAATCGTCAGCGGGATAAAAATCAGGCTGGCGGAAACCACCGAGGTCTGCCCCAGCAGCAGCGCCGGGTCAAGTCCGATCAGGAACTCCTGGCCACCAAAGCGGGCCTGCAGGCGTTTGCGGGCATGTTTGGCAATCGGGTTGAGGCCATCCATAATCGGCTTGATCACTCGCGGCATTAGCAGCATCACTGCGGCGGTTTTTACCGCCAGCTGCAGCACGTCTTTCACATCGTAATGCGCCAGCAGGCCGATGATGATCCCCATGATGAACCCGACCGTCACCGGTTCACCAAAGGCACCGAAGCGCTTTTGCACATCGTCGGCGCTGAAGTGAATACGGCGCAGACCCGGCACTTTCTCAATCAGGGTATCCACCAGTACCGCAATCGGCCCCATATAGGCGGAGGTGCCGTGCGGCACGGCGATGCCGTCAAGATCGAAGAAGTTTTTTGTATCGCGGGCAAACCAGTCACCGAGCTTATAGGCAAACGCCGCATGTACCACCACGCCGAGCATCCCCAGCCAGTAAGAGCCGGTGGCAATATGTACCATCGCCCCGGTGAAGGTCATATGCCAGATATTCCAGATATCGACGTTCACCACCCGCGTCATGCGGGTGACCAGCATCAGAATATTGACGCCAATCGCCACAGGAATAGCAATCAGGGCAATCTGCGACGCCCAGGTCATCGGTGACGATCCCGGCCAGCCGACATCCACCACCTCAAGACCAATTTCGAAGTTGGCGGCCATCGCTTTGGCGGCAGGGCCAATGGAATCCAGCATCAGCCCAATCACCAGTCCGATACCGACGAAGCCAATACCGATATGCAGGCCCGACTTAAAGGCATCGCCCACCTTCATCCCCAGACTGACGGAGAAGATAATGATCACAAACGGCAGCATCACCGTTGGGCCAAGATCGAGGATATAACGCATTATTTCCGTAAACATGAGTTCACCCCTGCAGAATGGTCAGGATTTTATCCCGCAGCGCGTCGATACCCACGCCGGAGATAAACGGCATGCCGTGTACCACCGGGATATCGCCAAACTGCCGATCGACGCGCGCCGTGGTGCAGATCAGGTGGACACCATCCATATAGGTTTCAATCTCATTCACCCGGCACTGAACCAGCTCGGCTTCAATGTGGTTCTCGTCGCACAGCTCTTTAATTTCTTCAGCGGCCATCGTCGAGGTAGCCACCGCGCCACCGCAGGCAACAATGATTTTGCGTTTCATTTTTTTTATTCTCCGTTTTGCAGGGTCAGGGATAACGTTATGCCGCAGCGGCCAGGATGCGTTCGCTGAAGCAGTGCGCGACGTCATCTTCCGCCGCGTTTAGCAGGCTGCTAATAAATTCCGGCTGCTGCAGTTGGCCAAACAGCGCCCGCAGCAGCTTGAGTTGCTCCTGCGGGTGGGTCACCACCAGCGCGATAATCAGTTCGGCGTTGATGCTGCCGTCATCATCCGCCTGCTGAAACGCCACCGGTTTTTCCGGGCGGATCAAATAGATGGCGGGTGCGATAGCGTGAGAAGCATCGCAGTGGGGAATCGCTACCGCGTGGCCATCAAGCGCAATCCCGGTGGGGTACGTGGCTTCGCGCTCCAGCAGCGCGGCAGGATAGCTGTCGCGGCACAGCCCCTCCAGCACCATTCGCTCACCGATATGCCGCAGGGCGTCGGTAGCGCTGGAAAAATTCATCGCCGAAGAGACGATCAGGCGGTAGTCATGCATGGCTTACCTCTTTGTGTTGGATGGATTCAGGATCGCAGCCCCACGCGTAGTCGCGCAGCACATCCTGAATTTTGTCGATAATCAGCGAATGCGGGTTAGCGGCCAGTGAGCCGGTCAGCACGCGATCGAACTGTTTTGGCAGATACTGACTCAGCAGCCCCAGCGGGATCGCCTGCTGGTTAAGATTTTCGGTCAGTGCGCTCAGCGCATCGCTGATGCGGCTATTCGGCCAGTAGTAGCGAATACGATCGGACAGGCTGTAGTGGATATCCACCAGCGACTGGCTGAACGCCGGGCGATAATATTTTTTCCAGTAGCCCGGTTCATCCAGCATCACCTGGTCGATTACAGCAAGGATCTGGCTCTGTTTCTCAGGCGCAACCAGCGCTTTTTCAATATTGGCGAGGGCGAAAATCGCCTCACGCAGCGCAAAGGTCAGCGCTGGTCCGACTTTCAGAATGGCAAAGTGATCTTTTACCAGCGCGCGATAGGCGCTGCGGGTTTGATAGTCGGTGGAGTGCGCTTCATACACCACCGGCGTGGAGGCAATAAACTCGCTCAGCGCCCGTGCCTGCGACGGCTGATAGTGGATCACGCTGCTGTGGTCAAACTCGACGCCCGGCTGAACCACCAGCCCGATAATTCGGGGAATCGCCTGTTCAAGACCCGCTTCGCTAAAGGCCTGATGGTGCAGCGCCAGCGTGTGTGCCGCATCTTCCGGGCGGGTAACGTGAACTTCATGGATAGCCGATGCTTCACCGCCCGGCACCGGTACTTCGGTGCCGATCACGTAGGTCAGCAGTGCCTTCTGCTGCGGGGTAGCCGTTTCTTCGGCAATACGGCACAGTTCGGCAGCGCGCTGCGCAACGGTTTCCGGCGGCAACGGGATCGGATCGTCAGCGCAGGACATCGACGCATCCAGATGAATCTTGCTGAATCCGGCCTGCACATATTCCGCAATCAGCACCCGGGATTTCTCCATCGCCTGGTCGGCGGGTTCATTCTGCCAGCAGTTGGGTCCGAGGTGATCGCCGCCGAGGATCAGCCGTTGCTCCGGGAAGCCAACGCGCCGGGCAATCGCCAGTACGTAGTCGCGGAAGGCCGCCGGGCGCATGCCGGTATAGCCGCCGAACTGATTAACCTGATTTGAAGTCGCTTCAATCAAGACCTGACGCTGGCTGTTAAGGTCGAAGCGCAGTGCCGCTTCAATCACCAGTGGATGAGCAGAACACACTGAGCAAATACCGCAGTCCAGACCGTCTTTATGTTGCTGAATTATCGTTTTCATCACGTCCTCCGAAAGTATGCGTAAACAATCGTTAGTTTTCGCAAATTGCACAATCTCTTTCCTTTCGTTGTGTGATCGTGATCTATTTATTTTCGAAATCATTCTTTATCTTTCGTTTTCTTTCTTTTTATCAATTCATCGAATAATTTACTCGCAAATTGATTTTTATATATCCAATACAATGAGTTATACACATCACTGTTTTAAGACGTTTCTCCAGTACCAGTAAACGCTCACAATCCTGAGATTTTTGTTTTACTTTCTATTTCTTTCGTTTTAGGATTCCCCGACCAGCTCAAAGGAGTGTTGATGAATACCTTCGAACGCAGAAACAAAATTATCGAAATGGTGAACCGCACCGGCAGCGTGCTGGTAAACGATATCTCCGCCAGGCTCGGGGTGACGGAAGTGACCGTCCGGGCCGACTTGCGACTGCTGGAAGAGCGCGGGCTGCTGAGCCGTTTCCACGGCGGTGCCGCACGCAAAGAAGGTTCCGTTCCGGCTGAAACCACAATAGAAACCAGTGAGGTTAGCCTGAGCGATCGCTACCAGCTGGCTGCCGATCCGAAACGGCGCATCGCCATTGAAGCGGCAAAGCTGGTACGTGAAGGGGATACGGTCATTCTGGACAGCGGCAGCACCACCAAGCTGCTGGCCGAAGAGCTGGTGGCAATGAGCAGCATTACGGTGATTACCAACAGCCTGCCTGCGGCGAATATCTTGTTTGAAAATAAAGACATCACCCTGGTGATCTGCGGTGGCACCCTGCGGCATAAAACCGTCTCACTGCACGGCAACATTGCGGAATATGCACTGCGGGACGTTTCTGCCAATCTGATGTTTGTGGGTGCAGACGGGTTGGATGATGAGAACGGCATCACCACCTTTAACGAAGGCTATGCCATCAGCGGCGTGATGGCCGCCGTGGCGCAGCAGGTGATCGTGCTGACCGACTCGACGAAGTTTGGCCGTAAGGGTTACAACATTGTGTTGCCGGTGGAAAAAATAGATACCATCATCAGCGATCGCGAAGCGCCGGAAGAGATGGTGAACAGCCTGAAAAAGCAGGGCAAGAAGGTGATTCTGGTTTAGCTTTTGCCGACTAAACAAATTGATTGGAGTGCCGAACAGGTCGCTTAGAAATGGCGAGGGCCGCCGCAGTAAAAGCGGCATGATTCACTGTCGAGCAGGAAGGTTAGAACTTCTCTTTAGCTCTGCCTCTGCGGCTTGGGCATTCACTGCCGCACAGGAAGCCTGGAAAGTTATCGGCACAGTGGTTGAAAATGGCAAACTGTTCACTGTTGTACAGACAGATTAGAAGATTGATTTATCAATCACCTTATCTACACAATAGGAATGGAATCCTTATGAGCACTTACACAGACATCGCAAAGCGTATAGCAAAGATAATTGTTTCACCTGATGCAGTAATTGGTTTTATTCATGGTGTGTTATCAGTTCCGCAAGATTTAGGCTATCTGGCATATGGCTATATTGATACTGACTCCAGGTACAATAGAGAAACAGAACGTATCAGGCTAATCAAAGCTATTAGGTTTGGCATCCTTCAAAATGAAAATTTTGTAAGAACGATAGAAATCGTATTGAATAAATTCAATCAATACATGCCGATTGAAAAGAGAGACGGAATTTACGCAAAAATGGGAGCATCTGTACTTGGGCGTGCAATTACCAATTCAATTATCTCTAAAAAAATAGCCACCATAATAGCTCAACGTAGTTCACTTATGGTCGCTCTACGTGGCGGTGTTGTTGGCAATACGCTGTTAGCTGGCGGTATGGCGGAGCGTAGCATTTATAACTCACAAAAACTCCAGAGCACTGACCCTGAAATATACTATGCATTACGTGAAAGAGATTATGATTTTCTTTATTTTCTCGTGGAGCCTGCTCTAAATCCTTTTGTTGAAGCACTGCGGATTAGAAGAAACCAAGGAGAAACAGCGTTCATTCAGATTCTGGACCTTGTGGAAAAAGAGGTAAAGTATGCCCGATGATAAACCGGAAAAACCATCACTTTGCAAGCGTGTATTTCATAGTTTCATGGAATATACTGTTTCCTTACTTGGTGGCATGTTGGTTTTTATATGTATTTATTTTTTCTTTCATTTTGAAACGTGGCATGAAAGATTTATTTATATTTCCATCAGTATCGCTGTCGTCTGCTTCATTGTTAAGGTTCTACCTGAAAGACCAGAGGAATAGTTTTTTAACACAAGGAGAATTACATGTCTTTACCAGCTTACCTTTTTTTATATGATGAAAATGGTGTTCAAATTAAAGGATCTTGTTCTGCAGTAGGTCGTGAAGGCGCGATTGAGGTAATGAATACGCAACATGGTATCACATTGCCGACAGATCCACATACAGGGTCAATGACTGGAACGAGAATGCATGAACCTGTAATAATGAGTAAAGAGGTGGACAAATCATCACCTTATCTCTTTGATTCCGTTTGTTCCTGTAAAAGACTTAAAAACGCAATAATAAGATTTTATGCTATAAACAATGCGGGCATGGAGGCAGAGATATATAACATCAAGCTTGAAAGCGTGGTAGTAAGTTCCATAGTATTTAACCATTCATACATTCCCGGCTCAACAAACCCTAATATGAACGAAGTAATTAAACTTAGATATAGAGGTATCGAGTGGAATTATTTACCTGGTAATATAAAGGCTGATGATTATTGGGATAAGGTTTCAAAATGATTGTAATCATCCCTATCAAAAACGCTAATCTTCCGCACCGAAAGCATTAGAATATGCACAGTATCAATAACTTAAGTTCCGTTCACCGACGTACAGGCAGTGTAGTCTCCCGTCAAATTGGTGGTTGAAATGCCTGTACAAGTGCAGTGCAAATATTGATACCCGTGCCGAAACAGCTTTATCAATGATGGTATACCGGCTGCCGTCGTTTCATCGTTATTTAACTAATAGAAGCCAGCGCGCTCACTGCTTATTTTTTCTCAGCATAGAACCACGCCTTAAAATATTTAAGGAAGCTGTAAGAAACAGCATACACACCCGTCACAAAGCCCACCTTGCCGTCTTTCCACGATCCGTTCAGCAGATACCATTTAAACATCGCACCAAACGCGCTTATTGCCCCCCGGCTTAATGACGGTCTGATTTTTTTATATTTCACCACCCGAGAGGTATAAACATTAAGCTTGTTAAACACCTCATGCAGAGAATAAAACGTATCGTGCCTGACGCGGCCCGCTAATACCTGCCGCTGCACCTCTCCTTCCGCTGCATCGTCAACCGGGCTATCGTTAAACTTTACCCGATTCCGGTTATACAGGCGGATGGGATAATCAGGGGAGGAAACCGGGTAAATGGTACGTACGGGCTTACCCAAAACGTACCAGTAACGCGGAAGGCACCATGCAACACCTTCATTATTCAGACCTTCTTCTTTTATCCGCCTGATGTCGGCGATAGTGTCGTCATTGAGGATTTCGTCGCTGTCCATGCAGAGCACCCAGTCATTTTTTGCCAGCGAGACCGCGTAGTTCATTTGTTGTGCGTGAGTGGTATAGGCGTGATAGTGACAGGTGATGCCGAATTCAGCGAGAATTTCGAGGGTGCGGTCGGTACTGCCGGAATCAATCACAATAAATTCATCAGCCACGGGAATTAATGACTTAACGACATCCTTGAGCAGACGATCGGAGTTACAGGTAAGCAGACAAACTGACAGCATAGATCCCTCTATATATTTACGCCCCCTCTTATTCCGTAAGAGAGAAAGATTTCTCCCGGGCTGGGAGAAGTAAAACTCAGGCTGTTATTTCCGAAAAAAATCCAAAAGAAAAACCCGCCGAGTATAGTGGATAGCTCCATTTGCTAAATTAACAAAAAATGCCGGATGGATGCATAGAAAACGACCGATAAACAGGCCACCGCCGCTTCAGGCGGACAACAGCGGATAGTCAGCGGTAAGCGGTGAGTTGCTCAGCGCAGGTGGCAGGATTCGCGTAACCGGTATTTCAGGATTTTATTCAGCGTTTGCTGTCCACCACCATTCTCACAGCCAAACCCGCCAGCACCGTACCCATCAGCCAGCGCTGTGCTTTTTGCCAGAGGGGGCGCTGAGCGAGGAATGCGGCAATGGAGCCAGCGGCAAAGATAATCAGGCCGTTGACCAGCATGCTAATCGCAATCTGGGTGAATCCCAGCGTCAGCGACTGCCCGAGGACGTTGCCCAACTCCGGGCGAATAAACTGGGGCAGCAATGTGAGATACAGCACCGCAGCTTTGGGATTCAGCAGATTGGTCAACAGCCCCATGGTAAACAGCCTGCGCGGGCTATCCGGCTGGAGTTCACGCACTTCAAAGGGAGATTTTCCGCCAAAAATCGCCTGCCACGCCATCCACAGCAGATAAGCGGCCCCGGCAAAGCGCAGTGCGTCATACGCCAGCGGTACCGCCATCACCAGTGCGGTGATGCCCAGCGCGGCGCAGAGCATGTAAAACATAAAGCCCAGAGCCACGCCGGTGAGTGAGGTGAAGCCCGCGCGTTTTCCCTGGCACAGCGATCGGGAGATTAGGTAGATCATGTTAGGTCCGGGCGTGAGGACCATGCCGAGTGAGACGGCGGCAAACGGCAGGATCTGGCTAAGTGTCATCATGAGTTCGGGTCCTTGTATCGGGTGCTTCGGGATCATGGGGCGGTGATTGAATTTCGGTCAGAGTTCGGCATTGGCCGGTGATCGGGAATCGACCTCTGCGGCTGCCGGCCGGTCCTCGCACCGCGCCGGGCGCGGTGCCCTCGGTTCCGGCTGCGGGCCTTACGGATCGGCCTGGAGCGGGCGTCCTGCCCGCGCCAGGCCTGATGTCCGCGTCCATGCGGCCATCTCCGGTCCCGCAGCCTGCACCTCAGCGCTGCGGATTACCCGTCAGCCGCAGAGGTCGATCCCCTTCAAGCTATGGCATTACGGCTTTAGGAAAACTTAAAATACCGGGCAAATAAAATATGGCCGGGCAACACAAAATCTACAGCACTTGCTGACAATTTTCGACCATCATCAGCGCAGGTCTGAACAGGCAGACAGCACACGCAGGCTCCGATCATTGCCAAAATGGAACAAATACCAGTCGACACAAAACTACAACACTGGCTGAAAGCCCAACCATCACCAGTCCAGGATTAATCAGCCAGGCAACACAAAAGCTAAAGCGCGGGCTGGCGGCTCCTACGATCGGGCAATCCGCAGCGCTGAACGCAGCGAGGAAGCCAGGATTCGCCCACACGGACGTGGGCGAAAGGCACAGCCGCGCAGGACGCGCGTCTGTGGCGGTCCGCCCGGCTGACCAACGGAGTGAAGGCACCGCAAAGCGGCGCGAGGACCCGCCCGACGGAGGAGCCACCAGCCTGCGCAGACTCCGATCGTTGCCAACGCGGGAAAAATGCCGGTTACAAAAAAGCTTAAACACGGGCTGACAGATTCAACCACTACCATCGCAGGAATTAACAGTCAGGCAACGCGAAAGCCAAAGCGCGGGCTGGCGGCACCTGCGATCGGGCAATCCGCAGCGCTGAACGCAGCGAGGAAGCCAGGATTCGCCCACACGGACGTGGGCGAAAGCCACAGCCGCGCAGGACGCGCGTCTGTGGCGGTCCGCCCGGCTGACGAACGGAGTGAAGGCACCGCATAGCGGCGCGAGGACCCGCCCGACGGAGGAGCTGCCAGCCTGCGCAGTCTCCAAACCCTGCCAACACGGAATCAAACAGTCAGACGACACAAAAGCTAAAGTCCCGGCTGACTAAGGCTCCAGCTAATCACCCGCGGATCGTATCATCCCCAAACGCCACCCACTTGTACGTGGTTAACGCTTCCAGCCCCATCGGGCCGCGAGCGTGCAGCTTCTGCGTGCTCACCGCCACCTCGGCCCCCAGACCAAACTGACCACCGTCAGTAAAGCGGGTGCTGGCATTCACATACACCGCCGAAGAATCCACCTCGTTAACGAAACGATCGGCATGCTGAATGGTGCGCGTCAGGATCGCATCGGAATGCTGCGTGCCGTACTCGCGAATATGGGCGATGCCCTCATCCAGATCGTCCACCAGCTTCACGTTCAGATCCAGCGCCAGCCACTCGTCGCGGTACTGAGCATCGGTCACCGCGCTGACGCTTGCCGGGCCGTTTTCCAGCAGCGGCAGCGAACGCGGATCGGCATGCAGAGTAATGCCCTCTTCCGCCATCCGCGCGCTCAGCACCGGCAGGAAACTGTCGGCAATGGCAGCGTCAATCAGCAGGGTTTCCACCGAGTTACAGGCGCTTGGGCGCTGCTTCTTGGCGTTAACGATCACTTTCAGCGCCGCTTCCTGCTCAATACTGCGATCGACATAGATATGGCAAACGCCGATACCGCCGGTGATCACTGGGATGGTTGAATTTTCACGGCACAGCTTGTGTAAACCGGCACCGCCGCGTGGGATCAGCATATCGACGTAGCGATCCAGCTTCAGCAGCTGATTGACCAGCTCGCGATCCGGGCTCTCAATCGCCTGAACCGCACCGGCAGGCAGGCCGTGCTGCTGCAGGGCATTCTGGATCACCCGTACGGTAGCGGCATTAGTCCGATACGTCTCTTTACCGCCGCGCAGGATCACCGCGTTACCGGTTTTCAGGCACAGGCTGGCTACGTCTACGGTAACGTTCGGGCGCGCTTCATAAATCACGCCCACCACGCCGAGCGGCACGCGGCGACGCTCAATGCGCAGACCACTATCCAGCTTGCCGCCGTCAATCACCACGCCAACCGGGTCTGCCAGATGGCATACCTGACGCACGTCGTCGGCAATGCCTTTCAGGCGTGCCTGATTCAGCATCAACCGGTCCAGCAGCGCGGCACTCATGCCGTTCTGGCGCGCATCGGCCAGATCCAGCTCGTTAGCAGCCAGAATCTCTGCGCTTTGCGCTTCCAGGCTGTCGGCAATCGTCAGCAGTACCTGATTTTTTTGTTCGGTAGACAGCACCGAAAGCTGATATGACGCGGCCTTGGCCGCTTTACCCATTTGCTCAAGCATTGGTATTCCTTAGCTGACAATCATATCGTCGCGGTGCACGGCAACCGGACCATATTCATAACCTAAAATATCGCTAATCTGCTGGGAGTGATGTCCGGCAATCATCCGCATAGCGTCGCTGTTATAGCGCGACACGCCGTGGGCGACATCACGCCCCTGCAGGCTGCGGATGCGGATCACTTCACCGCGGGAGAAGTTGCCGCTGATCTCACGAATCCCCTTCGGCAGCAGCGAGCTGCCGCGTTCCAGAATGGCGGACAGCGCACCGTCATCCACCACCAGCTCACCGGCAGGCGGCGCACCGAAGATCCAGCGCTTACGGTTTTCCAGCGGGGTGGCAAAAGCGTGGAAACGCGTACCGACCGGCGTTGCGGCGATCACATCACCGATCACGCCCGGGCGGCTGCCTGCGGCAATGATGGTGTCGATGCCCGCGCGGCAAGCAACGTCGGCGGCCTGCAGTTTGGTGGTCATGCCGCCAGTGCCCAGCCCGGAAACACTGTCTCCGGCCAGCGCACGCAGCGCGTCATCAATGGCATGAACGTCGCTAATCAGCTCCGCTTCCGGGTTATTGCGCGGATCGGCGGTAAACAGGCCCTGCTGATCGGTCAGCAGCAGCAGCTTATCGGCACCGGCCAGAATTGCCGCCAGCGCCGACAGGTTATCGTTATCGCCCACTTTGATCTCGGCGGTCGCCACCGCGTCATTCTCATTAATGACCGGGACGATATGGTTATCGAGCAGCGCGCGCATGGTGTCGCGGGCGTTAAGAAAACGCTCGCGATCTTCCAGGTCGGCACGAGTCAGCAGCATCTGACCGATATGAATGCCGTAGATGGAAAACAGCTGTTCCCACAGCTGGATCAAACGACTCTGCCCCACCGCAGCCAGCAGCTGCTTTGAGGCGATGGTGGGCGGCAGTTCGGGGTAGCCCAGATGCTCTCGCCCGGCCGCCATCGCGCCCGAGGTGACAATCACAATCCGGTGGCCAGCCGCATGTTGCTGTGCGCACTGACGCACCAGCTCAACGATATGTGCCCGATTTAACCGACGCGATCCGCCGGTCAGTACGCTGGTCCCCAGTTTCACCACCAGGGTCTGGCTGCTGCTCATTATTTCCTGCCGTTTTTGTCATAAAAGAGTGCAAAGAAACGTTTTAACAGGAGTCGTGCAGGAAGCCAACAGCCAGGCGGGGAAAAGCGTGAAAAAGCCCTGACCATTCGCTAGTCGAAAAGTTCGTGATTAACAAGAAATGTTTAAAACTGTAATAAAACTTTAATAGAGAAAAGGTAAAACGTTCCTGCCTTAGAAGAGCCTCCGGGCCACTTAGCCCAAAGTAGTTCAGTCGAAGTCTGCCCCGCAGCCGTCTGGAATATGAAGGGACATAAACTTTACTCTTTCGGGATTGATAGCAATGAAGAAAAGCGCACTGGCAATTTTAACCGCCGCACTGGCCCTGTCCACCGCCGCTCAGGCTGCTGAAGTTTACAATAAAGACGGCAACAAGCTGGACCTGTACGGCAAAGTGAAAGGCCTGCACTACTTCAGCGACAGCGCTGGAAACAACGGCGACAAATCTTACGTTCGTCTTGGCTTCAAGGGCCAGACCCAGATTAACGACCTGATGACCGGTTACGGTCAGTGGGAATACCAGTTCAACACCAACAACACTGAGAGCACCGACGCACAGACCGGTAACAAAACCCGTCTGGGCTTCGCTGGTCTGAAATTCGGCAGCTACGGCTCCGTCGACTACGGCCGTAACTACGGCGTACTGTACGATGTGGAAGCCTGGACCGATATGTTCCCAGAGTTCGGCGGTGACGGTACTGCACGTACCGACAACTTCATGACCGCGCGTACTACCGGCGTGCTGACCTACCGTAACACTAACTTCTTCGGCCTGGTTGATGGCCTGAAGTTCGCCCTGCAGTATCAGGGTAAAAACGATGCGGGCGGCGCTAACGACCGTACCAGCGTAGCGCGCCAGAACGGCGACGGTTACGGCGGTTCACTGGTTTACGCACTGGGCGACAGCGGCGTGAGCATCAGCGGTGCCTACACCTCTTCTGACCGTACTAACCAGCAGCAGGCTCAGGCTTACGGTCACGGCGACAAAGCGGATTCCTGGGGTACGGGCCTGAAGTACGATGCTAACAACCTGTATCTGGCAGCGATCTACTCTGAAACCCGCAACATGACGCCAATCAGCGGCACCAGCACCGTAACTGGTTCTTCCGTCAGCGGCATGGCGAACAAAACTCAGAACGTGGAACTGCTGGCGCAGTACCAGTTCGACTTCGGTCTGCGTCCATCACTGGGCTATATCCAGACCAAAGGTAAAGATATCGAGAACGGTATCGGTAATGAAGATTTAGTGAAATACATCGATGTGGGCGCAACCTATTACTTCAACAAGAATATGAACGCCTATGTTGACTACAAAATTAACCAGCTGAAAGACGACAACAAACTGTCTCTGAACACCGACGACGTTGTCGCTGTTGGTCTGGTTTACCAGTTCTAAGTTGTAAAACTGTACCACCCCTCGCTGTGTCTACTTAAAACAAAGGCTGGAATTATCCAGCCTTTTCTTATTCTCAGATTGAATCAGGCACTCAGCTTTACCGGCTCCTCGGCAAAATCAGCCGCAGGACGCAAATCCAGTTCCAGTTCAACCAGCACGGCCTTCAGGCGTTCATGGAAATTACGTAACGTCTCTTCGAGGCGGGCATTGTTATCCTTACCCTTTACGGCTGTCGGCTTCCAGTTGCCTTCCTTGTCAAACAGACCAAAGTAGTACTCATAGGTGAAATGGTCCGCCTGCGCTTCCAGTTCCATCCACCAGCCCCAGAATTCTCGTTCTTCCGGTGCGGGTTTCACATTGACGCAAACTGCCAGACAGTCGAAGAAAAAGCGATCGCCTTCACACTTGTTCTCACGGATGTAAGGGCCTAAAGAGCCAAAGCGTTTCATTAAACGGCTCTTAGGATGTCCACTCGGTAACGTCATCGTTAAACCTCCTTGGTTGGGCCTATAGTTGTAGCAAAATCATGGATTTTAGCAACTCATGCGCTTAACTGCCGGGCCAGCCAGTCGCAAATATCGCGCAGGCCACGGTCGAAATTATTCATTGAGGGCGAGGGTTTAATTGGTAATAACTTGCCGCTGACGGAGGAATTCACAATAGCGCGTGACTCCTCCTCCGGGCTGAACGGATCGTTAGCCCAATAGCCGGAAAGCATCGGCACGGTGCAGCGGCGACCCAGCAGTCCCTGAAGCTTGAGCGAGAAGCGGCTCAGCTCAATACGCAGGGCGCTGTCGGAGGTGCTGGACATCCCCAGACGGCTGGCCAACATATCCATATACATTTCCGGGACCCGATCCTGAAGGGCGATATCACTCAGCAGGCTATGAACGATGGGGCCAAGGCAGGCCACTGCGCGCAGACGCTGAGGTTCAAGATAAGCTAAGCGGACGGCAACGTTCGCACCGAAGCGGAAGCCGAAGGCGGCTACACGGGTATGATCGACCCACGCCACCTGCTCGAGCTGGCGCAGTACGTGCTGATGCAGGAAGCTGGAATCATGCGTTAGTTTCCATTTGGCGGAAAAGCCCACCGAAGGAACGTCGAGAGTCAGCATGGCGATACCGCGCGGCGCGAGATAGTCATGGAAAAGGCGGTAGTGATCGCTTTGCAGCGAATCGAGGTTAGCGCACAGCATCACCGTCGGATAGGGTGCCGATACGCCCGGCGGCATATGCAGGAAGCCGGTGACCGGGCTGCCATCGGGAATGTTGAACGTCAGCTCGCGCAGTTCGCCAGACAGGCGGCTTGTCGCTTCCTGATAGGCTCGGTTCGCCAGCAGCTGTGCCTGCTCGGCCAGTTCGTCTTCTTTCAGATAGGGATAGCCCGCCAGGCTGTACAGATTCGCCGCGTGCAGCCAGTGCTGGCCGGACAGCAGATCGTCTTCACATTCGCTGGCCTTTTGCTGCCACTGTGCCGCCTGCTTTGACCATTCATAAATCCAGTTGCCACTGCGATAGCCAATTACCGTATCCAGCAGCCGATCGTCGGTATGCTCCACCCGGCTGACCGCAATGCGTGCCAGTACTTCGCTGATTTCCTGCGGCGTCAGCCCTCGCCAGGTCCACAGCAGGCGGTTAATCATGCGATACCAGCCAGCATGGCTTTCGCCATCCAGCGCGGAGTTGATGTTGATCGGGCGGTGATGATGCACACGCCGCACCAGCGACGAGGTTTCAGGATGCTTAAAACGCGGTTTGAACAGTTCTTCGCTGAGGTTTTTCGGCGACATGACTGGGAGTTCCTCCGGCATTCTGGACAGATATCCAGTCTATCGTAGCCACAGCTCGCACGCGAAGGATAAAAACAGACGCGCCCGGTAAAACCGGGCGCGCATTGAGCAGCATCAATCAGTTTTTAACAATTGGTGGAATGTAGGCAACGCCCATATCCCATGGCTGCTCAATCCAGGTGTTTTGCGGGATGTCGATGATGTAATCGTCAACCAGAGGGCGGCCGGCCGGTTTGGCAAAGATAGTGACAAAACGCGCCTGCGGATACATATCGCGAATCGCCTGCGCTGTACCGCCGGTGTCCACCAGGTCATCAATCACGATAAACCCTTTGCCGTCCCCTTCTGCACGCTTCAGCACTTTCATTTCACGCTGATTATCGTGGTCGTAGCTGGAGATGCAGACGGTATCAACGTGGCGAATGCCCAGCTCGCGAGCCAGCAGTGCAGCAGGCACCAGGCCGCCGCGGCTGACGGCAATAATGCCCTGCCACTGTTCTACAGGAAGCAGGCGCTGTGCCAGTTTACGGGCATGAATCTGCAGCATGTCCCAGGTGACGACGTATTTTTCACTCATAAAAAGATCCCGACCAGAAACTGGCTTAAAAATGTGCAATGGGAAAGGTTGCGCGAAATTATAGAGATCTGAGGCGCTAAAAACCAGCACCAGAGGCGTCGATAACCGCTTTTTTGCCGGGGCGAAGTAAGCAGTGTCTGATAAACGGTGATACTATTTCCCCATCGCGTCAGATCCGCTGACGGGAATTGTCCAACCGAATTTAACGCACGCCCCTGCCTTGATGGCGGCCGGTGGTGCTGACACAGGAGAGTCAACGTGTCTGAATTGTCTCAATTATCTCCGCAGCCGCTGTGGGATATTTTTGCCAAGATTTGCTCCATTCCTCACCCTTCTTATCATGAAGAAGCGCTGGCCAGCCACATTATGTCGTGGGCCAAAGAGCAGGGGTTCTGGCATGAACGTGACCAGGTCGGCAATATCCTGATTCGTAAACCGGCCACGCCGGGCCTTGAAAACCGTAAGCCGGTGGCGCTTCAGGCGCACCTGGATATGGTGCCGCAAAAAAATAATGATACCGTGCATGATTTCACCAAAGATCCGATCCAACCGTGGGTTGACGGGGAGTGGGTGAAGGCGCGCGGAACCACGCTGGGTGCCGATAACGGCATCGGTATGGCCTCTGCGCTGGCCGTTTTAGCCGATAACAGCGTTGAGCACGGTCCGCTGGAAGTGCTGCTGACCATGACCGAAGAAACCGGCATGGCCGGTGCATTTGGCCTTCAGGCCGGCTGGCTGCAGGCTGATATTCTGATCAACACCGACTCGGAAGAGGAAGGTGAGATCTATATGGGCTGCGCGGGCGGTATCGACTTTACCAGCACCCTGCCGCTGACTCGCGAAGCGCTGCCAGCGGGCTATCAAACGCTGAAGCTGACCTTAAAAGGCCTGAAAGGCGGCCACTCCGGCTGCGATATTCACGTCGGTCTGGGCAACGCCAACAAGCTGCTTTCCCGCTTCCTGTTTGCCCACGCGGCGGAACTCGACCTGCGCCTGATCGACTTTACCGGCGGTACGCTGCGTAATGCCATTCCGCGTGAGGCGTTTGCTACCCTCGCGGTTGCTGCCGATAAAGCCGATCGTCTGAAGTCGCTGGCGGCAGGCTACCTGACCACGCTGCAAAATGAACTGAGCCTGGTTGAGAAAAATATCGCTATCGTGACCGAAGCCGTGGAAAGCAGCGATCAGCCGCTGAATGCCGCAAGCCGCGATGCTTTCATTGCTCTGCTGAACAGCACCCCGAACGGCGTAATCCGTAACTCTGATGTGATGAAAGGCGTGGTGGAAACCTCTCTGAACGTCGGCGTGGTGAAGTTTGAAGGCGACGAAGCGGTCATCAATAGCCTGGTGCGCTCCCTGATCGACAGCGGGAAAGAGTACGTGGTGGAAATGCTCACCGCACTCGGCCAGCTGGCAGGGGCAAAAACCCTGGCAAAAGGCAGCTACCCAGGCTGGCAGCCGGATGCCACCTCCCCGGTGATGGCGCTGGTACGTGAAACCTACGAGAAGCTGTTTAACCGCACGCCGAATATTCAGGTGATTCACGCAGGTCTGGAGTGCGGTCTGTTCAAAAAACCGTACCCGGAAATGGATATGGTCTCTATCGGCCCAACCATCACCGGCCCACACTCACCGGATGAACAGGTACATATCGCCAGCGTTGGCCTGTACTGGCAGCTGCTGACCGCGCTACTGAAGGCTATCCCGGCGAAATAAAAGTATTCCCGGCCCGGGAATCCCCGGGTTGGATAATCTTTGCCAGCAAGCCGACACAGCAGTGCAGAATACCCGCGCTAAGCCATGCGAGTGTTCACAAAGCAGGATGTATGCGAACTCTGCCTGTGTTCACCATGGAATGTGCTATCTAATGAACGCTGCCGCATAACACTGTGGCAGCGTTCTTATCATGCAACGCCCAATCGTTCTCCACGCGCTACAACCCCAGCAGCAGCTGCCGCTCGATCTGCGGATTCAGCAGCGTAACGTGCAGCCCGACCAGCCTGACCCCGCGCCCTCCCCGCCGTTCGTCCCAGCTTTTACGCGCCACAGCAATCAGATCGGCTTTATTCAGCTCCGGCCAGACGTGTTCCTGAGTGGTCAGCTGGAAGTCATTAAACTTCAGCTTCACGCCCTGACGGGCAATCTGGCGGTCCGGTTTGATTTTGATCAGCCGCCGTTCCAGCTCTTCGTATAGCGTATCGATAATTTCCAGGCACGCTTCCCAGTCGTGAATATCTTCAGACAGCGTACGCTCCACGCCGAGGGATTTACGCTGGCGCTCGGTGATCACTTCTCTATCGTCAAAACCGTGGCTTCGCTCCCACAGCACGCGGCCAAATTTACCAAACCGCCTGAGCAGCATCGCCAGATCGCTTTTTTGCACATCGGCACAGGTATTCAGCCCCAGCTCTTCCAGCTTGCGGGCGGTCACTTTGCCGACGCCGGGAATTTTTGCCAGCGGCAGGGCCAGCAGAAAGTCGGGCATCTCCTCGGGGGTGATCACGCACTGACCGTTAGGTTTATTGATATCAGAGGCGATTTTGGCGAGGAATTTAATCGGTGCCACGCCGGCAGAAGCGGTCAGGTTTAGTTCCTGCTGGATAGTCTGGCGGATTTCCCGCGCCATCAGCGTCGCCGATCCCTGGCAGTGGGGGCTGTCGGATACGTCAAGATAGGCTTCATCCAATGACAGCGGCTCGATCAGCGAGGTATAGCGGGAGAAAATTTCACGGATATGGGCGCTGGCCTCTTTATAAGCGTCATAGCGCCCGGGGATCACTTTAAGATGGGGGCAAAGTTTTAAGGCCATGGCCGTTGGCATCGCGCTGCGCACACCGTATTTGCGTGCAGGATAGTTGGCGGTGCTGATCACTCCACGTGCCACCCGGCTGCCGCCAATCGCAATCGGGATATCGCGCAGGCTGGGATCGTCACGCATCTCTACTGCGGCAAAAAAGCAGTCCATATCAACGTGAATAATCTTACGCATAATGCCCCCCGACAATGTACTGTATAAGTATACAGTTAAATCAGGCGATATCAATAAATGTCGGTTCACCCGCAATCATGGCGGGTATTAAGGTATTTAATCTTTCTAATCTTGAGAAAAAAATAGACAATGCTATGGTATCGCCGCGATAGCGGAATTGTCCTATATTGCAAGAAACAGACGCCTTTTGGCGTTGCACTCCACCCTCTTTTTCAAGGGAACAAGAATGGCCAAAATCGCACTGCTGTTTGCGATGATTTTTCTGCCCGCCGTTGCCTTTGCCAGCGTACCCGATGCGGTACAGCCATTGGCTCCGGTCAGCAAAGAGTTAAAGAAACAACTGCTGGGTACACCGGTGTATCTGCAGATCTTTAAAGAAGAACGCACTCTCGAGCTTTACGGCAAGATCGGTAACGAATATCGCCTGCTCGACAGCTATCGCATCTGTAATTTTTCCGGCGGACTGGGGCCAAAACGCCGCCAGGGCGATTTTAAAAGCCCGGAAGGTTTTTACAGCGTCGGGCTTTCCCAGCTTAAGCCGGACAGCCGCTTTTATCGCGCGATTAACGTCGGCTTCCCGAATGAATATGACCGCCAGCAGGGTTATGAAGGGAAATATCTGATGATCCACGGTAACTGCGTGTCTGTTGGCTGCTATGCCATGACCGATGCCTATATGGACGAAATTTATCACTATGTGGAAGCCGCCCTGCGTAACGGCCAGCAGCGCGTTGATGTCAGCATTTATCCCTTCCGCATGACCGAAAGCAATATGCAGCGCCACCGCTACTCGACCTATTTCAGCTTCTGGAAAGAGCTGCAGCCTGGCTATGCGCAGTTTGTGCAGACCAAACAGCCGCCGTCAGTGAGCGTCAGCGGCGGTAAGTATGTGCTGAGCCGCCCGATGATGAACGGCACAGGTGCACCGGATTCAGCTCTGGCGCTCACCCAGACAAAATAGCGCCCACTCTCCTGGGGCAATCTTGTTCCAGGTTTCGTTAGCCGTTAGCGGCTGCGTTGCTATCACCGTGACCACGTCATTCGGCGTGGTCTGCTTCTGAAAATCAATTTCCACATCCTGATCCAGCAGCTTCGCTTTGCCAAACGGCGCACGACGGGTGATCCAGAACAGATTGGTGGAACAGAATGCCATCAGATAGCGACCGTCCGACAGCAGCATATTGAATACGCCCTTCTCCCTTAGCTCCCCCGCCAGCTCGGCGATATAGCGGAACACCGCAGGCCAGTTGCCCGGCGTACGCGGATAGCGCGTGGTCAGCTTATGCAGCAGCCAGCAGAAGGCCAGCTCGCTGTCGGTTTCGCCGATCGGTCGATAAGGCCCGGTATCCAGATTCTTATAGCCTTTCAGCTGACCGTTATGGGCATAGGTCCAGTTGCGGCCCCACAGTTCGCGGGTGAAAGGATGCGTGTTTTCCAGCGACACTTCGCCGCGGTTGGCCTGGCGTATATGCGCCACCACCGAACACGACTTTATCGGGTAATCCTGCACCAGACGCGCAATCGGCGACTGGAAGCTCGGTTGCGGATCTTTAAATGTGCGGCAGCCTTTACCCTCGTAGAAGGTAATACCCCAGCCATCTTTATGCGGACCTGTTCCGCCACCGCGCTGCACCAGCCCGGTAAAGCTAAAACAGATGTCCGTCGGGACGTTCGCGCTCATCCCGAGCAGTTCGCACATAGTGATTCCTCGTCAACAACCTTGAAACGGATAACCGTGGAGTGCCCGCCGCGCAGTAGCGCCAGCGGGCAACGGCAGGGATTACTTCGCCATCTCTTTTTCGATCAGCAGGATCAGGATATGAATCACTTTAATGTGGATCTCCTGAATGCGATCGGCAAAACCAAAGTGTGGCACGCGGATTTCAACATCTGCCGATCCGTCCATTTTCCCACCGTCTTTACCGGTCAGGGTGATCACCTTCATCCCTTTGGCACGGGCAGCTTCAATCGCTTTAATCACGTTGGCGGAATTGCCGGAAGTGGAGATCCCCAGCAGAACATCACCCGCCTGACCTACCGCTTCAACATAGCGGGAGAAGATGGCGTCAAAGCCAAAGTCATTGCCCACGCAGGAGATATGGCTGACGTCAGAGATCGCAATCGCCGGATAGCCCGGACGGTTTTCACGATAGCGGCCGGTCAGCTCTTCAGCAAAGTGCATGGCATCGCAGTGCGAACCGCCGTTACCGCAGGAAAGCACCTTGCCACCCGCCTTAAAGGAATCGGCCAGCAGCACGGCCGCCCGCTGAATGGCATGGATGTTAGCGTCATCGCTTAAAAACTTATTCAGCGTGTCGGCGGCTTCGTTTAGCTCGGCGCGAATGATGTCCTGGTACATAGGGAGAGATCCTTTTTAGGAATAAGTGACGGCTTAAGTTTATCAACTTGCCAGAAGGCCGTGAAGCAATCTCCCTTTCGCTTGCGAGGTTTACCCGGATGTGCGGCGCTTTGTGAGCCAGGTTGTAATTATTATGTAAACAGATTGCATCTGAGCCAGCGCTAATCTAAACATATAACCAACAGGTCGGACCTCTTACTACTTACGGAGCGCACGTTATGATGGTTCTCAGTATTGTGGCGACAATCGTGCTGATTGGTGCCCTGTTTTATCACCGCGTTAACCTTCTGGCTGGCAGTATCGCCTTGCTGGCGTGGACCGCCGTTCTCAGCCTTGTCGGCCTGTGGACCTTCTGGCTGCTGGTCCCGCTGGCTATCATCCTGCTGCCGCTTAACCTGCTGCCGATGCGCCAGGCGATGTTTGGTAAGCCGGTGCTGAATACTTTCCGCAAGGTGATGCCGCCGATGTCGCGTACTGAAAAAGAAGCCATCGACGCCGGGACAACCTGGTGGGAAGGCGATCTGTTCCGCGGCGCGCCGGACTGGAAAAAACTGCACAACTATCCGCAGCCGCGCCTGACCGAAGAAGAGCAGGCATTTCTTAGCGGCCCGGTTGAAGAAGCCTGCCGCATGGCGAATGACTTTGAAATTACCCATGAAATGGCCGACCTGTCGCCCGAACTGTGGGCCTTCCTGAAACAGCATCGCTTCTTTGCGATGATCATTAAGAAAGAGTACGGCGGGCTGGAGTTTTCCGCCTACGCGCAGGCGCAGGTTCTGCAAAAGCTGGCCGGTGTGTCCGGTATTCTGGCGATCACCGTCGGCGTGCCTAACTCCCTCGGCCCCGGTGAACTGCTGCAGCACTACGGTACTGAAGAACAGAAAAATCACTATCTGCCCCGCCTGGCGCGCGGCGATGAGATCCCCTGCTTTGCGCTGACCAGCCCGGAAGCGGGCTCCGATGCCGGGGCAATCCCCGATACCGGTGTTGTCTGCATGGGCGACTGGCAGGGCGAGCAGGTGCTGGGCATGCGCCTGACCTGGAACAAACGCTACATTACCCTGGCCCCGGTTGCCACCGTGCTGGGACTGGCGTTCAAACTGTCTGATCCGGATCGTCTGCTGGGCAACACCGAAGAACTGGGCATCACCTGTGCGCTGATCCCGACCCAAACCCCGGGCGTGGAAATCGGCACTCGCCACTTCCCGCTTAACGTGCCGTTCCAGAACGGCCCGACGCGCGGTAAAGACATCTTTGTGCCGATTGATTTTATTATCGGTGGTCCGGTAATGGCCGGTCAGGGCTGGCGGATGTTGGTTGAATGCCTCTCCGTCGGTCGCGGTATTACCCTGCCGTCAAACTCCACCGGCAGCCTGAAGAGCATTGCGCTGGCGATTGGTGCCTACGCCCATATCCGCCGCCAGTTCCGCCTGCCGATCGGCAAGATGGAGGGCATTGAAGAGCCGCTGGCGCGCATTGCCGGTAACGCCTATGTCATGGATGCCGCCGCGTCGCTGATTACCTACGGCATTATGCAGGGAGAAAAACCGGCGGTGCTGTCGGCGATTGTAAAATACCACTGCACCCACCGCGGCCAGCGGGCGATTATGGATGCGATGGATATCGCCGGGGGCAAAGGCATTATGCTCGGCAACAGTAACTTCCTCGCCCGCGCCTATCAGGGTGCACCGATTGCAATCACTGTTGAAGGCGCGAACATTCTGACTCGCAGCATGATTATCTTCGGCCAGGGGGCGATTCGCTGCCACCCTTACGTGCTGGAAGAGATGGAAGCCGCGCAGAATAACGACGTGGCGGCCTTTGACCGGGCGCTGTTTAAACATATCGGCCACGTAGGCAGCAACAAAATGCGCAGCCTGTGGCTGGGCCTGACCGCCGGCCTGACCAGCGCCTCGCCAACCCGCGATGCCACTCGCCGCTACTATCAACATCTGAACCGCATCAGCGCTAACCTCGCCCTGCTGTCGGATGTTTCAATGTCGGTACTCGGCGGCAGCCTGAAGCGCCGCGAACGTATCTCGGCACGCCTGGGCGATATTCTCAGCCAGCTTTACCTCGCCTCGGCGGCGCTGAAGCGTTACGACGATGAGGGCCGTAACGAAGCCGATCTGCCGCTGGTGCACTGGGGCGTGCAGGATGCACTGAATCAGGCTGAAACGGCGATTGACGATCTGCTGCGTAACTTCCCGAACAGAATGGTCGCGGGCCTGCTGCGCGTGGTGATTTTCCCAACCGGCCGCCACTGCCGCGCACCGTCCGATCGCCTGGACCACCAGCTGGCGCGTATTCTGCAGCTGCCTTCTGCCACCCGCAGCCGCCTGGGACGGGGTCAGTATCTGGCACCGAGCGAACATAATCCGGCGGGCCAGCTGGAGCAGGCATTAACCGATGTGATGGCGGCAGAAGTGATTCATGAACGCGTGTCGAAAGAGCAGAAAAAGCACCTGCCGTTCACCCGCCTGGACGTGCTGGCCGCCGAAGGTCAGCAGGCCGGGTGGCTGACCAAAGCCGAAGCCGACGTGCTGATCCGCGCCGAGGCCAGCCGCCTGCGTTCCATTAACGTTGACGAATTCGAAGCCGATGCGCTGGCGACCCGTCCGGTGAAAGCCGAGGGTTCGGATAAGGTCGCACTGGATAAATCCGCTAAGTCTGGGGAATCTGCGGCAACAGTACAGGGTAAATCGGGCAAGCAGGATGATGCAGCCACGGTAACGTTGGAGAAACCCGCTACGGTAAAGCCGCAGGGGGCGGGTAAAACCGAAGCGGCGTAGCTTCAGGTTACCTGCGTTTGACGGCCTGACGATGCTGCCTGGCGGTTACCTTTTTCAGACCGCCCAGGCAGCTCAGGCAGCTCAGGCAGCTCAGGCAGCTCAGGCAGCTCAGGCAGCTCAGGCAGCTCAACCGCATCAGAAACGCGCAATAAAAAAACGCCAACCTGCAAGGGTTGGCGTTTTTATTTCGCTGACTAAGCTGCTCCACATACTCCAGCGACGGGCAACCTGCCCATGCCATCAGCATTCAGCATTCAGCATTCAGCATTCAGCATTCAGCATTCAGCCATTCTGGCGGATACGCATAATCAGCGCATCAATATCCGGCACGTGGTTAGCCAGCAGGATCAGGCTGCGGCCGAGGGTAATCGCCTGGCGCACGCACTCCACCTGCATCGCACGATCGTCGATGTTTTTAATATCGGCGACCTGCGACATGCCGACGGTACGGCGGATCAGCTCGGTGCCGCAGTAGCCGATAGTGTCACTCCACACCTTACCGAGGAACTCACGCGCGTATCCCGGCGTCGCCAGCGCGCGATCGGTACTCTTCTCGGCGGCCAGCGCCAGGAAGCCTTCGGCAAAACTGTTCCAGGTATCGCGCACGTCGTTCAGGCGCTGTTCGCGCGCATCGGCCGCTTCTCTTGGCACCAGCAGCCCCGGCGCGGCGCAGTAGCTAATCAGCAGGTTACCGATCGCCGTGCCGATATCAAAACCCATCGGGCCATAGAAACCAAACTCGGCGTCGATCACCTTCAGGCGGCCTTCGGCAACGAAAATCGAGCCGCTGTGAATATCCCCGTGCAGCAGCGCTTCGGCATTACAGAAGAAACGATGCTTCAGCCCGGCAACCGCCACTTTCAGCTCTTCATCGTCGCGCAGGGCTTCGGCCAGGCGCTCCAGCTCACGTGGGTAGGCGTTGCGATCGTGCTGTTCATAAGGCTCGTTGAAGAACAGTTCTTCGGTGATATCGCACAGTTCCGGGTTAGTAAAACGGATCACGTCCTTTTTCTTCTGATACGGATGCTGGAAGAAATCAGAGGTATGGAACAACGTCTGCGCCAGGTAACCGCCCAGCTGCGTCGCGGCCAGAGGATAGTTTTTCCCTTTTACCAGCTCGCCGCGCCAGATGGCGTGATCGGAGAGATCCTCCATCACCATCACCGCCAGATCGGCATCGTAATGCAGGATCTTAACCGTGTGTTCCGGGCAAAATTTGCCGTGCTCAATCAGGGTTTCCGCTTCCAGCCTTGCCCGGTCCAGCGTCAGTGGCCAGGATTCACCCACGCAGCGGACATAAGGCAGCGCCTGCTTGACGATAATCCGGCTCACGCCCTGGGTATCAAAAATCTTAAACACCAGGTTAAGATTACCATCGCCCACTTCCAGCGAATCAACAAGGCTGTCCGGATTATCCACGCCGCCAAACTGGCGAGCATATTCCACGGCATCCGCTGCGGTGAACGTACGGTATTGCGACATTAACCTAACCCCCATAAGACAAATTCGTTTTAATAAGCCGTTCAGACGTCTATACATCCATCAGACATGTTGGCACAATGTGTCGCATTAAAGCAACCAGGATTTCACTTATGCAGACACTCAGCACCACCAGCCTACAGATCCGCGACAATCAACTGTGGATACTCGATCAGCAAGCCCTCCCGCAGAAAAAAATCTGGTGTCCGACGCCCGATGTGGCCAGCCTGGTTGAACACATCAAAACGTTGCGGGTACGCGGTGCGCCGCTGATTGGACTGTCTGCCAGCCTGCTGCTGGCGCTGCTGGCGGAACAGGGAATGCCGCGAGCTGAACTTGCGGAGGCACTGGAAACCCTGCGCGCTTCACGCCCGACGGCGGTTAACCTGATGAACAATCTCGATCGTATGAAGTTAGTGCTGGCGCAGGACAATTATGCCACCGCGCTGACCGAGGAGGCGCTGCGTCTGGTTGCGGAGGATAAAACGCTGTGTAACAACATCGCCGAAGCGGGCAGCACTCTGATCGTTCCAGGCAGCCGCCTGCTGACCCACTGTAATACCGGTGGACTGGCGACCGCCGGCGTCGGCACCGCACTGGGGGTCATAGCCCGCGGCTGGCAGCAGGGAAAAGTCGCCAGTGTGTGGGTCGATGAAACCCGTCCTTTATTGCAGGGGGGACGCTTAACGGCATGGGAACTGGGTGAACTCGGCGTCCCCTACCATCTTATTTGCGATTCAATGGCCGCCAGCCTGATGGCCCAGGGCAAAGTTGATGCGATCTGGGTCGGGGCGGACCGCATTGCCGCCAACGGCGACGTTGCCAATAAGATCGGCACCTACAGCCTGGCGGTACTGGCGCAGTATCATAATGTGCCGTTCTACGTTGCCGCACCGCACACCACGCTGGATCGCCACTGCCCGGACGGCAGCGCTATTCCGATCGAGCAGCGCGCAGCTAGCGAAGTGACCGGCGTGGCGGGCAGCTTCGGTGACGTCACCTGGGCACCGGAAGGCGCGCAGGTTTACAACCCGGCGTTTGACGTTACGCCAGCGTCATTAATCAGCGGATGGGTTCTGGATACCGGCGTGGTCACACCGGAGCAGGTGACTGCGGGTGTCTTCCAGCCGCGCGTTTAACGAATAGAATCAGCGGATCGGAAAGGGTCCGCTGTACCGAGAATGCCATTACCCCTTGCGCACGGATCGCTGCAAGGCTATGGCTGACGCTCGCTTCTCGTCAACACGGCTATTCCGAAGTGAACGAAGTGTGAAGTACGGGGTAAAGAGTACGGGGGCTGAAGCAGCGCCCCCGTTATGCAAATTACGGCAGGCGCGGATAGGCGTCAGCGATGGTGTCGCCGGTGAAATTGGCGATCCAGCCTTCCTGATTGTCGAAAATACGGATCGCGGTGAAGTGCGGCGCGGAACCCATATCAAACCAGTGCGCGGTGCCTTCCGGCACTGAGATCAGATCGTTCTTCTCGCACAGGATCTGGTAAATATGACCATCCAGATGCAGGCAGAACAAACCTGCGCCCTCAACAAAGAAGCGAACTTCATCTTCCGCGTGGGTGTGCTCCGAGAGGAACTTGGTGCGCAATACGTCTTTCTGCGGGTTATCCGCACGCATGCTGATCACATCCCAGCTCTGATAGCCTTTCTCGGCGACCAGGCGATCGATGGCATGCTGGTAAGCTTTGATAACCGTTTCAGAATCCGGGTTTTCCCCCAGATCGCGGTCGGCTTCCCAGCGCTCAAAGCGCACGTCTTTGGATTTCAGCTTCTCGGCGATTTCCGCCGCATCGGTACTGTGCCAGACCTGGGTGGCCGCATCGGTATCGGTAAAAATAGTCAGTGCACTCATGAATTCAACAGCTCCTGGTTAATCTGATCAAAACCTGAAACCTGGCGATGGCTGCTTTCGGCATCCGCCTCGCCACGTATTAACTGAAGGGTATTCCAGCCCGCTTCCCGTGCGGCGTCCAGCTCCTGGTGGATATCGGATAAAAACAGCAGTTCCGCCGCGGGTAGCGCAATCTGCTCCGCGATGTTGCGATAGGAATTCACTTCGCGCTTGGCACCGACGTGAGTATCGAAGTAACCGCTGAACAGATCAGTGATATCACCCGCATCGCTGTAGCCAAATAACAATTTCTGCGCTGCTACTGAACCAGATGAATATACATACAGCGCGATGCCCTGCTGCTGCCACTGTTTCAGCGCAGGCAGCACATCGGCATACAGATGGCCGGTAAAGCTGCCGTTCAGATAGCCGTCGCGCCAGATCATGCCCTGCAGCGCTTTCAGCGCGGTAGACTTGCGATCTTCATCCATAAAGCCGTACAGCACTTCAATCAGCTTCTGTGCCGTGGCATCCGGGCGGTTCACTTCAGCGCGCAGATCGGCCAGCGCCTGAGCCACCGCAGGCTGCTGCTCGTTACCTTTAATAAAGGCAGGCAGGTTTTCACGGGCATAGGGGAAAAGAACGTTATGAACAAAGCGAATATCGCTGGTGGTGCCTTCAATATCGGTAACAATAGCGCGGATCATTTGCTCTCCAGAACACGGCGTTGCAGTTCGCACTGGAAAAGGAATTCCAGCCCTTCAAGATGGCGGCGCGCCTCGTTAACGTCTTTGCCCCAGCAGGTCAGACCGTGGCCGCGCAGCAGAAAACCGTAGCGCAGCGGATTCTGCGCGGCAAACTGCTCGATGCGCTTCGCCAGGCCATCAATATCCTGATCGTTATCGAACAGTGCAATCGGCACACAGTCCAGATGGCTGTGCTGGCCCGCCAGCGTTTTCTGCATTTCGTAACCCTGCAACTCCAGCGCAGCGCCTTTCTCCACGCGTGACAGCACCGTTGAGTTAACGGTGTGGGTATGCAGAACGGCTCCGGCTTCGGGGAACAGACGATAAATCAGCGTATGCAGACCGGTTTCTGCGGAAGGTTTACGCCCCGAAGGCACGCGATTGCTGGCAATTTCTACCTGAATAAAGTCATCGCGGGTAAGGCTGCCCTTGTCTTTACCGGATTCACTCAGCAGGCAAAACTCCGCGTCCTGACGAACGGACATATTGCCGCCGGTGGCCGGAGCCCAGCCGCGTTCGCCAATCCAGTGACAGGCGCTAACCAGCTGATCCAATTGTGAGGTCTGGGTCATCTCTTTTTTTATTCCTCTGGGACTATTTTATTCAGGGCTTACATTTAGCCGTCTAAGCGTCTCGATTGCCAAATAGTATCACCGTGATATATTGGCAGCAACACAGGACACAACATCATAAAACCGCATTCAGCAAGGGTTGTAACCATGAGCCAGACGTCATTCACGCCAGAGAGCAAGCTGCCCGCACTGGGTACTACCATCTTCACACAGATGAGCGCGCTCGCCCAGCAGCACAACGCGATCAATCTTTCCCAGGGATTCCCCGATTTTGACGGCCCGGCCTATTTGCAGGAGCGCCTGGCTTATCACGTCAGCCAGGGTGCTAACCAGTACGCACCGATGATCGGCGTGGCGCCGCTGCGTGAAGCGATTGCGCAGAAAACCGCTGAGCTGTACGGCTATCAGCCGGATGTAAACAGCGAAATTACCGTCACCGCCGGTGCGACCGAAGCGCTTTACGCGGCGATCACCGCGCTGGTGCGTCCGGGCGATGAGGTAATCTGCTTCGACCCGAGCTACGACAGCTACGCCCCGGCGGTGACGCTGGCAGGCGGTGTTATGAAGCGTATCGCGCTACAGCCGCCCGGCTTCCGCGTTGACTGGGCGGAATTCACCGCTCTGCTGTCGCCGCGCACCCGCCTGGTGATTCTCAATACGCCGCACAACCCTTCCGCGACCGTGTGGCAAAAAAGTGATTTCGCCCAGCTGTGGGAGGCCATTGCCGCGCAGGAAATTTATGTCCTGAGTGATGAAGTGTACGAGCACATCTGCTTTGATGAAGCCGGACACGCCAGCGTGCTGGCACATCCGCAGCTGCGCGAGCGGGCGATTGCCGTTTCTTCCTTTGGCAAAACCTTCCATATGACCGGCTGGAAAGTCGGCTACTGCGTGGCCCCCGCCGCGCTGAGCGCGGAAGTGCGTAAGGTTCACCAGTATCTGACCTTCTCGGTCAACACCCCGGCGCAGCTGGCGCTGGCCGACATGCTACAACAGCATCCGGAGCACTACCGCGAGCTGCCGGAGTTTTATCGTGCCCGCCGCGATCGCTTTGTTGAGGCGCTCTCCGCCAGCCGCTTTAAGCTGCTGCCCTGCGAAGGCACCTACTTCCTGCTGGCGGATTACAGTGCTATCTCAGATCTCGACGATGTGGCATTCTGCCAGTGGTTAACAAAAGAAGTGGGCGTGGCGGCGATTCCGCTGTCGGTGTTCTGCGCCGATGCCTTCCCTCATAAACTGATCCGCCTGTGCTTCGCCAAACAGGAAGCCACGCTGGATGCTGCTGCGGAGCGACTGTGTCAACTTTAAAAATTAGCGTACTCCAGCAACCGCTGGTCTGGATGGATGGTGAAGCCAACCTGCGTTTCTTTGATTCGCTGCTGGACGGCCTGAAGGATCGCGACCTGATTGTGCTGCCGGAAATGTTCACCACCGGTTTTGCGATGGAAGCGGCGAAAAGCTCGCTGGCTGAAAGTGAAGTGATTAACTGGCTACAGGCGAAAGCCGCTGCAACCCACGCGATGGTGGCAGGCAGCGCGGCGATCCAGACGGCAAAAGGCGCGGTTAACCGCTTCTTCCTGGTTGAGCCGGGCGGCGCGGTACATTTCTACGATAAGCGCCATCTGTTCCGCATGGCCGGTGAGCACGAGCACTATCTGGCGGGCGATCGCCGCGAAGTGTTCGAGTGGCGCGGCTGGCGCATTCTGCCGCAGGTGTGTTACGACCTGCGCTTCCCGGTATTCGCCCGCAACCAGAATGATTACGATCTGGCGCTGTACGTGGCGAACTGGCCGGCCCCGCGCGCGTTGCACTGGCAGACGCTTTTGCAGGCGCGAGCGATTGAGAATCAGGCCTATATTGCCGGATGCAACCGCGTTGGCACCGACGGCAACGGTCACGGTTACAGCGGCGACAGCCGGATTTTCAGCCCGCTGGGTGAAGTGCTTGCCGCCGGAGAGCCGCATCAGCCTGCGATTCTTGAAGCGGAGCTGTCGCTGGAGAGCCTGCGCGAATATCGCGAGAAGTTTCCGGCATGGCGGGATGCGGATGCATTCAGCCTCTAATCACATAAACGGCCCGACACGGGCCGTTTCTTTACCACGCGGGCAGATTATTCCCCCGACATAATTGGCGAAAATTATTCCCCCGACATCATTGGCGAAAGATGGCGATACAGAGAACGGAATCGTGCTTGTTGCTCGAGATACTGCGCGTGCAGTTCAACATCGGGAATATGCTGCTGTTCAAGCGGCAGCGGCGGCAGGAGATCGCTAAAGGTGCTGTGGGGCGACAGGGCAAGCTGCGCCAGCCGAGCGGCTCCCAGCGCCGGTCCCACATAGCCCCCCGTGCGGTAATCCAGCACTTTGCCGGAAATATCGGCCAGCATCTGCCGCCACAATGGGCTACGCGCACCGCCGCCAATCAACGTGATGCTGTCGGGATTCACCCCGGCTGCGTTCACCACGTTCATTCCGTCGGTCAGCGCAAATCCCACGCCTTCCAACACCGATTTCGCCAGTTCCGCCTGACCGTGTTCATGACCTAAACCAAAAAACACGCCCCGGGCATGCGGGTTATTGTGCGGCGTACGCTCCCCGGAAAGATAAGGTAAGAAGAGCGGTCCGCTCGCGCCGGGCGCGGCAGACTGCGCCTTCTCGATCAAGGCGGGAACGCTACCCACGCCAGTTAAGCGTGCGGCCCAGTCCAGACAGGAAGCGGCACTGAGCATCACCGACATCAAATGCCAGCGGTCGGGCAGCGCGTGGCAAAAAGCATGAACCGCACTGTCAGGATTACTGTGGTAACCCTCGCTGACCGCGAAATACACGCCGGACGTCCCCAGCGACAGCATTGCCGCACCGGGATCGACAATACCGGCTCCCACCGCACCGGCCGCGTTATCGCCACCGCCCGCGACGATCGGCACCGCCGGAACGCCCCACTCGCGGGCAACGCTAGCGTGGAGGACGCCGCTGATATCGCTGCCCTCAAAGAGTTCAGGCATATGGCCTCGGGTCAGGCCGCAGCTTTCCAGCATGCGGTCGCTCCAGTCGCGGCGAGCCACATCCAGCCATAGCGTGCCGGACGCATCCGACATATCGCTGGCAAAGCGGCCCGTCATGCGAAAGCGCAGATAATCTTTCGGCAGCAGCACCTTATCGATTTGGCGAAACACATCCGGCTCATGCCGCGCCAGCCAGAGCAGCTTTGGCGCGGTAAAGCCCGGCATCATCAGATTGCCGGTTATGCGCCTTTGCTCAGGAATGGCCGACTCAAGATCGCGGCACTCTGCACCGCAGCGGCCATCGTTCCAGAGAATGGCCGGGCGCAGTACCCGCTGCTGTTTATCCAGCAGCGTGGCACCGTGCATCTGTCCCGCCAGCCCGATCGCCTTCACGGTGGCCAGCGAATGTTGCTGGCCCAGTGAGCGAACGGCGCTATCGGTGGCCTGCCACCAGGCTTCCGGGTTCTGTTCGGACCAGAGCGGATGAGGCCGCTGCAACGTCAGTGCTGCCGTATGAGAGGCAATCACTCGTCCCTGTTCATCCGCGAGGATCACTTTGACGCCCGAGGTGCCGAGATCGATACCAATATACATGTTGAGTATCCTGGACAGGCGCCACCGGCAGGTGGCGCAAAAGAATTAACCGAAGAGATACCGATTAACGAGATTTTCCAACTGCTCCTGGCGGCCGCTATGGTGCTGAGGCGCCAGGTTGTTTTCGCTGGTGTAGTCAGCAAGCGCTTCCAGTGACAGATTGCCCTGCAGGATTTGACGCCCCTGCGGACTGCTCCAGCCGGCATAGCGATCGGCTACCGTCTGCTCCAGCTCGCCGTCCTCAATCATCCGCGCCGCCACTTTCAGCGCCAGTGCCATGGTATCCATACCGCCGATATGGCCGTGGAACAGATCGTATTTGTCCGTGCTTTGACGACGGACTTTGGCATCAAAGTTCAGCCCGCCGCTGGTCAGGCCACCAGCCTTCAGAATTTCATACATCACCAGCGCATTTTCCTCCACGCTGACCGGGAACTGATCGGTATCCCAGCCGCACTGCGGATCGCCGCGGTTGGCGTCAACGGAGCCAAAGATACCCAGCGCGATGGCGGTCGCAATTTCATGATGGAACGAGTGACCCGCCAGCGTGGCGTGGTTCGCTTCCAGATTCAGCTTAATTTCATTCTCCAGGCCGAACTGCTTGAGGAAGCCATACACGTTCGCCGCATCATAGTCGTACTGATGTTTAGTCGGCTCCTGCGGCTTCGGCTCAATCAGCAGAGGGCCGGTGAAGCCGATTTTATATTTGTGCTCAACAACCAGATTCATAAAGCGCCCGATCTGCTCGCGTTCCTGGCGCAGGTCGGTATTCAGCAGCGTTTCGTAGCCTTCGCGGCCGCCCCACAGCACATAGTTTTCTCCACCCAGTTTGTGCGTGGCGTTCATTGCATGAAAGACCTGCGTCGCCGCCCAGCAGAAAATCTCAGGGTTTGGGTTGGTCGCCGCACCAGCAGCATAACGGGGGTTAGTGAAACAGTTCGCGGTGCCCCACAGCAGCCTGACACCGCTCTCTTCCTGTTTGCGGGCCAGGACATCGGTCATTTCCGCCAGGTTGCTCTGATACTCCCGCACCGACTGACCTTCCGGCGACACATCCACATCGTGGAACGCATAGAACGGCACATCCAGCTTGTGGAAAAACTCAAAAGCGACGTCCGCTTTCAGTTTGGCCAGCTCAAGTTCGTTCCCCACTTTCTGCCACGGGCGGTCAAACGCCCCAACGCCGAACATATCTGCGCCGTTCCAGCAGAACGTATGCCAGTAACAGGCGGCAAAGCGCAGATGATCTTTCATGCTCTTACCCAGGATTATCTCATCCGGGTTGTAGTGGCGAAATGCCAGTGGGTTGCGGCTCTGTGTGCCTTCGTAGCGAACTTTATCTAACCTGTCGAAATAGATGCTCATTGCAGACTCCGGGTTGAGGGATGATGAATCTCCGTGTTGCCTCATCCTCTTCGTAATGGCCCGACGCCTCAATTGCGATATTTCACGACCCGATTGCGAGAATTTGCAACCGTGCTGGCGATCACACTCTTCAGCAGCCCCCCGGCAACACAACATCAATTCATTGAAATTAAAAGATAAAAACAAGACGAATCAGGGGTCACTGTGGCGATTGTGCTCTCGGTATTCTCCGGGGGTGATGCCATACGCTTTTCGAAATACCGCGTAGAAGTACGGCAGTGAGGGATAGCCGCAGACCTGTGCAATCTCGGTCACGGGCAGCGGCGAGGCGCTGAGCATCTCTCTGGCACGGGTCAGTTTTTCCGCGTGGATCATCGCATGCAACGATTGCCCCGTTTCTGCCTTAAATCGGCCGTCGAGGCTGGTCCGGGAGAGGCCAACCGCATCCAGCACCTGCTCCACGCGGATCCCCTGACAGGCATGACCACGGATAAAGTGCATTGCCTGAATCACCACCGGATCGTTCAGAGAACGATAGTCGGTCGAACGTCGGCCGATCACCCGTTGCGGGGGGATAAGAATGCGTTGCAGCGGCAGCAGCTCGCCGTCAAGCAGCCGCTGGAGAAGCCTGGCGGCCTGAAAGCCCATCTGCCGGGTTCCCTGAACCACAGATGAGAGAGACACGCGCGACAAAAAGCGCGTCAGCTCTTCGTTATCAATACCGATAACGGACAGCGTGTCCGGTACCGGAATGTTCAGATGCTCGCAGGCCTGAAGGATATGGCGGGCACGAGAATCGGTGACGGCAATGATGCCGCAGTGGGCAGGAAGTTGTTGCAGCCAGTCAGCCAGCCGATTTTGCGCATGCTGCCAGCTTACCGCCGAGGTTTCGCTTCCCTGATAAATGCGCAGCGGGTAGCCGTTGCGGCTGGCCAGCTGTCGAAAGGCCATTTCACGCTCCTTCGCCCATCGATGATGAAGGCTGTCCGGCAGGCCGTAGAAGGCAAACTGCGAAATTCCTTTTTGTTGCAGGTGGCGCCAGGCCAGTTCGACCTGGGCAAAGTTATCCGTAGCGATATAGTGAACCGGCGGATACGGCGAATGCAGGAAGGAACCGCCCACCCCCACCACCGGCACCGCAACGCCATCAAGCTGTGCCTCGATATCCGCATCGTCATAGTCTGCAATAACCCCGTCACCCAGCCAGTCAGCAGCCGGAGCTGAGCGCATACGAAAATCATCTTCGATAAAGATATCCCACCGGCTTTGCGATGCCTGAAGGTACTCGCCCACGCCCTCAATAACCTGCCGGTCATAGGCTTTGTTGGCATTGAACAACAGGGTAATACGATGGCGCCGGGTATCCCGGCGATGGGAATGCCATGCCATATCGTCTCCGTTACGCCGGGCCATCTGAGGATAGCGTTCAGCCCTCGTTCAGCGATTGATAAGAGAAGTAGTCGAAATCGGCAAAGGCGTTCTCCCCGGTGAAATCCTGGCAGCAGATCCCGACAAAAGCCCCGGTAAAGCGCTCGTGTCCACGCTCTTTAAAGTATTCATCGGACAGTTTGCTGTATTCCACATAGTTCCCCACGCGATGCCACTCCCGCTCATCAAGGGAGTAAAAGAACCAGGCGGCATCGTGGTCCACTTCCACTTTCAGATACACCGGGCCGTCATCGTCCAGGACGATACCGTCCCCGCTCGGCTCACTGAACCGGTTAAGATCGTTAATCAGCAGATTGACGGTGCGTCTGCCGCGCTCATCACGCGTGAGGTAGAGGTAAAGGTAATTGGTCGTGTCGTAGTAGCAAACCAGTCCGGCCATCTGCTGAAAGGAAGCGGGCTGGAAATCGATACGGGTCTGCGCCCGGAAGGCAAAATCGGTCTGCCTTCTGGCCACCAGGCTCTGATGATGATGAGAACTAAGGGATTCCTGGCCATGCAGACGAAGCCAGCCCTTCCGCGCCGTCAGGCTGCAAAACGCGTCGGTCAGGGGAATGCGCAGGCTCTGGTAATGCAGCGGCAGTACAGGCGCATCGAAGTCATCCCGCGCCGCCATGGCAGGCCAGGGTTTTTCCGGCAGCAGCGTATGGACCACCAGCTCCGGGGTGTTTTTCTCATTCACCAGCCGCAGCCAGCCGTCCTGGTTCCAGTACACTTTCTGGATGGCCGTTTCCCTGCCCATCGGACTTCTGCCCCGCGACGGCAGCGGCCTGCCGCAAAGGTGAACGATAAACCACTCTCCCTGCCCGGTTTCAATCAGATCCGCATGGCCGGCGCGCTGAAGGGGCAGCCGGCAGTCATAGCGAGATGTCATCATCTGGCCGTAGGGATCGGTTTCATACGGTCCAATTAGCTCCCGGGATCGCGCCATGGTCACGCCGTGATTATAGAAAGTGCCCCCTTCGGCGGTCAGCAGGTAGAACCAGCCATCGCGTTCATAAAGATGCGGGCCTTCGGTGATCCCCAGTTCGCTGCCGTTATAAATTTTCCGGCACTCTCCGATAAGCTGCTTACGCTGTTCATCGTACTGCTGGATGATGATGCCGTTCCATTTTGGGAAGCCGGGCTTTCCGCCATCGCGATAGCTCATTTCCATGCTGACCAGCCACTTGGTGCCGTCGCTTTTATGGAACAGAGAGGGATCGATGCCCCGGCTGTTGAGATAGGTGGGTTCTGACCATTCACCTTCGATTTCCGTCGTGCTGACAATATAATTATTCACATCCCAAAAGCGGCCAGTCAGATTTTTAACGTCGCTGAATACCAGATAAAAAATACCTTTATCAAACGTCAGGCAGGGTGCGAAAACGCCACCGGAATCCGGGTTACCTTTCATATCCAGCTGGCTGACGCGATTTAAAGGATAAGATATCAATTTCCAGTTTTTTAAATCGTATGATTTATACAGGCTCACGCCGGGGAACCATTCAAATGTCGAAGCGGCAATATAATAAGCATTGTTCGCAAAGATAATCGACGGATCGGGATTAAAACCGGGTAAGATGGGATTAGTAATGGTGGTCATCTTGCTTCTCCTTTCACATCTGTTAGCACGCCGTTAGCGGTCTTGTTCTCATTGCCGCCGTCAGGATGTTTCGGGCTGAGATCGTAATTTCTCAATACCAGGATCAGGCTGAGAATTAACAGCGCGGGGATGATAGTAAAAATTAATCTGATACAAAGCGTGGCCGAGTCCAGTTGGGTTGGCACATTGCCCACGTAGCCACCGACGGTGAGTATCCACCCCATCAGTGCGCCCCCCACGGCAATACCAACCTTGATCGCAAAAATATTGGTGGAGAAAACCAGACCGCTGAAGGACTTGCCGGCTTTATTCTCAATATTGTCGATAATATCGCTGAGCAGGTTCCACTGCAGCGGTGTTGCCGTTGAGTTGATGACGTGAATACAGCCGATAATGCAGCAAATCAGTACCGCATGCTGCGACGGAATAAAGAACAGCGCAATCATAATCAATGCCTGAACCGTCATCGCCAATTTATAGGCAAACACCCGCTCTAATCGGGAATAGAGGGTAGTGGTAAACATTGAACCAAAAAATTTAGCCCCGAGAATGATGGTCAGAACCACGCCGACCAGCTCGGGCCGATGCAGATAATAGGTGACAAAATACATCGCCCCGCCGGTCTTTAATATTCCCGCCGTCAGGTTAATCACATTTAGCAGGAATAAACGCCGCCAGTTGGCATCCGACGTCAGATAACGAAGCTCGCTGAATACCATGCTGAATTTTTGTGATTTATCCACCGGGCGGATATAGCGTTCCTGGGTCAGGGCGAAGCAGAGATAAAACATCACGGTGCTGGCCACGCCCATCAGCACCATGGCATAGAAATAGCCCTGCTGAAGGTTGCCGCCGCCCAGCACTTTGGTCAGCGGCAGCGCCACGGCGGAAACGACAATCCCGCCCAGCGCCGCGAAGGCAAAGCGGTAGGACTGCATCGACAGTCGTTCATCGGGGTCCTGAGAGAGATTATTGATCATCGCGCAGTACGGCACATTCACCAGCGTGTACAGCAGGGAGAGCGCCGTATACGACACGTAGGCATAGATAATTTTACCGCTTTCACCCAGATCCGGCGTGAAGAAGGTCAGCGAGCCGAGAATGCCGAACGGCAGGGCAAACCAGAGTAAGTAAGGCCTGAACTGGCCGTGCCGGGTTGAGGTGTGATCCGCCAGGAAGCCAATATAAATATCAAAAAAGGCGTCAACGATGCGGACAAAAAGAAACATCACACCCATATGAAAGGGGCTGAGGCCGTAGATATCGGTGTAGAAGTAGGCCATAAACAGCATGATGGTTTGCCAGATGATGTTCGATGCGCCATCACCCAGCCCGTAGCCAATTTTCTCTTTAATCGTCAGCTTGGACATAGATTACCTTCTGGTGTTGTGTCTGCAGGTTCAGGGGGTAGCGGGCCAGCTGGTATCAAAAATAGGCTTTATCGGGGCGGGTTAATGTAGAGAGATTGCGGCTTTATATAATTTTTTTGCGCTTTGAGTGTAACGACGATCACCCTTTTGAAAAAAGCAATTCGTCTAAGCGACAGCTTCAGGAAGAGCACCGGCGGCCAGTCAGCACAGAGAGCATGTTTTCGAGATCCAACGGCGGATCGGTCAGGGCAGCGGGTCGTGTTTCGTGGATAGCTGCTTTGTCGAGCGGCTGTAAGTTCTGAATTTTTTTGGCGTTACGCCCATCAGCGATCGGAATTTAAAACAGTAATAGGCGCTGTCGGTGAATTCACACTGGTAGGCGATATCCGTAATGCTCAATTCGGTATTTCTCAGCAGCTCGGCTGAGGCGGCAATTTTCTTTCTGACCAGATAGTCTTTAAAACTAATCTGCATGATTTTTTTGAAGGTGCGGGAAAAGTGGCTGGATGAAAGCCCGCAGCGTTCAGCGGCGTCATTCAGCGTGATGCTGAACGTCCGATCTCGTTCAATCTGCACGACAAAATCGATAAGGCTGTCGAAGGTGCTGTTCTTGTCTTCGCTGACGTTCACCTTAACAGCCTGCTCGGCGTGGCCGTAAACCGTATTCAGCAGCAGCGTTAATAACGGGTTGGATTCGCGTGAGCTGTGCGGCTCGTCATGCAGCTGTGTAAACCAGGTAAACAGAAACTGCATGCGTTCCGCATCACGTTCATTGAGCTGAAGGACAAACCCGGCGTGCTGACCGGTAAAGGGCAGCGGGCATTTGAGCCGGTTCATCACCACATTGCTGTACTGCAGTAAAAACCGTTCGTGATCGGGGGTAAACGCCAGCTCCATATCATGCAGGATCATCGATCCTACAAAAACCAGCGTATTGTCGCGCAGCGCGAGTTTTTCACTGCCGATTGAGTACGATCCCTCGGCGCGGCGGAACCACATAATCTCGTGTTCCAGATGCACATGAGGGCGAATATACACCCCTTTTTCGGGCACCCCTTCGCGCGCGCGTAGCAGGTAGTCCACGCCGAGGGTGGTTTCAATTTTTTCGAAAAAGCGATCGTCGTTCCACATCAGGCGCAAGATTCTTACAAAATGGCGGCAGGGAACCCCCACTATCAGAGGTTTTAAGGTAGAAAATCAATATAACTTTCTCCCACCCTGCGCCGCCACCTGGAACACTACGCCATGATAAACGCGGGCTGATGCACGGTGTTACGCCCTGCCCGCCACCTCATTCACCACCTGCACATACGCCTGAACTGCCTGCGCCACATCTTCCGTTGTCACCGACTCTGCCGGATTATGGCTGATGCCGCGATCGCAGCGCACGAACAGCATCGCCGACGGCCAGCGCTCGGCCACGGCGATAGCATCATGCCCGGCACCGCTCGGCAGCGATACGCTGCGCCCCTGCACCTGAACAACGGCACGGGTCAGCGCGGCCTGCAGTTCTGTATCACAGGCGGTGGCGGCAATGCAGTAAAACTCCTCGGCGCTGAAGCTGATGCCGCGACGCTGGGCAATCGCCTCGCCTTCGGCCAGCAAATCGGCCAACAGTGCGGAGAGCGGACCGTCTTCCGGGCCGCGCACGTCGAGTGACAGCGCCACATCACCAGGAATCACATTTACCGCGCCCGGCTGGCACTGCAACGTGCCGACCGTGGCCACCAGCTGCGGACCAACCTGCGGCGTGCGGCGTTCGATATACACCATCCACTCGGCGGCGGCAGCCAGCGCATCTTTACGGTGGCTCATCGGTACGGTTCCGGCATGACCGGCCTCGCCAACAAAGCGACAGTTCAGGCGGTGCGCACCGTTAATCGCCGTCACCACGCCCAGCGCCAGCTGTTCCTGCTCCAGGCACGGCCCCTGCTCGATATGCAGCTCCAGATAGGCCACGAAGTCTTCGACATCGCGCGCCGACTGCCAGATGCGGTCGGCACTCAGCCCGCAGTTTTTCATCGCCTGCGCCACAGTAATGCCGTTGGCGTCCGGGTGATCGACCCAGCTTTCCGGCCAGCTGCCGGTCAGGCCGCGACTGCCCAGCAGGGTGATACCGAAACGGGTGCCTTCTTCATCGCAGAAACCGATAATCTCAATGGCCAGCGGCAGGCGCTCGCCGCGATCGTGCAGGTACTGCACGGTTTCAATCGCGGTCAGCACACCGAGCATGCCGTCATAGCGCCCGGCATTGCGCACAGTGTCCAGGTGAGAACCCAGCAGCAGCGCTTTCGCGCCGACCTGCTGGCCCTCATAGCGCCCGCAGATATTGCCGACGCTGTCCTGCCACACTTTCATCCCTGCCGCCGTCATCCACTTGCCAACCATCGCGTTAGCCCGCAGCAGCTCCGGCGACAGATAAACGCGGGTCAGTTCACCCGGCGTTTCGCTGATTTCTGCCAGCGCATCGCAGCGGGCCATCACGCGCGCCGCTGCCTCAGCGGCGGCGGCGGCCGTCATCAGGCACTCACTCATTAACGGCTCCCGTTATAGTGATCCCAGGCTGCCTGCATCGCAGCACCCTGGGTTGTACGGAATCCAAGATGGTTCAGCACGGCTTCCAGCGCGCTCAGGGTCTGCATCACGCAGTCTTTACGCGCGTTATAGCCCATGGTGCCAATACGCCACACTTTGCCAATCAGCGGGCCAAACGAGGTGCCGATCTCAATGCCGAAATCTTCCAGCACCAGCTTACGCACCAGATCGCCGTTGACGCCCTGCGGGATCACCACGCCGAGCACGTTGTTCATTTTGTGGTTAAGGTCACCGAAGGTTTCCAGCCCCATTCCCTGAATGCCTTTCAGGAGCGCGTCGCCGTGCAGCTTGTGGCGGGCGATGCCGTTATCCAGCCCCTCTTCCAGAATCAGGCGCGCGCATTCGCGGGCACCGAACAGCGCGGAGGTAGCCTCGGTATGGTGGTTCAGGCGCTCAGGCCCCCAGTAATCCATGATCATGCCGAGATCAAAATAGTTGGAATAGATCATCTCATCGTCGCCGTCCTGGTGCGCATCGGTACGGATACCCGCTTCCACGCATTTGCGCTTGCGGATCGCCTCTTCCATCAGCGGGCTGAGGGTGATCGGCGAAGTTCCTGACGGGCCGCCCAGGCATTTCTGCATGCCGGCAGAGACCGCATCCAGTCCCCAGGCATCGGTTTCCAGCGCGTTACCGGCGAAGGAAGCGGTAGCGTCGGTGTAGAACAGCACGCCGTATTTACGGCAGATGGCACCCAGTTCTTCCAGCGGTTGCAGCATGGTCGTCGAGGTGTCGCCCTGCACGGTCAGCAGCAGGCGCGGCTTCACTTTTTTGATCGCGTCTTCAATCTGATCCGGGGTGAACACTTCGCCCCACGGTACTTCAATGGTGTGAACTTCCGCGCGGCAGCGGCGAGCAATTTCGCACAGCAGATGGCCGAAACGACCAAAGACCGGCACCAGAACTTTGTCACCCGGACGAATAGCAGACAGCAGGATGGCCTCGATCCCCGCGCGCGAAGTGCCGTCAATCAGCATGGTCCACTGATTTTTGGTACGGAACACGCCGCGATAAAGCGCCATCACTTCGTTCATATACTGGGTCATGGCCGGATCGTACTGCCCGATCAGCTGGCTGGACATGGCGCGAAGCACGCGCGGGTCAGCGTTAATCGGCCCCGGCCCCATCAGTAAACGCTGCGGCGGGTTGATCTGGGTAAATTTAGATAAATCCATCATCGATTCCTATATGTAAATAACGCTTCAGGCGTTACTGGTGCAGGCAGTTTGCACACGGGCAGCGCGCAAGAACCGGAGCGTACACGTAGTACGTGAGGATTCTGAGCACTGCCCAGGTGCAAAATGGCAAACAAAGTAGCCTAAAGCCCACGCACCGAGGAGATAAACTGTTTAAGCTCATTGGTCTGTGGGTTGGCAAACAGGGTTTTACTGTCGCCCTGCTCCCAAACGCGGCCCTGATGCATAAACACTACGCGGTCGCCCACTTCGCGGGCAAAATTCATTTCATGCGTCACGAGGATCAGCGTCATGCCCTCTTTCGCCAGCTGCTCCAGCACTTTCAGTACTTCGCCAACCAGCTCTGGATCGAGCGCCGAGGTGATCTCATCGCACAGCAATACTTTCGGTGACATCGCCAGCGCACGAGCAATCGCCACGCGCTGCTGCTGGCCGCCGGACAGGTTGGCAGGATAGTAATCCATGCGATCCCCCAGCCCGACTTTATTGAGCATTTCCGCCGCCAGCGCCCGGCACTCGGCGTCGCTTTTTTTCAGCACGCGGCGCGGTGCCAGCATGACGTTTTCCAGCGCGGTCATATGCGGGAACAGATTAAAGTTCTGGAACACCATGCCGACAGAATGGCTGATTTCACGCGCCTGGGATTCACGATCGGTGATGGTCATCCCGCCCAGTTTAATGCTGCCTTCCTGATAGCCTTCCAGCCCGTTCATGCAGCGCAGCAGGGTGCTTTTCCCCGACCCGCTGCGGCCGATGATGGAGATCACCTGGCCCATTTCGATGTCGAGATCCACGCCTTTCAGTACGTGGTTGTCGCCATAGTATTTCTGCACCTGATTAATGGTGATGAGCGGCATTGAATTTCTTCTCCAGATACTGGCTGTAGCGGGACAGCGGATAACACATCAGGAAGTAGCCCAGCGCCACCAGCCCGAAAACTTTAAACGGTTGATACGTCACATTGTTCAGTATGGTTCCGGCTTTGGTCAGCTCGATAAAGCCGATAATCGACGCCAGCGCCGTACCTTTCACCACCTGTACGGCAAAGCCCACGGTCGGCGCGATGCCGATGCGCAGCGCCTGTGGCAGAACCACGCGATACAGCGTCTGGCCGAAGCTCAGACCGAGGCAACGGCAGGCTTCCCACTGCCCTTTCGGCAACGCCTGGATGCTGCCGTACCAGATATCAATCAGGAAGGCGCTGGTGTAAAACGTCAGCGCCAGCGAGGCGGCGGTCCACGGCGAAACGTCAATGCCGAACAGCGCCACGCCGAAGAAGGCCAGAAACAGCTGCATCAGCAGCGGCGTTCCCTGGAACAGTTCGGTCCAGGCGCGGATAAAGCGGCACGGCCAGCGGCGACGGGTCAGGCGAACCATCACCAGCGGCATCGCCACCAGCGTGCCACCAAAGAATGCCGTCAGCGACAGCAGGATGGTCCAGCGCGCCGCAAGCAGCAGATTGCGCAGGATGTCCCAGTCGGTAAAGGTCGTCATTACGGCTGCTCCCCGAACCATTTACGCCCGGCGGCCAGCAGCAGCTGACGCATGGCAATCGACAGCGCCAGATACATCAGCGTGGTCACCAGATACACTTCAAAACTCAAAAACGTCCGCGACTGGATCAGGTTGGCGGCAAAGGTCAGCTCTTCATAAGAGACCTGCGACACCACCGAGGAGCCAAGCATCACGATAATGCACTGGCTCACCAGTGCCGGATAAATGCGCTTCATTGACGGCGGCAGCACCACGCGGATAAACGTCTGAGTGCGGGTTAAGCCCAGCACCCGCCCGGCCTCCCACTGCCCTTTCGGCGTCACCTGGATACCGGCGCGAATGATTTCCGTGCTGTAGGCACCGAGGTTAATCAGCATCGCCAGCAGCGCCGCCTCACCGGCGGTAAGTTTCAGGCCCAGATTGGGCAAACCGAAAACGATAAAAAATAGCTGAACCACAAACGGCGTATTGCGGATCAGTTCGACATAAGCGCCCCAGCAGCGGCTGAGTAGTGAGGGTTTACCGCTTCGCAGCGCAGCCCCCAGAATACCCAACCCCACGCCCCCAACGGTAGCCATCACCGTTAGCTGGATAGTCACCCACAGGCCGGAAATCAGTTCCGGCCAGTAGGGCCACAGCGCGTGAAAATTCAGTTGCCCAATCATCAGTCAGCCCCGATTAACCCAGGTCAGCGGGTAATGGCGCTTTCAGCCATTCTTGCGATAGTTTGTTCAGCGTGTCGTCCTTCAGCGCCTGGCCGATCAGCTCATCCACTTTGGCCTTCAGAGCCGGTTCATTCTTTTTCATGCCGATAAAGCACGGCGAATCTTTCAGCATAAACTTTGCCACCGGCGCTTTGTCAGCGTTCTGGCGGGCAATCGCGGCCACGACCAGGTTACCGGTTGCCACATACTGCACCTGACCAGACAGATAGGCCGACAGCGTGGTGTTGTTATCTTCGTAGCGTTTCACTTCCGCCTCTTTTGGTGCCACGCTGGTAAGAACCATATCCTCAACGGCACCGCGGGTGACGCCGATGGATTTGCCGCTCAGCTCCGCCGCGTCTTTCAGCGTACCGTCTTTCGGACCAAACACGCCGAGGAAGAACGGTGCATAAGCGCGGCTGAAGTCGATCACTTTTTCACGCTCCGGATTTTTACCCAGGCTGGAAATCACCAGGTCCACTTTATCCGTCTGCAGATAAGGCACACGGTTTGCGCTGGTGACCGGCACCAGCTGCAACTTAAGTTTCATTTGCTTAGCCAGATACTTCGCCATATCGATGTCATAGCCCTGCGGCTGTAAGTCAGTACCTACTGAACCAAACGGCGGGAAATCCTGCGGTACGGCAATACGGATAACGCCACGTTTTTCAATATCTTGTAGTTGGTCCGCCAGCGCCGAAGCGGTAGACGTCAGCAGTAAAGCGCCAGCCAGTAATGCGAATAAGCCTTTTTTCATTCTCACTTCCCCGATTAATACATCATGAAACGAAAGATTCTTAAAGGATTTATTTGCAACTAATGTGCCACCGGGGATTTTGGCGTTGATTTTTCTTGCTGAAATCGGTGGCCGATCGACAATGTTTGATGAAAACCTGATTAAAATCAGAATCAAAGAAATAAACTCCATAAATAAAATCGGGTTATTTCGATGAAAAAATTCAGAAAAGGCAGATCGAAGCGTGAGAAAAGCGCAATAAAAAGGGGCACCGCCGCGAGCCCCATAACGATGCAAAGCACCAAATTAGTGCCCCATCAACGCTGTTCCAGCTCGTCCAGCTCGCCGTAAAGATCGGCAATCTGATGGATACGCTGACGCCCGTTGCTGAGTAACTCATGTAAGACGGCATTCGACAGCAGATTGACCAGGCTGTTGGCCGCCGAGTAGCTGTCAAAGGCCGATACGCTATCCAACGGCGCACACAGCTGCCAGCGCGCCAGCGCGATGGACGTCTGCGCCTGAGGTTCGCACATCACCAGCGTGGGGATATGCCGCTGCTGCAGCTGCTGTAACAGCGGCCGGATAATGCGCGGGCGGCGGCGAAACGCCATCACAATCACCATATCTTCCGGGGTGATGTCGATTAGCTCTTCGGAAAAAGTTTGCCCCGGCTGCGGCAGCAGCTGCACCCGGCTCCGAACCTGCAGCAGCTGCTGGCGGAAATGCAACGCGACCGGATAAGAGTTACGTAAGCCAATAATAAAAATTCGCTGGCTCTCACACAGTGCCTGCACGACCTGGCCGAAATGCGCGCTGTCGAGGGTGTTAACCCACTGCGTAAGGTTAGCCATTTCCTGCTTGTAGTGGCGTGCTAACAGGGTATTGCCCTGAACCGCATCGCGCACGTCCGTTAACGGCATGCCGCTCTGGCGCAGAGTACGCAGCTCGTTGCGCATATCTTTATAGGTGTCATAGCCCAGGCGCTTAAATAAGCGGCTTACCGTGGCCTTCGACACCCCGCTCAGCCGCGCCAGTTCCGCGCTGTTGTAGCCAATCAGGTCGTCATAATGATCGAAGACGAAATCCGCAATGCGCTGCTCCTGCGGCGAGAGTTGCGCATAGTGACCGCGCAGGCGTTCATCAAGCTGCTTCATGTCTATGCATCCTGTAACTTTTGTTTCATTCCACCGATCATATACAAATAACGTGCCTGTCTGTAGCCGGAGAGAAAAATGCCTTCGCTTACGCCCTGCCGACGCCCTGTTTTCCCGGAACGCCCCGCCTGCGTCTGATTGTTATACAAAAACTGGAATGACTCTTGCTTTAGTCAGACTCAGTTCGAGCAATAACGAGAATAATATGAATCAGAGCAATATGGCACCGCAGGGGATGGCCGTAACCCCACATCATCTGGCCAGCGAGAGCGCGCTGGGAATTTTACGGGCGGGAGGCAACGCCATTGAAGCCATGGTCGCGGCCGCAGCCACCATTGCGGTGGTCTATCCCCATATGAACGGGCTGGGCGGCGACGGTTTCTGGCTGATTATTCCGCCGGGCGGCGAGCCGGTCGCTATCGATGCCAGCGGCGCGGCAGGTTCCCTGGCCGATCTCGACTTTTACGCGGGCGAAAGCCATATTCCCCATCGCGGCCCGAAATCGGCGCTGACCGTGGCAGGGACGGTCAGCGGCTGGTCAGAAGCGCTGGCCGTTTCCGGCGAATACGGCGGTGAGCAGCTGCCGCTGGCTCGCCTGTTAAATGATGCGATCCGCTATGCGGCGGACGGCATTCCTATTACGGCTTCACAGGCGGAAGCCACCGCCAGCAAATACGTGGAACTGGCCGAACAGCCTGGTTTTGCTACCACGTTTTTACCGGGAAATGAAATCCCGAAAGCCGGCAGCCGCTTTGTGCAACCGGACCTTGCCGCTACGCTTATCCAGCTGGTTGAAGAAGGACTGGATACCTTCTATCGCGGCCCGCTGGCACAGCGGCTGGCCGCAGAAATGTCGCAGCTCGGTATGCCGATTACGCTGGAGGATCTGAACCGTCAGCAGGCAAAACGCCGTACGCCGCTGCGCATCCGCCACCAGTCTGGCGATATCTACAATATGACGCCGCCTACCCAGGGACTGGTATCGCTGGCCATTCTGGGCATCACCGACCATCTGACGATGGAAGATGCGGACGAGGCGCAAACCATCCACCGCATTGTCGAAGCCACCAAACTGGCTTTCGGACTGCGCGACAGCCATATCACCGATCCGCGTTTCATGCGCGAAGAGATGCAGTCGCTGCTGACATCCGATCGCCTGAAGCAGCTTGCCGATCGGATCGATCTGAATCAGGCCGCGCCGTGGGGCAACGGCAAAGGCCCGGGCGATACCGTATGGATGGGCGTGATGGACAGCAGCGGGCTGTCGGTCTCCTTTATCCAGAGTATTTATCACGAGTTTGGCAGCGGCGTCGTGCTGCCGGGCACCGGTATCACCTGGCAGAATCGCGGGGCATCGTTCAGCCTGGATGCCGATCACCTGCTGGCGCTAGCCCCCGGGAAACAGCCGTTCCATACACTCAATCCGGCCGCCGCACGGCTGAACGATGGCCGCACGCTGGTTTACGGTTCAATGGGCGGTGACGGCCAGCCGCAGACCCAGGCCGCCATTTTCACCCGTCATGTCGTTCAGGGAATGCCGCTGCAACAGGCGCTCAGCGCGCCGCGCTGGCTGCTGGGCCGCACCTGGGGACAGCTGTCCGACTCCCTGAAGCTGGAGGGGCGATTCAGCGCGGAAACCATCAACGCGCTTCAGGCGCTGGGACATGAGGTCGAGTTACTGCCCGATTTCAGCGAGGCGGTAGGCCACGCAGGCGCGATCGTACGCCATACCAACGGCATGCTGGAAGGTGCCTTCGATCCCCGCAGCAACGGCAGCGCCGCGGGCTTTTAGCAGGAGAAGAACATGACGCCAACTCAGCCTGACTGGGCAACGTATATCTTACAGATGGAGCAGATCCTCGGGATGGATCTCGACGAAGCACGCCGGGCCGAGCTTCTGGTACAGTTCACCCGTATTGCCGCCATGGCGGCACCGCTGATGGCCTTTCCGCTGGATGACCGGCTGGAAGTGGCGGGGGTATATAAAGCATGAATCTGGCCGCTCTCTCCATCAGTGAAATCAGACAGGCGCTGGCAACGGGCGATCTGAGCGCTGCGGATATCGCCAGCCGGACGCTTGCGGCGATAGAACAGCACAACCCGGCGATTAACGCCTGGACCGGCGTGACACGCGATCGCATGCAGCAGGAGGCTCAGCGCGTCGATCGCCTTAGGCGTGACGGCCAGCCTCTTCCTGCGCTTGCCGCCGTGCCCTATGCGGTTAAAAACCTGTTTGATGTGGCCGGTCACACCACGCTGGCCGGGGCCAGCCTGTTCAGCGATCGCCCCGTTGCCAGGGAGGATGCCTGGGCGGTGCGGCAGCTGACCGCCAGCGGAGCGATGCTGTCAGGCATGCTGAATATGGATGCCTATGCCTACGGTTTCACCACGGAAAACACCCACTATGGCGCCACGCGAAACCCGCATGACACTTCGCGTATTGCCGGAGGATCGTCCGGCGGTTCTGCCGCTGCCGTTGCCGCCGGGCTGGTTCATTTCGCGCTCGGCACCGATACCAACGGTTCTATTCGCGTTCCGGCTTCGCTGTGCGGAATTTTTGGGCTGAAACCCACCTTTGGCCGCCTGTCGCGCAGCGGCAGCCATCCGTTTGTTGCCAGCCTCGACCATATTGGTCCACTGGCTCGCCGGGTAAGCGATCTGGCAGAAGTGTATGATGTCCTGCAGGGCCACGATCCCGCTGATGCATTTCAGGCGACGGAAGCCCCTGCCGCCACCGTTTCACAGCTGAATCGTGGGATTGGCGGCCTGCGCGTCGGCGTGCTGGGCGGCTATTTTCAGCAGTGGTGCGATGAGCACGCTCGCACCGCCGTCGCCACCGCGGCAAAGGCGCTGGAAGCCATTGATGAGTTTTTACTGCCGGAGGCCGAGCTGGCACGCGCATCGGCATTTATTCTTACGGCGGCCGAAGGCGGAAATCACTATCTGCCCGCGCTGAAGCAGTCGCCGGAGCGTTTTGAACCGGCATCCCGCGAGCGATTGCTGGCCGGAGCCATGCTGCCTTCGGCATGGTATGTTCAGGCTCAGCGTTTCCGCCGCCACTGCCAGCAGCAGGCGCTGGCGCTGTTCAACGATGTTGATGTGCTGATCGCTCCCGCCACGCCGACCTGCGCCACGCTGATTGGCCAGCAGACAATGCGCATTAATGGCAACGACTTGCCAACCCGCGCGAGTATGGGCATGCTGGCCCAGCCGATCTCATTCCTCGGACTGCCGGTTGCTACCGTTCCGTTGCGGACGACGAGTGGGTTGCCGATTGGCCTGCAGCTAATCGCGGCACCGTTTAACGAACAAGCCTGTCTGCGAGCCGCCAGGGCGCTGGAGCAGATGGGTATTGCGCAGGCAATGCCTGCAAACATGGAAGATAAAAAATGAAAAGTGAACATATCGATCGCCCGGCGATCCACGCTGAAGTGACTGCGGCCTTTTATCGCTACGAGGAAGCCTTAATCAGCAACGATACCGTCGTTCTGGATGAGCTGTTCTGGCACGACGATCGCACCGTACGTCTGGGCGCCGGTGAGAATCTGTATGGCATTGACGCTATCCGCGAATTCCGCGCATCACGCTCGCCCGTCGGGCTGAACCGCCAACTGCAAAATACGGTGATATCCACCTTTGGCGAGGATTTTGCCGTTTGCAGCACCGAATTTACCCGCGAGGGCAGCGATAAAATCGGACGTCAGCAGCAAACCTGGGTGAAACTGCCCTGTGGCTGGCGAATTGTTGCGGCGCAGGTCAGTTTAATTCCCTGATTGATGTTGTTCCGGTAGCGTAAAAAAACGGATGGGTTTCCCCATCCGTTTTTGATCAGGCCTGTGGAGCCGGATGCGTTTTTATCCAGTGATCGGCGATCTGCTGGCGGGTACAAATCCACACGTTATCGTGCTGCTGGATATGATCCAGGAAGCGCTGCAGTGCGCGGAAGCGGCCCGGGCGGCCAAGCAGGCGACAGTGCATACCGATGGAAAGCATTTTCGGCGAGGTTTCACCCTCTTCATACAGCACATCGAAGCTGTCACGCAGGTAGGTGTAGAACTGCTCTGCGGTGTTAAAACCCTGCGGCGTGGCAAAGCGCATATCGTTGGTTTCAAGGGTGTAAGGAATAATCAGGTGCGGTTTAACGGTGCCGTCCTGGCAGGTCACCTGGGTCCAGAACGGCAGATCGTCACCGTAATAGTCGCTGTCGTAGGTGAGCCCGCCCTGCTCCACCACCAGCCGACGGGTATTCGGGCTGTCGCGCCCGGTGTACCAGCCCGTTGGCGTTTTGCCAAACAGATCGGTGAGCGTATCCAGTGCCTGCTGCATATGCTGGCGCTCGGTTTTCGCATCCATTCCCTGGTAGTGGATCCAGCGCCAGCCGTGGCTGACAACGTCGTAATCTGCGTTTTTGATCGCCTCGACGATCTCCGGGTGGCGAGCCAGCGCCATGGCCACGCCAAATACCGTCAGCGGTAGATTGCGCTTTTGGAACTCGTTATGGATGCGCCAGAATCCGGCACGAGAGCCGTATTCATAGAGCGAATCCATCGACATATGCCGCTCGGGATAACTTGCCGCACCGATGATATCGGACAGAAACTGCTCGGAACCCGCATCACCGTGCAGGACGTTGTTTTCCGCGCCCTCTTCATAGTTGAGTACGAACTGCACGGCGATCCGTGCTTTACCCGGCCAGGCGGCGTGAGGAGGATTCCCCGCGTAGCCAATCAGGTCACGCGGGTAGTTTTTGTTAAAGCTGTACTCTTTCTTTTCCGGACTATCGCTCATCAAAACATCCTTAGTATCGGAACAGATCGTTGCCTTAGTTTAGGCGTTCAAACTGACCTGAAAGTTTTTTTCGAATCGGGTAATCCAGATCGCCATGCTTACTGGTATTCAACCCCAGAGCCAGCAGCGACTCCACCATTTTGACCGCCGCGCCCACGCCATCAATCACCGGCACGCCGAGTTCGTGTGTCAGTTCACGCGCCAGATCGGCCATGCCGCCGCAGCCGAGCACAATGGCTCCGCTGTCGTCTTCACGTATGGCTTGTATACAACGCTGGCGCACTTTTTCCTGCGCGATACCGCTGCCGTCTTCCAGTGCCAGCACCGGCAGATCAATAGCGTGTACCGCTGTGCAGTGGTGCTCAAAGCCGTACTGCCGCAGCAGATGACGGGCAATAATGACCGTGCGCGGCAGCGTGGTGACTATCGAAAAACGCGTGGCAACCATTGTCGCCATATGCATCGCCGCTTCGGCAATGCCCACCACAGGACCCTGCGCCAGTTCGCGCGCGGCCAGAAGCCCCGGATCGCCAAAACAGGCGATAACGTGTCCCTGAGCGCCCTGCTCGCGCCCCGCTTTGATCTGTTCCAGTACCCCAATCGCCGCAATCGCTTCATCGAAATGCCCTTCAATCGACGGAACGCCCTGCTGCGGGCAAACGGCAAGAATCTCAGTATTACCGGCGGCCACCGCGCGCGCCGCCGTACCGATGGTTTCGGTCATTGCCAGGCTGGTATTGGGATTGATCACCTGAATGATCTGCTTGTTCATGCTCAGGCTCCTTTTGCCGCAAACAGGCGGGCAAAGTCAGGTAGCGTTTCGCCACTGCGCTCAAAGTGCAGACTGGCAACGATATGATCGAAATGTTTCCGTAATGCGTCAGTCAGCCGATCCAGTTCTTTTTCACGCAGCAGTTCCAGCAGCCGGTCGTGGTCGTCGCAGCGGCAGCCGTGCTGCCAGGGTGCGCCGTAGGCCGCCACCACCAGCGAAGAGCGCTGGCTGAGGCGCGTCACCAGCTCGGTCAGCACCTGATTGCCGGATATCGCCTGTAGCTGAATATGGAATGCGGCGGAAAGCCGGATAGCGGCGGCACCATCATGTACGGCATGGGCCTGCTGTTCCTGCTGGTTTATTTTTTCCAGCGCCGCCAGGTGTGGACCCCGGCAGTGCGCCAGAACGTCGGGAAGATTGGCACACTCAAGCAGGCTGCGGGTGCGGAAGATATCCTGCGCCTCTTCCACGGAAGGCGTGGCCACCTGCGCACCACGTTTGGGCGTCAGCGTGATCATTTGCACCGCTGCGAGGCGCTGAAGCACTTTGCGGATGCCGGTGCGGCTCACGCCAAAGACCTCGGAAAGCGCCTCTTCCGGTAATTTACTGCCCGGCGGCAGCTGATGTTCAACAATCGCCGTCATTAGCGCCTGATAGATAGGTTCATCCTTATCACTCAGGTCAGAGGCCGTTTTCAGCCCGGTTTCACTCTTCATTACCTTCTCCGGTAAACATCATTTCCATCGACAATCGTACACAGCAATAACCTATTTTTGTATACAAAGTTTTAAGATCTGGCCTGAATCCTGCAATGACCTTAACAGGCACATTTTTCTTACTGTATTCAGAGGAGCAGGTTTCATGCCAAAGAGTCAACTTTCTTCCCCGGCGGCGGCATCAGAGGCCGCCAAAAGCTACAGCCCGCGGCTGTGTAATGAAGACCTTGCTCCCGTGCGCAAGCAGAACTGGAGCTGGTACAACATTTTTTCTTTTTGGATGTCGGATGTACACAGCATGGGGGGCTATGTGGTGGCAGCCAGCTTCTTTACGCTGGGACTGGCCAGCTGGCAGGTGCTGATGTGCCTGCTGGTGGGGATCTGCATCGTACAGCTGTGCGCTAACCTGGTGGCGAAGCCCAGCCAGATGACCGGCGTTCCTTATGCGGTGGTCTGCCGCCAGGCATTCGGCGTATTCGGTGCCAACATCCCGGCGGTAATCCGCGGTTTGATCGCGTTTGCCTGGTACGGCATCCAGACCTATCTGGCCGCTAACGCCCTGATGCTGGTATCGCTGAAGTTCTGGCCTGCACTGACCCCAATGACTCAGGTGTCCTGGCTGGGCCTGTCACAGCTGGGTTGGCTCTGCTTCGGCATTATGTGGCTGCTACAGGCGATGGTGTTCTGGCACGGTATGAACGCGATTAAACGCTTCATCGATATCGCCGGCCCGGCCGTGTACGTAGTAATGGGCGCACTTGCCGGATGGATTGTATACAAGACCGGTTTTGACGGTATCTCCTTTACGCTGGCCAGCAAGTCGTTGAGCGGCGGCGAGCAGGTATGGCAGATGATTACCGCCACTGCGCTGGTGGTGTCTTACTTCTCCGGCCCGCTGCTCAACTTCGGTGACTTTGCACGCTACGGTAAAAGCATGGGTGAAATCCGCCGCGGTAACCGCTGGGGCCTGCCGTTTAACTTCCTGCTGTTCTCGATTGTTACCGTGGTGATCGTTTCCGGTACGCAATCGCTGTTTGGCCGCATGATTACCGATCCGATTGAAACCGTTAGCATGGTCGGTAATGACCTGGCGGTGGCGATCGGGCTGTTAACGATGATTACCGCCACCATCGGCATTAATATTGTGGCCAACTTTGTGTCTCCGGCCTTCGACTTCTCTAACTGTTCTCCACAGAAAATCAGCTTCCGTACCGGCGGGATGATTGCGGCCGTGGGTTCCGTGCTGTTAACGCCGTGGAACCTGTTCCAGTCACCGGAGCTGATTCACTATACGCTGGACGTGCTGGGCGCATTTATCGGGCCGCTGTTCGGCATCCTGCTTGCCGACTTCTATCTGCTGAAGCGCAGCAAGATCTCCGTTGACGACCTGTTTGACGCCACGCCGAAAGGAAAGTACTGGTACAAAGGCGGCTTCAACCCGAAAGCGATTGCCGCCCTGCTGCCGTCGGTGGGCATTGGCCTGGTGATCAGCTTTATCCCTTCGCTGCACGCGGTGGCTAACTTCAGCTGGTTTATCGGCGTGGCGCTGGGAGCCGGAGCCTACCGCTGGATTGCCCGCGATGAAATGGCCTCTGCACGGGCGGGCGGTGATTACCGTGCCGATGTGGTGATGCAGAAAGAGCAGCAATAGCAACGTAATAAACTTAGCTCAGGCGGTCATGCCTGTGAGTGAAGTTTTGAAGAAAGCCGTAACGGATAGCGTTGCGGCTTTTTTTCGCCGGAACGTTTTTCAGGAAAGCAGAAACGAAAAAGGCCGATTCTTTCGAATCGGCCTTTCTCTGTATACTTGGCGGAACGGACGGGGCTCGAACCCGCGACCCCCTGCGTGACAGGCAGGTATTCTAACCAACTGAACTACCGCTCCGCGCTTTGTTCCCCGTCGGGAACGAATCGGATATTACGGATCGACAAAACGTTCGTCAACGCTTTTTATTCAGAATTATTTCAACTGTTCTTTTTTTGCACTTAAAGCGGTTTTATTGCGCATTTTTAGTGACTTACTGCACATTTTCCTGCTGCGGACGCCACAGGCAACTGCCGCCTTTCTTCTGTACCAGATCCAGGCGTTTTTCATGCTCGGCCAGTTCCTGCTCACTGGCACGCAGAACGCGCAGCCCCGATGAAGGTCGCGCAATACGATGGATCGTATCGCCGCCGCTTTGTTCTTCCTTTTCCCCTTCCATTGAAAACGACAGCGAGGTCTGGCCGCCGGTCATAATCAGGAAGACATCCGCCAGGATTTCGGAGTCAAGCAGTGCGCCGTGCAGCGTTCGCTTACTGTTATCTATTTCATAACGCGAGCACAGCGCATCAAGACTGTTACGCTTGCCGGGGAACATCCGGCGCGCCATCGCCAGGCTATCGGTGATCTGACAGAAGGTTTCTGTCTTCGGGATATTGCGTTTGAGCTTGCCGAATTCATAGTCCATAAAGCCAATATCGAACGAGGCGTTATGGATGACCAGCTCCGCGCCGTCGATATAGGCGAGGAAGTCATCGGCAATGTCGGCAAACGTCGGTTTATCAGCAAGAAATTCGTCGGCAATACCGTGAACGCCAAATGCTTCCGGGTCCACCAGCCGATCGGGCTTCAGATAAACATGAAAGTTATTGCCGGTCAGGCGGCGGTTAATCACCTCAACGGCACCAATTTCGATGATGCAGTGACCTTCATAGTGGGTACCAATCATGTTCATACCGGTGGTTTCGGTATCGAGTACGATCTGGCGTGTGGTATTTACTGTGCTCATAGGACCCGTTTATGTCAGACTTGGCGTTTTTCTACAGGGAGTCTACCAGAGATGCTTAAGCAGGTAGAAATTTTCACCGACGGTTCGTGCCTCGGCAACCCGGGACCCGGTGGATACGGTGCGATTCTTCGCTACGGCGAGCATGAAAAAGAGTTCAGCGCCGGATTCCATCTGACCACTAATAATCGCATGGAAATGATGGCAGCGATCGTGGCGCTTGAGGCGCTGAAACAGCCCTGTAAGGTCATTCTGAGTACTGACAGCCAGTATGTGCGCCAGGGGATCACCAGCTGGATTCATAACTGGAAAAAGCGCGGCTGGAAAACGGCGGATAAAAAGCCGGTAAAAAATGTCGACCTGTGGCAGCGCCTCGACAGCGCACTTAGCCTGCATGACATCGACTGGAAATGGGTAAAAGGCCACGCCGGTCATATCGAAAACGAACGCTGTGACGAACTGGCCCGCAGCGCTGCCGGTAATCCCACATTTGATGACGTTGGCTATCAGTCGGGTTCCTGAGGGGTGCGCGGGTGAAACTGTCGGGTAGCGCCCACTGTTTGTAGCTTCGGCTTGCTGGTACTCTTTTTCATCGGATTGATAATCAACGGGAAGGTGCGCTTGCGGGCCACGATAAGATTCAGGCAGCCAAGCGCAGGCAGATGCGTGCTGATCACCTTCCCGCCCTGCCGGCTCCAGGGTAAAACCTGAAATCCGCTGCGCTGCACTACTTCATAATTCAGCAGGCTCAGCCAGTCCAGCAGCCGCATCTGCGTAAACATACGGCTGTTCCAGGGGATCATACGGTGAACGCCCGGGATCAGCTTGCCGACGCCCAGCATACTGAACAGATTGAATCCGCTGATCAGCATCCAGCCGTCATCAATTAATACCCGATCGACTTCACGCAGGATGCGATGCGGATCGCTGCTCCAGGCAAGAGTATGAGCCAGCAGGCAGGCATCCACCGACTTCGATTCAAAAGGCAGGCTGAGCGGGTCTGCTTTTACCTGGAGCAGATCGCCTTTCAGTCCCACATTAACCTGATGAGAAATGGCGCAGGCTTCCGTATCAATTTCCGCGCTGAGATTGCCCAGCTTGAGCAGATGAAAACCATACAGTTTGGCCAGACTGGGGCGCAGATGATGGGCAAGCGCGTCACGATAAAACTCGCCGCAGGGAATTTGCGACCATGAGTCAGGCACGTGGCGGATTTGGCGTGTTTTAGCAGGCTTCATGCTTTACCATCTTCTATCCATTATGAGTGTATACCCAGTCTGATTAGCGTTGCCGCAGGACACCTGGCGCGGCGTCACTGATGAAAAGTATAAAGAGGTGAATATGAATCTTACCAGCATACCGGCACTTCAGGATAACTACATCTGGATGTTAAATGACACTGCGGGGCGCTGTCTGATCGTTGATCCAGGCGAAGCCGCGCCGGTTTTGCGTACCCTGTCCCAAAATCAGTGGCAGCCGGTCGCGATTTTACTCACTCATCATCATCACGATCACGTCGGGGGTGTGGCTGAAATCCTGGCCCGGTATCCTGATATTTCGGTGTACGGTCCGCAGGAAACACAGGATAAAGGCGCCACTAAAATCGTCGGCGAAGGCGAAAAAATCATAATTCTTGGGCTGGAATTCGATATTTATGCTACGCCCGGTCACACTTTGGGACATATCTCATATTTCAGTTCCCCTTATCTTTTTTGTGGCGACACGCTGTTCTCCGGCGGCTGCGGTAGATTATTCGAGGGAACACCAAAACAAATGTTCGAATCATTTCAGAAGCTTAATTCACTTCCGGCCGATACTTTAGTTTGTTGCGCGCATGAATACACATTATCGAATTTAACTTTTGCACACGCGATTTATCCGCAACATAAAGAAATAGAACGCTATCTGCATAAAATTAAGGAGTTACGCTCAAAAAACCACATAACTTTACCGACAAAACTGGAACTTGAGCGAAAAATTAATGTTTTTTTGATGGCACAAGATATTGAATTAAAAAAACAAATAGGTTTAGAAACAACTATGCAACATGAGTGGCAGGTATTTGCTGCCTTACGTGCAAAGAAAGACCACTTTTAATATTTTAGGTTGTCATGACTGGGACGAGCACGTATGATTGCTCGTCTTTTAATCGAACTATTGACACACACATGAAGGCTAAAGCGATAATTCTCGCCTCGGTCTTGCTGGTGGGGTGCCAGGCATCAAAGCATGATGCCAACATTCCTGAACAGCATGCACAGAGTTTGTCTTCGGCAGGTCAAGGTGAAAATGGACAGTACTCAGATTCAATGTTGTCCCCTCGATGGCAGGACGATGGAACCGGCCTCGCGCAGGGTCAGGATCTGTGGAATTTCATTAGCGACGAGCTGAAGATGAAGGTTCCGGATAATTACCGGATACGCGAACAGAAACAGAAGTACCTGAAGAACAAGAGCTATCTCCACGATGTAACATTACGGGCAGAGCCGTATATGTACTGGATAGTCGAGCAGATTAAGCAACGCAAAATGCCGATGGAACTGGTACTACTACCCATAGTGGAGAGCGCTTTTGACCCCCACGCAACATCATCTGCGAATGCCGCTGGCATCTGGCAGATTGTGCCGCAAACGGGGCGAAACTACGGCTTGAAACAGAATCAATGGTATGACGGGCGACGTGATATTGTCGCATCGACAAAAGTTGCTCTGGATATGATGCAGCGCCTTAACGACATGTTTGACGGTGACTGGTTACTGACGGTAGCCGCCTATAACAGTGGTGAAGGCCGCGTGCTGAAAGCGATGAAGGCGAATAAAGCCAAAGGGAGACCGACGGATTTCTGGTCCCTGGCGCTTCCACGCGAGACAACGGTTTATGTGCCAAAAATGCTGGCTCTGGGGCAATTGCTCAAGGACAGCAAGCGCTATGGTATTCGTCTGCCTACGGCAAATGAAACCCGCGCGCTGGCACGTGTTGAAGTGGGTCAGCAGATTGAACTGACGCAGGCCGCCGATATGGCTGGCATGTCGCTGAGCAAGCTGAAGAGTTTCAACACGGGATACAAACGTGGCACAACGGCACCAAATGGTCCTCACTACATTATGGTTCCGAAGTCCAACGTTGCGCAGCTGCGTAATTCACTGGCAGAAGGTGATATTGCTGCAGTTCAGCCAACGTCGCTGGCGAAGAACAGCGTTTCTCCGGCCACCTACAAGGTGCGCAATGGTGATACGTTGTCCGCTATCGCCAAGCGCCTGAGTATTCCGGTAAAGACCCTGCAGCGCGCTAACAATCTGCGTACTGCCAGCATTAAACCCGGCCAGATATTGAATCTGGGAACGAGTAGCAGTACGCGACTGGCAAATAACGGCGACAGCATCACCTATCAGGTTCGTAAGGGTGATTCTCTGGCCAGTATTGCGAAGCGTCACGGTGTGAATATCAAGGATGTGGTGCGCTGGAACAGCGTTGCCAACAATGCCAAAAATCTTCAACCGGGCGACAAGCTGACGTTGTTTGTAAATAACAGCGCAACGCCAGACAGCTAATCTGTTGAAATACCTGTTAAAAAGCCAATCTTCGGATTGGCTTTTTTGTTTTCTCTCTTCCTGATATCGTCTCCTGCGCAGTTCAATGTGTGATCCCGCTAGCGCTTCCTTTGCAGTGACTGTGATGCAGGTCGAATTATCGCTCGCCTCTTCTTGTATGGTAGTACACCTGAAATCTAATGTTATCTACGTGTTTAATTTTTGATCTAAGCACGCAAAAAAATAACAACACCAGGCTTCCCGCTCTGCCTGTCCAGTTGCAGAGCGGTACCGATAACGTCGATTTCAAAGGCACAGGATATGACTCTTCCCTCTTCAGAAATGGCCCAGCGGGCCGAAAGCAGGACAGTACCGCCGCTTGCTCATCAGCCACCTGCCAGACGCGGCTTAATGCGTTTTATTCCGCGAGCGCACCCCATTTCATGGTGGATGCTGGTGATCACCACGCTTGCCATTTTAATGAACTCCATCGACCGAATTATTCTTCCCACGCTGCTACCAGCGATCATGACCTCGTTTAACCTCACCGAGGTGCAGGCCGGCTGGCTCAACTCGCTCAGCTTTGTCGGGACCTTAACAGGTGCCATCCTGTTCGGTTTGTTTTCTGACTGGGTTGGGACCGGGCATAAACGCTGCTACAGCTGGTGTGTGGCGGTGCTGGTTGAAGTGGTTTCCGGTGTGGCGACCGCGTTTTGTAAAACACTTGGCATGTTTCAGGCACTGCGCGTGGCGATGGGAATGGGCACCGGCGGTTCCGAACCGATTAACGTCGCCCTGCTGGGTGAATGGTGGCAGAAGGAAAACCGTGGGTTCGCGATTGGCGTTCACCATACCGGTTTTCCCCTCGGCCAGTTTATCGGGCCGGTGCTGATTGCTGCTATCCTGGCGTTTGCGACCTGGCGTGAAGCGTTCCTGTTTATTCCCATGATTGGGCTGGTGATTTTAGTCGCTCAGCTGCTGCTGGGAACGAAGAAAAATCACGATAAGGTCAATAAATGGATTGTTGAAAATGGCCTTACGCCACCGGTAACGGAATCCCTGCAGCAGACCGTTGAGCAGTCATCCATCTGGGCCAACGTTCTGTCCTGCCTGAAAAACCGCAACTGCCAGCTGGCGATACTGCTGATTTTTGGTTTTACCTGGGCGGAGATGGGTATTGCTAACTTTCTGACGCTACAGTTAACCCGTGAAGTGGGCCTCGATCTTTCTACAGCAGCGATTATCTCCGGGGCTTCCGGCCTCACCGGGTGGATTGGTCAGATCGTCTGGGGAAGTTTCTCTGATATCAAAGGGCGCAAACGCTCACTAACGATCATCATCGCGGGCTGGATCCTGGCCGCCGCACTCTGCGTTTTCATCCACTCAGCCGCACTGGCATGGGCCATACTGATCTTCTGGGGGCTGTTCCGTAACTCGCCTTTCCCGGTGGCCTATGCACTGTTAATCGACTCATCCCCGCGCGCGGCCGCGTCAAGTATGGGACTGATGATCGGCCTGGCTGTGGGTATTGCCGGTATTCTGGTTGCTCCGGTCAGCGGCTGGATCATCCACAGCTACGGCTTTACCACGCACTACCTGGTGATTGCGGCAGTACTGGTGATTTCCTGTATTCCACTCTGGTTGATTAAAGAAACCGTTAACGTTAAAAAGGCCTGATATGAGCACTGAACTGGTTAATCTGCTGAGCCGCCACCGTTTAATTGAGCTGAATCATCTCTATGAAGAGTTCATGCCGGTATGGCCAACTCACGGCAAGTTTTTCTGCCATCGTTCAGAAGACTATGTCGCGGGGGACGGCAACTATAACTGCCAGCTCAGCCTTGGCGATCACTGTGGCACCCACGTAGATGCGCCGATTCACTTTATTGCCGAAGGGAAAACCATCGACAGTATTGATGTTCGCCAGCTCACGGGACGAGGGCGCTGCCTGGATATGTCCCACGTTGAGAAAAACGGCCTAATCACCCTCGAACAGATTCAGCAGTGGGAAGAGAAACACGGCGCGATAGCCGCGGGCGATATCGTTATTTTTCGCACCGGCTATGATAAAAAATGGCAGCCCCGCCCTCATCATCAGGCTTTCCTGCAGGACTGGCCGGGGTTATCGGGGGAAGGAGCGCGCTATCTGATTGAGCAAGGTGTCACCGTGTTTGGCACCGATGCGATGTCGCTGGACAGCTTCAGCAGCGAGGGGCATCCGGCGCATCACGCCGTGCTGGGCTCGGATTGCCTGATCGTTGAAAATCTGGCAAATCTGCACAGCCTGCCCACATCGTTTACCTTTATCGCTTTACCGCTGAGGATTAAAGGCGCGTCGGCCTCGCCGGTGCGGGCGATTGCCCTGGTAGAGTCGTAATCAAACTCAGGGCCTGCTGGCCTCAATAAAAATAATGTCCGTGGTAAAGCTGCCATCGGGTTGCAGCGCATAATATCTCTGAACGTCGTAGGGGGCGGAGTGCTGGTAGGCACGAATAGCCTGCACCATCACCTGCGGCGTACGCATGCGCTCAACCCAGCTGGTAAACTCCAGCTCCAGCCGGTCATGTGAAATCGACCCAATGGCCAGCCCGGACTCCGTAAACAGCGTCAGCCACTCACCGGGGGAATAATCCCGAACGTGCGAGGTATCGCGCAGCGCTTCAACGGTTTGTAACCAGATATCCAGCACCGGATTCCCCGGCGCATTGACGTCCATAAAGATTGCTTTTCCGCCCGGTTTCAACACGCGGCGAACTTCACGCAGCGCGCTGCCGACATCGTGCCAGTGGTGAGCGGAATAGCGGCTGATGACAATATCGAATTCATCGTTGGCAAACGGCAGCTTTTCCGCATAGCCCTGCCGCGTAGTCAGATGGTGATAACCCCGTTCCTCTGCCGTCTTCGCCACCACCGTCAGCATTTTTTCGGAGAGATCGTAAGCCACCACCTCTTTAACGTGCTGCGCGGCAATAAAGCTGGCATGCCCGGCACCGCAGCCTAAATCCAGCACCCGCGCGTCAGATGCGGCATACAAGCGCTCACTCAGCTTAACCAAATCGCGACCGCTGGCGTGTACTGCGCTGGTCAGATAGGCACCTGCCTGCTCGCCAAACTGCTTATCGACGTGATCGTGATGACGGCTTGCCATAATAATTCCTTTATTTTCAAAAAGTACTCGCGGGGCGTGAGCTGAATTCAACCAGCAGCGGATTGTGATCGGAAGCCGTGGTAACCAGCACCGAAGCTTCGGCTACGCCCATGCCGCGGTAGAAGACGAAATCAAGCGGACGGCCGAAGGCCTTACGGCGATGATCGTCAGTAAAGCGCACTTCACGCAGGCCCATTTCTCGGGAAAAACGATACAGGGCATTGATGCGCTGACGGCTCCAGGCATTAAAGTCCCCGGCCATAATAACCGGCCCCTGATGGTTGATAATTTGCTCACCAATCGGCCCCAACTGCTTGCTGTAGACATCAATGCCAATGCTGAAATTCACCGCATGAATATTTACGACCATCAGCATCTGACTGTCAGGCAGCGGATAGGCGGTCACCAGAGCGGACTTGGACAGCCGCAGCAGGGGTTCTCGTTCACGCAGTGGGCAGCAATAAACCGGATGCGCTGATGCCAGCGTCATCACGCCTGAAGGATGCTGTGGCAGCACAAAAGCGGGAACCTGGTCCGCCGCAAGATAATTGCTGGTGGCGAAGCGGACCAGCTCAGGGGTGGTTTGTGCCTCCTGCAGAAGCACCAGATGCGCATCTTTACCAAAGTTTTGCAGCACCGACAGCCATTCAGCCCGTTGCTGCTTGAAGATATTCCAGACCAGAACTTTCAGCGAGGTTTCCGTGGTGAGCGGTGCGCCTGGCGGTAATGCCTGTCCGACATGAAGCATCGAGCCCGGCGGAAAAATACGTTCCGCTGGCTGCCCTGCTACATATCTCATGGCATAAGTCTTTTTTCGCACGTTATTGCCTGCACAGTTACAACGAAGGATGCTTTCCATCTTCCTGTTATAGGGGCTTTGCGGTGCAGTTTCAATCACCGCGCTGTAATTCCCCGAGCTTCTCCGTAAGTAAATGCAAACAATGTGCAGGCGAACAGACTGCCGCTTTTGCCAGCGGCCTGGGGACTGACTGAACCGCTTTGCCTCTCACCCAGGCTTCCTGGTAAACGCGTATACAGACGATATGGCACGGCAGTTATGATGCCCCCCGCCGAAAGCGTTCAACCTCTTCAGGCAGGCGATACAGCGAATCGATCGTCACATCCGCCCCTGCGCCGACAAGACGGCTGGCGTGATCTGGCGTGGTATGCGCACCGCCGGTGAATCCGACCACGTACATACCGGCCCGTTTTGCCGCCATCACGCCGTGTACCGAATCTTCAATCACCAGCGTGTTGCCCGGCCGCGCATTAAACTGTCGCGCGCCGTGCAGAAAAATATCCGGCTCGGGCTTGCCTCGCCCCGGTCCTAAATCCCTCGCTGAATAGACATGTGGTGCGAACAGTTTTTTTAGTCCAACCTGCGTCAGCACAGTGTCCAGCTGTTCACTACCGGAATTGGAGCAGATGCATTTCGGCGTTGCAATCGTACTGACCACCTCCATGCTGCCCGCAATCCTTTCCAGCTCGCTGGCAAATTTCGCCATCAGCCGGGGATAAAAATCCTCACCGATATTTGCGGGCAGGCTCACCGCGCTATCCTGTCGGATACGCCCGATTAACGCATCCCAGTCCAGCCCACTGTATAAACGCGTAAAACCGGCAACGTCAATGTCTACACCGTGCTGATTCAGCAGCGAGACGGTTAATCTGATACCGATAATTTCAGAATCAATCAGCACGCCGTCACAATCAAAGATGATCAAATCCAGAGTCTTCATTATCTGTTCTTCACCACGCATCATTATACGAAGGGCGGCTAAGCGCCGCCCGAAGGTCATCACTCAACGGTCCAATGTTAATCAGGCCACGTTAAGCTGTTTTTTGTACTTCACCAGCAGCTGCTGGATATCGCGAAGCCGGGAAACCGCAATCGAGGAAAGCTTCTCTTTCGACACGTTACGGTCAAGTGAGATGCAGTCCTTCCACAGTGAACGCCCAGCTATCACCCCGGAAGCCCCGTTACGCAGCGAGATATCCACCTGAGTGAGGAAGGTAGCATGATCGACCCCGGCAGACAGTACGGCCCACGGCACGTCACCGCAGATATCCGTGACCGCTGCACAGGACTGTTCGCTGCCCGGATAAGGAATTTTCAGGACTTTAGATCCGCAGTCAATACACGCCTGGCAGCCTTCCTGGATCAGCTGAGGGATTTTGCTCTGGTATTCCTCTTTGCTCTCACCTTCCAGCTGATAGGTTAGAAATTCGACCACCAGGAACAGATCTTCGTGAGCAAAATCGGCAATCACATCACGTAGCGTCTGCAGGTTGGCCACGTTGGCTTCCGGCTTATCGCTGCGCAGATAGATCATAATCTTGCCACCCGTCGCCCCCAGCTCACGCACTTTGCGGGCGGTGATCCCTTCCACCATGTTGGAAATGCGATACCCTTCCGGCGACGTACCCCAGCCGGAGGCATCCAGGCCAATCAGCAACCCGGTATCGCGCGGCACCACGCCTTCATCAATAATTCCCGGAACGGCGCAGATCGGGTCAACGAGTACGCAGCCAGCCTGTGAAGCCAAATAGGCGGTAATATCGTATTTCGTTTTTCCTAAGGTTTCATTACTGATTAGCGCCTGTTCTTCTGGCGTTGCCGCCAGCAAAGTACGCATGCCACCACGCTGGTCGCAGGCAACCACCATCATCGAACCGGTTGCATCGCAAATCATTTGATAACCACGTCGTTCTGCCGTTGTCATTTTGTTCATCAATGTATTCCTCATAGGGTGAGAGTAAGTAAATTTTAATTACGCCAATTGTTCTCTTTGATCCAAATAATCAGTTCGTCATTGCTGGTACTGATATCCTGGTCAACGGTATAAAGTTTCCCCAGACACATTGGCTTTGCGTGTTCAGCCAGTAAAATAAGCTCAGGAATATATTCCTCACCCGGGTGACCTTTCACCCGGCAGTGGCAGCGTTGTTTATATCGCTCGGCTACCAGGTCAGGCGACGCCTTAACCCATATTTCTAAAACTCTGACTTCACCAAGTTTTTCCAGATATCCTTCAAGTACCGATTTATCACGAAAACCAAACCAGGCATCCATAATAAATACTGTCTCTGGCGGAGAGGACATCACAATGTTAAACATGGACTCGTAGGCCGCGTATCCCAGCTTTCTGTTTAATGGCCTGTCGATAATGTCCGCGAACTGAACCATAAAAGGTTCTTTAATTTTATCGATACTCAGCACCGGATAAGAAAAATAATCGGCAATAATTTTCGCGACTGAACTCTTACCTGATGCCGGGATACCGTTGACTAGAATCAGTGTTTTCATAGTAGTCCGATAATTTCATCAATCGTTTTCGCTTGCCTGATATGTCGTAACGTCTCCTCCTGCTCCAGTAGTCCAACGATGGATGCAATGCCTTCGGTGATATGGGAATCGCCATTCACACCGCCGAACATTACAACGATATCGACCGGAGGACTGCCGTTAATCGACGTCGGTTTGTTTAATGTCACCATGCTGAAACAGTCTTTAATGACGCCACATTCCGGTCGTGCATGTGGAATGGCAATACCTTCATCAAAAACATAATAGGCACCGTATTCGAGCGTGTTATCAATCACCGCCTGCGGGTAATGTTCAGTGACAAACCCGCCTGCAATTAATGGCTTTGCCGCCTGGTGAATGATTTCATTCCAGGAATCAACTTCCATCTGGACTTGAATATATTGGTTTTCTGCAAGAAAGTTCTTTATGCTCATGTTACCTCATATATTTTTTCGGATGGTATTCCTTAGCTCATCCATTTTTATAAAGACATCATCTACACGATGGCGATATGTCTTACTGGATGAATAAATCTTTATCGCCTGATTGTATTTAACCATTAATACTTTCTGCGCATTATTATCAGCAGGGTTAGCCGCCAGTTCGGATTCAAGCTTCTTTAATTCAGTAGCAATAATATCTGCCTGTTCATTATTTTCCGTTTCTGTTGCTGAATTTTCCGGGCTGAACATTTGCTTTAGCTTTGAGAACATAGTTCCTCCTATTTTCTCAACTTTCTATTGGCAAACCAGACAATAAAGACGACGAAAGCAATAAAACCGATGACAAATGGCCACTCATTCTGGAAGGCGTGGCCGAGTACCAGGCCGGTAGCGATCACATCCGAATCACTGAAGGTCACCCCTTTGAAGCCGAAGGTTTCAAGCAGTGGTACCAGGATTGCCGGCAGCAGGGTAATAAACAGGCCGTGCACCACACCGCCAATTATCGCGCCTTTGCGTCCGCCCATTGCGTTGCCAAACACCCCGGCAGCACCACCGGCGAAAAAGTTGGTGAGCAGGCCAGGCAGAATCATCGCCAGACCAAACATCGGGAAGACAATCATGCCGATAATTGACCCTACGGTGGTGGCCAGGAAGCCGACAATCACCGCATTAGGGGCATACGGAAACAGTACAGGGCAGTCGAGAGCGGGTTTAGCATTTGGAACCAGGCGCATGGCGATACCACGGAAGGCCGGTACCAGCTCGTTAAGCAGCAGGCGTACGCCGCTGTACAGAACAAAGACCCCGGCGACAAACTGCATCGACTGCATAAATGAGAACATGATGTAGTTGGTGCCGTTGGAGAACTGGGCGATGTAGTCAGGACCGGCGAAAATGGCGGGGATGATATACATCGGCACCATGATAACCGCCATCGACAGGTAGGTATCCTGCAGGAACTTGAAGTTATCCGGCAGCGTCAGGTCTTCCGTTGAGCGTGAGTTCTTACCAATGGCTCTGGCAACCGCCGCCTGAACCAGATAGCCGATGGTACAGAAGTGACCCAGTGCAACGTCATCTGAATCCGTGATCTTGCGTACGATGGGCTGGGCGATGGCCGGCATCAGTACCGCCATGATGCCGCCGAAAATTCCTCCGGTCAGAATCAACGTCGCTCCCGTCAAACCGGCTTTGTAGCCGATTACTGTACCGATAGTGGCCATCCACAGCAGCGCCTGCCCGGTCAGGAAGATATATTTAAACGGCGTGATACGGGCAATGAGGATATTGACGGCAAAAATCACCAACAGCGTCAGTGCCACTTCCGAACCCAGCTCGCGGTTCGCTACGCCTGCGATAGCCGCCACATCCGTTATGTAGCCCTGCATACCGAAACCGCTGGTAAAGATGTCGTTGAGGAAGGTTAAGGCGGCAACAATGATATTGATGCCCGCCATCATGATCAAAAAGCCCAGTAGCGTTTTGAAGGTGCCCTCAATCGTTTTGCCGACGGATTTTTTCTGTAGGATCAATCCCAGCATGGCGATCAGTGCAATCAGTATTGAAGCCTGGCCGAGAAAGTCTTTCACAATAAAATGAATAATAGCGTCCACTTATCACCCCAAGTTTCAGTTTGAGTTCATATAGGCGAGGATTTTTTCTTCTATTTCTTTTTTATCAGTGAGCTTATTTAATATAATGACTTTCTTTTTCTGATCGTCGCTGGCATCCGATGTTAATACATCAGCAAACATTTTCTGCGTCAGAATAATGTCATATTTGAATGAGGATGCTTCTGATACTGTAGTGTGCTCAATATCGGCATCAATACAGAGTTTTTGTAAAACAGATTTCGCGCTCATTTCAATCGCAAAACTTGAGCCAAGACCACAGCCACATACGCAGAGTACTTTAAGCATGTTAACACCTCAGATAAGGTTATTTATTTTAGCCAGTTTGTAGAGGTTACTATCTTCATCCACTAAACGTTTGTCGGAATTTTCAAGATCGATCGGGATTGCTTTATTATTGTTATTCATAACAATGACTTTATTGGTCAGGCCGCTTTTAATGCATCGAACAACTTCCTCTGCAAGAATAGCACCCTGAATAATCTCTTCACCGGTAGGCTTACCGCTGCGTAATCCATATCCCAATATGGTTTTTCTGATTCTTATACCAATTTTATGTTCAAGCTTACCGATCATAGTATCGATAGCACCCTGGAACCCCGGAGTGTACTCTTTGGTATAGCCTTCAGAACAAAGAATAATGACGCTATTCTGACTGTCGATTTTTTGCTTTATCCGACCTGCCAGAGTGTCGATATCCCACGGAACTTCAGGGATCAACGCAATATCCGCATTACTTTTCAGTGCAGCCTGTAATGTCAGTTCGCCGCAATAACCACCAAGCAGCTCGATCATAAAAATTCGGCCCGGTAAACCACGCCCGGTGTTACGTAGCTTTTCCACCTCACTAATAACCTGTTCACAGGCGGTAGAAAAACCAATGGTATAACTGTTGCCCGTAATGTCATTATCAATGGTCATTCCTACGCCATAACAGTTAATATCGTAGGTACTGAGCATTTTCAAAAATTGAAATGAACCATCACCGCCGCCCATGATCAAACAGTCTAGTTTCTTTAGACGGATATTTTTAGCAATTCGTTCATAGTCAGATCGTTTACACTTATCTTCTTTTCTTCCCGAAGAAATAATCGGCACGGAAGAAATTGATAAATCAACCAGATCGCGGCGAGATATATCTTTGCAGCGATTTTCAATCAAACCGTTAATACCACCATCGAAAATAACGATTTCAGCATCCGTCATACGGTCAATCTGAAATAAAAAATTATTCATTCCGCTGACATCACCACCGCTTATTACTAATCCTATTTTCATGGCTGACCTCAGTTATTCATTCACCGAAAACGTGCAGTGAATGTTAGAGAACCATGAATTTAATTTTTTGAAGCACGTCTCATTTTTGAAACGATTTTGGCCATTAGAGAGTCTTGACAGCCTGAAAATAAAGCTATTTTTGTGATGTATATCACGCGTTTTAATCGATCATTTTATCAGAAAACAAATAACCAATTGATATTAAAGATAAAAAATTATTTGATCCATGTGGTGCTATTTCCTTTATCTTGCTTGAATAAGCGATTCGTTATTTTGTGAGATATTTCACATTAATCTGGGTTCTGAGATTTTGCTAAGAGCTGAGATGATGAAATATTTGTGGAATAAAGGAATGAGAATCGAGGGATGCGGAGGTTCACGAATGTGAGATGTTGGGGTACAAAAGCACACAGCTGTAGGGATATGATGATATGAGGGCATACGGATACTCAGGTTATCAGATGTGAGAGTTCACAGGCATACCTATGTGAGAATGTGAGAATGTGAGAATGTGAGAATGTGAGAATGTGAGGATACATAGATTTACCGGAATGGGATGTGATGTGATGATACTGAGATGAATAGAGGTGGGTTGGGTGTAAGTGTGTGCAGGGATCTGAAGATACGTTGAAAAAATACGCATTCGTAGGGGGTCGAAGGTATGAATACGAAAAAGCCCTGAGCTAATGCTCAGGGCTATCGTAATAAGTGGCGGAACGGACGGGGCTCGAACCCGCGACCCCCTGCGTGACAGGCAGGTATTCTAACCAACTGAACTACCGCTCCACCGATTCTGTACTGATATCAGAAACTGTCTGATTTCAGGTGTTTCGCCTTTACCTTGTCAGGGGTAAAGTCACGATCCGTTAAGGATCTTAATTTGATGCCTGGCAGTTCCCTACTCTCGCATGGGGAGGCCCCACACTACCATCGGCGCTACGGCGTTTCACTTCTG